>JANNEP010000014.1:0-207524 GCA_031378895.1 Hyphomicrobium sp.
ATGACTGGGCACCGGCCAGCCTTTCAACCGCCACTGTAATCAGGGCGTCGGCTTCCGCCGCATTCAATCTGACCGGCCTCACCGGCGGTGCGGATGGCCGAATCATCACGCTGATGAATATCGGTTCCTTCACGATTACCCTGAAAAACTCTGTTACCTCGACGGCTGCAAACCAGTTCCTGTTTACAGGCGATCTTGCGGTGGCCGCGAACGAGACTGCGACGATTATGTATGACTCGACGGCCAGCCGGTGGAAGCTGCTGGCGAAGGGCAGCGCGACAGCCACTGGCGACAATCTCGGCAACCACACCGCGACGACGAACATCAATCTCGGCGCGAACTTTATTTCGCGGGCGGGGACGGCAGCGGGTTTCAGTCTTGACGCAAGCAACAATGCGACATTCAGCGCAAACGCTACGGCGACTGGCATTGTCAGCGGCGCGGCGGTAAGTGCGACCGGCACAACGGCGGCTGTGAACGGTTTGTATCTTCCTGCTGCGAGTACGCCGACCTTGTCAGCGAACAGCATCGACGTTCTGCGCCTCAATACTGTGGCGAGCGGCGTGAACTACTTCACGATGACGCCATCGACCGGCACCAGCACAGTGACGCTTGGTTCCGCTGGCACAGGCGCGACCGTTCCGATCACGATTGACGCGAAGGGCGCAAGTACAATCACGCTCTCGGATGCGGTGACGGCTTCGAGTACGCTTGCTGTGACAGGCGCGGCGACATTCAGTGCAAATGTTACAGCGACCGCTTATCTTCACTCTTCGGATGAAAGGTTGAAAAAAAGAATTGTTACCATCGAAAATCCTATTGATCTAATCGTGCAACTTCGCGGCGTGCATTACCAATGGAAAAAAAATGACCAGCCTGCATTTGGCTTTATTGCGCAGGAAGTTGAAAAAGTAATGCCCGATGCTGTCAGCACCGATGCGGACGGGATTAAAGCGGTCGAATATGACCAGTTGATCGCGCCGCTAGTCGAAGCGGTGAAGTTCCAGCAGGTGGAGATTGAGGCGCTCAAGATAGAAATAAGAGCGCTAAAGGACACACATGGAGGCCGCTAAGACCATGCGGTTATCCATTCTTTTGCTCATAGCATTCTGCGCATTTCCGTTTGCCGCGCACGCACTCAATAGCTGCGTGGTGCCTAACGGACAGACCTATACTGTTGACGAGCTAGGCACATGCCGTCGGGTCGCAAACAGTCACGCTTCTGGCCTGTCTATTCTGGTTCCAACTAAAACCGTGGCGGAGTGGAGTACGGGGGCAAATGCCTTCATCAATGCCACGCCTGCCGGGGTCACTGTTTCGGCCTGCCCAAGCGGCTCCCCCCAAACTATTTTCCTGACCTCTCCGACCGGCAGCAATCAGACATGGAGCGTGCCGAGCAACTGGGACTCCGCCACTAATCAGATTGAAGTCATCGGCGGCGGGGCTGGTGGTGTCACACCATCCACAACTGGCGGCGGAGGCGGCGGAGGCGGCGCTTATTCCAAAATCACCAACCTCACACTTACGCCTAGTGGAAGCGCGACATTCCGGGTGGGTTCAGGCGGCGGTTCTGGGGTGGTTGGCGGCGATACGTGGTTCAACGGCACAACTCTCGCAGGATCAAGTGTTGGTGCGCAGGGCGGCGGGGGCGGCGCAACATCAACCGGCGGCACTGGTGGCGCTGCGGGTTCGGGTATTGGCACGACAAAATTTTCCGGCGGTACTGGCGGTAATGGTTTTACCAACTCAACTTCCGGCGGCGGCGGTGGTGGTGGTGCGGCTGGACCTTCCGGTGCTGGTGCCATTGGCGGTGCCGGGGCTGCCGGTTCGGCTCCTGCCGGTGGCGGAGGAGGAGGTGGTGGCGGATCGAATAACGGTACGGCCGGAACAGCCGGTTCGACAGTAAGCGGTTCTGCCGGGGGCAACGGTGGCGGCGGTTCGGGCGGTGGGGCTGCTGGGGGTGGAAACGGCTCATCTGGCGGCGGTGGGGGTGGTGGTAATGGCGGTAATATTAGCAGCAACGGCAATAATGGCGGCGCGGGCGGGGCCGATACTGCCTTCGACGGGTCGCACGGGCCGTCAGGCGGCGGCGGTGGTGGTAGCGGCACGCGCAATGCAAATGTAAGTGCTGTCGGCGGCAACGGCGGTAACAGCGTGACCTATGGCGGCGGTGGAGGTGGCGGTGGCGGCACCAGCAACGGCACGGACGGCACCGGTGGATCAGGCACACAAGGCATCATCGTCATCACGTATACGCCAACCGCTAGCGCTTCCTGCGCGCCCTGATTTGCCGACAGTGATATCATCACGGGCGTTTTCAGCCCGCCTTTCTCGCGGTAAAACAATGCAGGCAGAATGAGCCATCTCATCGTCCTTTTGATGTTGCCGAGCACGTCCCGAAAATCCGATCTGGCTGTGGACAACAGCAAACGACAGTCCAAGTTCTGCTCCGATCATATTCGGTGCGTGAAGTCTTCTCCTTCCGGTTCGCTCTCCCGATGCTTGAACACCTAGCCGAGACATCCTGAAAAGCAACGGCAGGCCCGATCCATTCGGCCGCGTTGCGCCCTCCCGCGTGGCCGTTCCCCTTCGGTGCTTTGCAGTCTTTATCCCGTCAAACGGTGACGCCGTTAAGAGCGAAACCCAATGTAAGGAGAAAGAAAATGACACGCACCAAATCTAAGAAAAACTCGGAGAAGAAATCCGCACCGGCCTTGATCGCCTATCACGTTCCAGACCGTGAAAACGCAAGCTGGACCCGCATCGGGGCAGCGTGGCCGCACGAAGACGGCAAGGGCTTCAGCCTGACGCTCGATCTTCTTCCCGCCGCAGGCGGACGAGTGGTTCTCCGCAACTTCGAACCGAAGGATCTGGGGGAAGGCGCGTAAGCGCTTTCTCTTCCTTCAAGGAGGATGCCCATGAAAGAATGCACCTATCAAACCCACCGCTTCGAGTGGCACGATATCCAGATCGAGGTTCGCTACTGCCCGGAGTGGTTAGGCAGCAACGACCGATACGCCGTCGCCCATGTTGAAGTGGAGTCGGTGTGCCGTTCGCCATTGCCGATCACCGAAACGGGGTATGTGTCGCACTTCACCGACCGTCTTCTGGTCGATGAATACGGCGGACCAGTCCGCTTTGTCGAGCAGTGGCTTCAAACCAAGGCACAGTGCAAGACTTGGAAAGACGCCAAAGAGCGTGGCAAGCAGTACTGCCTTCTCTAGGCTGGCAAGTCCCCGCGCCTGTGGGCGCGGGGAGCCTCGATCTGGGCCGGAGTTCACAGTTTGTGTTCATCGGCAGCGGATTTGTAAGGGTAGATGACCAGTTCGTTTGCATCGTTGATGCGCACCGGCTGGCCGTCGCTGTCGATCATCGTCAGGTAGATGGTCGCTGATTTCGTACGGTAGTCTTTCTCGTATGGCTGGAGTGCGCGGGCTGCTTCGAGCAGTCCCTCTCGCAACTCAGCCATTGATAGTGGCGCGTTGTCCTTGCCGCGTAGTTTGATTTTCAGCGCAGACACTTCATCCTTGCGCGAGCCGGAACTTCCTCCGGCTCGCCTGGTGCGTGCTTTCATCTTTCCATTATACCATGCCCGTCGCAGCCCTTGCGAATTTGGTGTCGCTAGCGGCGCGGCAGCAGGGGTGGGCCGGTGGTCTTGAACAATGCTGATGACGACTTGGCAAATTTGCTTGCGCCTCCGCCGCCTTTTGACCCGTCGATGCTACGGAGCGGAACCAGAGGTCCGCTCCTTCCGCAGCCGGGCATGCAGCTCCAGTTGCCATCGGGCGGTTGGCAACTGATGCGACCGCAATCGCAAAGGACAAAGCTACGCCTGTCGCACGCGCATTCCCATGCAGCCACATCAGAAATATTGAATTGCTGCACGTTTTGCTTCTTGCCACCGAACCGGCTGTTGGAAGCAGCAACTTCTTCCATGCAAACCCGCTTGAACAGCTCGCCCGGTCCGTAGCGCTCAAAAGTTGTCACGAAGTGCTTCCGCTGCTGTTGGCAGAACGTCGTCAGCCGGAACGTTTCCGCAAGCCCTCGCGCCTTCTTGAACGCTGCGATGCGGCAGTTGAAGTCGTCAGTCGGCATCAAGGGCTTTTCATCCTTGATCGCGGGAGCGCCCGGCGCGGAAATCGGTCTTAGCCATTTGCCTTTCATCACCATCCCTTTCGCTTCCTGATGACATTGCGAGCTTCGTTCAACTGCGCCGCGAATGCATTGGGGCCGACCATATCGGGATGCACCGCTTTGATCAGCGCGTGATAGCGCTCTTTGAATTCCGCTTCGCTGAATGAGCCATCGGGCGGAAGGCCAATGGCAGCACACGCCTCTTTGAAGGCATCTCGCGGCGGCGGGGCGGCAGCGTCTTCTCGCTCTTTCTGCTTCTGTCCTGATTGAGCGCCGCCGGAATGGAAGTCGCGCACGAACTCTTCAAAAGAGCCGTACTCATCCTTCACTTCCTCGTAGAGCCGCCTCAGTTCTTCGTTCTGGCGACGCCGTTCGGCAATTCCAGCAATGAAAACGCTGTAGAGCCACTTGGCCGCAAACATGAAGGGAATGAACGGCAGAAGCAGCAGCTTCAGTCCGAACTGCGCCGACACCTCGACGACAGCGGTCAAAGCCCATTCGACGGTATTTGCAACAAACCCGACGATGCCCTCGACGAATGCCGTCAAGCGCGAGAGCAAGGCGAACGCGGCCATGAGCAAACCCTGAAGAATACCGTAGGAAACGACGGTGAGGATTGCCCAAACAGCCAACGTAATTGCGGGATAGCCATCTAAAGCGTGATCGACTCCGAGCCACATCGAAAGATGGATCGGCGCAATCAAGCTAAAAAAGCCGAGCACAACCGTGGTGGCGAAGTCGGACCAGTTGCCAGCAGATTCTGTTTTGATACTCGCCATCTCAGCCCCCTTGCGACCAATTATTGCCGATCAGGACGGCAGGGCAGTCGCCGCCGTCAGTTGTATAAAATCGCGCGCCGCGTGTTGATGCGAAGGTGCATGAGGAATTGTGCAGGTAGGTGCCAGGCCGCTGTCTCACCAGCACCTGAACGTCCAGTGCGTAGGTGAAGGCGAACAGCAGCACCGCGACAATTGCGGGGGAAGGGCGCAGCAGCCAGGCAATGAAACGCAACCACGCGCCCTGTACCGCCCAGAAGATTGTCCTGTAATCCAGGTTGGGCGTTTCCGCGTGGTAGGGATTGAGGTTGAACGACCCACGCAGGCTCGGGCGATGCCAGTAAGGCCGCTTTTGCAAGAGCATCGGCCGGAGATTATCTGCGAAGACAATTTGCAAGTCGGCGCTCATGTTCATGATCTCCTGGGCGGTCGCAAGGCGGCGCGAGGTCTGCGAGACGGACTCGCCCTGCCTGCTTTTCGTCGAAACTTCGATGGTGCCTTCGCCGCACAAATCAGAGACGTATTGTGCCGTCTCAAGATCGCCCGCGCCCATGAACTGCTTCACGCCCGCGTTTGTCATGAAGGTCTGCCAGTTCTGGCCGTAGATTTGCTTGAGCTGGCCGAGGTTCTGGATGACCGGCCAAAGCCAGACGCGATATTTGCGCAACGTCGCGAGGCCTTGCGATATCTTGTCCATACGTTTCAGCGCAGGGAATTCGTCGAGCACAAACAGGACGCGGCCCCGCGCGAGCGGTTTGCGCTGCATTTCCCACAGCGCACAGCCAACCATCAGACGCGCATAGGCGGCGTGCGTCTCGAAATATTCCAGCGGAATGACTACGGAGACAACGCAGCCGGGTAGCGCCGCGCCGTTTCGCCAGCCTTTGAGATCGGCGAGATTGACGTCGGAAGACATCAGCGCCCGCTGCATCACCGGGTCTTCGATGAAGTTCGTATCCTGCTTCATCGTCGAGAGAATCGCGGAAAATTCCTCGGCGGCCTGCGCTTCGCGCCGCTCATGCTGCGCCGCTTCGCGCGCGATGAGACCGCCCGCAGACTGGTTACTTTTCATGGCGGCGATCAGTTTTTCCCAGACACCGGCCTCGGCGCTGATGTATTCGCGCAAGGTCAGTAGGTTTTGCCGCGCTTTCGGCTCAGCCGTTACGATGTGCATGAGGAACGCGCGAATCCCCGAACGCGCTTCGTCCTTGAAATATGCGGAAGAGCCGGTTTCGCTGCCGCTGCGCACGACGATCATGTCGGCCAGCAACTCCGCGTCGCTCGAAAACGTCTCGGAAGCGGGATCGAGAATGTCGAGCGGATTGAGGCGGTGCGAGGGAAGGGACCAAGGGTTGCCGCTATGCATGCCCCAAGGGTTCAGGCAGAAAAACGAGTAGTCCTTCGCACGCCAAGCGCGCGACGCGATGGCAGCGTTCTCGCCGCCGGGATCGAGCAAGAAAATCCATTCGTGCTGCAAGAGGTTGGGGATGATGGCATTCACGCCCTTGCCAGCCCCGGTCGGAGCGACAGTCAGCGCGTGGCCAGACCCGCGATAATGGACCGGCAGAAGGCCGATCCAATCGCCGATGACGAGGCCGCCTTTCCTGAAAAGGCCTTGGCCGCTGGCCACCCATGCGCGCAGCCAATCGGCTGACCCAAAGGTCGTCGGGGCGTTAGCGCTGCGCCATTCACCGAGCTTCACGGCGAGGACAGCGAGGGCGATATATGCGATGATGCTGAGGTTCATGCCGCTTGAAATAACGCGCGCCAGACACGAATTGTTGGTCAGGAATTGGTCAAATGACGAAGCCCGTTCGGATCAACAAAACATTCAGTCGGGATGACCGCGCCCTGCTGCGCGCGGCGCTCATTGCCTATATGGAAGAACACCGGATCGGCGTTCCGACCCTTCAGGTCCGCATCGCCAAGGCCGTTGGCCGGGAACCGCATTTGCTGCCGATGAAAACCCTCCAGCGGTTTCTCGCCGATACCTCCCGCACCAATGATGCGCTACTGTCGGTGTGCTCGCAATTTGCCGAAGCCTTAAAACCCAAGCTGGGAACAGAGGTCTTGGCGGAGGCGGCAGGCACGTTTTTTGAAACATCGGGCGACGCCGCGAGTCGAGACGCCCTGCTCGGCGGGTGGACTGGATACGCACAGGGCAACATCAAGGGGATGGTCTTAGTCAATAAGACAGGTCAGGATATCTCAAGCGTTCAAACCTCTGAATTGAGGCTCGAACTATTCAGGGACGGAAAGAGCCTAAAAGTGACAGAGAAAGTGACCAATCCGAGCGGCAGTCGCAAGGCAAAATATGACCCCGGCATGCACCATGTTTATGAGGGCATCGCGGTCCAGTTCAGGCCGCTTATTTGCCTGATCACGAAAAACCTGTTGACCCGGCTCCCGCGCACATACTGGCTTCAGGAGAGCGATGCGGGCGCGCTTCTCGGGCACGGAGCCGAAGCGATTTTTGGGGCGCGGGAAGGCGATCCGAGGGTCGTCTCCGAACTCCACCATTTCACGTTCAAACGCAGCTCTGGGGAGTAGTAAAGCTATGGCTCAGCAGCCCCGCGCAGGACAGGGGGAATCTACCAAGGACCTGCTGTTTGATCTCCATAACGCCGCTTACTCGGGCAGCCTTGAGAAGGTACGCCGGGCTTTGGCCAACGGTGCCGATGTCAACGCTTGGCACGAACAGACGGGCCTCACGGCTCTGCACTTAGCGGTTGGAACAAACAACCTTGAACTCGTCAAATACCTCCTTGAAGCTGCCGGAGCCGAGCTGGTCCCGGACAAGTCAGGTCGCTGGCCTACGGTCATCGCGGCACAATGTTACGCCAGCGAAGAACTCTGCGATTATATCGTCGAACAAGAAGCCAAATTGCAGGAAATGTGAAATGGCCAGAATTTGACCAATGGAAATGAACCCATTATAATTGCGGCAATAAAGTTGCTTTTGCGCTCCATATCCAGGTTTAACTCAATCTTAACCTCCTTGTAATTCCGGGCCGGTATAATCAAAGAAACGGTCGTTAGCGGGAATTACAAGATGTGCGCGGCGACTCCGCGCGCATCTTGGCAAGGGGGTCTCAATTGGCGACCCCCGTTGCATCCCCCGCCTGGCACGCACTATCCGGCATCGAGCCGGATCGTGCGATGAGCAGCATTTTCGTTGCTGCACCACGACCAAAGGAGGCGCGTCCTTGGATGCGCGCAGGCCCGGCATGGCACGAAGCGGATCGGGGCGGCGGCAGCGTCAGAGGACGCTGTCTGCTCGCTTCAACGAACAGGAGGCAAGCGCAATCCGCGAAATCGCGGATCGCGCCGGGACCTCCGTTGCCACCCTGATCCGGGGTCGGCTGCTGGCGGGACCACAGCCGCGTGCCGTGCGCAGGCCTACGGTCAACCACGAAGCGGCTGCCCGTATTCTCGCCGAGTTAGGCCGGATCGCCGAAACGCTACGTGCGGCCTCGGCGGCTGACGCTGAGCACGAATACCGTGCGCTCATCGCCGCGGCGCTCCGGGACCTCGCCGAGATGCGCGTGGTCTGCTTTCAGGCTCTGGGGCGCGAGCCATGATCCTGAAAGGCAACCAGCGCGGAGGCGGCGCTGATCTGGCCCTTCACCTGATGAATGCGCATGACAACGAGCGCATCGAAATCG
Organism: Hyphomicrobium sp.; assembly: GCA_031378895.1. GTDB lineage: Bacteria > Pseudomonadota > Alphaproteobacteria > Rhizobiales > Hyphomicrobiaceae > Hyphomicrobium_B. Next base: position 8,576 of record JANNEP010000014.1, read on the forward strand.
GCCAGATCAGGGGTACTGTGGCGGACGATCTTTATGGAGCCTTGGGCGAGTTCGAGGCTGTTGCTGCGGGGACGCGGTGCAAAAAGCCTCTCTACAGCCTGTCCATAAACCCGTCCGCGCCGCTCTCGCGGGAACAGTACAACGCCGCCATCGACCGCATCGAGGTGGGCCTGGGCCTGTCGGGCCAGGCGCGCGCGGTCGTCTTTCACGTGAAGAACGGGCGCGAGCACTGCCATGTGGTTTGGTCGCGGATCGACCCGGTAGCGATGCGCGCGGTACATATCGCCCATGACCGGCAGAAGCTGCGCACCCTGTCGCGCGAACTGGCGCGCGAGTTCGGCCTGGAGGTGCCAGAGGGGATCGCCAAGGACCGGGGCGAGGAGCGCGACGCTGCCAAAGACATCACGCTCGCTGACAAGGCTCAGGCCGAAAAGTCGGGATTAAGCCCTGCTGACCGCAAGGTGGTTGTGACCGATGCGTTCCGCCGGTCAGACAGTGCAGAGGCGTTCAGGGCCGCGCTTGCCGAGAGGGGGTTTATCCTCGCTCAAGGCGACCAGCGCGGTTACGTCATCGTCGATAGAGACGGCGGCGTTCACAGCCTCGCGCGGCAAATCAACGGCGCGCGGACCCGCGATGTAAAGCGCCTTCTTGAGCCGATAGCGGCTCAGCAACTGCCCACAGTTGAGCAAGCGCAAGCACTTGCCCAGCAGCGTCAGAAGGCTGTTTCTGACGTCGTGAGGTCCCGCGTCAACGAACGGATGAAAGATGCGTCGCGCGCGCTTTCAGAGAAGCAAGAGAAGCGCCGCTTGCCGCTCGACCTCAAGAAGCAGCAAACGGAGATCGTGCATCGCTCGGAGCGTCTGGCGTTGCACGCCGCGCAAAAAGCGGAGATGGAGAAGCCGTTCACGCGGGCAGCGTCGGCGGTGTTTGGTCTGTTTTCGCGGCTTCCTGCTCTGCGCTCAGTGTTGAAGCCGCTCTATCGCAATCCGCACCTCAACCCGGTGGAACGCCAGAACCGGGAGCGCACTGCCCTTCAGAGGCGTCATCTGCGTGAACGCGAGATGATCGCCCGCAAGGAAGACGTTCTCAAAAGGCTCGATGCGAAAGAACGACTGTCGCTTCAGACGAAGCTGCGCCGGACTATCCGCCTTGAAGAGGTTGCGAAGCACGACCGTTCGCAGGAACGCTACGACCAGTTTGTGACCAACACGCAAGACATGGCCGCGCCTAAACTTAGCGCCAACGTTCGCACCGGCAAAGACGCATGGCGCGAGCGGAAGGAAGAGTTGGCGCAAAAACAAGGACAGCGCCGTAAACCTGCGCCTGGCTACCGGCTGAATAGGGATGAGCCGTCATGAACAAGTCAGCAGTCGAAGGAAGTGTCATTCGTCACGATCAAGCAGCCTTCGTGGTTGATCGTGACGGTCGGGTTTCTTTTTTGCTTCCCGCAGATTTTGAGGGACCAGTTGGACCGGGCCATCGGCTGTTGTTCGCCATTGCCGCCCGTCTCAACGATCCCGAATGGTTAGAAGATCTGTTGGTCAACTCAGCGGTTAAAGGGAGGGGCAAGCTGGGCTTTTTGTGATGTGTTGGGCGGAAGTCCGGATTTTTATCGTTTTTCACGAATCTGCGTCTAAAATTACCGTTTTTCATGGCTTGGTATCATTTTTCACCGAGCAGCGTCTCAAGCAGAAATAATAATCAATTGCACAAAGTATCGAAAAATGATACTTTGTGAGTATGAAAAATGCCGCTAATCATCTCAGTGCGCGAAACTACGCCGCCAATCTGGCCGCAGGCGGGCGCTATCACTTTGTATCGGCGGACGCGCAGGCGGCACTCCACATCTCGGCGGACGCCACAAAGCTGGCTCTCAACAGGCTGGCCAAACAAGGGCTGATCGCGTCACCGGCGAGAGGTTTTTACGTCGTTGTGCCGCCCGAATATCGCTCTCTTGGATGCCTGCCAGCCGACCAGTTCATCCCGGACCTGATGAAGCGATTGAAGCTGCAATATTATGCGGGGCTTCTATCGGCGGCTCAATACCACGGCGCAGCCCACCATCGCCCGCAGGAGTATCAAGTATTTCTGGCAGGTAGTCGCAGGCAGATTGTCTGTGGTGCCGTGCGCGTCTCATTCACGACGCGCAAGCGTCTATCTGAGGTTCCTGTTCAGAAATTCAACACGCCTCGCGGAACTGTCCTCGTCTCTACAGCAGAGGCGACGGCACTCGATCTTGTCGGATACCAGCACCATGCAGGAGGTCTCGATCAGGTCGCTACCATTCTCGCCGAACTTGCCGAGAAGATGGACCCAGACAAGCTTGCGGCGGCGGCACAGACCGCACCTTTGCCGTGGGCGCAGCGGCTCGGATATTTGCTGGAGAAAGTCGATGCCGCACCGGCGGCAGCAACGCTCAAAGACTATGTCCAAGCGCGCGCGAAACAATATGCGCCGCTTCTGCCGTCGGTCGATCACCAAAGCTCCCCGCGTGATGACGTTTGGAAGCTCCATGTCAACGCGGACGTGGAGACTGACCTGTGATCCCACGCGACTACATCACTGAATGGCGGGCCGAAGCGCCGTGGGTGCAAGATTTTCAGGTTGAGCAAGACCTTGTGATTTGTCGCGCTCTTGTCGAAATCTTCTCCCATCCGGTTCTGAAAGATGCGCTTGCCTTCCGAGGCGGCACCGCGCTCTACAAACTTTTTCTCAAACCCGCTGCCCGCTATTCCGAAGACATTGATCTGGTCCAAGTCTCGGCAGAGGCGGCAGGCCCGATGATGGAAGCTTTGCGCGGTGTTCTCGATCCGTGGCTCGGCAAGCCTAGATGGAAACAAACAGAAGGCCGAGTGACGTTCAGCTACAGGTTTGAGTCAGAAGACGTGCCGCCGATAGGACTGCGGCTCAAAGTCGAGACCAACACCCGCGAGCATTTCGCCATCCACGGCTTCACGCGAGTTCCGTTTTCAGTTACCTCGCGTTGGTTCGAAGGCGAGTGCGAAATAACGACTTACGAACTTGATGAATTGCTCGGCACCAAACTCCGGGCGCTATATCAGCGCCGGAAGGGCCGTGACCTGTTCGATCTGGCGACCGCACTCGCACGGCAGGATGTGGTTCCCGCCCGGATCATCGGCGCGTTTTCGGAGTACATGGCGCGAGGCGGGCATAACGTGACGCGGGCGTTGTTTGAGCAAAACCTCGACGCAAAGTTGCGCGACCCGCAATTCACGGCAGACATGGGGCCGCTGCTGGCAGCCGGATTTAACTGGAACCCAGAAGCTGCTGGCGAAGCTGTATTCGCGAAACTGCTCCAGATCATGCCGGGTGAACCTTGGAAGGGCGATCAAGCGCTTTAAATTCTTGCCTCAAGCCGCTGACGCGGGTTAGCAAGCAAAGATCAAATCCTGCCCCCGCAACCAAATTCCTAAGTCTTATATTTTAGATGTCATTGGTTCGTGCGACGCCTCGCACCCTTTTTGCGAGACTGCAGAGGGCTTTTTAATGCGTCGCCTGTGGGTTCGAATAACCTGTCGCGCCAAATAACTGCGTTCATCGCGGCTGCGATTGGTGTCACCGACCCGCAGACGCGGTGCATCATGGTCTGAAACCGCATTTCGATCGCCGTGTCTGATCTCGGGGTGCGAGACGTTCGCGAAACGTATTGGCACCCTTGCAAATCCGCGATGTCTGGCGTTACGCCATCACTAATCGCAACGAGCTTCGAGAGTGCCTCGTTTCGGTCCGGCGCCTAGCTGCCGGCCGCGTCATGAAGGGTCCGCGCACTCAGGCCGCGCACCGAAATTGTTTATTGTGATGCAAATCTTTTGACTTAAGAGAATATTGGAGTCAGATTGCCGTTGTTCCCTTTGGCGCTTGAGGGAACGACCGGGCAGCAAACCGCACCAGGACACGAGGGGCGATGGGATCCTGTCATGGCAACAGTCGAAAATGTCGCCACGTCTTCAAGGTCCGCCGCGAGGCAACGAGTTCAGTGGTTGCAGACCCAGACACGTTTCGGCGACGCCCATCCCCAATCAAGTCAAAAACGACGTCGCGCCGATGTGATGCGCAGCGTTCGAGCTTACCAAGCAAAGTTCGCGCCTAGCCAGGGTCTAATCGTATCGTAACCGCACTAAATCGATTTCCATCATAACCTTGGGCAATAGGGAGAGCGCAACCATGACACTGTCTTGGCGTTATTCAGCAATTGCAGACAGGCACCGGGCACTTGGCTCAAAACTGGAAGACTGGAATGGCATGGGGACCGCATGGACCTATGCCAGCGACATGGTGGACGAGCATGAAGCGATCCGCACCAAAGCCGGACTGATGGATGTCTCGGGTCTCAAGAAGGTGCATGTCACGGGGCCCCACGCCAACGCACTTCTTCACTACATGACGACGCGTGACGTAACCAAAATCTATCCCGGCAAGTCGGCCTATGCCTGCATGCTCAACGACAAGGGCAAGTTCACCGACGATTGCATACTCTACCGCACGGGGCCGAATGCCTGGATGGTCGTGCACGGTTCAGGCTCGGGCCACGAGGAGCTGCAACGTCAGGCCGAGGGAAAATACGTCTCACTGCAGTTTGATGATGATCTACACGATCTCTCGCTGCAGGGTCCGCTCGCCGTGGATTTTCTCGCCAAGCACGTGCCAGGCATCCGCGACCTCAAGTATTTCCATCACATGCAAACCACACTCTTCGGTGCGCCGGTGATGATCTCGCGCACCGGTTACACTGGTGAGCGCGGATATGAAATTTTCTGCAAGTTTGAAAACGTGCCGCTGATCTGGGACACCATCCTATCCGAAGGCAAGCCGTTGGGCATCATTCCCTGTGCCTTCACGGTGCTAGATTGGTTGCGTGTCGAGAGTTACCTGCTGTTCTATCCCTATGACAACTCGCAGATGTATCCTTTCGAGAACGAGGTTCCTGGCGATACGCTGTGGGAGCTCGGACTCGATTTCACCGTGTCTCCGGGCAAGACGGGCTTTCGCGGTGCCGAAGAGCATTATCGCCTCAAGAGCAAAGAGCGCTTCAAGATCTTCGGTTTGCTCATAGACGGTAACACGCCACCCGATGGCGGCGATGCGGTCTATCACAACGGCCAGAAGGCCGGCCTCGTAACGTGCGCGATGCACTCGCGGTTGACCAGCAAGACTATTGCCATTGCGCGCCTCAGCGTTCCAACCGCTGTTCAAGGAACCAAGCTAGAGGTGCGCGGAAAGAGCGTGCAGACTAGTGCCATGGCGCACACCCTGACGTTCGATGATCCACAGAAGAAGAAGCGTACGGCCGTCGGCTGACAATCGGTCAGACTCGAGATTTTACGCACAGGGCCGGACCGCAATGTCCGATCCTTCTCACTAAGTCTCACTACATGCGAACACGCGACTTATCCGGATCGTAGAAAGGAAACCGCACAATCGCCGCCTTGAGCCGCTTCTGATGCCCGTCGAGCTTCCCGATCTCGACAGGCTTGCCAATATCAGCATGCATGCTCTCGACGCGAGCGAGCGCCAAGCTCTTCTTGAGAAGCGGCGAGCGCGTGGCACTTGTCACGATTCCGATCTGCGCCCGGCCGATAAATACCGGATCGCCATGGGCGGCTTTTTCGTTGCTCGAGAGTTCGAGCCCCACAAGTTTGCGCAGAGGATTTGCGCGCCGATTTTCGAGCGCAGTCTTGCCGATGTAATCCTCTTCCTTCTTCTGAGACACTGTGAAAGCGATGCCGGCCTCGAACGGATCAGTCGTTGAATCGAAATCGTGGCCGCCGAACACAAGGCCGGCTTCGATGCGCACAATGTCGAGTGCATCGAAGCCAAACGGCGCAATACCGTATGGCGCACCAGCCTTCATGACGGCGTCCCACACGGCGGGGCCATCCGCTGGATGACAAAAGACCTCATATCCGAGTTCGCCGGTGTAGCCCGTGCGAGACAGAACAATGGGGATACCCTCGTATCCGCCAATGCGACCCAACGTAAAGCGGAACAAGCCCAGTTCGTCGAGCGACGGGCGACCCGGTGCGGTCCAGACAATCTCGCGCAGCGTCTCACGCGCACTTGGGCCCTGCACTGCGACGTTGTGGATCTGCTCGCTCGCGGTTTTAAGCAGGATCTTGGCGCCCGATTTGGCGGCATGCTCTTTGATCCACAGAATGCTGGCGTCGTCGCCCCCGATCCAACGGAAATTGTTTTCCGACATGCGAAACAGCGTGCCGTCATCAACCATGCCGCCGTGCTCATAGAGAAGCGGCGTGTAGAAAATCTGTCCCACTGCAAGTTTGCGAACATCGCGCGGGATGAGACCCTGCAGGAAGCTTTCCGCGTCAGGCCCGACGATTTCGAGTTTACGCAGCGGGCTCAAGTCCATGATCACAACACGCTCGCGGCAGGCCCAGTACTCATCGATGGGGCCGCTGGCGGAAAATGCGTGCGGAACCCAGAAGCCGCGGTATTCTCCAAACGACCGGGTGAGTGCCGACGTGCGCGGATGAAAGCCGCTCTCGCGCGTCAGCTGCATGGGGGACTCTGGCGTCATACGGTGTCCAATCGCGCGCTTGAAATTGGCGTCCTTTGGGTAGACGCGCACCTGAATCTCAGAAAGGTTCCAGCCATTTGCAGGATCGATATCGTCGGGGCATGATGAGGCGCCGCAGACGATATCAGTCAACGCGCGCATCATGACGTAATCACCGGGGCGTGACCACGGCTCGTCGAACCAGATGTTATTTTTGGCATCGACGTTGGTGTTGTAGAAAAAGTTGATAGCCGGCCAGCCGCGGTATTGCCCTACATGGAACGGCGCCATGGCCGTGTTGAAATTGTCTGAGCAGTTGGCGTGCCCGAAGTATCCCGCATCCTCATAGAAGCGGCTCGTACACGCGAGATTGAACGTGTCGTGGCGGCCTACCGTATCTTGAACGATCTCGACGAGAGCATTGCGATCGCGATCGAAGAACCTCGAGAACAAGCCAGGCTTGGGATAGGAGAGCCCGGTCATGGTCCGCGTTGTTGTAGAGTCAAGGCCGAGGATATTGCCAGTGTCGAGAGCCTTGCGGTGAAAGGCTACGAAATCAGAGCACTGACGACCCGCAAGGTCGATGATCTGGATGTGCTCGCCTTCGAACACTTCGAAGGAGATCGCACTGGCGATATTGATTGTGAGATCGAGACGCGGCTCGGCGAGTGGCTCAGGCAGGCGGCGCAATCCCGGCCCAGCCGGTCGCGCGCGGCGAATGTAGACGAGAACATCCGACGGCGGGCTCTGATCCCACACGAGCATCGGTGCGGCAGGAGCGGCAAGGACGACGACCGCAGGGCGTTCCGCATCGAAGCTCAGGATTTCACCGGCGGGTGCATCGGGGCCGAACAGTCGCGCGGCGCGCGCGCGGCCGATATCGAGACCCCGGCGGAATAGGCCGAACCGAACACGCGCGGCATCCTCGCTGTCAGCGGCAAGGATGCGTTGAATGCCCGCTGGCTCGGCAAGGCCAATGAGGCCGAGGGCCGCAAGATCGCTCTCGCCCTTGTTACCAAAGACGGCAATCTCGACTAGCTGCCCACCTTCGAGAAGAGCCAAGTCAAGCCGGTCGTCACGGTCGAGTGCGAAGACGCCTGATCCTCCGCCTTTCACAACGTAGCGCTCAATACCGGTCGCCAGAACCGCATTACCCGGCTCGACGACCTTTGGCCGGAACGTCGATATGACCGAGGGCGTGCTCACAGGGTGGATCCTTTTGCCTTGGCGCTTCCGATGAGGTGCTGCACGTCAGCATTAAAGGCGTGCAAGGGTCATGCAGATTTGTTGGCCAGGAATGCTTCCAAAGAGTCGTCGAGCGCATGCATCCAAGTCGTGTGGTGCTTCGGTGCCAAGGTACCCGTTAGTGTCGAGGGATAGGACCTGTCGCGATAAGTCAGGATGCCCTCGGCCTTGTGGTGCTCCCATTCTTTGAAGAGGCGGGCAACCTCGTCGACATTCAGCCACGGATAGTCAGTTGACGCTGTGAGATCGCGCACATACTCGGTCTGGAAATCAATCGCCTCGAACGGGTCTGCCAGCTTTTCTTCGAGCGCGAACCACTTTGTCATGTCAATCGCCATATCGGTGATGGAGGGTAAGGTGATCCGCCCCAGCACGACGTCACGCGCGTACCATGCCTGCGCGTCAAACATGTTAAACGTGTAGTACTGGTCTTGCATACCGATATACATCAGCTTGGGGTTGCCCCACCAGAAGATGCCTTTGTATATATTCGGCGGATAGAGCCGGTTGCGTGTTTTGAGCCGGAGGGAATCGTCCAGAAACGGGAAGTGGTGCAGATAACCCGTGCACAGTACGATGGCGTCAACGACTTTTGTGGTTCCATCCTTGAAGTGCGCTGTCTTACCTTCGACCTTAGTCAACAGCGGCACCTCCTTGAAACTTTCAGGCCACTCAAAGCCCATCGGTTTCGTGCGCCAACTGAACGTGATCGATTTAGCACCGTATTTGTGGCATTGCGTGCCGATGTCTTCGGCCGAATAGCTTGAGCCAACGAGCAAGACGTCCTTTCCGGCGAACTCGTCCGCCGATCGGAAGTCGTGAGCGTGAAGCACACGGCCCTGAAACATCCTGACACCGGGAAACTCTGGAACATTTGGCGTCGAGAAGTGCCCACTTGACACAATAACGTGATCGAAGTCGGACGTGCTGACCTCGTCGCTGTTGAGATCCTTGACGGTGACAGAAAATTTTTCAGTGTCATCATTGTAGGAAACCCAGCGAACTGCTGTGTTCAACTTGATATAACTTGCAACGCCACTCTTTTCGATCCGGCCCTTGATATAGTCATGCAAGACCGCGCGGGGCGGATATGAAGGAATTGGCCGGCCAAAGTGCTCTTCGAACGAATAGTCGGCAAACTCCAAGCACTCCTTCGGCCCGTTCGACCACAGATAGCGGTACATACTGCCGTGAACCGGCTCGCCAAATTCGTCGAGGCCCGTGCGCCAAGTGTAGTTCCATAGTCCGCCGTAGTCGCTCTGCTTTTCGTAGCAAACGACATCCGGAATTTCCGCGCCTTTCTTGCGGGCGCTCTCAAAGGCTCTCAGAGCCGCGAGGCCACTTGGACCTGCTCCAATAATCGCAATACGGCCAGCCATGTATCCCTCATCTTAATGTTAGGTCGGGCGGTGAAAAAGTGTTCATGGAGTGCGGCAGGCTGAAGAGTTGATTATTTAGCAACTACTCCGGCCAGCAGCCTGGCGTCGTCGGCGCCCCGTCGTCGAACTTGGCGAGCCAATTAATCGTAGTTTCTTGGTAGCGCGAAAGCCCTTTGTATCCTGCGATCTCGGGTGGCAATGTCTTCAAGACGCGATGCATCCGCCGCCCCCATTTTGGAACGGTTGTAAGCTCCTGCATTTTGATCATGTAGGCCCGGATCGAGAACACAATCGCGTTGGAGCGCGGCAGCCGCCACAGCCCCTGCAGCTCGACACGCAAGTGGACCTTATCGCCAACGTTGTCCGGCGTCACGGTCGTACGATCAACGCCCCACGTGTGGTAGGTCTCGGGACTCGTATCGAGCCGCGGATTGATCGTCATCGTCCAGTTGAGGCGGCGCACTGGGCGGCCCTGCTGGAGGTTCAGCATAAATTTGAGCGCGCGATCGAACACGCCGCGCTCGTGGGCCAGCGGCACAGGCGCGTGCCATTCCATGAAGTTCATGCCGATGTCGAAATCGAGTGACCAATCGGCTTGCGACGTCACGATGCCCGAATCCATCCACAGATTGCCGTCACGCTGATCCAGGAGGCAAAAGTCACCCTGGCACTGGCGCGCGATGTACTCCATAGGCCGATACGGCAAAGTCGAGACATCACCAAAGCTGAATTTCTGGTCGATCATCATCGCTGGATTGATCCAGTGCCACTTGTCGCCGTCGCGATGCAGCGTGAAATTCTCAGGGTAGTCGCGCGCCATGCTTGTCATGATGAGCTCGACGAGATCCCACTCAGCTGAAATCATGTGCGGTAGTGACTGGCAGCGCAGGGGGTCGTCTTTGAGAACCAGTGCGCGATCACGCATGTCGGAGACATAGTGCTCATCAATATCGATAGGGAACTCATAGGCCGAACCTATCGGACCCGGCACATGCGGCTCGATGTTGACCACGTACATGTACTTGTCTTCGTGGAACGGAAACGGGAAGCGCTGAATCGCTTCCAGGCTGTTCGAGAATGTGAAGTCGTCGCGGTACGTCTCGTTCTTGAACATCAAACCCATGTCACTCTCCGTTGTGCCAGTTCCGTTCTCAGCGCACATCGCAAAAACCGGCTAGAGATCGAGAACCACGCTCCGGCCCTCGATACGAGAAACGCAAATCATGATCTTTTTGCCTGAGGCTTTCTCATCATCGGGCAAATAGTGATCGTTGTGAGTGAGCATGCCGTCGCACGACACAACCACAGTCTCGCACTGACCACATGCCCCGCCACGGCAGAGATAGGGGGCGTCGACGCCTGCGGCTTCGACAGCCTCAAGGATGCTTTGGTGTTCACCGACCTTGATTGTCTTTGCAGAACGCGACAGTTCTACGGTAAACGGCTTGCCGCCGGGCGGCGCCAAGAAGCGTTCATGATGGACATTTTCAACGGGCCAACCGGCATGGCGCGCCGACCGGAGCACCCAGTCAATCATGCCCGCGGGTCCGCACACATACAGGTGCGTACCTAGTGGCTGACCATCGAGAAGGTGCGCCAGCGGAAGCACCTCGCCTTGATCGTCGAAATATGTGTGAACCCGATGTCCGTACTGCTGCAGCAGCCGCTGCCAATACGCGCCGCAATCCTGCGACCGCATACTGTAGTGCAGCTCAAATGGAATCTCCTCGCGCGAAAGTTGCGTGGTCATGGCGATGAAAGGCGTGATGCCAATGCCGCCGGCGACAAGAATGTGGCGCCGGCCGCGGCGGTCGAATGGAAAAAGGTTTACGGGTTGACTGATACTCAGTTCAGTGCCGGCGCGAACGTGGTCGTGCATGAACACTGACCCGCCGCGTGAATCCTTCGTGCGTAGCACACTGATCTGGTAGCTCGATCCGTCGAATGGCGAGCCCATCAGGGAATATGGGTTGCGCCGAACAAGATCGCCGTCGTGCATGGTTACGACAGTGTGTGCGCCGCCTGAAAATTCAGGCAACGGCCCGCCGCCAAGCGGAACGAACTTGAACCGCTTGATCCCGGTCGCGACCGTTTCAACTTCAGCGACATGAACGCGAATGTCGGTAGACACCGTCATTTATAGAGTTCTTCTGTTGGAGGGATTTCACCAGGAACCTCCGCATCGATACATACGCCTTGGAACGCGCCCAGCCGCCGCGAGTAGTGATCGCGCACCAGCAAGTTCAATCCACAATGCGCGCAAACGACAGGATTTGCCGTCACGTTTTCCGTGTAGCCTTTGCAATGCACGCACTGCACGCGCCGCTTGGCGGACCCGCGATGTTCGGTGATGACGGACTTATGGTCGATGCCGTGCTCGAGTGCCGCCTGCAAAACGCTGCCGATGAAAGGCTCGGTACCCGACGCATAGAGACGCGTCCCCATCGTTGCAGTCGCCAGCGCGCCTCTGAGGCGGAACATTGTCGTCGGCAGCGTCGGCAGCACCCAAAGCGCAGTGGGGTGCAGTTGACGCAGCTGATCTTCGTAACCCCGGCCGGCGGACCCTGTTGGGCAAAAGAGAAGCGTCGAACGCGCGAAGAAATCAGCGTGCGACTTGGCTGCCATATCGAGAACAGCTGCAGCGCCTTCGCCCTCAGTGGCGATCAAATTGTGCTTGGCGCTGAGATCCGGCGTGAAGCCGGGATAAACGGGCCTGCTCTTCATTCCCGGGCTCAGCATCATTCTTCCTCGAATGCACGAACTGGAATGACCGGTGCGATCAGCGTCCTGGTCTTTTCTTGCGAGGCAACCTTTATTCGTTTGAGTATAACTAGCGCAAGCTCAGTCGCAACGTTTTTCGTCACTCTCCCTATCACTTTCAAGCCCAAGATGCAGGTCCAAGATTGAAGGGCCGAACCGTCGCCAGTTCAGCCCTCTATCAATGCACAGCAGCGAAGCTAACCACTCGCGACCCCGACTAAGCCGGCAACTGGAAGAACCAGTTCGAGATCAGCACCACGGCAAGACCGGCGACGAGCGTGAGGTAGGGCAGAATGCCTGCCTTGCGCGTCGACACGTCGTTGGCCGTGAGATTTAGGTCTGCGAGCATTTGTGCCGGGAACTGGCCCTTGTCTTGTACGTAGTGCCGGAACAGGAACACCGGAATAATCAACGACGATGCAAACAGCCCTGCCCACAAGGCCATCGGGTTCCAAACCTTCGCACCTGCGCCCATGAACATCGCATTGACGAATGCGAAGAGCGTACCGAGTGCCAAGAGAAATGTGGGTGCACGGTAGGGGCGTTCAATGTGCCCGCTGTCGATGCGATGTATCCAACCAGCGTTGAGGTTCAAGAAGTTGAAAATGATGTAGCCAACGTTCGACACAGCGAGAATGAAGAAGAAGCTTGTCGCGTCGGCGCAGGCGATAGCGAGGATGCAAAGGTTGACCACCAGATCGGTCCACATGGCCCGCGTTGGCGCCCCATATTCATTGACATGGCTGAGATAGCGCGGAAGCCAGCCATCGAGGGAGCCCTGATAGAGCGTTCGTGATGAGCCGGCCATCGCCGTCATGATCGACAGCAGAAGGGCGAGGATCATCATCATCACCATGATATTGGTGACGAAGCCCGAGCCGCCGACCATCTTGCCCATGGCTTCTGCCACACCCGACCCATCGACGATCGGCGTTGCCAGCATGCCCTCAAGTCCAAGAACGCCTTGGAACGTGAACGGCACGAGTGTGTAGAGCAACAAACACAACAGGCCAGAGTAGAAGATGGCTTTGAAGGTGTCGGTCTTGGGGTCGCGGAACTCGCGCGTATAGCACACCGCGGTCTCAAAACCGTCGGTCGACCACGCGGCGATGAACATGCCTCCGAGGATCAGCGTCCATCCGGGAATATTCCATTCACCGGGCGCAGGCGCATAAGCTGCGGCAAGCGGAACCACCGGCGAATAGTTGGACCAATCAATCTGCCCGGTGATGATCGGAACAATACCAACGATCAGCATCGGAATGATCACAAGCAGGCCGATATATTTCTGAACGTTGGCGGTTCCCAGAATGCCGCGGTGCTGGATGGCGAACACCAGTAGCATGAGCGCCGCGCCGATCCAGAATGCTGCGTTGAACGAGAACGAGACAGGACCGAGTACGCCTGAGAAAGCCGTCCAATTGCGGATCGCTGGTGTTAGTGCTGCTACGCCGTCAAGTGGGAGGAGTGCAGTCACAGCATCCTGCGCCGTCTTTCCGGCATTTGCTGCAATCCATTCCACGACGCGGGGCGAGTCAGCGGGTATGGACGCCGCGTTGGCTTTGATCCACTCGACAACCTGTGCCGTGTCCGCCGCGGGTATAGGAGCGAGCGCGTTCAAGATGTAGGCGGCGGCAATCGAACAGCCGAGCGACAAAACCGGCGTCCACGCGATCCAGTTACACCAGACCGAAAGTGGCGCGATGATCTTGGAGTACCGGACCCAAGCCGCTGCACCGTAGATCGAGGTGCCGCCCGATTTGTTCGGAAACAATCCAGCGATTTCAGCGTAAGTGAACGACTGGATCATGCCCATGATCATGGAGGCGATCCAGACCAGAAACGCAACCTTGCCCGTCGTGCCGGCAATACCGCCGATGGAAAACAGCACTAGGGCTGGGACACCGCTCGCGACCCAAAACGCCCCTCGCCAATCTATCGATCTTTGCAGTGCATGCTCAGAGGCGACTGCTCCGGTGCCTGCGGAAATATCAGCCATGAGAACAACCCCTCAATACAGCGTTCAAATGTTCGCCGTTGTGAAAGCGGCACAACTGCCCATCGCTGGGCCGCAAGTCGCACTGCCCACTCCGCATCAGACCTCATTTGACGCAGGTGGGCGTACGTTTGTCAAAATATTTTCCTAATAGGAAAAATATCTTATCCGGCATTGTGTGCCGGATTGACCACACAGGGCCTCCGAACCGCTCATTGAGAAGGCGCGCAAGACATTCTCACACGTCGAGCGTATTGGCCCGCTCCCATTCGGTGAAATGCGCTGTGAAGGCGTTCCACTCTTGCAACTTCATCTTGATGTAGGCGTTCGAAAACTCGTCCCCGAGTGCCGCCTTGAGTTCGGCATCCTTGTCGAAGTTACGAATGGCATCGAGTAGGTTGAGAGGCAGTTTCGGCGCATCCGTGATCGTGTGACCGAGCTGGTACATGTCGATATCGAGCCGCTTGCCCGGATGCGCCTTGTGATCGATGCCATTGAGCCCGGCCGCGATGATCACAGCTTGCAGCAGATAGGGGTTAGCCGCGCCATCCGGCAAACGGAGTTCAAAGCGCCCCTTGCCCGGCACGCGCACCATGTGGGTGCGGTTGTTGCCGGTCCAGGTGACGGTGTTGGGCGCCCATGTTGCGCCCGAAACCGTGCGCGGCGCGTTGATGCGCTTGTACGAGTTCACTGTCGGATTGGTGATGGCGGCCAGCGCCTCGGCATGGCGCATGATGCCGCCGAGGAAGTTGTAGCCCTGCTGCGACATGCCGATTTCTTCGGTCGGATCAAAGAACATGTTCAACGTGCCGGCCATGTCCCACACCGAAATGTGGGCGTGACACCCGGTCCCCGTCAAGCCGGGGAAGGGCTTGGGCATGAAGGTTGCGCGCAGTCCGTGCTTTTCGGCAATTGAGCGGGCCATGAACTTGAAGAACGAGTGGCGATCGGCGGTGATGAGCGCGTCGTCAAAGTTCCAGTTCATCTCGAACTGGCCGTTGGCGTCTTCGTGATCGTTCTGGTACGGGCCCCAGCCGAGTTCGAGCATGGCATCGCAGATTTCCGCGATCACATCATAACGGCGCATCAAGGCCTGCTGGTCATAACAAGGCTTTGACGCAGTATCCATGTCGTCGGAGATCTGGCGGCCGTCGGGCGTCGTCAGGAAGAACTCGCACTCGACGCCGGTTTTTATGCGCAGACCCTTAACAGCAGCCTTCGCAACTTGGTTCTTGAGCACGACGCGCGGCGCCTGGGCCACATGCTTGTCGTCCATCATGCAATCGGCGGCGACCCAAGCAACGTCTTTTTTCCACGGCAACTGGATGACGGCCGCAGCATCGGGCATCGCGAACATATCCGGATGAGCCGGTGTCAAATCAAGCCAAGTGGCAAAGCCCGCAAATCCAGCGCCGTCTTTTTGCATGTCTGCGATGGCCGACGAAGGTACGAGCTTAGCGCGCTGCCCGCCAAACAGATCGGTGTAGGAGATCATGAAATAGCGGATGCCACGTTCCTTGGCGACGCTTGCGAGATCCTGTGTCATGAGCTCTGCTCTTGCCTCCTCACCATTTTCTTTTGCGTGTGAACGATCCTCAAAAAACAGCGCGGTTACAAACCGCCCTGTCCGGGTATCCAGTTGGTTCCAGCGAGCGGCACTCGCGCCATGGCGGCGGCTTCCAGCGTCAGGGCACACAGATCTTCAGGTTCGAGATTGTGGATGTGGTTGTGTCCGGCGGCGCGGGCTATGGTTTGCACTTCGAGTGTCATGACCTTGAGATAATTGGCGAGGCGCCGGCCCGCGCGAACTGGGTCCAGCCGCATTGATAACTCAGGGTCCTGTGTTGTGATCCCGGCTGGGTCGCGGCCTTCGTGCCAGTCGTCGTAGGCCCCCGCCGTGGTGCCCAGCGCCTGATACTCGCTCTCATAAACCGGGTCGTTGTCACCCATGGCAACAAGCGCTGCCGAACCGATCGCAACTGCGTCGGCCCCGAGCGCCAAGGCTTTGGCAACGTCGGCGCCATTGCGAATGCCGCCCGACACGATGAGCTGTACCTTGCGATGCATATTGAGATCTTGCAGCGCTTGTACAGCGGGACGAATGCACGCCAGTGTCGGCTGTCCGACGTGCTCGATGAAGACTTCCTGTGTGGCCGCTGTTCCACCTTGCATGCCGTCCACCACGACGACGTCGGCGCCAGCCTTCACAGCCAGCGCCACGTCGTAATAGGGGCGGGCGCCGCCGATCTTGATGTAGATCGGCTTCTCCCAATCGGTGATCTCGCGCAGCTCCATGATTTTGATCTCGAGATCATCGGGGCCGGTCCAATCCGGATGACGGCAGGCAGAGCGCTGATCGATGCCCTTCGGCAGATTGCGCATCTCGGCGACGCGGTCAGAAATCTTTTGCCCAAGTAGCATGCCGCCACCGCCGGGTTTCGCGCCCTGACCGACGACGACCTCGATGCAGTCGGCCTTGCGCAAATCATCAGGGTTCATGCCATAGCGCGACGGCAGATACTGATAAACCAGCGTTTTTGACTGCCCGCGCTCTTCCGGCGTCATGCCGCCATCGCCGGTGGTCGTCGAGGTGCCGGCGATCGACGCGCCGCGTCCCAGGGCTTCTTTGGCATTGGCGGAGAGTGACCCGAAGCTCATGCCAGCAATGGTGATCGGAATTTTGAGTTCAATAGGCTTCTTGGCAAATCGCGAACCAAGCACGACTGATGTCGTGCACTTTTCGCGATAACCTTCGAGCGGGTAGCGCGACATCGACGCGCCGAGAAACAGCAAATCATCGAAATGCGGGACCTTGCGCTTGGCGCCTGCACCGCGAATATCATAAATACCGGTCGTAGCAGCACGCCGGATTTCCGACATCGTGTAGTCGTCGAAAGTCGCGGATTTGCGAGGCGTGGTCGGCGGATTCTTGTAGGTCATCAGTACGAATCCGCGTTGTCGATGTTGAAAGTGTAGAGTTTGCGGGCCGAGCCGTAGCGCTTGAACTCGGAGGTCTTAACCCCGTTCACACCGGCCTTGGTGAGAAGCGCGGCGAGCGCCGTGTGGTGTTCGGGGCGCATGTCTTTTTCAATGCAGTCGGCACCAAGGCTCTTGACCGCGCCGCGCACGAAGAGTTTTGCTTCATAAATACTGTCGCCGAGAGCTTCACCGGCATCGCCCAGCACTACGAGGTGCCCTGACTGCGCCATGAATGCCGACATATGACCGATGTTGCCGCGAACCACGATGTCGATGCCTTTCATGGAGATGCCGCAGCGCGACGAGGCGTTGCCTTCGATGACGAGCAACCCGCCGCGGCCCGTGGCGCCCGCATACTGGCTGGCATCGCCTTTGATGACGACGCGGCCGGACATCATGTTCTCGGCGACACCTGGCCCAGCAGAGCCATGCACCGTGATGGACGCCTTCTTATTCATGCCGGCGCAGTAGTAGCCGACGCTGCCTTTGATAGTGATATTCAACGGCGCATCGACACCAACAGCAACGGCGTGGTGGCCACGCGGGTTGATGATATTCCACTCGGTCTCGTTGGTGCCTTCCGCTTGACAGTGAAGATCCTTATTAAGGTCGCGCAGGGGAGTTTTCGCCAAATCTATTGTGCGCATGCCTAGCGCTCCCAGAAATAGGCTGTGGCGGGTTCCGGCTCCCAGACCCTGGCCCGGTCGATGCCCGGCAAATTGACGAGCGCGCGATATTCGGAGCCGAACGCCACATATTGATCGGTTTCAGCCATGACCGCCGGCTTGCAGGCGATCGGATCGCGAATGACGCCGAAGCCGTTTTTGGTGCCGACGACGAAAGTGAAGAAGCCGTCGAGATCATCGAGGCTCTTTGTCAGGGCGGCGCCAAGATTTAGGCCCTGGTTCATGCGCCACGTCAGATAGGCGGCGGCGACTTCAGAGTCGTTGTCGGTTTCAAACGTGATGCCGTCGTGGCGCAATTCGCGCTTCAAATTGTGATGGTTCGACAGCGAACCATTGTGAACCAGGCACTGATCGGGGCCAGTCGAGAAGGGATGAGCGCCGAGCGTCGTCACGGCGGATTCGGTTGCCATGCGCGTGTGACCGATGGCGTGTGTGCCGGCCATGCTGGCAAGGTCAAAACGCTTCGAGACGTCTGTCGGATAGCCGACTTCCTTGTAGATTTCGATGGCCTCGCCCGAGCCCATGATGCGGACAGTTGGATGCCCGGACCGGATCGCCGTGCGGGTCGCCTCGATTTTGCCGGCTGGGACGGTCAGCACTGCGTGCGTGGATTTCGCAACCAAGGTCACGTCGCCGCCTATGGCGCGAGACAGCGCACTCGCTAGGCCTGCGAAATCTTTGTCGGGCGCCGGCGATTGCACTGTGATTTTTTCTTTACCGGATAATGGCGCGCCATAGACGGCAAACCCGGCCGAGTCCGGTCCTCGATCGCACATGGTCGTCAACATCTCGGCGGTCAGTGCGCCGAGCTGAGGTTCCAGCGCCTTATCTTTTATAAAGAGGCCAACAATCCCGCACATTTCGGATGCCCTCTCAAAAAAAACGACCGCCATGACGGAGCAACAGCTCACTTAAAGTTCAACTGTAACGAATTTTTGTTTCCTGTCAGTAGTTATTTTCAAGTGGTGATGCAATTGACGTGGAGCCACGGGCTACGGAGTTACCCGCGCTGCCCCTTGCTCCAGGCCTCATACTGACCGCGCGCGATGCGATAGGCGTCTGGAATGGCTAGAGCCCAGACGAACAGCCCTCCTGCTGCCCGCCCTATAAAGGACTGATCGGGCGTCGTCGTGTGCCAGCTGAGGAGCGCGAGGAGAAGTGAGAAGAAGGCAAAGCCAAAACCCCGTTGCGGCTGGCCGCACGCTACCTGCCCCATGCCCGGCAGAATGATCGCGAGACCGAGGACTGCATATGGGTGGAGGGGAGGTTTCGCACTCATGCGGCTTTGGCACCGGCACATTGGCTGATTGCGGAATGCAAGCTACTGAGCGCTAAAAGCACGGACTGGAGGTCACCAGATGCAATGCCGCCCTGGTCGAAGATGGCTTGGCGCAGCAGCAGGTGTTCACCGCGACGGCCCTCTGCCGCTTGGCGAACGAGGCGCAGCCCTTTGCATGTGATCGCCACTTCCTTGATGTGCGGATCGGCCAGCAGCTTGGCGAGAGGCTGGCGCAAGCCGTCGAGCAGACGTTGTGCGTCTGGCCGCTCGGCCCGGATAAGCACCTCATGCGGAAAGCCAGGCGGCGGCTCGAGCCGGTGCGCGAACCTGGAGGTAAGCGAATAAAACTCATTGCCAGAGTAGCGCACGAGCACGCCGAGACCCGGCAATCCAGGATTGCGGATGAGCAGAGTGACCGACAGCCAGAGTTGCGGCAGGCGGCGAACCACCATCGTATCGGGGATCAAGTCAACTTCGACATCTGTGCCACGATAGAGGCCGCGCAGGCGCGGAAAGCCATCGCCACCGTATTCGAGGCTGGCATCCTCGAGCCCCGCTGCAGCGTCATCTAGGAGTGAGGTGCGCTTAGCCCGCAATCGCTTGTGATCGCGAACTGCGACCGCGGACACAGCCAGCACAATCGCCAGCGAAAGAATGATGAAAAGCGGTGTCACGAGACAATGCTCACACTGTCAATGCGGCCACGGGATAATGTGGAGTAGACGCTTCTAGAAAAATGGCCAGTGGCGCGTTCACACCCTCCACTGGCCACCTTCTCAAGTGTCAGTGACCCACCGGCCTCGGCCACTGCATGGTGAATTGATCACCACGGCGAACGTATTTGTAGCGATGGAAATGGAACCAGAGCGAGGCCACGATGTAGAACACCATCATGGCGATGAGCTGTGTTCCGTAGCCGAGGAACACGGCGAAGTACGTCACCGCACAGAGTAGCAACAGCACCAGAGCCGGCAGCGGATGGAGCGGATGCACGTATCCGCGGCTGATCGAACCGAGTGGCCATTTTTTGCGGAACATGATCACGTTGAACGACATGAACGTGTAACCCAGAAGCCCTGACAGGATCGAGAACGTGATCACCTGGTCGAGCGGTGCGAAATAGGCAAACACCAGTGCCACCGGAACCAAGAACAGGATCGCCCGGTACGGCGTCCGGTACTTCGGGTGCACCGCCCCGAACCACGCTGGAAGATAGCGGTCGCGGCCCATTGAGAACCAGGCCCGTGACGCATCGTTGATGCAGCCGTTCGCCGACGCCAATGTCGAGAAAATCGTACCGATGAACAGCAGCGTCATGAGGGGCAGTGAGTCCATCAACCGGGCGGCATCGAACATCGGGGTCACGGCCTGACCCAGATATTCCCACGGCATCATGCCGGCGCAGATGAACCACGTCATCGTTGCCGCCAGGAGAAGCGTGATCATGCCCGTCATGGTTCCGAGCGGCAGGGACCGGGCGGGTGAGCGTACTTCTTCAGCCGCCTGCGTCGTGCCTTCGATGCCAAGGTAATACCAGAGGCCGAAATGCAGAGACGCGACCACACCAAGCCAGCCGTAGGGTAGGCCGGTGAGCAACTCCGAGTGCTTGAGCGTCGTGTTCGACCACGGCTGCACAGCAAAGAACAGAATGATAATGGCGATAAAGGCGATGGCTGTGATGACGAGGTTGAAGGTGAGGCTGGCGTAGACACCGCGATAGTTGAGCCAGGCCAAGAACAGAATGGTCAAAACGATGAACGGTTTGTCGTGAAGCACAAGAGCCGTTCCATCCGTGCCTTTCATGTCGGCCATGCCGCCTACGGTTTGCACGAGGTAGCCCAAAGTGATGGCGTTCGCCGCCTCAAGCATGGTGTAGGCGAAGACAAGGAACAGTCCGACGTTGAATGCCATCAGTGGCCCAACGATATGTTTGGCCTGCGCGTACTGACCACCGGCGGCCGCGACCGTGGAGGTCACTTCCGAGTCGATCATGGCGACACAAGTGTACAGCAGACCGGCCACCCAGCAGGCGATGAGAGCCGCGACCGCACCTCCCTTACCAACCGAGAAGTTCCAGCCCATATATTCGCCGACGAGCACGATGCCGACGCCGAGAGCCCACACATGACCGGGCCCCAAAACCCGCAGCAGCGATACTTTTTCGCCTGATGTTGCTGTTGCTTGTGCCATTACCGCCCCCCTTGCCGAGACGATTGACCCGAGCGTTCGTCGTCTATTTCGCCCTCTTTCGACGACATCAGCACATCATCGGAATAAGCTTGATTGGTTCTAATCATGTCAAACAGCATCCACAAACCGAAGAGCCCAGAAAGGCCCCAAGCCAGGTATTCCAGCAGCTGAAAATTGTTCATGTTTTCCATTTTTGCCTGTCTCACTTGTCGCCGAAGCGTTCATCGATGACGTCGCGGTACTCGGATTTCGAGAACTTCACGACTATGAGGAAGTACCCGATCACCACGAGCGCGGTGACGCCGAGAGCAATAGGATCGAACGTGTAGTCAAACCGTGAGCCGATCATGTCGACGGCTGTTTCCGGCGTGTAACCGAGCTTTTCCCAGACGGCTTGCATAGTCTCGTTCTGGCCAAGACCTTTCCATGTCGTCTTGTCGGCAAATTCGAGCGCGGTTTTGCTGCCCGCCGCAAGCCCGAGCCAAAGGGGCGCGAACAACGCCGCGAACACGAGAGCGAGCAAGAACAGTGCGTCGAAGAACTGCCCCACTGCTGATTGCTCAGGCGGTTGATAAGGTGCTTTCGCCATCGTATTCCCCTTTAGGAATTCGAGTTCTTTTTGAGATCCTGGTAATGCAAATCGAGGCCATAGATATGCTCTTTGTCCTCGGCGTAGTGGCTGATCATGGCGATGATCGATGCGGTATTGAACAGCAACACGAGGGCGCCTGAGATGGCCAAAGCCAAGAGCTCGTTGCTGTTTTTGATGTCCGGTATGATGCGCCAGAGCACGAAAGCGTAAAGCGCCCACAATGCGAGGACGGAGAGGTACGCCCAGCTGCGGTCAGCGTTGAACATACTGTGGATGCGCGGATCATTGGGTTGCTGCTGCATAATTTCTCCCCTATCGCCCCCAAAATGGGCTCTCGGAACGATTGACTGTTAGGCAATTACTTTTGATGTGAGGAAAATGTGCGTCAAGGAGCCGCAACTTGTCAACGCATTTGACCAATCAGGCGGCACGCTGACTGTAGAATGTTCACATTGCGCCGCAGCAAAATCCAGTGAACGTTGGAAAACGTTTACTTGAATAGCCGGAAAAAATTTTGCATCCTAGGAAGATTGTGGCTGAGCCGGATATCGCTGCGCGGCTCATGGCGGCTGGAGTGTGCCAATGCCCTTAGCGCTTCTCAAATACGGTCTCCGCAAGGAGCACCCGGACGACCCGCACTTCCGCTGGAAGCCGGATGTCAAAAAGAGCTACGACGTCGTGATTATCGGCGCCGGTGGCCATGGCCTCGCTACAGCATATTACTTGGCCAAGCACCACGGCATCACAAATATCGCCGTGCTTGATAAGGGATGGCTCGCGGGCGGCAATACGGCGCGCAACACCACCATCGTCCGCGCCAACTATCTGACACCCGAGGGCGTGAAATTTTACAAAGAGTCCGTGGATCTGTGGCGCACGCTGTCTGTCGAACTCGATATCAACGTGATGTACTCGGAGCGCGGGCACTTCACCCTCGCACATACCGATGCGGCCATGCGCACCGCCCGCTGGCGCGCCGAGGTTAACAAGCACTTGGGGGTAAACTCGGAACTGATCGACGCCGATGACGTTAAGCGGCTTTGCCCGGTCATGAGCGTCGATGACAACGCCCGCTATCCGGTGCTGGGCGCACTCTATCACCCGCCGGGCGCAATCGCGCGCCACGACTCGATGGCGTGGGGTTACGCCAAAGAAGCCATGCGGCGCGGTGTCGAGGTGCATACCCAAACCGAAGTCACCAAAGTGATTATCGAAAACGGCCGCGCGACAGGCGTTGAGACAAACCGTGGCATTATCTCGGCCGGAAAAGTGGTTCAGGCGGTCGCGGGCACGTCGAGCGTTGTCGCCCGCATGGCTGGCCTCAAACTGCCGATAAAAACCATTCCGCTGCAGGCGTGCGTATCAGAACCCGTAAAGCCAATTCTCAACCAAATCGTCGTTTCTGGCTCGCTGCACGTCTACATTTCCCAGTCAGCGCGCGGCGAAATGGTGATGGGCGGGGCGACGGACCCATACGGTCTCTATTCATCGCGCTCGACGCTCGACTTCAAGGAAAGCCTGATGGGCCACATGCTGGAACTGTTTCCGTTCATGGCCGAACTTCGCATTCTGCGGCAGTGGGCCGGCATGGCCGACATGACGCCCGACTTCTCGCCGGTCATGGGTCTGACACCCGTCGAAAATTACTACATCGATGCCGGTTGGGGCACCTGGGGGTTCAAGGCAACTCCGGTCTGCGGCGTTCGCATGGCGGAATGCATCGCCACAAACCGCCAGCCCGAACTTCTAAAACCCTTCGCGCTCTCGAGGTTCGATACCTTCGATCTGGTCGGCGAAAAAGGTGCAGCATCGGTTGGACACTAGAAATCTCTTCTCCTCGCAACGACGCCGGGGAATGGAGGCTGGAGCGACTATGAAAATTCTCAAGTGTCCGCTCAACGGACCCCGCAACATATCGGAATTCGTCTGGGGCGGAGAGGTCAAGCACATGCCGGACCCGGCCACGGCGTCCGACGCCGAATGGACCACCTATTTGTTCCTGGAAGAAAATACCGCAGGTGAAATCCATGAATGGTGGCTGCACGCGCCGACCAACTATTGGTTCGTTGCCCGGCGTAATACCGTGTCTGATGAGGTCTTGGAGACGATGACGGCCGATACTTTCTTCGAACGCTCGCGCTTTCAAAATCCGAACTTTGATCGAACCGGAGGGAGCGCGGCATGAGCAGTGACCGGCGCCTCGATAGCCCCGAATGGGGTCTGCTGATCGACCGCAACAGGCCATTAACGTTCACATTCGACCGCAAATTGTTTAACGGCTATGCCGGAGATACCATCGCCTCGGCACTCTACGCCGGCGGCCAGACGCTGTTGTCGCGCTCGTTTAAGTATCACCGTCCGCGCGGCGTTCTGACTATGACGGGGCACGATGCCAACACGCTCGTGCAAGTCGCCGAAGAACCCAATGTCCGCGCCGACCGCTACGCGCTCAGCAACGGCATAGCGGTCAATTCTCTGAACCATTTGGGATCGCTCGAGCACGACCTCTATTCGGTGATCGGGTATTTCTCGCGCTTCTTGCCAGTCGGATTTTACTACAAGACCTTCTACCGTCCGAACGGCGCGTGGAAATATTTCGAAAAGCCGATCCGCATCATGGCAGGCCTTGGCAAGCTCGAGCCAAAAGCACAGCACAAATATTATGACAAAGCCTATCTCTGGGCCGACGTTATGGTGGTCGGAGGCGGGCCAGCAGGGCTCGAAGCGGCGATTGCTGCGGCCGAAGGTGGAGCGGACACGCTGCTCATCGAGGAATGGCCGCAGCTTGGCGGCTCGTTGCTATTCGGGCGCAGCCGTGGGTCACGCGCCGCCACTGATGCCGCACGCCTGTCATTGATTGCCAAGGCTCAGGCGCTTCCAAACTTGAAAATCATGACAGACACGACGGTCACAGGACTGTTTTCAGAAAATTGGGCCTCCGCCATTTCTAGCAACCGGCTATATAAGATCCGTACGAAGCATACCGTGATCGCGGCAGGAGCCTTCGATCAACCCCTTGTGTTTTCCAATAACGACCGCCCCGGCATTATGTTTGCAGACGCAGCGCAGCGTTTGATGCGGCTTTACGGCGTTAAACCCGGCACTCGTGCGGTTGTTGCAACCAGCAATCGCTTTGGCTATGAGACGGCGCTCGATCTTCTCGATGCTGGCGTCGCGGTTGCGGCCATCGCCGATCTCAATGCTTCGCCATGCGGGACCGCTAAAGAAGCCGTCGCAGCGCGCGGCGTACGCATCCTGACGGGCACGACGATTATCGATAGCCGTGGCGTCAAGCGCGTCGAGAGTGTGGCGGTTGCTAAGATCGCGCGGGACGGCGAAACGGCTGGTGCCAGTGATTGGGTTACCTGTGATCTCGTCGTCATGAGCCTCGGCTACACGCCGGCGCTCAACCTTGCGAGCCACGCCGGTGCCAAGGTCATTTACGATCCGGCGATTAATATGCATCGCACGACACAGGTGCCGGAAGGTATCCTGTTGACGGGGTCAGCGGCAGGGATCTGGAACAATGAGGCCGTCGCCACGGCAGCCAAAGCCACAGGAACCGAAGCTGCGCGGCGTGCGCTAGGTCTCGCGGTTGCGGTGACCCCAAGTGCAGGTATTGACCCGGATGCGGCAACAATCACGCATTCCTATCCCATCTTCACGAGCAAAAGCGCCAAAGACTTCGTCGATTTTGATGAAGACCTGAAAACAAGAGATATCATCAACACTGTCAAAGACGGGTATGACGATATTCAGCTGGTGAAGCGCTACTCAACCGCAGGGTTCGGTCCCAGCCAGGGGCGCCACACAAACCTCAATACGATACGCATCGTCGCCAAACAGACCGGAAAAACGCTTGCCCAGGTTGGCACCACCACGTTCCGTCCGCCGTTGGTGCCAGAGAAATTTGCTCACATGGCGGGCCGCGCCTTCGAGCCTGTGCGCCTCACATCCATGCATCACCGGCATTTAGAACTCGGTGCGCAAATGATGACGGCGGGCCTGTGGATGCGGCCCGCCTACTATGGCGGCAAAGACAACGCCAGCCGTTCGATCGCATCCGAAGTCAAAGCCGTGCGCGAAGGCGCCGGGATTATCGACGTATCGACGCTCGGCGGTCTCGATATCCGTGGGCCGGATGCGGCAACCTTCATCGACCGGATGTACACCTGGGCCTACGAGAAGCAACCCGTCGGCCGCGCACGCTACACGTTGATGACCGACATGTCGGGCGTCGTGATCGACGACGGCGTCGCCTGCCGCCTGCACGACCGCCATTACTACGTCACGGCAACAACCAGCGCCGTCGACCAGGTTTACCGATCTATGACGTGGTTCAATGTGCACTGGAAATTGGATGTCGATGTCGCCAACGTCACAGCGGCCTACTCCGCGGTCAACATCGCCGGGCCCAAAGCCCGCGAGATCGTACAGAAGCTTGCGACTGATATCGTTTTCTCGAAAGACGCGTTCCCGTACATGGGCGTTCGCGTCGGCCATCTCGCCGGCATCCCGGTGCGTGTGCTGAGGGTTGGGTTTGTCGGCGAAGCGGGCTTTGAAATCCATTGCCCGTCAGGGCTCGGCGAAGCCCTTTGGGACAAGCTCATGGAAGCGGGCCAACCGCTCGGCTTGAAACCCTTCGGCGTCGAGGCGCAACGCATCTTGCGTCTCGAAAAGGGCCACATCATCGTTGGCCAAGATACTGACGGCCTGACGCATCCCGCAGAAGCCGGTATGGAATGGGCGCTGTCCAAGAAAAAGCCTTTCTACGTTGGCAAGCGCTCGATCGACATGTTGATGACCAAGGGCACAGATCGCAAGCTCGTTGGGTTTGCGGCTACAGTTTCGACCGCGCCCGTTCCCAAAGAGTGCCACCTCATTATTCGCGACGGCGATATCGTGGGCCGGGTAACGTCCGTTGCCTTATCACCAACATTGAGCAAGACCATCGGGCTTGCGTTCGTACCTCCGAGCATGACGGAACCGGGAACACGATTTCAGATCCGTGTCGAAGGCGGCGTGATGGCCGACGCTGAAGTCGTCGCCACGCCGTTCTACGATCCAGACAACAAGCGGCAGGAGTTGTGAGATGACGGCACCACTCAGCCATCTGCGCCGTGCGCCACTTTACCGGCTGTTGGAGGCCGCTGGAACGACCTGGACCGATATCGGCGATACCGTCATTGCCGCGACCTTATCCCGCATTGTGAACACGAGCGATCTCTTCTTAGCCGACGTTTCAGCCCTGCCACGGTTGGGATTCAAGGGCCGCGGGACAATTGCCGCCATGAAGACGCGCGGCGTCAATGTCGAGGCCGTACCTAACACGGCCTTCCTGCAGACCAATGGCGGGCTGTGTCTCGTGCTTGCTCCCGGCGAGGTCATTCTCCTCGCCGATTCTCTAGCAGCCGACGTCAAAAACGATGCTGCAGCCCTCGCCTTGATGCTGGCATCATGGACCCTCGAAGATGAGGAGAGGACCTATCCCCTTCTGCGCCGCGACAGCCACTTTTGGTTCATGGTGGGGGGAGAAAAAGCAGCTGAAATGCTGGCCAAACTCTGCGCCATCGACTTTCGCCCGCATAAGTTCGCCAATCTCTCGATTGCCCAAACATCAGTGGCTAAGATGTCTGCAATCGTCACGCGGGCCGATATCGGCACGACGCTGACTTTTCATCTGCTTGCAGACAGCGCTGCGGCCCTATACTTTTGGAGTTGTCTCATGGATGCAGCCCATGAATTCGAGGGTCAAATTGTGGGGCTGAACGCAGTTCAGGAGCTCAGCCTTCATGCCAAAAAAGATAGACGTTCGGCAGAAACCTGAAAAATTGGCTACATCTCCGCCCGCAAAATCGGCTGCGACGCCTATTGGAAAGGGCAAAAAGGCTGTCCTCCAAGAGGCATTCGGTGGCGACCTGACTGGGGCACTCGATCCGGCCGGGATCGCGGCATCGAATGATCAGGATCCGCACGCGCTTGGTGGCGCCCGCGATAACATGCTGGAAGTCGCGATCGGACGCGAGGTGCGCAGCTTCCGCAAAAAACTCGGCATCACGGTTTCCGATCTGGCGCGGGCGACAGGCTTGTCTCTCGGCATGTTATCGAAAATCGAAAACGGCGTAACGTCCGCGTCTCTGACGACGCTGCAACGTCTCTCCCGCGCCCTCGGCGTGCCCGTCACGGCACTCTTTCGCCGCTTTGAAGAGCGCCGCGATGCGGTGTTTGTGTCTGCCGGCCAGGGCCTGGTGATTGAGCGGCGAGGCACGCGTGCAGGCCATCAGTATCAGCTGCTCGGCCACACAGGTGGCACAAGCGGAAGCGTCATTGTCGAGCCCTATCTGATTACGCTGACGCATGAATCAGATGTGTTTCCGTTGTTCCAGCACAGCGGCCTTGAGTTTCTCTACATTCTGGAGGGGCAGGTCGTGTACCGCCACGCCGACAAGCTTTATCCGATGGGTCCAGGCGACAGCCTGTTTTTTGATGCCGACGCACCCCATGGACCGGAAGAGCTGGTCAAACTTCCGATCCGGTTCCTGTCAGTCATCAGCTACGCCCGCGAGACGGAATAATTTTACAATGATCTGACTTTGGTCACCGCCTCATGCGAGACACGCTTGCGCGGCAACGGGCGCGCTATAGACAGTAAGTAATTACAGGCATCCGCATTAGCGTCCGGCCGGCAATCGTCCCCATGACCAAGACCGTCCTTATGACCCTTGGACGACTGCCAAAAGCGCTCGACCTCGCCCGCAGCTTTGCCCTCGCAGGCATTAGGGTGGTCGTCGCGGAACCCTTTCGATGGCATTTGGCGCGGGTCTCAAACGCCGTCACTCGAAGCGTCCGGGTGACAGCTCCGAGCCAGGATCGCGACCGATATCTCCGCGATATCGCCGCTGTGGTCGACACAGAGGGCGTTGATCTGGTGGTCCCCGTTTCCGAGGAGACGATGTACGTCTCGGCGCTGAAGGACCAGTTGCCGCGCGGCGTCAGAATGTTCACAATGCCGCAAGACAGGCTGCTGACCCTGCACAATAAGTACACGTTCATTACCACAAGCGCTGCGTTAGGACTTGATGTCCCGGAGACTTACGTTCTCGACGATCCTCGCGCCGCTGCGCTGACTGAGACCTGCGATTTTGTTGTCAAGCCGGTGTTCTCGTGCTCAGGGCGCGGAGTAAAGTTCTACAAAAAGGGCGCCGCGCTGCCGGCCGGCGACCCTATTGAAAAATATATAGTCCAGAAACGCGTGTCCGGGAATCTGTACAGCACATTTTCGATCGCGCACGAGGGCCGGACACTGGTGACCGTGATCTATCGCGCCGCCGTCCTGTCCGGCACGGTGGCTGTGTGTTTCGAGCGTATTGCTGAGCTTCCGGCTATCACAGCATGGGTCAAGACCTTCACGTTTAAGACAAACTATAGCGGGTTTGTGTCCTTTGATTTTGTTGCCGGGAGCGATGGCCGGGCGTTCGCCATAGAGTGCAATCCGCGTATGACGAGCGGTGCCCATTTCGTGCACCCAGAAGACCTGGCGCCCGCAGTCATCAATCCGGAGATGACTACACCCGTCCGCTTCCGCGACACGATATTCATGCAGCAGCTCTATCCGTGTCTGACAGAGACGCAGAAGTCGATCTTCGACAGGGCGCTGTTCAAGCGCAACCTTGGCTATTTACTCAAGGCCCGCGACGTGACGTGGAGTGTGCGCGATCCGTTGCCACTACTGACTATGCCGATGACGGCATACCAGATCATCGGTCGCTCGATCACCCGGGGTGAAAGCTTTGGCGAAGCTTCGACGTTTGATATCAGCTGGCGGGAGCCGTTGCGCTGATCGTGCGGCGCGATATGCGGCAGATGATCTGTTCCGCAGGGCGTGTCGTGAGACGGGCAACAGGGCGTACCCGCTCCGGCGCAAGTGCATGAAAATCGAAACGGCGGACGAGGCGCGCGATTATCAGCGCCGCTTCGGTGGTCGCGAAAGCGGCGCCGACACAAACCCGCGGTCCTGTGCCGAAGGGTATGTAAGATCCGGGCGTCAACTCGTCTTCGCGCTCGGGGCTGAACCGGTCAGGATCGAAATGATCCGGGTTCCTCCAGAAGTCCCGATGCCGGTGCAACGTCCAGGGTGAAATCATGATCATGGCACCCTTTTTGACACGATACTTTCCGATTTGTGTGTCTCTCATCGCTACACGGGGCATGAATGTGATCGGCGGATAGAGCCGCAGCGTCTCGCGAAAGACGTTGCGGATGTAGATGAGCCGCTTGGTGTGCTCGAATTCGACCGGACCATCGCCCACAATCGCTTCGACCTCGGCGCGCATGCGAGCGAGAACGTTTGCCTGTGTAGCGGCAATATAGAAAACCCAAGTCAGAACGCTTGCTGTCGTCTCGTGCCCGGCAAGGAAGAAGACACCCAACTGATCGATAACCTCTTCGCGTGTGAAGGGTTCGCCGCTGCTTTCGTCCCGTGCGCCAATAACTGCGGCGGCGATGTCGTCGTAGCTGGCGCCTCTTTCAGCTCTATGCGTATCGACAAGATTGCCGAGGTGGTGGCGAATGCGCTTGCAGGCCGCAAGTACGTGCGCGTGCTGCGGGATCTTGGCAAACGGCGCGTTCAGAATTAGACGTTTGATCTCGACGTGGGCTGCGCTGCGTTCAAATTCTGTAAAGCTCTCAAACACGTCACGCGCTGTTTGCGACAGGAGTGACGTCGAAAAAACGGTGCGCGTGATGACGTCGGCCGTCAGGTGGCTCATGGCGAGATCGAGGGAAATTTTCTCGCCACGGTCCGCCACCGCATAAAGATGCTGTTCGTAGTCGTCAACCGCTGCGGCCATCGATAAGAAGGCGCGATTGAGCCTCATATGCGAAAACGCGGGGTCGATCATTTGGCGCTGGCGCCGCCATGTCTTGCCGCTCGACACGAAAATCGAGTCGCCAACGAGGGGTTCGAGCGCCCCGACCATCAGATCATTCTTAGGATAGATATCGTCCGCATCGGCCATGATGCTGCGCACAATGTCCGGCGTGTTTACGATCAGGATCGAGCGCCGGGAAAAGCCGAGATGTCCGACATGCATGCGATAGGCATCAACCGGAAGCAGGCTCAGTAGATCGCCGTCTCCGCGCAGAGCGGCCCGCACCAGGGCGGCAACGGCGGGTAGAGGTTTAGGGCGTGGGGGGCAGTACACGCGGGTCTCCGGATCGGTGCAATTGCGGGCAGTGCATCCTAGCAGCGTTCGCCGATCAAGACATCCGGGTTTGGTCATTGGATAATCCGGCGACGCAGTCCTTGAACGCGAACGGGACCCGGTCCAAAATCATTGCGATGGGTGCTCAACGCGCCGCCTCTCAGAGGGAAAATTTACATGTGGCCGTTCTACGCTTTTGTTATGGCGCATATCGCGACTGGCGCCGTTGGATTGTTGGCGTTCTGGGTGCCGGTGCTATCCCAGAAAGGCGGCTTTAATCATCGCCGGTGGGGCCGGGTATTCACCTATATGATGTTGGCGACTGGCACGATTGCGATTGCAATTAGCACCTGCACGATTTTGGACCCTATAGGCACGCATCAGCACGTCACAGATCCCGAACTCATGAAGAACCCCGAACTTGTGCGCGGCATCTTCGGCTGGATGATGCTGTACCTCGCAATCCTGACCATCAATCTAGCCTGGTACGGGTGGCTGAGCGTCCTCAACAAGCGCGACCACAGCAAGAACCTGGAATGGCGGAACATCGCTCTGCAAATTGCCGTCATCATCGCGGCTCTCAATTGCGCCTGGCAAGGATGGCTCATCGGTCAGCCGCTGATGATAGGCATCTCGATCATTGGGCTCGCGACCGGCGGAACCAATCTATACTTTCTCTACAAGCCGAAACGGGGGCCAAACGACTGGTTGAACGAACACATCAAGGCGCTCGTTGGCGCAGGGATCTCGGTCTACACGGCATTTTTCGCGTTTGGAGCCGTGCGACTGATGCCAGAACTGGCCCTCAATCCGCTGATGTGGGCCATCCCGCTGGTCACCGGCCTTGGTTTGATCCTCTATCACCAGTGGGACGTCGCGCGGAAATACAAAGCCCAAAAAAGCGGCGCGGAGTTCGCGTCCTGATGACGGGCGGCCGCGTGACCCATTTCTTGCAGAAGGCCGTCGAATGATCAAAGACCGGATCGTCGTAATCGGAGCCGGTGCCGGCGGCCTAACGGCAGCGATTGACCTCGCGCGGCGCGGCGCCGACGTGACAGTCCTCGAACGCGCAGCGACTCCTGGCGGCAAGATGCGGCAAGTTGTTGTCGACGGGTCCGGCATCGACGCTGGACCGACTGTCTTCACTATGCGCTGGATTTTCGAAAGCTTGTTCGCCGACTGCGGCACGACGCTTTCGGCGCATCTCGATCTAATGCCCGCCGATATCCTCGCGCGTCATGCCTGGCGGCAGGGCGGGCGGCTCGACTTGTTCGCCAATATCGACAGATCAGCCGATGCGATCGGAGCTTTCGCTGGTGCTGCGGACGCCCAGGGCTACCGCGACTTCTGTGCCCGCAGCGCCGACATTTACCGGACCTTGCGCGACACCTTCATTGCAACCGAGCGGCCGTCGTCACCGCTCGATCTCGCGTGGCGGGTTGGGTTTGGCAAGCTTAATGCGCTGTGGCGCACGGCGCCAATGAAAACCATGTGGAGCGCCATCGGCGAAAACTTCCGGGACCCGCGCCTGCGCCAACTGTTTGGCCGCTATGCGACGTATTGTGGTTCTTCCCCCCTGATGGCGCCAGCGACGCTGATGCTTGTCGCTCATGTCGAGCAGGATGGCGTGTGGCTGGTGAAAGGCGGCATGCTCCGTGTGGCGGAGGCTTTGCGTGAGCTCGGGGAAGCGCAGGGCGCGCGCTATCGCTTCGGTTCGGAGGTTCGTGAAATCCTTGTCGAAAATGGGCGTACAACCGGCGTTATCCTCACCTCTGGCGAGCGGATCGCCGCCGACGCGGTCGTCTTCAATGGCGACGTTTCGGCCCTCGCCGACCAGTTACTCGGTGGCGCGGTGGCACGCGCGGCACCCGGCACGCCGAACGAGGACCGGTCGCTCTCGGCCATCACGTGGTGTCTGAAGGGCAGCACAAATGGATTTCCTCTGGTCCATCACAACGTGTTTTTTGCCGAGGACTACGCCGAAGAATTCGACGCTATTTTCCGGCGGCGGGGCATTACACAAGCACCGACTGTGTACATTTGCGCGCAGGATCGCGGCGACGGAGATGTACTTGAAGCCCAAACTGACGAGCGGCTCTTGGTGCTGATCAACGCACCGCCCGATGGCGACGTCAAACCGTTCGACGCTGCGGAAATTGCGACCTATGAAGCGCGCGCCTTCGAGCTTCTCGCTGCGTGCGGCCTCACTGTCGAGCGCCGCACAGAAGCAAAGGTTGTGACAACTCCGGCAGGATTTAATGGCCTATTCCCGGCAACTGGTGGAGCCCTCTACGGACGCGCAAGCCACGGATCGATGGCGACCTTCGAACGACCCGGATCATCGACGCGCATTGCCGGGCTGTATCTCGCCGGCGGATCGGTACATCCGGGACCAGGCGTGCCTATGGCGGCCATGTCAGGCCGTCTCGCGGCAGCACGCCTCCTGGAAGACCAGGCTGCCAAGCGCGGAGCGCGCAAACCGCGTGCGCCGGTGACTGTCGCGCCACCTCGTCATTGAGCTAAAAAACCTAGGCCAGCGCCGACGCGTGCGGTACGATTTCATCGAGAATTTTCGCTGAAGATACGACGCCAGGAAGCCCTGCTCCTGGATGTGTGCCTGCGCCGACGAGATACAGCCGCTCCACTTCCTCACTGAGATTGTGCGGACGGAACCAGGCGCTTTGAAACAGTTGTGGCTCGAGCGCGAACGCAGCCCCGTTGATAGACAACAAGCGATCTCGGAAATCCTGGGGCGTCATCACGCGCGAAGTCACGATGGATCCGCAGAGGCCTGGCAATACAGTCTGTTCTAGGCGGCGTTCGATCGCGGCGCGGTAGGTTTCGGCGCGTTGCCCCCAATCGACGCCGCTCTGTAGGTGCGGCACTGGAGAGAGTACGTAGAAACTGTCGCACCCCGGCGGCGCGAGGGATGGATCATTGGCTGTGGGGCGGTGAAGATAGAGGCTGAAATCGTCGGCAAGAACTTTGCGGTTGAAGATATCGCGCAGAAGTTCGCGATAGCGAGGACCCAGCACCATCGTGTGATGATAAACATCCTCGAACCGCTTGTTCGTGCCGAAGTACCAGACGAACAGGCTCATCGAGTAGCGTGACCGGCTGATCTTGCGATCTGTCCAGCGGTAGCGGGTATGCTCCGACAGCAGGCGGCTGTATGTCCAGGCGACATCGGCGTTAGAAATCACTACGTCAGCTTCAATTATTTCTCCTGACGCCAGCCTCACGCCTGTTGCCAGGCCATTGGCCACAGTGATCTGATCGACATCTGCGTTGCATCTTAGAGAGCCGCCTAGGCCTTCGATGAGACCAACCAATCCGAGCACCAAAGCCCCTGTACCGCCGATCGCATAGTGGACGCCAAATTTGCGTTCAAGGTGTGCGATCAAGCAGTAGTAAGACGTCGTACTGAACGGATTGCCACCGATCAACAGCGGATGAAAACTGAAAACCAGGCGCAGTTTCTCGCTGCGGAAAAATTGACTGACCTTAGCGTAGACCGAGCGGTGTCCCCCAAGGCGGACAAGATCGGGTGCAGCGCGCACTAAGGTGCGAAGACCATGAAAAGGCTGACTGGCTAGTTCCTCGAAGGCTACGCGATAGATCTCTTCGCTCGCGCGCATATAGCGATCAAAGCCCTCGAGATCGCGAGGCTCGATGCGGGCGACTTCCGCGCGCATTTGTTCCTGGTCGGACGTGCAGCAAAACACGTCGCCGTCATCGAAGCGGATTTTATAAAACGGATCGATGCTGCGCAGATCAACATCTTCAGCCATCTTGCGCCCGCACAGCGCCCACAATTCTTCAAAGAGGTATGGCGCGGTGATGATTGTTGGTCCAGCGTCAAAAATGAAGCCATCCTGCCGGTACACGTAAGCGCGCCCGCCAGGGCCATCGAGGCGCTCGAGTACGGTGACGCGATAGCCACGCGCACCAAGGCGCACAGCCGCTGCCAATCCGCCAAAACCAGAACCGATGACAAGGGCATGTGGGCGGTCGCTTGGCATGACATCAAGCATAGCTCGTGTCCTGAAAAGACCAACGAAATAGAGGCGGGCCGCACCTACTTATTCTGGTCATGCGACCCTGAACAGATTGCGCGGCCCGATTGTTGCCGTAAAATTTTCCACCTACTGCACCGATATGCAAACCTAGTTGGGGTAGGTGTAGTCTGTTGGTGCTAAGCCATGCTTTACGCCCCAGTCGTACCAATTATCTACGGCCGTCCCAGTGAGCAGGATGCCAATACCGCCGGACAATGGGCACAAAACTGCGAACCACCAAGCCCAACGATGGACCGACTCCATGGTCGCGTTAAAACCCATTGTCCAGCGCCAGAACAAGGCCGCACGCTCTGACGCTGTACCGCGATCCGTGATTTGTTCGATCTCACGCTCGCCGCCATATCGCGACACGGATAGAATGGTGGCACCATGCATCGCAAACAGTAGCGCCGAACCATACAGGAAGGCGATCGAAAGCATATGAAACGGATTGTAGAAGAGGTTGCCGTAATTGAGCGAGAAGTTGTTCGTCCAATCAAGGTGCGAAAAAATCCCAAACGGCACGGCCTCACTCCATTTCCCCATCAGCAGAGGCCGGATGAAGCCTAGAACGAGATAGAGCCATATTGCAGCTGCGAACGCCCAGGCCACATGCGTACCCATTTTGAGGGCCCGCGCGCGGCGATACAGACGAACCCACCACAGGATAATTGACGTTGTCAGGAAAAAACCTGCCAAGAGCCACCACCCGCCCTCGTTTAATGGAGGGATGCTGAGGCCGTACTTCGCCGCCGGCGGATCAAGCGATAGTGAGAAGAGGTTCTGCAGGAATTTCTGAGGACTCCATCCGACGGAAGCAAGCATGTTGAGGCCGATAATCTCAAACGCAATGACAAAGCATACGATCGAGATGAAGCCTGTTGTCCCGAGATAGATAGGACCAAGCTGCGCGTCGCCCAGCTTGCCAGCCCAGTAGTTGAACTTCGTGCCCGTGCCGCGCGGTGAGTTGTCCGCAGGGAGGTGGACACCAAGCTCAGCTGGTGAGCGCACCTGAACTTGCGTAAAGATATTTTGATATTGAGCCATGGCTTTATCCCTTCACTCAACCCCAGATGCTAAGATTGGTCCACCAAGTCCACCAGTCTGCCCACGGGTTACCCTCAAGCCAAAGCGGACCGCTGATGATGATGCAAATGGCGCTCCAGAAGACGGCCGACAGCGCCAATAACAAACCCAGACGGTGAATGCCGAGCGTACCGATGGAATAGCCGATGGCGTCGCGGAAGAAGGTGTTTTCGTGTTCGGGTGTTTTTACCACGTCTCCCTTCTGAGGGTTGGTGGCTGACAAGATCAGCGAGCCATGCAGTGCGAGCGCGAGGCACGTCGTAAAGAAGAACGTGATCGCAATCATATGCGCAGGATTGTAGTGGAAGTTTCCGTACTGGTAGCCCGTCGCCAAAACCCAATCGAGATGGCTCATGATGCCGTAGGGGAACCCGTACGACCAAGAGCCCATGAGAATCGGGCGGAAGACCACAAGCGTCACATAGGCAAGTATAGCGAAACCGAACGCGACTGGCACATGATACCCAATACCAAGTTTCCTGCAGATCTCGACTTCGCGAAGTGCCCAAGACACGAAGGAACCAATCGCACAGACCGTGACAGCCTGCCAGATGCCGCCCTGCATGAGTGGCGCCACTCCAAGCCCGAACTCTTTAAGCGGCGGATTGATGCTTATCTTCCAAACATTCCAAGTTGGTCCGTGTGCAGCGCCCCAAAGGATGAGGCCGACGCCAACGTAAATGAAGAATACCGTCAAGACTCCGAAGAAGCCAACATAGAACGGCCCCACCCAGAAATCGAACAAATCTCCACCGATCAGCGTGCCACCGCGGACGCGGTATTTTCTCTCAAAATTGAGCATGGCCATGGCCGGGTCCTCCACTCAGCCGGCTCTCAGCCGGCTGCCTCAGATTCTTCTGTAGATTTGGGAACGGGCGGCCCGCCTTCCGTTGTGCCTGCCCGCTCCCTGCTGTCTGCGGACTAAACCGCTTTCTTCTCGATGACGAGCGGCGTCTCGATGGCCGATGTTTTGGCCGCCGCGGCGCGAGGTCCTTCGATCCAATTGAACCGGCTGGTGCTCAGCAGGATAAAGTGGATGAGGATTGCCAGTGCGAAGAGGAAAGTGAAGAGAGCGACCAGCGTACGGCGCGGGTCGAATATAAGCCACATTCTCCACATGATCGAGCCTCCTATGCTTTGAACGACGTGATGAGGTGAGCAACGTGCTGTACCCCATCCGTCAACGATGCGTAGCCACCGACGCCTGGGAGCCAGGGACGCCATTGCCACGCGAGGAAGTGGGCGATGAGCGCGACCACCGTGAAGATGATAAAGCTCGTCATGAATACGCCGTGAAACGACTTCGCTTCCTGCTCGGTCAAGCCCGATGCAGAGCCGCTACGAGTATCAGCAGCCATGTTAGGTCCTCTCGTTCTTTCGCCTTTCGGCCATTACCGCGCATCTCCCGCGCGGCAGGGACAAACCATGACGGACTTCGTCACGGACGTATCCACCCAGTTGCCCGGGGGAATCTCATAAAACTCAGCCCATAAAGGCATATGCGGCGCAGGTATTTGCCGCAGCCTTGGCTTGTTCAAAAAGTGACTGATGCGCGCTGGCCTCACCGCCACGTAGCAACCTGCGAATGGGTATCAGTCTCTCGACCGTTGCCGCGAACAGGAACACTGCAAACGCTGCAACGAAAATCAAACGGAACTCCAGGCTCTCGGCACGCTTGAATTTTGAAAGTGAGCGGCGCTTGCTGTCAGCGGTAACGGCCATTGTCGTTCCCTCCTGCTGGTGGGTGATCTTGATGATCGTGTCCCGGTCGCGCGAACCGGCCGTGCTGAATACTAATGCACCTGGCATTACGAACTCCGGCCAAGCCTTAACCTGCATACTGGCTGTCATCCCGATGGTCATGCGGCCTCCTTCACGTTTGAGGCGCGTGTGACACGCTCAACGGAGACGCGAACTTCGCCGGCATGGCGGGCGTCACGTTCGGCGGCGTCACGCAATCGTTTGGCAGCGGAAATGCGAACAAGCACTGGTTCAAGTTCTAGAAGTTCATCAAGCCTGACCTTGGCCGCGTCATCCCAAGGTAGCTGCTCGATGTGCTTCGACAGTGTCGCTTCGACCTTGTCGAGTTCGGTGCCAAGAGGAAGAATGTGAAACAGCGCGTCAAAGAGGGCGTTGCAGACTTCCTGCACCAGGTAGGTCGCGCCCGAGTAACCCATAAACGGCGTGCCGGTGTGCCGTCTTATTATGGCGCCGGGGAACGATGCAGGAATATAGATGCCGCGCCCACCGGCTTCGGCGAGATACATCCGCTCGTTGTAGCTTCCAAAAAGAATGAGCGGCGGTTTCTCGCGGATGGCTTGGCGCACTTCGTCGTTCGCTGGCTTGACGCCGGCACGGCGCGCGAACGAGAAATTGCACGGAAGACCCATCTCGGTTTCAAGGAAATTCCTGACGCCACGCGCGTAAGTCTCGGTGGCAACGATGCCAAAGCTTGCAGTTCCGAAGAAATCCTGCGTGACAGAGCGCCAGAGATCCCAAAGCGGCTTGATGGTCGTGTGCTTTTCCTTCTCGATGAACGGTTCGGGATCAATGCCAAGCAATTCGCCCAGTGAACGGAGGAACTTGGTTGTAGAATGTAGGCCAATCGGTGCCTGCAGGTACGGTCGCTCCAGGCCCTCACACAGCATCCGGCCAAATTCTCGGTACATGCAGATATTCACATCTGAGTCGACGAGTTTGGGCACATCAGCCAGATGGCTGCCGAGTGGAAAGACCATGTTGATCTCAGCACCGATGCCTTCAACCAGTCGCCGGATCTCGGCAACATCGGACGGCATGTTGAAGGTGCCGTAGATTGGCCCGATGATGTTGACGCGCGGCTTCTCGCCATCCTTGCGGACAGGCCGCGCCGGAACTTTCTTGCGGCCATACTGTGTCCACAGCCAGTAGATGGCCCGGTTAGCGCTTTGCCACTGATCTTCATCGATCGTCCGCGGCAGGAAGCGCTGAATGTTAGTGCCCTCTGGTGTCACGCCGCCGCCGATCATTTCGGCGATCGAGCCAGTCACAACAACGGCGGGGAGCGACGGGTCAAGAGACTTGTGGGCGCGCTTCATCGCGCCTTCGGTGCCGGTCTTGCCAAGCTCTTCTTCCGAGAGACCCGTCACGACAATCGGCAACTCATGCGGCGGCAAGGCGTCGGTGTAATGCAGCACCGAAGTAACCGGCAAATTCTCGCAACCGACTGGGCCGTCGATGATGACTTGAAGTCCCTTGACGGCTGTGAAGGCATACACCGAACCCCAGTAGCCACCTGCGCGGTCGTGGTCGAGGATGAGCATCAGATCATCTCCTCGGCTTTGCGCTTCTTGGCTTCTTTCTCGAGACGGCGCTTGTATTCGGTGCGGAAAGCGACGTTGTCCTCCGGGACCTTGTCCCAAACGCCTGCTGCAAAACCCTCGCCGACGCCGGCAAAGAACGTTTTCATAGTGTCGAAGCGCGACTTGTTGGCGAGCGCTGCGTTTATGACCTGGGCAAGAGAGCCAGCCCCGGCGGGCCCCATGAGCGGCCGCGCCGAGATCAAGTTCGTGAAGTAGAGACCCGGGATCGCCATTTCCTTGGCCTTCTGCACAACCGGCGTCGTACCGATAGCTAGATCTGGCTTAAATTCTTTGAGCGCCGCGACGTCCTGCTCGAGCGACGCGCGGAAAACAATATGGACGCCGCGGGCTTCGAGCCATTCGCGATCAGCATCCGACCAGCGCGTTTTCGGGCATGCGCTGCCGACATAATGGAGC
The DNA here is from genome assembly GCA_031378895.1 of Hyphomicrobium sp. GTDB lineage: Bacteria > Pseudomonadota > Alphaproteobacteria > Rhizobiales > Hyphomicrobiaceae > Hyphomicrobium_B. The sequence goes on from JANNEP010000014.1 coordinate 48,322, forward strand.
TTGGCGCCGCTTTCGACGAGAAGGCGCGCGACCAGCAGCTCGGATCCTTCGTAGCCCGACAGAGTAATGCGGCCATTGATCGGCATCTTGCTGAGTGCCGCGCGAATGACCGGAAGAACCTTATTCTTGGCGGCATCGATGCGAGATTGCTCGACGCCGCAAGCATTACCAATGGCATCGAGCCAATCTGCTGTTCCGTCATGACCAACGGGCGCCGAGCCGACGATTGGCCGCCCTGCAGCTTCGAACTCCCGGAACGACGCGGTATAGAAAGGATGGATCGCCGCGACGGCCGCGCAGTCGAGCGCGCTGTAGAGTTCGCGCCATTCGCGGGTCGGCACAACGGGGCCTGCCGCCAAACCAAGTGGCTCCAATAACGCGCCGATGCTGACGGGATCAGCCGGAAACATTTCGCCGACAAGCGTCACGGTCGGCTTACTGCTCTTGCCGCCGCGCGGCGCCAGGACAGGGCCTTGTTCGGCTTCGGTGCGTGCAAACTTCAACATCGCAGCGGCGAGAACATCTTTAGCTTCTGCGTGCGTCGGCACACCAAAGCCCGGCACATCGATACCTATAATGCGGACGCCGTTGATTTCCTTGGGCAGCAGTCGCAGCGGCACGCCCGAGGCCGTCGGCACGCACAAATTGATAATGACGATAGCGTCGTATAGCTCAGGATCGGCGAGTTTGAATGTCGCCTCGCGGATATCTTCAAAGAGTTTGCCTGTGACGAGGGTCTCGGAGTTGAAGGGCACATAGCCAACGGTCCGGCGGGCGCCATAGAAGTGGGAGGTGAACGTCAACCCATAGACGCAGCAAGCTGAGCCCGAGAGCACCGTCGCCGTCCGGCGCATGCGCAGACCCACGCGCAAGGATCCAAAAGCCGGACACATGCTCTGCGGTTGATCGTGCGGTCCCTTGGGGTAGTCCTTTGCGTATTGATCGAGGATCTCGGTTTTTCCGGCCGTCTTGGCAGCGGCCAGCATCTCGTCTTTGCCGGCGTGGCAACCGAGACCGTCAACTTTTGCTGCAGCAGAGTTGATAGCCTTGCTGGGCTGACTAGAACCGGAGTGATCAATTCCGTTTTGACTTGCGTTCGTGATCTGCGTTTCGCCAGCAGCGTCGTAGACAACCTCGCCTGAGGTTGGCTGCTCTTCGCTGTTCTTGTGGCCCAACGCTGTCATTGCGACTGCCCTGCCCGTACCAAATCTAAACCGCTTCGTAGACAACTTCGAGTGACGGCTTCTCGACGATGGTCCCGCCGCACATATCTTCAAAACTTGCTGGCTCTAGAACGACACCACGGCCGACCACTTCGCCCTTGAACAATCCCAACAACCCATCCTGAGTCAGTGGCGTTGGGCGGACTGGCGGTGCGGTGCCAACATTCTCAGCAAGTGCGGCAAACAGTGGCCCCCACTCACTCTCGTGCGTGCCGATGATCTGATAGTTGGCGCTCTTGCGGCGGATGTCTTCATTTGCAGGAATTGCGGCGAGGACCGGAATACCGGCAGCCTTGGCGAAGGCCTCCGCTTCACCGGTGCCATCATCCTTGTTGATCACCATGCCAGCGACACCGACGTTGCCGCCGAGCTTGCGGAAATATTCGACCGCCGAGCAGACGTTGTTGGCGACGTATAGTGATTGAAGATCGTTCGAACCTACGACGATGACCTTCTGGCACATGTCGCGGGCGATAGGCAGGCCGAAGCCGCCGCACACCACGTCGCCTAGAAAGTCGAGCAGGACGTAGTCGAAGCCCCACTCATGAAAGCCGAGCTTTTCGAGCAGTTCAAAGCCGTGAATAATGCCACGACCGCCGCAGCCGCGACCGACTTCGGGTCCGCCGAGCTCCATGGCGAAGACACCGTCACGCTTGAAGCAAACGTCAGAGATTTTAACTTCTTCGCCAGCGAGCTTTTTCTTCGCCGAAGTTTCGATAATAGTTGGTGTAGCCCGTCCGCCGAACAGAAGCGATGTCGTGTCGCTCTTGGGATCGCAGCCAATGAGCAACACGCGCTTGCCCATCTGCGCCATCATGTACGAGAGGTTTGCAAGCGCAAAACTCTTGCCGCTTCCACCCTTGCCGTAGATGGCGATGATCTGGGTCTGCTTAGTCTCCGAGCCAATTTCTGGAACGTCATCAGGCTCAATAGTTGCTTCAACGCGGAGAAAGTCAGCCATGCTTGGCTGTCCCGCCTTCGCCCCGGTCTTAGCTATCGTTGCAACCGTTGTTGCCATTCCGCCGCAAGAACTCATGCGCAGGTTCTCCAATCCAGGACCATTTTCAGGCATGAAGGGTCGTTGAACGCCGTGCGGTAGGCTGCATCTGCGTGCTCCGCTTCGGTGCGATGGGTGATGAGGCCGCTGAGCGACAGGCGGCCACTTTCAACGAGATCACGCACAGCAATTATGTCGGCTTCGCGCCACTCGGCAGCAACGCGAATGCGAGCTTCGCGCATAAACGCGGGCGGGAATGAAAATGACAGAGGCTCGCTATAGAAGCCAGCAAGCACGACCTCACCGCCGGGTGCAAGATGCGAAATCAGAGTGTTGAGAAGACCAGCGTCGCCGCTGACCTCGTAAATGGAGCAATAATCACGGCGCGCGTCGTTCGCGGGATCGATGACTTCATAGCCGAGCGCATCGCGGGCGCGGGCGGCGTTCTTTTCCCACACGACTGGTGGCTTATCCCCCATCACCACTGCAAGGCGCGCGATGAGTCTACCAAGTACACCGTGACCGACGATCAAATCTGGATGTCGGGCTCCGTCGGTGGCAATTGCGTGATAAGCTGTCGCCGCGAGAGCGAAGAGCACACCGTCTTCACCGATCGCCTCATCAAAGCTCCAGGCGCGGTCGCTCGGCACGACGAGGCGCGACGCTGCCCCTCCAAAAAGTCCTTTAATCTCGCCAAAACATTTAGCACCCGGTACGAAGACGCGATCGCCGATGCGGGCTCTCGCTTGCGCACCGGCATCGGAAACGCGGCCAACGGATTCATAGCCTGGAACCAGTGGATATCCCATGCCTGGAAATGGGGGCATACGCCCCGACCACAATAAGCGCTCCGTGCCCGTGCTGATACCGCTCCAGTCGATGTCAACGACAACATCACCCTCACCCGGCACGGGCAGGACCATATGGCTGAGCACAAGATGCTCAGGCTTCTCTAGAACGACGGCCGTAGTGTACATGCTTGGGCGTGCCATTCAGGCGACTTTCGGCTACTTCCCGGAGATTAAGGCGTTCATAACAATGTCACTCTATCCTGACGTTATATGTTGTCAAGCGCACTTAACACTTTTGCGCTATAGAGATGCGACAAGCATGCTGGTCTGTAACGGCATGTGCGTTGGCACTACGCGGACGGTGCGAAAACCCTCGGTATTCAGCATGCTTGTGATCTCTTCCGCTGATCGCGGACGGCCGCTGCCCATGGCCATGAGATAGAAGCCGAAATAAGCGTCGCCGACCGGTTCCGCGCCGGCCACACCCGACATCGGTTCAGCGATGAGGAGACGTCCGCCGGGCGCAAGCGCGCGGCGGATAGAACGAAACAAAATGCGTACCGGCTCGTCGTCGTGGTCGTGGATAATCCGGACAAGAGAAATCAAATCGGCGTCACCGGGCAGAGTATCGCAAAAAAAGTCTCCGCCAATCGCGATTGCGCGCTGCGACAGCCCTTCAGCGGCAAAACGGGCGTTGGCACGCATGGCGACGGATGGCAGGTCGAAAAGCCGAAGTTGTAGGCTTGGGGCACGGGCTGCGACCGCACTCAGGAACGTTCCGTCACCACCGCCGACGTCGAGCAAGCGGCGATGCGCCGTTACAGGGTACGCATCCAAAATTTCCTGAGCCACCAGGGACTGCGATGCCGACATCAGCGCGGTGTAATCAGCAATACGCTGGTCCGCCAACTGTTCGGGATGATTGGACTTGGCATAGGCCCAATACTGCGCGAGAGCCCCGTCCTTGATCTCTCCCCTAAGTAGCGCCACAGGATCGGCGAGATCGGCGTAGAGCATCGCGTGATGTTCGATCATCATCATAATGCCTGGGTTTCCGGCAATAACGGCTCCGTGCGGGCCCAGCGCGAAGCGATCTTTTCCGCGTCTATCGATGAGCTTGAGAGTAACGGCACCATCGAGCAGCTTGCGTGCAGCATCGACCGTCAAATTCATGCCGGACGCCAGCGTTGCGATGTCCTTTGGACCATCGCGCAATATATCGAACAGCTTTAGCGTCACGCAGGCGAAAAGGATCTGCGAATAGACAAAGCCAGCACAGAGATCGAAAACCTCGCGCGCGCGCTTCTTCGCAATTGGCCGCGTGAAGGGGATTGCCGCCGCCCAGCGCTGAAATTTTTGACTTACCAGAAGACGATTGCGATAACTAAAGGACCTATCCAGCAGGCCTAAAAACGCCTCCGTCTGGAAGACCCGCGAGATGCGACCCATCGCGCTCATCAGAACTCCGGTAGCTTATGCGGCGCGCTGCGCAAGGCCCTTCGGCACAAATGCCTTGGACGCCGCCATGATAACGCCGCGCAATTCGACCGCGCCGGGGCATTGGGGAATAGACGTAGCCGCCTCGGATAAAAGTAGCTGTAGACGCTCGGTTGCTCCCGAGATCCCCAGTTCCGCCGTTGCGCTTGGACGGCCCAGAGCCGCGTCCTGGCCCGAGGGTTTGCCTATATCTTCAGACTTCGACAGAAGGTCATGAATATCGTCGGCAACCTGATAGGCTTCCCCGAGCCTCTCACCCAGCATGCGCCAACGATCAGGCTCGGCACCTGCCGCCAGTGCACCCGCGACGGTTGCAGCAGCGAAGAGCGATCCAGTCTTGGCCCGATGATAGTGCGAGAGCGAGATTTCGTCCTCGGACTCCCATGCCTGCCCAGCAATAATGCCCATTGGCATGCCCGTTGAGCGTGCGATTGTCATCACAAGACCTGGCATGCGGCCCGGCACAAGCGCCGAGGCGTGCGCCAGAATTTCGAAGGCCATGACGATCAGCGCATCACCAACCAAGACGGCTTGCGGCTCACCAAAAGCCTTGTGTACCGAGAGCTTACCCCGGCGCAGAGCAGCATTGTCGAAACACGGAAGATCGTCATGAACCAGCGAGCCACAATGGAGAAGCTCGATTGCGGCTGCGGCGGCGTCGCTCAACCCGGGTTGATCGTCGCCACAAGCCTGTGCCACTGCCAAACAGAGCCGCGGCCGTATCCGTGCACCGCCTGGAAAGACGGCGTATCGGATGGCCGCGGCAAGTTTGGGAGGACTTTCTGGGACCCCCGCCCGCTCAAGTGCCGCTACAAGTGCCTTCTCAATTCGCGTTGTGGCGTCCATGGAGGGCCTCTCGCGCGCGGAGCTGTATAATTTTGTGGTCATGACCAACTGTCACTTAATATAGACACTTGAGTTTAGCGAAATCAACGTCATTTTGACAGAAGCTCTGGAAAGCTGGTGAATCGAATGGCGTTCGATGGTGGCCCGGACTTCGCTCAACCGATTGCGTGTAATGGCTACGCTTGGTGGTACATAGACGCTTTGAGCGATGACGGGCAGCACGGGCTGAGCATTATCGCCATGATCGGGAGCGTTTTTTCCCCATATTACGCCCGGGCTCGGCGCAAGGGAGCCGGCGACCCGGACAATCATTGTGCGCTCAACGTCGCACTTTATGGCGCAAGCGGGAAACGCTGGGCCTTAACCGAACGCGGCCGGCAACAGCTCAGCCGCGATACAAACACTCTGTCGATCGGGCCGAGCGGATTACATTGGGACGGAACGAGCCTAAGCATCGAGATCGAAGAGGTGACGGTACCCATTCCAACTCGCATAACGGGAACGATTAGGCTTTATCCTTCTGCGACGGTCACTCAATCATTTACGCTGGCGGCCCACGGCCAGCATGTCTGGCGCCCGATCGCACCGTTTTCGCGCTTAGAGGTGGATTTGAAACGGCCTGCCTTGTCTTGGAAGGGCCACGGCTATTTCGATTGGAACTCAGGTTCGGCGCCCCTGGAAGCCTCCTTTACCGGTTGGAACTGGTCGCGGGCTAGCACGGCGTCGGGAACAACAATTCTATACGACGGTAGCCGGCGTTTCGAGCGTGATTTCTCACTTGCGCTGCGGATTGATCCGCAGGGCTTTGTTCAAACCATTGCGGCCCCACCTAAAGCGCACCTGCCATCCACACTCATTTGGCGCATGGCTAGGGAAACGCGTTCAGACGATCCGGGCAAAGCCAAAGTGCTCAAAACCCTCGAAGATACGCCTTTCTATTCACGTTCAATTGTTGCCGCGACAATCGGCGGCTCACCAGTAACAGGCATGCACGAAAGCCTGTCACTCGACCGTTTCAGAACTCGTTGGGTGCAGTCGCTCCTGCATTTCAGGATGCCGCGCACCGCACGATAGCGTTAGTCGCCGAGGAAATAATCCAGACCTAAGCATAGCCCTTCAAGCGGGCGCTACTTTGGAGGAGTCAAATGCGAGTGGCCATCTGGGCATGACAGAGGAGCCCTTGTTTAAGTTGTGGTGTGATGTTGGGTGTTCCGAGATTTGAGATCCTCTGCCAACTTTGCGCTCTCGCGCAAAGACCGGCGCACAGAGATGAGCTCATAGACGAGAAGTGCAAGCACGATGCCGAAGATGACAAAAAGCTCGATCAGACCGTAGTGTTGTTCCATCGTGCAGCGCCTGCTCCAGCGAGCCCGCCAGTAACTGCGACCTCATTAAGAGGTACGCTGCCGAAAGCCGGCCGGTTTCAACCGGCCCGGGCGTTCACACCACCGGTCTGCATGCCACGTCCCAAAGCCGTAAAGACTGTTTGAATAATACCGGCGGCATCCAATCCGGCCCTTGCGTACATTACCTCGGGCTTGTCGTGATCGATGAAGATATCCGGCAAGACAAGTGGCCGGACTTTAAGGCCGCGATCGAGAAGGCCCTCAGTTGCCAGATACTGCAGCACATGGCTGCCGAACCCACCGATCGAGCCTTCTTCAATCGTTATCAGTATCTCGTGTTCCTTGGCAAGGCGGCGAATAAGGTCGTGATCGAGCGGCTTCATAAACCGCGCATCAGCGACAGTGGTTGAGAGACCGCAAGCGGCAAGTTGGTCTGCAGCCATGTTGACTTCGGTGAGACGCGTACCGAGTGACAGAAGGGCTACTGACGTTCCCTCACGCAGAATGCGACCCTTGCCGATTTCAAGAACCTGCCCTTCGGCCGGCATGGCAACACCGGTGCCTTCGCCGCGCGGATAGCGGAAAGCCGACGGCCGGTCATCGATCGCCGCAGCGGTGGCAACCATGTGCTTCAATTCAGCCTCATCGGAGGCTGCCATAATCACGAAATCTGGCAGGCAGCCGAGATAGGCAAGGTCAAACGATCCAGCATGCGTCGGTCCATCGGCACCCACGAGACCGGCGCGATCGATTGCGAACCGAACCGGCAGACGCTGTATGGCAACATCATGGACGACTTGGTCGTAGCCGCGCTGCAGGAACGTCGAATAGATCGCTGCAAATGGCTTCATGCCTTCGGATGCCAACCCTGCGGCGAAGGTCACAGCATGCTGCTCGGCGATGCCAACATCAAACATGCGATCCGGGAAGGCTCTGCCGAAAAGATCAAGCCCAGTCCCATCCGGCATCGCCGCGGTTACAGCGACGATCCTTTCGTCCTTTTTTGCCTGTTCGATCAGGCTGTCGGCAAACACCCGTGTGTAGGACGTCGCGCTCGGCTTGGATTTTACCTGCGCCCCGGTGACAACGTTGAACTTGGCAACGCCGTGGTACTTGTCGTCGGAGGCTTCTGCCGGACCGTAGCCCTTGCCCTTTTTTGTGACGACATGCAAAAGCACGGGGGCTTGATCGGAATCGCGGACGTTCTTGAGGACCGGCAAGAGCTGGTCGAGATCATGGCCATCGATCGGACCGACGTAGTAGAAGCCGAGTTCCTCGAACCACATCCCCCCTGACCAGTAGGTTCGCGACATTTCCTCGACGCGGGCGGCGCGGCGTTCCCATTTCTTTGGCAGCTTCTTGGCCAACTGTTTGGCGTAGTCCCGCCAGCTTAGGTAAGTCCCGCTCGACGTCATGCGCGCTAGATACTTTGACAAAGCTCCTGTCGGCGGCGCAATGGACATGTCGTTGTCATTGAGGATGACAATCAAGCGCTCATCGCGGGCGCCGGCGTTGTTCATGGCCTCATACGCCATTCCGGCGCTCATCGCGCCATCACCAATGACTGCGATGACGTTGTTCTTGCCGCCTTTAAGATTACGCGCAACCGCCATGCCGAGGCCGGCAGAGATCGACGTTGAGGAATGCGCGGCACCAAACGGATCGTATTCGCTCTCGGCCCGTTTCGTGAAGCCAGAAAGCCCACCACCTTGACGCAACGTGCGAATGCGATCACGCCGTCCTGTGAGGATTTTGTGCGGGTAAGCCTGATGCCCGACATCCCAGATCAATCGGTCCCGCGGCGTATCGAAAAGATAGTGAAGCGCTACGGTCAACTCGATAACGCCGAGCCCGGCGCCGAGATGGCCACCCGTTACCGACACGGCATCGATCATCTCGTCGCGCAATTCATTGGCGACCTGCCGAAGATCGGACTCTGCGAGTTTCCTCAAGTCTTCAGGGGTGTTGCAACGGTCGAGAAGTGGCTTCGGAGCTGCTGCCGGCGGGTTGGTGTGTGCGGTCATATCGTCACTCCAAGCCAAATTACGTTTGCACCGGTATATCCGGATCGTTGATGCGAGGCGGCGAACAGCGCTAAGCGTAGACCAACAAATGAACACCCGTATCGTACATCATCGTCACGCCTCCACGCTGGCGCGGGCCGAAAGCATACCAGCAGCCCCATGTGCCTGGCTTCGCCGGGTCATTTCACGCTGCTCAAACTGTTCAAGAAGTTCGATGAGCAGGACAGCCTGCCCGTGAACGTCCCACCAGCGAACATCGGGCTTTGCCTGGTGCTCACCCCCTGGCTTCGAACGGTTGCGGCCGACAACAGCCGTTACGAGAAAATCAGCCTCTCCAACAGCTGCCGCACCGTTTCCGGGGCGCTTGATTGGTGCGGCGGCAATGGCGCGGCTTATGAGTCGCAGCTTTCGTCCCGCTGGCACAATCGCGCGTCGAGATACTGAGTTATAGCCGTGCCGCGCAAGCTCGTGCCCAATCTCTGCATAGAGATAGCGCGCAGCGAAAATCCCTGGGCGGCAGTCCGCGGGTAGCCGGGCAACGCCTAAGCTTGCTCTCGCGTATAACGCCTCAGCAACAGCTAACAGCCGCTCTATCACGGACGATAAAGCGGCCGAGAAAGCAGGATTTGCCAGCCATGCGTCGGGGTCAAGTCCTTCGTCACGCATCCACTTCCGCGGAAGATAAAGCCGCCCTGCCCGCGCGTCTTCTCCAACATCACGGGCAATGTTGGTCAGCTGCATGGCGATGCCGAGATCCGTTGCGCGCGCCAAATCCTCAGCTGAACGAGCGCCCATCAGCAGCGCCATCATGGCGCCGACAGTGCCCGCGACCCGCGCTGCGTAGGCTTGGACGCTGGCCAAATCCTCGTATCTCCGCCCGCTGGCGTCCCACGAGAAACCCTCCAACAGCGCTTCTGGGAGAGCCCGCGGAATGTTGAAGCGTGCCACGGTTCCGGCGAAGGCGCGATCGGCTGGAATATCCAAAGGCGATCCGGCATAGGCGCGGTCCAAACGTTCCTTAAGTTCGGCGAGAGCAGCCTGGGAATCTCCACCTAAATCGATGATGTCGTCGGCGAGACGGCAAAAGGCATAGAGCGCAGACGCTGGTTCTCGGACCCTGCGCGGTAACAGGAACGATGCCGCATAGAACGTGCGCGATCCCGTGCGGAGGAGAGCACGGCAAGCTGTCAAGTCAGCTGCATACGTCATTGATATGTCACGGACTTGATGCATCGGCCCCAACCGCTAGCCTTTTCGCCTGCGCGCCGTCAGCCCCGCACAGATGAGAGGCTCATAACGAGCCATAGTTCCCAGCCGATGCAAGTGAACTGTCAACATAGGATGACATTTAACAGTGTCAGCTTGCCGCATGCAAGTGGATAGAGTACGAAACATTAGGGAACACATTTTGTGCCGCTTCAAAGCTGCAAGTGGCCGGTGTTGCGCTGCACACAGTAGGGTATCTCCTTGCTGACCTGCTTAGGTGCTGGCCGTGGTGGGTGCAGCTCTTGCCGCCTGATAAATGATCTCGGCGACAGCCTCGGGCCGCTCCTCGTGCGCCAGATGACCTGCTCCCGCGATATCGATCACAATGCCCTTCTGAACAAGGCGGCTGGCGCGAACGGCATCAGCCGGCGCGATAGCTTTGTCCTTGGACCCTGCCACCAACACGAGCCGCGTTGCGAGTTTCGGCAAGTCAGCTTTGAGGCTTTGCAAATCCCAGCGCGCCATCATGCCGAGGGCTGCCGCACAGTGCGCAGGCGACCGGAACAGACGTGCATAGTAGTCCACATCTTCTGTTTTGATCTCAGACCCGGTGCCCCGCAAAATGCGCTCAACGGCTTTTGGGTCATTCGCTCGCCACGCGAAAAGACGTGGCATGATGGGATTGAGAAACAAGAATTTTGCAAGCGGCGAGAAAAAGTGCCCCGCAAATCCGTCGAACGGAAGCAGCGCACCATTGATGCTGACCAGGGCCGCCGGATCGATGAGGCGATCGAGTGTCATGCGGATCAATACCGCTGCGCCCGCGGAGTGACCAACTGCCAAAACGGGTCGAACCGATAAAACGCGCAGCATGGCACCAAGAGCCGCAGCCATGCCGGGAAGCGTCAACGCGTCATCTGGGGGCGTATCGGTGAATCCGTGGCCGGGCAGATCTGGGATAACGAGTGAAAAATGCGGTACCAGGAGCGAAATAAGAAGGCGCCACGAATGGGTCGAGGCCCCGGTCCCGTGAACCAGCAGCATGACGGGTCCCTTGCCCAGGACCTGGACGTGCCATGTGAAACCAGCTGCGTTTACAAAGCGGCTGGCTTCCCGGTTTGGCCAATCGCGGCCATCTTTGTCAAAAATCAAGCGGTCCATCAGGGTCAACGCCCCGCCCGCATGGCGCTATTCATCGCGATGACAACGAGCTTTGACGATTGCCGTCTGCCGTCGCCTTGACGGCCCTCGAAACCGTGGCCGCGTCGGCATACGGCAACGGCAGATAGACCGCACCCATCGCCTCCGCCAACCGCTCCGACTGTTGCGCCGGAAGCGGCGAGGTGTCGATAACAAGGCCCGCAACACCCGCTAACGCAAGCGACCGGGCTGCAGCGAGGCTGTCAGCTTCGGCCTTCGGACGCCCCGGAGATCCGTCGCGGGCGATATTGGCGCGGCCGTCCGTCAATACGATCACGGTTGGCGTATGGCCCTTTCGCCGGATGGCCTCGGCGAGCGCGAGCGCCATATCTATGCCTTGAGCGATGGGCGTGCCACCGCCCCCGGGAAGGCCGGAAAGGCTGCGTTTGGCTCTTGCGAGCGAGCGCGTCGGCGGGAGCAGCAGTTCCGCTGCCTTGCCGCGAAAAGCGATAAGCGCGACTTGATCGCGGCGCACGTAGCAATCCGCCAGCAGCAACTCTACTGCACCCTTGGCTTCTGCCAACCGGTGCAAGGCTGCCGACCCCGATGCATCGACAACGAAAATTGTCGTTGTTTCGGTCTGATTCTTGAAACGCGTGATACGGAAATCATCCTTACGAACTTCAACGCGGCGGCGCCCGGAGCTCAGGCCTTCCAGGCGCAGAGCCGCCTCGCGGCGGCGCAGCGGCTGCCACATCGCAGCGGCGCGCAAGGTCTCGATCACATTCAAGCGCGCGCCAGATTTAAGTTCACCGCGGCGGACACCGAGTGGACGGCCGTGCCTCAAAGATTTTTGTTTCGCGCCAGCGCCACCCGATGATTTGGCGCTTGGGCGGCGAGCCCGGTCCAACTGCAATGTGGCAAGAAGACCTGCAGGGATTGCCGCTTTCGCCGCCTCGAGAACCATATCTGACAGCGGTATGTCGCCGTTAAGCTGCGTTTGGTCATCGTTGTCCGCCGTGTCCTGCTCAGTGTCGGGCGGCGGCGGCTCCGGTGGGGTCTCGGGTTGGGTCTCATCGTTTGGGAAAAGCGTTGCTCGCGGGGCTAGCACGAGTTGCGCAGCCAGCGCTGCGTCGGCCTCAGACACGCATCCGCGTCCGTCGAGTGCTGCAGCGGCGCAGGCTACCCGCAGCGCCAGAAGCGACGCTCGTGCCGAATCGATACCCATCGCGTAAGCCGCAGTGCATAGTGCAGTCGTAATTTCATCATTGGCCTGAACCTGTGCCAACTGCTGCCGCGCGGCAATAACCTTTTCGATAACGCCTTGGGGCGGGACGGCATCCGCGGCGCGTATTCCTTCGAGTTCAAGCTGAAATGCAAGGCGGTCAACAAGAGCAGCAGCGGGCCGCTCATCACTAGCGACACCCTCGTCCATTGCGACGACACCGAAGTGGCAGACCGCTTCGAAGGCTAAGCCGTCGCGTGCCGCGCTAACCTTGCCCTGATCCATGGCACTGGTAATACGGGCAACAGTGCCACTGTCGAGACGCTCAGCGCTATGGAGAATGATCACGCCGCCATCCGCCTCGGCCAACAAGCCGCGCTCGGCAACTGGTCTACCGGCTTTCAGCGTTGCCGCTAAATCCAAGCCGCCGAGCAACCGGCCGTCGGACACGTGCACCGGCACGCGCTTAACAGGGATGGTAGGAGGAAGAAGGCTTGCCAAGACCGCTAACCAGCGTTCCCGCACCGGCCCAGCTCGAGCTCTGAGAGAAATTCCACCAACGCCAACCGGATCGACGGCAAACAACGCTGCTGCACGTATCGCTCCACTCCAGACTGAAAGCACGTGGGAGTCGTTCGTTGTCATACGGCACGCCGCTCCTCAACGGCTGCGAAGAGTTCCCTCACCGCGCGTTCGACGCGAACGGTCGACCCGGCATCGTCCAGCGGGTTACGTCTCAAGCGGTGACGCAAGGCTGGGGCCGCGACACGCATGACATGTCTGTCTCCGACGTCTTTATCTCCCTCGAGGGCTGCAAAAGCCCGCGCCGCCCTGAGAAGCACCAATTCGCCGCGAAGTCCGTCCGTACCAAGTGCCATGCACAGCCGGGCGCCGCGTTCCAATGCGCTATCTGGCACGCGGACATCTGCAAGTCTCTGGCGTGCCTTCTTGAGATCGGCCCTGATCTGTTCGTCGGCTTTCTTAAACCGGGCCAAAAACGCTACAGTGTCTCGCTCGAACGCATCACGGCGGCGCACAACTTCGATGCGCTTTTCAAGGTCCGTCGGTGTCTTTACCTCAACCGACAATCCGAACCGATCGAGCAATTGCGGCCGCAACTCGCCTTCCTCGGGGTTGCCGCTGCCGACGAGCACGAAACGCGCCGGATGACGCACACTCAAACCTTCACGTTCAACCACGTTCTCTCCCGATGCGGCGACATCCAGCAGCAGGTCAACGAGATGATCTTCAAGGAGATTGACCTCATCGATGTAGAGAAATCCACGATGCGCACGGGCGAGTAGTCCCGGCTCGAAGGTTTTTTCTCCGCTGGTCAAGGCTCGCTCAAGGTCGAGCGCGCCGACTACCCGGTCTTCGGTTGCCCCGAGAGGCAAATCGACAACTTGGACGGCAACTTCGTCGACGAGTTGGACCGCGTCAGCAGGAACGTGCGTGCACGCGCCTTTCTGCTTTGGGTCACAATGATAGCGGCATCCTCTCACGACCTGCATAGGCGGCAAAAGACCGGCTAGCGCCCGAACGGCCGTCGACTTTCCTGTTCCGCGATCTCCGAACACGAGGACGCCGCCAACGCTTGGATCGGTTGCGGCAATCAACAAAGCCAACTTCATCTCGTCTTGACCGACGATGGCAGAGAACGGAAACAGCGCCGGCATGCTTGAGTGATCCCACTTAGATGGATGTTCAACACTAGGATCGGAATACGCGCCGGACGACCACGCCGCATCAACGGCCTCGGCCAAACATGTCCTCTCCAAACCTGAGATTGGCAAAAGTGACGGGGATCGCGCAAGCAAAACCCGCGCGAATATCTGTTAACTTATGGCCATGCCGCGATTATTTGCGAGCAATCGCGTAGTCACGCAACACGTTGGCTTCGAGCTGCACTTCGTCGAGGCGGTGTTTGAGCACGTCGCCGATACTCACGAGACCGACGAGGCCGCCATCAACAACCACGGGCAGATGTCGAATGCGGCGCTGCGTCATGACTTTGGAGATTGCGGCGACGCTATCGTCTGGCGCGCACGTCACGACCGCTCTAGTCATCAAGTCCGAGACCGCCATGGCCGGCAAATCGGCGCCAAATTCGGCAAGACCCCGTGCCAAATCGCGCTCGGAAATAATGCCTTGGAGCCCACCTTTGCTGTCGATGACAATCATGGCGCCCACCGCCTCGGTGCGCAACGCATGAGCGAAAGCGCGCAGGGTTGCGTTCGAGGCAATTGTCTTAACGGCCGAGCCTTTGGTCTTCAGGATGTCAGATACACGCATCACACCACTCCTGTTTGAGCCTGAGACACCATCAAAATTACCTGCGTGCAGACGCTGCAGCGCCGTAACAAGTTCGACACGCTCGTCAGCACTCAAGGGATCAAGCCGCCGCTTGTCACTGTGCGTGACCAAGCTCGGGAGATCCTCGAACACCATGGCCTCGTCGCCGGTACCCGGGCAGTCGTAACAATAGGCGCTGCGGATAGTGATGACCGGTAACCCAACAAGCTTGGCCGCCTGTGCTCCGGCAAGTGTAGCCTCGACAACAAGGCAGCTTCTAGGAGGCAAACACAATTCTTCGAGAGCATCCCGGTAAATCTGGTCACCTGCAACGGGGCTGTCTGCGTCCTCCCGTGCGGCAATGACTTCAAAGGCGTCCTGCCCGAGTGCGCCAAGCACTTTGAACAATAGACTTTGCGCAACTTCCCGCTTCAGCCCAGCAGCAAGAGCCAGCCGTATTCCTTCGCGGCGTGCCACAACAACGAGGTCTCTAATTCCGGACCTCGGCTCAACGTCGCTGCCCTCAACCAGTTCGCCGAAAACTTTAGCGGCGCGGCGCTGCATCGCACCAATCAGCTGTTCCACGTCTGGCGTTTCGGGGCGCCTACTCAAGTATTGGCGAACGAAATAGGTCAATCGGGCCTTGGCATTGCCGAGCGTGCGCGACTGGGAGAACTGCGCGCGGTCGCAGTGCCATTCGAAGCCAGCCTCGGCAAAGACCTTAGCAAAGGCTAGATGTCTCAGCTCCTCGGTCTCTGCCAAAGCGCCATCGGCACGTATAATAATGGCTTCAAGCGTCATTGCGCTGAGCCTCTCGAGCAGCGGAATACAACTCGAACTTGACGTACGCGCTTTTTTTAGGTCCGCCAACGCGACCTAAGGTCTGCAACGTGTGCGACGAGGGCCAGAGCAAGACTGCCGCCGATCCAGGGCCAATCTGCTGCGGTCAGCGCAAAGCGCACCGCCATAAAGAGGCAAATACCCGCCGCGAGGTTGGTCAAAACCTGACTGGTCTCGATACCGTGGCCCGAGAAACTGCGATAAGCGACCAAAGCTATAGCTTCCATCACCATCAGAGCAATGACAACATCCGCAATGCGCCCTGATGCAAAGAGTTCAGCCAAACACTATCCCTCGTCTGCCTAGTTCCTCGAGGACGATGCCAGCCCAAAGAGGTGTGCAAGATCCTTGAAGAAAATACGCACATGCGCCAGGGGGCGCGACTGCACAAGCTCCTTGTGCATATAAGACTGCCAGGTGAGCTGCTGCACATCTTTATCGCGGCAAATGTTCACGAACTTCTCGCGGCGCGCGTCGTTCTTGTACCAAAAATATTGCATCATCCCAAGGATCCAAAACACGGTTCCATGGGTTTTCATGAAACGCTTGCGCGCAGTGGCCAGCGCCCGGGCATCCCCCGTCACTAGGAACTGATCAGCAGCATCGGCTGAGAGGCGTCCGCCAAACATGGCATAATAGATGCCCTCACCTGATGCCGGGGCCACGACACCCGCCGCGTCTCCCGCAAGAATGACGTCGCGGCCGTTGTCCCAGCGCTTTGCCGGACGCAATGGGATAGGCGCGCCTTCGCGACGGATGGTTTCAGTACCATCAAGCCCGGCGGTTTCGCGCAGCGCGCCGACCGCCGACCGCAACGAGAAGCCTTTGTGCGCTGAACCTGTTCCCACGCTAATGGTTTCGCCATGAGGAAATATCCAGGCGTAGAAGTCCGGCGACAATGAACCCTGGTAGAAGACATCACAGCGTTGGCCGTCGAACGTTGAGCCGTTCTTGGGAACGATCGCCAGCTCAGCCGCCGACGGCGATCGAATGATCTCGTGATAGGCAAAGACGAACGGCGTCTTATCGGCGCCCGGCACCGCCTGCTTGCCGACGGCGGAATTCGCGCCATCCGCACCGATCACGCAGCGCGCTTTAATGCTCTCAAGCGCGGACTCTTGCGCGCCCTTCGGGCGATACGAGACGATTGAGACGCCGTCTGCATCGCGGGATAGCTTCTCGAAAGTCCCAGTGCGGCGCGTGGCGCCCGCGCTTTCAGCCCGCTTGCGCAACCACTCATCAAAGACGTCGCGATCAACCATTCCGACATAGCCACCGGTTTCGATCGGCATATCGACCTGCTTGTTCGCAGGCGAAACGATGCGGGCGCACGTGACCTTGGCAACGATCAGTTCGTCGGGAATGTCGAAGTCCTTGATCAACCGCGGTGGGATAGCGCCGCCACAGGGCTTGATGCGTCCAGCGCGATCAAGAAGAAGTACGGAGTGCCCCTTGCTGGCGAGGTCTGTCGCAGCCGTCGCTCCCGATGGGCCGCCGCCGACGACCACCACATCATAGGTTTCAAGCTCTGCCATAGTTGTCACCTTCGGCCTAGTTCTGGAAACGGATGATCGGGTACGGTCCCGCCATCAACAGCCACAGCAGCCTCGTTGTCGATGGCCCCTGCCGCCAGTCGCGCCGCGACCAGGAACAACAGCGCCTCAACCAAGAATACGGTCGTGTAGGCGGTTACTGGCGTCTCAACGACTTGTCGCAAAACGTCGGCACCGAGTGCTCCCAGAAAACCGCCCATGCCGAACGCAACGGCCTGGGCGGCGCCCCACAGCCCCATACGCACGCCTTCGCGCGACTTGGCGCCGCTTCCTGCTAGCTGCATCATCGATCCAATCGCGGCGACAGCAAAAGCGCCATTGGCAAGGCCAAGCGCGAACACGGTGGCTCGCAGCGGGAAATCCGGACTGCCAGTTCCTGCAGCGGCGAGCCCCAGGAGGGCGACAGCGGAGGCTAGACAACCGCCGATGGTCCAAGTCCTGAGCGAGCCGAGACCGAGCCCCGCACTGCCGGTGAGCGCAACAAGCGCCATGCCTGAGAACACGCCTCCATGCTGAACACCCGCAAGTTTTGTGGTTTCTCCAGGGGTAAGACCAAACATAATCCCAGCGAACGGCTCGAGGATCAGGTCCTGCATGCTGTAGGCGAGCATCGAGACGAACACGAAGATGGTGAAACGCCGGGCTCGCGCCTCGTTCCAAACCTCAGCAAGCGCCTCGCGGAATGACGGTCTAGCAACCGCCTTGGAATCCTTGGCAACTGATGCTGCGGGCTCTTCAATATTCCACAAGGCAAGAGCCGTCACCAGAACTGCGAGCGCCGATACAGCCGCCGTGATGGCCACGAGCCGCGACAGCGAGAAGGGATCGAGAAAATGTCCAGCGACGATGGTCGTCACAACAAACCCGGCAATCATCATCAACCACACGATTGTCGCGGCCGCACCGCGCCTGTCTTCTGCGACGCGGTTCGCGAGAAACGCCAGAAGCGATGTACCGGCAGCACCGACGCCAATCCCTATCAGCGCGAACGAAACAGTTGCAAGCACCAAGCCCGCTGTCAAACTCTCGGCCATCAACGCCGTTGCGACCGCAGCTCCCGTGCCGCCGATCGCCAGCGTGGCAACGCCACCCATGATCCAGGGCGTTCTGCGCCCGCCGACGTCCGAGCCGTAGCCCCATCGCGGCCTCAAGAATTGCAACGCATAGTGAAATGCTACAAGTGCTCCTGGTAGAATGGCCGGTAACGCAAGCTCGACGACCATGACCCGGTTCATCGTCGACGTGGTCAATACGACGATCGAACCCAGTGCCGTCTGGACAAGCCCAAGCCGAACAATCCCGAGCCAACCGAGACGGTCCCGCATCACAGGGCTCCCGCAAGAAGGCCGCGTACCGCAAAGGCGCTGACCAGCATGCCTATGACGTAGAGGGTAACGCCAGTGGCGTTGTACCAGGGAGCCAGTTCGCGCGGTTGACGCAGCAGAAGGCTCATCAATCCGATTTGAACCGCAAGCATGCCGGCGACAAGGGCCGCGTGAACAGGCTTATCCCAACTCGCGAGTAGTCCGGCTACAATCGCCTGCGGAATCGCCATCACAACACAGGCGAGGCGGCAAGCGTTTCCGACGCCAAGCTGTACCGGTAGCGACCGCACACCCAGCTGCCGGTCGCCTTCGACCGACTTGAAATCGTTGAGAGTCATGATGCCGTGCGCGCCGAAACTATAAAGTCCGGCCAGAAGCGTGATGCGCCAATCGGGGAGGCCCCCAGTCATGACAACAGCGCCCGTGAACCAAGCGAGCCCTTCGTAACAGAGCGCACAAGCGGCATTTCCCCACCAGCCGTTCTGCTTCAAGCGCAGCGGCGGCGCGCTATACGCCCACGCGAGCGCCAAGCCAATAACCGCCGCCGCAAAACCCCAGCGCCCGAGCACTGTTGAGACGGCAAGCGAGAGTAACGTCGAAGCTATTGCGATGTATAATCCCCATCGCCCGGGAATGCGGCCCGATGGGATCGGCCTATTGGGCTCGTTGATGGCATCGACGTGGCGATCGTACCAATCGTTGACCGCTTGGCTGGTGCCGCACACGAGAGGGCCTGAGAGCAGAACGCCTGCAACCAAAAGCAGCCAGCTCGTCCCGGTGATGTAAAAGCCTGACGAGACGACACCGCACATGAACGCCCACATCGGAGCAAACCATGTGATCGGCTTCAACAGCTCGAGCACAACAGCGGGACTCGGAACGGAGACTGTGTGGGAAGAGTTTAACGCTGGCTGGGACATTGTAGAAAGGTAAGGCCGGCTTCACTGACTGTCAATCTATAGTTACACAAAATAGCGTCATATCGGTGACGAAGTATCGCTCCAAAAAAGTCGCGCGAGTTACATCCGTATGCCCGCGGAATCCTAGGGCAGGCTGCAAAAGTAAGAAGCAAAAATCAGTCGTCGTCGCCATCAAGATCGCCCAAGCCATAGCGGCGGAGCTTAGAGTATAGCCCTTGCCGGCTGAGCCCAAGCATCTCTGCCGCAGACGCGCGGTTGTCGCCGGTCAGCTCTAGCGCCGCTTCGATGCATAGCCGTTCAATGATGTCGGTCGTGTCGCGCACAAGTTCCTTGAGCGAAACGCGGCCGACAAGCTCGGTCATCTGTTCAACGGATCGCGGCACATCGCGGCGATTGCTGTTGCTGGTGGCGGCCTCAGGCTTCCGCCCGGTGAGGCGGATTGTGAACCCGAGACATGGCTGTTCGCCATTCGTTACAGATACCGCCGAAACGTCGACGTCTTCTGTCGAGCCGTATTCGCCCCTGACGACGGTTGCAAAATTGCGGATCGAACCCCGTTCCTTGAGATTCGTCGATAGCACCTTCACATCGGTTGCGTGGCGGCCGAGCCAGCGCTCGAGCAGCTCTCCGTGAGTTTGTTCTTCGGTGGCCACCTGAACGAGCTCAAGGAACGCCGAATTCGCCTTCAGTATCCGGCCATCGGGGTCGGTCACGACAAATCCGTCAGGGAGCTTTTCGACGAAATCGAAGACTTTCGACTTCAAGTTCAGTGTATCAGAGCCTTGATTGGATGCCGGCGAAAGCCGAACCAGAAAGTGCGTTGTATTGTCTTGCCTGAACAGCGACGCAGAAACGACGAACTGTTGCTTGCTTCCAGTAAGTTTAGCGGTCACATCCTCAGCGCGCCCCGTACCGCGTACAGCAGCAAGGTGGGCTTGAACGCCTTTAGCGCTCTCGGCGTCGAAGATCTCTGGAAATGAGCGGCCACCAAGGCGCTTTACGGCTTTACTCAACAAGCGCGTTGCGGCTGGGTTCGATTCAACGACCCGCAGCGTCACCGCATCGACAACAAGGACAGCTTCAGAGGCGATTTGAAACAACAGCCTATAGCGGGTTTCCGCGTGGCGCAGCCGGGCGTATTCACGCTCCATGACTTGCTGCGTTTCCACAAGCCTTTGCTGAAGAGCCGCAATCGCGCGCAAGTCCCTGCCGACAGCTACGACCCGTCCATTGTCGCCGATTTCTATGGCCGAGTACCGGATTGGAACGTCCGCTCCACGTTTCGAGGCATGATTAACTTGGCGCCAACGCGGGACCTCTCCCGCAGCCGCGTCACGTAGCATCTCCTCAATCTTCGGACGGCTTTCCACCGTCACAGTGTCGACCCATCGCTGGCCAAGCCACTTGCCATACTCTTCTTTGACCAATTCTTCGTTGCTGATCGCGACGTCGCGGATGACGCCTTTGTTATCGACCACAATCGCCACATCAGCGACAGCTGCAATTAATTTTGCTGCGGCTTCCGCATCGAGGTCTCCGAGAGTTTTTTTCGGAGCACGGAATGCGTCCAATGCCGCTCGAGTGGACTGAGGTTCCATTCCGGCACTACATTCCTTTTCATGAGCTGACCACCTGCCTTGGCAAGTACAGCTAAATTAGCAGGTTGACGCTTTTAAACCGAGCACGTCAGGAAGCCGGAGGACGGCTTGCCGTCCATCGACCGCAGTAGCATCGGCCCCAACGCGGGCCACCAAGTCTGGGTGCTCGTTGAACAAACGACCGCCGACCATGATCCCCACAGCGCGGTTCTTAGAATGTTGTCTGGTGACTTGGATCGCAGATTTCAAGTGGTCCAAGAATATTTCGCAACTCAACGAAAAACCTACGATGTCGAATCGTTGTGCCCGAACGATGTTTTTGAGCTCGGCATGATTTTTCGGAGCTACTGGGTGCAGATGCCACCCCGCTCTGCTAAAGAATTCCTGAACCATAAAGAGGCCGAGCGAATGCTGCTCCCCAGGACATGCGATTAACAGCGCCCGCCGCGTTGAAGAGCGGTGCTCGTCCTCTGACTCGAAGACTGGGCTCAATTCGTTAAGCAATTGCTGGAGGCGCGTAAGGCCAACTGTCACTTCGGTAAAATCACACTGATCGGACTTCCAAAGCTCACCAAGGTGACGCGCAGTAGGAGAAATGACCTCGAGAAATAGCGTTTCCAGCGAAACACCTCGGAATCGCATAGCTTCGAGATAGGCCAGACCGACATCGACCGGCTGTGTAAGCACGACCTGAGCGAATTCAACAGCCTCGTAGGGAGCTGGTAGGGAACCACTGCGCTGCGCAGAAGTTTGAGGCACGTCGAATTTATGAGCCATCATCAAACGCGGGATAATTTCGCCCTCAATCGTCCGCGCCAATGCGGCCTGTTTTTTGAGATTAGACGCAACCCTCCGCGGTGACAGGATACGCCGCTGCTCTAAAGCATACGCATTTGAACGTCCGTCACC
The DNA here is from genome assembly GCA_031378895.1 of Hyphomicrobium sp. GTDB lineage: Bacteria > Pseudomonadota > Alphaproteobacteria > Rhizobiales > Hyphomicrobiaceae > Hyphomicrobium_B. The sequence continues at coordinate 70,054 of JANNEP010000014.1, forward strand.
TGCGGTCCAATCGCTCTGAGCCTCAATAAGCTGTCTTGAGATGCCCATCTGACGTCTCCCCTACACCATCACTGTTCCTGGCTTAGAATTCATGGGAAGCACTCCGAATACCAGGATACGCGTGATGCAAAGCCCCTATGCCGGAGCGTTTTTGCTTTTTTTTTGCGCCGAGTAACATCACAAAAATGACATTACCTGACGCGACGGAGAATTCTATCATAGAAAGCGCTCACAACACATTTGTAAAGTAAAATGTACGTCTATTCAGATTGACATTCTTGATCGCCACGCCATAGTCTTCCCTTAAACACTGCTACGCGCCAAAGCGCGGGCGGAAAGGGAGGACGGGCGCAATGCACGGCGACCAGTCGCGGAGCTCTCTAAGCAGATCGCTTTACACGGCCGATGAGCGTCAGCGGCGGGACGCGTCGCGTTGGACGATTGTGCAGGGCGTGCTGGCTCCAATCCAGTTCTTTGTCTTTCTTGTCAGCGCCTGGCTGGTCCTGAGCTATCTGGCAACGGGGCTCGGCGAAACCGCCGCAACTGCCTCCGTCGTGATCAAGACGCTGCTACTTTATACCATCATGGTGACCGGCTCGATCTGGGAAAAAGAGGTCTTTGGCCAGTACCTCTTTGCGCGGCCATTCTATTGGGAAGACGTCGTCAGCATGCTCGTGCTGGCCCTTCACACGGCTTATTTGGTGGCACTTGCTACGGGGTCACTCAACGTCAACAATTTAATGCTGCTGGCACTTGCTGCGTATGCGACCTACGTCGTCAACGCCGCGCAGTTCATTTTGAAGCTACGTGCCGCCCGCCGGGAAGCGCCGGGCTTGGACGGACCTGCCTCCAATCTGATGGAGGCTGTACAATGACTGTACTCATTCCGGTCAAACCAACACTCGCAAGCATTGAAAAATGCGCTGACGAGCGTCCCGTACTTCGTCAACGGGGACAGCGCGAAGTTTTCTGTGGATTAACCGGGATCATTTGGCTGCATCGTAAGATCCAGGACGCGTTCTTCCTGGTCGTTGGATCGCGCACCTGTGCCCATCTCGTGCAGTCGGCCGCCGGGGTCATGATCTTCGCCGAGCCCAGGTTTGCAACGGCCATAATCGATGAGCGTGACCTCGCGGGACTTGCCGATTGCAATGCCGAACTCGATCGGGTCGTCACGAAGCTACTCGAACGCCGCCCCGAAATTAAATTGTTGTTTTTGGTCGGCTCATGCCCGTCTGAAGTCATCAAGCTTGATCTATCACGCGCCGCAGAACGTCTTTCAAAGGATCATTCGCCCCGCGTCCGAATCTTGAACTATTCGGGCAGCGGCATCGAGACTACGTTCACGCAGGGCGAAGACGCCTGCCTGGCGGCGCTTGTGCCGGAACTGCCGCGCGCGGCGCCGGATGCAGAAAAGTCGCTCCTCGTCGCAGGGGCCCTTGCCGATGTCGTTGAAGATCAGTTCAAACGGCTATTCGCCGAACTCGGCATCACGAACGTATATTTCCTGCCGCCGCGTAAAGCCGAAGATCTGCCGCCGATCGGGCCAAACACGTCGTTCCTGCTCGCACAACCTTTTCTGACCGAAACCGCACGCATGCTCGAATGCGCCGGCGCGACGCGGCTCTTGGCCCCCTTCCCGCTCGGCGCCGACGGAACAACTGGCTGGCTGCGCGCGGCGGCGAATGACTGGAACGTCGACGCTGAAGTCTTTCAATCGGTCATCGCCCCCGCCGAGAAGCGGGCTCGCGCGGCACTAGAGCCGCACCGCTTCCGCTTGAGCGGCAAGCGCATCTTCTTCTTTCCGGATTCGCAGCTTGAGGTTCCCCTCGCGCGTTTCCTGGCCTCTGAACTCGACATGGACCCCGTCGAGGTTGGAACGCCATACCTTCACAAGCAACATCTGGCGATGGAGCTGGACCAGTTGCCTGCGTCAACCGTTCTCAGCGAAGGCCAGGATGTCGAAAAGCAGCTCGACAGATGCCGGGCCGCAAAACCTGACCTCGTCGTCTGCGGCCTTGGCTTCGCCAACCCGCTCGAAGCTGAAGGCTTTACGACCAAATGGTCGATCGAACTGCTGTTTACGCCGGTGCAGGGCTACGAACAGGCCGGGGATTTGGCAGAACTTTTTGCCCGGCCGCTCGTCCGCCGCGCCCGGCTGGAGGTGTAGCCATGCAGCTGACCCTCTGGACATACGAAGGACCGCCGCACATCGGCGCAATGCGCATCGCGACGGCCATGGAGGGCGTTCACTACGTGCTACACGCACCGCAGGGCGACACCTACGCCGACCTCCTATTCACAATGATTGAGCGCCGCGCCAAGCGCCCGCCTGTGACCTACACCACGTTCCAGGCGCGCGATCTCGGCGGCGACACGGCCGAACTTTTCAAGACGACAGCGCGCGACGCTTACGAGCGGTTTAAGCCCGACGCGATGATTGTTGGCGCATCCTGTACGGCTGAACTCATTCAAGATGACCCTGGAGGTTTGGCGAAGGCACTAGACCTGCCTATCCCGGTCGTGCCGCTCGAACTGCCGGCCTACCAGAAAAAGGAAAACTGGGGCGCGTCGGAGACATTTTACCAGCTGGTACGTACCTTTGCAGGGCCAAACGCGCCGCCACCGGGTACCAAGCGTGAGTCACGCCCCAATGACCGGCGGCCAAGCTGCAATCTTCTTGGGCCAACGGCGCTTGGTTTCCGGCATCGCGACGACATCAAGGAAGTCACGTCGCTGCTGGCCGAGCTTGGCGTCGACGTCAAGGTCATTGCCCCCATGGGTGCCCGCCCTGCTGATCTGGCACGCCTCGGTGACGCTGACTTTAATATCGTACTTTACCCGGAAATCGCTGGCCAGGCGGCGCAATGGCTGCAACGCACCTTTAACCAGCCGACTGTCAAAACTGTACCGATTGGCGTCGGCGCGACGCGGACGTTCTTGGAGGAAGTTGCGGCGATCGCCGGCCTTGATGCCGGGCCCATGCTTGCGCGCGAGACGTCCCGGTTGCCCTGGTACTCGCGCTCGGTCGACTCGACCTACCTCACTGGCAAGCGCGTTTTTGTCTTTGGAGATGCGACGCACGCCATTGCAGCCGCAAAGATCGCTTCGAAAGAACTTGGATTCACGGTTGTCGGGCTCGGTACATACAGCCGAGAATTCGCCCGCGATGTGCGCGAAGCCGCAAAGCTCTACGCTGTAGAAGCCCTGATCACGGATGACTATCTCGAAGTCGAAGCCAAGGTTCATGAACTGCAACCCGAACTTGTGCTCGGCACTCAGATGGAGCGCCATATCGCCAAACGCATGGGCATCCCTTGCACGGTCATATCTGCACCAGTTCATGTTCAGGACTTCCCGGCCCGCCACTCGCCACAGATGGGCTTTGAAGGCGCCAACGTGTTGTTCGATACCTGGGTCCATCCACTCATGATGGGACTAGAAGAACACCTGCTCGCGATGTTCCGCGAGGATTTCGAATTTCACGACGACGCCGCACCCTCGCATCTCGGCTCGTCCAAGGCACGCGACCCTGAGCGGGCCGCTGCGACAGCGCAAGCTATTGCAATAGGCTCTTCAGCCGCAGCCGCACCGCATCTGAAGCTCGTTGACGGCCCCGCTAAATCTAGCGAGTGGGCGCCAGAAGCCGAAAAAGAACTCTCGAAAATCCCTTTCTTTGTCCGCGGTAAGGCGCGGCGCAACACGGAACGATTTGCAGCAGACCATGGCATTACAACGATCACGATAGAGACTCTGTACGATGCAAAAGCACATCTCAGCCGCTGAACCTTCCTTCAAGGTTGGACCATCGGTACGGGTCGTCATAGTTACCCTCGATCCGCATCTTGCGGGCGCAACGGAACGCGCGCGCACGGCGCTGGAGCGCTCTATTCCCGGTTTGCGTTTGAGCATGCATGCAGCGTCGGAATGGGAAGCAAATCCAGACGCTTTAGATCGATGCCGTGACGACATTTCCAAGGGCGACATCATCATCGCCAATATGTTGTTCATAGAAGACCACATTCAGGCCGTTCTGCCCTGGCTCAAAGCCCGCCGCGATCACTGCGATGCGATGATCGGCGCCATGTCGGAGGGCGAAATCGTTCGCCTGACCCGTCTCGGCAACTTCTCGATGGACGGCTCGCAGGGCGGCGCGATGGCGCTATTGAAGCGGTTGCGCGGCAGCAACAAGAGTGAGAAAACATCGGCCGGCGCGCAGCAGATGGCGACGTTGCGGCGTATCCCTAAAATCTTGCGATTTATTCCCGGCACGGCGCAGGATGTCCGCGCCTATTTTCTATCGCTGCAATATTGGCTCGCGGGCTCGGAAGAGAACGTCGTCAATATGGTCCGCTTTCTCGTGGACCGCTATGCCGATGGCGCGCGCCGCTCCCTCCGCGGCACACTGAAGGCAAATCCGCCAGTTGAGTATCCTGAAGTTGGTGTCTATCACCCGCGTCTCAAAGGCCGCGTCAGCGTGCGCGCCGACGCGTTGCCGGCAGCACAGCCAGGATGCAAAGGCACCGTTGGCCTGCTCATCCTGCGGTCCTACGTTCTGGCCGGCAACAGTGCTCACTATGACGGCGTGATTGCCGCCTTCGAAGCTCGCGGCCTGCGCGTCGTGCCAGCCTTTGCAACCGGTCTCGATAACCGCCCGGCCATTGAAACGTTCTTCCGCAAGGATGGCCGGACCACCGTCGATGCCGTCGTTTCTCTGACAGGCTTCTCCCTCGTCGGCGGACCAGCCTACAATGATGCCAAGTCCGCAGAAGCGACGCTCGCCGGTCTCGATGTCCCTTACATTGCAGCCCACCCCGTCGAGTTTCAAACGCTCGAAACATGGGGCGCTTCGGAACGCGGCCTGATGCCTGTTGAGGCGACCATCATGGTCGCCATTCCCGAACTCGATGGCGCGGCGGGACCGATCGTGTTCGGCGGACGTTCGGATGGTGGCGATATCGCCTGTACTGGTTGCAAGCGGCGCTGCGTCTTCAAGTCAGAAGGCGTCGACCGCAACATGCATGTGTGCAGCGAGCGAGCCGATATGCTTGCCGCGCGTGTCGGCCGTCTGGTGACTTTACGTAAGTCCAAGCGGGCGGAGCGTAAGATCGGCATCGTCATTTTCAATTTCCCGCCGAATGCCGGCGCGACCGGCACCGCCGCTTTCCTGTCAGTCTTCGCTTCGCTTCACAACACACTGAAGAAGCTGCGTGACGAGGGCTATAGCGTCGAGGTTCCCGAAAGCGTCGATGCCCTGCGCGATACGATTATCAAGGGCAATGCCAGCCGCTATGGTGCCACCGCCAACGTGCATGCGCGCATTCCGACCGATCATCATGTCAGCCGCCAGCGTTGGCTCGATGAGATAGAGGCTCAATGGGGACCGGCGCCCGGCCGCCAGCAGAGCGATGGAAGTTCTATCTTCGTTTATGGCGCCCAGTTCGGAAACGTGCTCATCGGCGTACAGCCATCCTTCGGCTATGAAGGCGATCCGATGCGCCTGCTCTTCGAGAGGGGCTTCACTCCAACGCACGCCTTCTGCGCCTTCTACCGGTATCTCTCAGAAGACTTTGGCGCCCACGCACTCCTCCATTTCGGCACCCATGGTGCGCTCGAATTCATGCCTGGAAAGCAATCCGGCATGTCAGCAGATTGCTGGCCAGACCGGCTGATCGGCGACTTGCCGAATTTCTATCTCTATGCGGCGAACAATCCGTCAGAAGGCACCATGGCCAAGCGGCGGGCAGCTGCAACGCTAATCAGCTATCTGACGCCACCGATAGCCCAGGCCGGTCTCTATCGCGGACTGATCGACCTCAAGGCATCGATCGAGCGCTGGAGAAACCTGACGCCAGAGGCTGACGGCGAACGCGCCGATCTTGCGGCCCTCATTCAGGCGCAGGCTGCAGGACTTGATCTCACCTCTGCCGAGCCGCAGTGGCCGCTGGAACATGCCGAGGCTCAGGTTAATGGCCTCTGGAAGAAAGTTCTCGACGTCGAGTACGCGCTGATTCCGAACGGCTTGCATGTCGTCGGAGAAGCTATTTCGCCGGATGAAAAGGTCGAACTCCTTGCTGCTGCCGCTGAGGCGACCCACGGCACCATAGTCGCAAAGCCCGCGCTCGAAGCCATTATTGCGGGTGCTTCCCCGGACCAGGCTCTCGCCGCCACAGGGGAGCCCGGCAACAGCGATCTCCTCAACGTGCTGCGCGAAATTGCGAAAACCAATGCTTTGTTGAGCGAAGACCACGAACTCCCGGCCTTCGTTCGTGCGCTTGATGGACGCTTCGTGCGCCCAGCGCCGAGCGGTGATTTGATCCGCACGCCGCAAATTCTACCCACGGGCCGCAATCTGCATGGTTTCGATCCGTTCCGTATTCCAAGCGCTTTCGCCGTTGCTGACGGCGCCCGCCAAGCCGATCGCTTGCTCGCCCGCCATCTGGCCGACGGTAACCCGCTGCCAGAGACCGTCGCGCTTGTTCTGTGGGGAACGGACAACCTGAAAAGCGAAGGTGGACCGATTGCCCAGGCGCTTTCGTTACTTGGTGCTAAGCCCCGCTTCGATAGCTACGGCCGGCTCTGCGGAGCCGCACTCTCCCCGCTCGCAGATCTTGGCCGTCCGCGCATCGATGTCGTGGTCACGCTCTCCGGCATCTTCCGCGACCTACTTCCATTGCAAATGAAGCTGCTTGCCGAAGCTACCTTCCTGGCTGCCAGCGCCGACGAACCGGCAGATGAAAACTTCGTCCGCAAACACGCCCTCCGCTACATGGAGGCGAACGGCTGCGATCTTGAGACGGCTTCACTCCGCGTTTTCTCAAACGCCGACGGCACCTATGGCGCAAACGTTAATTCGTTGATTGAAAGCGGCAACTGGTCGAGTGAGGACGAACTCGCCGAAACGTACTCGCGCCGCAAGAGCTTCGCATACGGACGCTCTGGCAAGCCCGTGCAACAGACCGCGCTGCTCCAAAACGTGCTCGCGGGTGTGAAACTCACGTATCAGAATCTTGAATCGGTCGAAGTCGGCGTCACCACTGTTGATCACTATTTCGATACGCTCGGCGGCATCAGTCGCGCCGTAAAGCGCGCCAGCGGAGAGGCTGTGCCCGTCTACATCGGCGATCAGACACGCGGTGAAGGACTGGTCCGCACCCTTTCGGAGCAAGTCGCGCTCGAAACCCGTACGCGTACACTGAACCCGAAGTGGTACGAGGGCATGCTCAAGCATGGTTACGAGGGCGTGCGCAACATCGAGGCGCAAGTCACCAACACGCTCGGCTGGTCGGCAACAACGGGGCAGGTGCAGCCTTGGATCTACCAGCAGATTACGCAAACCTTCGTACTCGACACTGAAATGCGCGAGCGTCTTGCTAAACTCAACCCGACAGCGTCGGCGAAGGTCGCAAACCGCCTGCTTGAAGCCCATGAACGCCAATATTGGCAGCCCGATGCCAGCGTCCTTGAAGCGCTACGCCGCGCTGGCGAGGAACTCGAAGATCGTCTTGAAGGAATTGAAGTGGAGGCTGCAGCATGACCACAACCCTAATTAACCGCCCCGCGGTGCAATCAAAACTAAAAACAGGCGACGGCGACGGCAGCGTCCAGGTTCACCTTGACCCCAAGGTTCAAATCTCGACATCGGCCAAAGTCTTCGCCGTCTACGGCAAGGGCGGTATCGGCAAGAGCACGACGTCGTCGAACCTCTCGGTCGCCTTCTCCAAACTCGGCAAGCGCGTGCTGCAGATCGGCTGTGATCCGAAACACGATTCGACCTTCACGCTGACGAAGCAGCTCATGCCGACTGTCATCGACGTGCTCGAGCAGGTCAACTTCCACACCGAAGAGCTTCGAGTCGAGGACTTCGTATTCGAAGGCTACAACGGCGTCATGTGTGTTGAAGCTGGTGGCCCGCCTGCTGGCACAGGCTGCGGCGGCTACGTCGTTGGCCAGACGGTGAAGCTCCTCAAGGAACATCATTTGCTTGAAGAAACCGACGTCGTCATATTCGACGTTCTCGGCGATGTGGTTTGCGGTGGGTTCGCTTCACCGCTTCAGCACGCCGAACGCGGCATTATCGTCACGGCGAATGATTTCGACAGTATCTTCGCCATGAACCGCATCGCTGCAGCTATCCAGGCCAAATCTAAGAACTACGGCGTCCGCATCGGCGGCGTCATCGCTAACCGCAGCAAAGACACCGACCAGATTGATCGCTTCAACGAAGCCGTCGGTCTAACGCGTATTGCCCACTTCCCGGATCTTGACGTCATCCGGCGCTCGCGTCTCAAAAAATCGACCCTGTTTGAAATGGAATCGACGCCGGAACTTGAAGCCGTCAAGACCGAGTATATGCGCCTCGCAGCAAACCTCTGGGCTGGGTCCGAACCAATTGAAGCCCGTCCTATGAAGGATCGCGAGATCTTCGATTTCCTGGGATATGACTGATGCACACGCTCTCCTACCGCCAGCGCCGCGGTCAACTTCAGACCTATTTCGATCGGACGGCGTCCGACACATGGGCGCGTCTCACGTCCGACGCACCCGTAAGCCGTATACGTGCGACTGTGCGGGAAGGCCGGGACCGCATGCGCGCCGTTCTTCTCTCGTCACTCCCGTTGGATCTCACGGGCCGCCGCATCCTTGATGCAGGCTGCGGCACCGGCGCTTTTGCCTGTGAAGCGGCCCGCCGCGGTGCCCACATTATCGCCATAGACATAGCAGCATCGCTCGTTGATCTTGCGCGTGAACGCGCCTCGCAAGGGCTACTCGATACTGGCAAGGGCCGCGTCGATTTTTTTGTCGGCGACATGCTCGATCCGTCTCTCGGCCGCTTCGACCACGTGGTCGCCATGGACAGCCTCATTCACTACAAAACCGCAGACATGGTTAGCATGGTTGCGAACCTTGCCGCCCGAACAGAGTGCTCGATCCATTTTACATTTGCCCCGCGAACGCCTTTGTTGATGGCTCTGTTTGCTGCGGGCAGCTTCTTCCCGCGAAGCGACCGCGCGCCTGCCATCGAGCCCGTCGATACAGACGTTTTGCGCCGTGCCCTCGTTGCAGAGCCAGCGCTGGCAGTATGGACGCCCGGCAAAAGCCATCGCATCGCCAGCGGTTTCTATAAATCGGAAGCCATGGAGCTGGTCCGCGCATGACCGGATTGAGGGCATCAACTGAGCGCCTGATAGCCCAGATCAGCTGGCGCTATCTGCCGTTTGCGGACGCGGCCACCGTTGAACTGCCCATGAGAAAGCTTGTCCGGCTGTCGCTGTTTCAATTCTCTGTTGCCATGGCCGTGGTCCTCCTCAACGGCACGCTCAACCGCGTCATGATCGTTGAGCTCGGTGTGCCGAGTTCGGTTGTCGCCATCATGGTTGCACTGCCGCTCCTGTTTGCTCCGCTCCGCGCTCTCATTGGCTTCCGTTCTGACAATCATCGCTCCGCGCTCGGCTGGCGGCGTGCACCCTTTATCTGGTTCGGCTCGATGCTGCAGTTCGGTGGCTTGGCAATCATGCCGTTCGCACTGTTGGTACTCTCGGGCGACACCCACGGCCCGGCATGGATCGGGGTCGCCGGTGCAGCACTCGCGTTCCTTCTCGTCGGCGCAGGCCTGCACACCACGCAGACCGCCGGTCTTGCACTCGCAACCGACCTGGCGCCGGAAGCCTCGCGTCCTCGCGTCGTTGCATTCCTTTACGTCATGCTGCTCGTCGGCATGGTCGCGAGTTCATTCATCTTTGGATGGCTGCTGTCGAACTTCAGCCAACTGCGGCTCATTCAAGTCATTCAAGGCGCCGCGATGGTCACCATGGTGCTCAACGTGGCGGCACTATGGAAGCAAGAGGCGCGCGACCCGTCCCGCGCCAACTCGATAGAACCGTCTGCCAGCTTCAGCGATGCCTGGCGCAGTTTCCGCGAAAGCAATCAGTCCATGCGCGGGCTCGTCGTCTTGGGTCTTGGAACTGCGGCCTTCAGCATGCAGGACATTCTGCTCGAGCCCTACGGCGGAGAAATCCTTCGCCTCACCGTTGGTGAAACGACGGCTCTGACCGGCTTACTCGCGGCCGGCACGCTTGCCGGATTTGCGATTGCTGCGCAGTACCTCAACCGCGGTGGTGATCCCTATAGGCTCGCTGGTTTCGGCGCCCTTGCGGGTCTCGCGGCATTCCCTGCAGTGATTTTCTCGGCGTCCATCGAGTCTGCTCTGCTATTCCGTTCCGGCGTTGTGCTTATCGGCTTCGGCGCAGGGCTGTTCGGCGTCAGTACGCTCACAGCCGCGATGAACTTGGCGGACACAAGCCAGCGCGGTCTCGCGCTAGGGGCTTGGGGGGCGGTGCAAGCCACGGCTGCGGGTTTGGCCATCGCAGTTGGCGCTGGCATTCGCGACGCGGTGTCGGGCCTAGCTTCAAACGGCAGCCTCGGCTCTACACTCACCGGGCCCGCTACGGGTTACAACGCCGTTTATCAGCTCGAAATTCTACTCCTATTCGCAACCCTCGTTGCGATCGGGCCACTCGTAAGGCCCGCAAATTCTGCGCGGACTCATGTTGATACTAAGTTTGGACTCGCTGAATTTCCTGGCTAATACTTGCTGACGGAGGAACGACATGAAACTCGGACAAATCACCAGCTACATCGACGTCGCTCAGGTGACGCTCTATCTCTTCTGGGCCTTTTTCGCGGGGCTGATCTTCTACATTCGCCGCGAAGACCGGCGTGAAGGCTATCCGTTGTTCTCGGAACCTTCCAACACGTACAAAAGCCAGGATTTCATGTTTATACCACCGCCGAAAGTTTTCCGCCTACCCCACGGCGGAACGGTCTCTGCCCCTAATGGTAAGGTCGATGACCGGGATCACCGCGCCGCGAAAGTCGAACCGTGGCCCGGCGCCCCACTCGCGCCCATCGGTGACCCGATGCTGGCGGCCGTTGGCCCAGGCTCCTATGCTGAACGTTCCAACAGCGTTGACCTCACACATGAAGGTCAAGCCAAGATTGTTCCGCTTCGGGTTGCGACCACCTTCGCTCTTGAAACGCGTGACGCTGATCCACGCGGCATGAGCGTTATTGGGGCTGATGGTCAAGTCGCCGGGACGGTCAAGGATGTGTGGGTCGATCGCTCGGAAGTGATTATCCGCTATCTCGAGGTCGACGTGTCGGGAGCCGCCAAGACGGTTCTGCTGCCCATCACCTTTGCCCGCGTCATTGGCCGGCGTGGCCAAGTCAAGGTCAACGCTATTCTTGGCCGTCAGTTCGCGCAAGTTCCTGCACTTGCCAATGCCAACCAGGTCACGTTGCTCGAAGAGGACAAGATTTGCGCCTACTATGGCGGTGGCACGCTCTATGCTGAACCCTCGAGGCAGGAGCCGCTTCTGTGAACGGAGAATACGACACTGAACCTGTACCAGGTTTGCCGGAACTTTTACCCGAAGGCGAGGCGCTCCTGTGGCAGGGAGCGCCAAGCTGGACCGCTGTTGCGCGTCACGTCTTCCATGCGGGACTGGTGGCGCTCTACTTTGGAGCGCTCATCGCTTGGCGGCTTGGGTCGGCCTATGCAGCTGGCGAAGATATGGCGGCAGCCACTGCATCCGCACTTTGGATCGCAGCGGTGGCCGCTGCTGGCCTTGGCCTGATCGGGCTGCTTGCCCGGCTCACCAGCCGGACGACGATCTATTCGATCACGTCGCGCCGCGTTGTCATGCGCTACGGTATCGCCATGCCGATGAGCGTCAATATTCCCTACAAGATCATCGCCTCGGCCGCCGTCAACGTGCAGCGTGATGGAACGGGTGATGTCGCAATGACGCTGACAGGCAAAGGAAAACTTGCTTATTTTCACCTGTGGCCGCACGCAAGACCTTGGCATTTGACGAAGACCCAACCTATGCTGCGCTGCTTGGCTAAACCGGCCTCTGTGGCCAACATTCTGTCGAGGGCCCTTTATGATGCCACTCCGGCGTCTGAGCGAAGCCTCGTGACAGCACCTGATGCAACAGCTGCTGCATCACTCGGTGGTCTTAGCGACAACGCCGTAACTGCGTAGAGGAACCAGCCGTGAATCAAAACACTGCGCCACTCATTGTAGAAGAGAGAGAAGAACAAAGGTTCCCGGGTGTTATTCTCGCCGCCGCGGCGGCCCTGATTACTCTGGCAATGGCCGCCGCTTACGTCGCGAGAACCACTGACCTCGGCGCCACGCGCCTCGTGCCGGCGCCCGCCGTTGAAAGCCGCGACCTTAGATTTACCGATCTGCCAAATTCAGCCTTGTCCGTCGTCGACACCCGGACTAATCAGGAAATCAAGGTCTTGCCGTCGGACAGCCACGGCTTCGTTAGGATCTTGCTTAAGGATTTTGCGCTTGATCGCTTGCGCGCGGGCATCGGATCAGAGCAGCCCTACCGCCTGAGCCGCCTTGCCAATGGACAATCTATTATACAGGACACCGCAACGGGCCGCGTGATCATACTCAACGCCTTCGGCGGGAGTAACGCTGCAGCTTTCACGAACCTTATGGACGCCGGGGAAAAATAGTCATGTCAGATCCCTTCAAAGGCAAGAGGTCGATCGACGTGCCGTGCACGATCGAGATCGAAAACACGTTCGACAGCCTTCACGCGCATGTCGAGCTTCATGGTGGACTTGAAATCGAAGCTGGCGACGAGGTTCTGGTCCACGGCGAACCGATCCGCGTACCTTATGGACAGAAAATTACTCTGCAGCGCATCGCAACCGTGACACGCGCCAACTGGTTTGAGCGCCTCTACACAAGTATAGCTGCGCACTTCGAGCTCACCGAACTCTATGAAGTGAGCTTTACTTCGGGGAAAAAGCTATGACCATCGAAACTCTGGGTATAGCCCCGAACGAGACAACTCGCATTGCTGTTCAAGACGCGATGCTGAGCCCGCGGTTCTACACAACCGACTTCAAGGAAATGGACCAGCTCGACGTCACGCCGGTCCGCGCCGAGTGGGATGCGCTGCTTGCCGAAATGAAGGCTGACCCGAACAAAACCCACTTCCGCCGCACCGAAGCCTGGGATCAGTTCGATCTCGCCAAATTGCCTGAGCCCCTACGCAAGGAATTTGTCGATTTCCTGGTCAGTTCGCTGACCGCGGAATTTTCGGGCTGTGTCCTTTACTCGGAAATGAAAAAGCGCGGTAAAAATCCTGATATCTGCGAGCTGTTCAAATATATGAGCCGGGATGAAGCCCGCCACGCTGGATTCATCAACGACAGCCTCAAAGACATCGGCATAGGCATTGATCTTGGTTTCCTGACGAAAACCAAGAAGTATACGTACTTCAAGCCTAAATACATCTTCTATGCGACGTATCTCTCGGAGAAGATTGGCTACGCGCGCTACATCACAATTTACCGCCACCTAGAGCGCAACCCGCACTTGCGCTTTCATCCGATCTTCAAATGGTTCGAGAAGTGGTGCAACGACGAGTTCCGCCACGGCGAGGCGTTTGCGCTGCTCATGCGCGCCAACCCGCATCTCGTCAGCGGCATGAATAAGCTCTGGGTGCGCTTCTTCCTGCTCGCAGTTTACGCCACGATGTACGTCCGCGACCACGCCCGGCCGGAGTTTCACAAGGCCATGGAGATGGATCCGACCGAATACGACTACAAGGTTTTTCATCTGACATCGGAAATCACGAAACAAGTTTTCCCGCTCACGCTCGATGTCGACCATCCAAAATTCCGCGCCGGTATGGAAAAATTCAGAACCATCAACGAAAAGCTTAGTGAGCTGCAGGGTAAGACGGGATTAACCGTGCGATTTAAAAAGATCGGCCTCGCAGCCTCCGCAGGTTTGACGTTCCTAGGGATCTACACGCTTAAGGCCGTCGACAATCCACTGCCAAAGCAAATCCGGATGTCGCCAGTCTGGTAGGCCGATTGGGAGACTGACGTGCTCACCTACGGTTTGCCTATATTCTTCGCGCTTTTTGTCTGGTGGTTTTCGACCGGGGTAATACTCTATGTCGTAGGTCTTCCAAGACGCACCCACAGCAAGAGCATTGCGGTGATGACGGCGCTCGCGGCGGCTGCGCTCTATGCCCTCTACGCTTACAGAAATGACACTACGGTCACAGGCGCCTATATCGCGTTCACTGCGGCCCTGGTCATTTGGGGCTGGCATGAGATGAGCTTTTTGACTGGGCTCGTTACAGGACCGCGCGTTGATGCCTGCCCAGGCCGGCCCGAAGAGCCAACGCATCAGCGTGCGCCACTGAGGCTTGCCGTCGAGGCTGTGATCTATCATGAAGTCGCAATCGCCCTCACAGCAGCGGTTGTTGCCGCTGTAACTTGGGGCGGCGACAACAAGATCGGGATGTGGACGTTTATCATCTTGTGGCTGATGCGTCTCAGCGCCGAGCTCAACGTCTATCTCGGGGTTCGCAACCTCACCGAGAGTTTTCTGCCGCAGCACCTGCAGTACTTAAAAACCTATTTTTGCCGGAAGCCGATGAACGGGTTTTTCCCGCTCACCGTGACGGTTTCAACCATAGTAACCGTGCTTCTCGCGGTTGCGGCATTGGACCCTTCAGCTACAGAATTCGAAGCGGCGGGTCTGACGTTTCTCACCACTCTGATGGCGCTTGCCGTTCTTGAGCACTGGTTTCTCGTCATACCACTCCCTGCCGAGCGGCTTTGGAGCTGGGGTTTGGCCTCGCGCGCTGCCCCGGAGCCTGCCGATACATCGAAGGGCGACGCCATCAGAATGGCCGCCGCCTGACGCAAATGGGGCTCTCAACTTAGCCAATCACACGCTCAAAAGTGTGAAGCGCGCTTGACAAGTATGGATGTCATCTTCAAATTACATTTTGAATGAACAGCCTGGGGACCGTAGGCATGGGTCGTGACATCGTTATGCCGCCACGGAACACCTGGCTTTGGTGTTTAGGAAACGCGGGTCCTATCCGGAGGCACGGATGAATTACGAAGCCATCCTCGGCAAGCAGATCGATAGCCTCCGTGCCGAGGGCCGCTACCGGGTCTTCGCCGACGTCAAGCGCCGCCAGGGATCGTTTCCCCACGCCGAACAATTCACCGCTTCTGGCTTCCGGCCAATCACTGTTTGGTGCTCTAACGATTATCTCGGTATGGGACAGCACCCGTCCGTTCTTGCAGCCATGCACGAGGCCATCGACCGCGTCGGAGCAGGCTCGGGTGGCACACGCAACATTTCCGGCACCACGCACTACCACGTCGAACTCGAGGCTGAGGTCGCAGATCTGCACGGCAAAGAATGCGCGCTGCTCTTTACGTCGGCCTACGTTGCCAACGACGCTACGCTTTCAACGCTCGTGAAGCTCATGCCTGGCACTGTCATGCTGTCGGACGAGAAAAACCACGCTTCGATGATTGAAGGCATCCGCCACGGCGGCGGCGAGAAGCGCGTCTTCCGTCACAACGATCTCGCCGATCTCGAAGCCAAACTCAGATCGCTTCCGATCGGTACTCCAAAGATTATAGCGTTTGAAAGCGTGTACTCGATGGACGGCGATATTGCGCCGATCGCTGCAATCTGTGATCTCGCAGAAAAATACGGCGCACTAACCTACATTGATGAAGTCCACGCCGTCGGCATGTATGGCCCGCGTGGCGGCGGTATCGCCGAGCGCGAAGGCGTGATGCATCGCATCGACGTTATCAACGGTACGCTCGCCAAAGGCTACGGCGTGATGGGCGGATATATTGCCGCCAGCCGCACGCTCTGCGACGCCATCCGCTCTTTCGCACCAGGATTTATTTTCTCGACGTCGCTCGCACCGGCTGTCGTTGCCGGTGCTCTGGCCAGCATCCGTCACTTAAAATCAAGTTCTAAGGAACGCGAGAGCCACCAGGAGCGCGCTATATCCTTGAAGGCGCGGCTTGCTTCAGCCCGCATTCCCGTTAAAGAAAACCCGAGCCATATCGTGCCGATCCTCGTTGGCGACCCGGTTCATACCAAAGCCGTGACCGACCACTTGCTCAGCGGCTTTGGTATTTACGTGCAGCCGATCAACTACCCGACCGTACCAAAGGGTACAGAGCGGATGCGGCTGACGCCCTCGCCACTGCACACCGACGCGCATATGGATCAGCTGGTCCAGGCCCTCAGCAATCTCTGGGCCGCTTGCCCCATGTCCAACGGCAAGTTCGTCAAGCTCGCCGCGGCGTAGCGGGGACCGAAGCGCCTCTCAGCAATTTCGAAGGATCGCCTGCGATTTAGGTCATCCCTGCTCTGTGCGCCCGTCGCCGTTCATACCACCGGCCCCGTTCGCCATTGACCTGCCGCAAGGTCCATGCACAAAACCGTCTTTGGCACCATCGGGGGCCACCACGGACCCGCCACATGCGCGCCGCTAAGGGCGCGGCGGATAGGGAAAGCCAAAAACTTTGTCAATGACAACGGAACCTCTCTCAGGTGTTCGCGCCCGCATTCTGCCGCACCTGCGTGGGGCTTCGGGACGACTTTCATTGCCCGTCGTGTGGACGTTAACGAGCGTTCTCGTCTGCGGCCTTGCCTACTACCACTGGCGTTACGAGGGTTGGCGCGAAACCATCATTTTCGCCAGCGCCACAACCGCGACGCTCGCCGCTGCATTGACGTTCCTCACCCGCCGCATCCTGTTTTCTGTGGCAATCATCGCTGCCGTCGTTGCCATGATTGTCGTCGCGTCCGATGTTAAGCGCCATTACGTCGAAATGGTTTTGCACGCTTACGACGTTGTTTTTTATCTGACCTCACTCTCAACGCTGTCGTTCCTCTGGGTCGATCACAAAGCCTATCTTGCCGGTATCATCGCCGCATTTGCAGCAACGGCCGCACTTGGCGCGCTGCTGTATCGCCTCGACAGCTCGCGCATCCCGCGCACAATCAGCGCAGTCCTGACAATCGCGTTTGCCGCCACCGGGCTATGGGCCAGCTACGCCAAGGGCGAGCGCCGCAACACCCTGTTTTATTGGGACAACCTCTACATCTCGTCGTTTTATTCGTCGTGGTCGGAGACGCTGGAAACACTGTGGCAAGGCCAGTTGCTCGAAGCCTTGCGCTCGCAGGCCAAGCCGCCATTCAAAATTCCAGCCTCCTGTGAGCCCGCTGAACACCCGCCGCACATCATTCTGATCCACCAGGAAAGCGTCGTTCCACCGTCGCATTTCCCGGGGCTGTCTTACGACACATCACTGGACCCGTTCTTCAAATCCTATGATGGCAAGCTGCATCGCCTGCGCGTCGAAACCTATGGCGGCGCATCCTGGCTAACGGAATTCTCCGTACTTGCCGGCGTCTCGACGTACTCGTTCGGCGGCATGCGGCCGTTTGTGCAGTCCTTGATGCAGGGCAAAATCCACGACACATTGCCTGAAAGCCTAACGCGCTGCGGCTATCGCAATTCGGTGTTCTACCCGGTGCCCAAGGACTTTGTCTCAAATGGCCGCTTCTACGCCGCTGTCGGTATGCCCGAAATCTTCGATTTCAAAGCCCAGGGTGCGAAACGCTACAATGAGCGCGATCGCTTCTACTACGCTAACGTCCTCGCGCACTTCGAACGCCACTTGGCCTCGTCCAAGCAACCTGTTTTCTCATTCATCATCACCTCCGCGACACACCTGCCCTATCAGAGCCCCTACGAACCCGATGTCCAGGTCCCTGGCGGCGGCCCAGGCACAGACCCGGAGATGAGCGAATATCTGCGCCGGCTTGCCATGGCCAAAATGGACTACGGCGAATTCCGCAGCGACTTGCAACGCCGCTTTCCGGCTGAGCGCTTCTTGATCGTCCAGTATGGCGACCACCAGCCGGTCGCAACCCGCACGCTGCTCGGATTTGACAAGAGCCTGACTGCCGAAGACGTCAAACTCAAGCCCGAGAGCCCCGGCTTTACGACCTACTACACGATCGAGGGTATCAATTATCAACCACCGCCCATGCCGGATGTCGACACGCTCGAAGTTCCCTTTCTCGGCGCCGTTCTGCTCGACGCCGCACGGCTGCCGGTGTCGGACGCCTACAGGGAACGCCTGCGTCTTCTGGCCCTCTGCGACGGGCGTTACTACACCTGCACCCAGAAAGATGAAATTCTCGGTTTTCACCGGCGGCTGATGGATTCCGGACTGGTTGAAGCCCGCTAGGTCATGCGCGCTTGCAATTGCGCTAAGCATTGCTCGCACTTTGACGCTATGTCAGGGTTATTTATACACAGGCGTTGTTGCCAGCACGGCAACGCAACGCCTGCCGCCTCTTAGAGGTTACGCACACCATCATGGCAACGAGCTCGAAACGCGCCGCATGTGGCATCAAAGTTGTCGCGAGCACGCTTCCGGTTACGAGCGAGGCCGTTGCCGCTGCCCTGACTGAGCTCAGGGGCGAAATCTATCAACACATCATCGCGTTCTTTTCGATTGAGCATGATGCAGGCGTGCTTGTCCACGAACTGAAATCTGCTTTCCCCGACACACCTGTCTCGGGGTGCAGTACGGCAGGGGAAGTTGGTCCGCTCGGCATGACGCAAGGGGGAATAGTTTTTATCGCATTCCCCGAAGCAGGCTTTCGCGTATTGAGTGAGGTGATTACTGATATTGACGACGCTGGCGTCGAGCGTGCCTCCGAAATCGCCCGCCGTCTTAAGATGCAAATTATCAGCGGCGCCAGCCGCTCCCAAAAAGACCATGTCTTCGCCCTCATTCTTGTCGACGGTCTCTCGAACAAAGAAGAGGCTTTGACGGCCGCTATCCATTGGTCGCTCGACGATATCGAGCTCGTTGGAGGTTCTGCCGGTGACGGCTTGGCCTTCCGCCATACGGCGCTGATCCACCGGCAAAAAGTTCTGAGCCAGGGGGCCATCTTGTTCCTGATAGAAAGCTCGGCTCCTTTTGCCGTCTTCAAGACTCAAAACTTCGAGCCGACACCGATCAAGCTGGTGGTGACGGCGGCCGACACCGAAAACCGCATTGTCTATGAACTCAACGCCGAACCGGCAGCCCGCGAATATGCTGCCGCCATCGGCCTGATGCCGAATGAACTCGGGCCCTTCAGTTTCGCGTCATATCCCCTCGTCGTCAAAGTTGGTGGCGACTACTATTGCCGCTCGATCCGCAACATGAACCCTGACGGGAGTTTGTCGTTCTTCTGCGCCATCGACGAGGGCTTGGTCTTTACCGTTGCACGCCCCAGGGACATGGTACGCTCGACACTCGAGACGCTCGAAAAAATCAATACTACGCTCGGCGGAACCGATTTCGTTCTCGGCTTTGATTGTATTTTGCGCCGCCTCGACGCCGAAAGCCGCCAGGTACGCCACAAGGTCGAAGAGGTTTATCACCAATTTGGCGTCGCTGGCTTTCACACCTACGGCGAGCAGTTCAACGCCATGCACTTGAACCAGACACTGACGGGCATCGCCTTCGGCAAACCAAATCTCAAAGGCTGACCTCATGACGCAACCGCCATTTCCAGGCCGCGAGACCAACGACCTGGTGGACACCGGCCGTGTCGTCCAAAAGCTCAGCAAGATCAACGCCGCCCTGATGCAGCGCGTCGAGCGATCGATGGATCAGCAGGCCAATGCCTTCACGCTGTTTCAAACCGCCATCAACCTCGAGAGCCAAATCAGGCTGCGCACCGAGGAATTGAACAGCGCATTGTCAAAACTCGAACGCGCCAACGCTGAACTGTGTGAAGCCCGCGACACAGCGGAACGCGCCAACCGCTTCAAGACCCGCTTTTTTACAGCCCTCGGTCATGATCTGTTGCAACCGCTGCACGCTGCCCGCCTCTCGCTCTCTGAGTTGATGGACGCGCCGCAGGCTCCAGCGCAGCAGTATCTTGGCGTCAGCATCGGCCGTGCCCTCACAACTATCGAGGACCAGCTGACTACCATTCTCGACATTTCGCGGCTCGACGCTGGTGTCTATGTGCCAAATTTTCAACCTGTGGCGCTTGGCGACGTTCTGGAGCATCTCGTTCTCGGGCTTGAACCCATGACCCGCAAAAAAGGGCTGACGCTACGCTGGCGGCCAACGCAGCTCGCCGTTCAATCCGATCCGTTGATGCTGCGCCGTATGCTGCAGAACCTGCTCGCCAACGCCGCTCACTACACGCAGACTGGCGGTTTGCTCCTGGCCGCACGGCGCCGTGGAAACCGCGTCTCAATCGAGGTCTGGGACACCGGTCCTGGCATCGCACCAGCCGAGCAGGACCGGATCTTCGAAGAATTCCAGCGTGGTGCCGCGTCCGAGCATGCAGGCGGGACTGGCTTCGGTCTTGGCCTCACGATCGTTCGGCGTATGTCGGAAGCTCTCGATCATCCCTTGGAACTGCAGTCGCGCCTCGGCCGCGGCTCGCGCTTTGCGATCCTCGCCCCAGCAGCCGTCAAACCCTCCGAAAACCTCGCTTCAGTGCTGACCGTACCCGCCGACACCAGCGCCTCCCTGGCTCAGCCGCTCATCGTGATCGATAACGATCTGGGGGTGCTCGAAGCCATGCAGACGCTGCTGACACGCTGGGGTGCCAACGTCCGCCTTGCCCGCGATCTCGACGATATCTCTGAAATTCTATCGGACGTTTCCTTCCGGCCAGCGATAATCCTCGCCGATTATCATCTCGATGACGGCATTCTCGGAGTCGAAGCCGTGGCCCGCATCCGCGACCGTGCCGGCGCCAGCATCCCAGCCATCCTCATCACCGCCGATCGCGCAGAGACGACGGCGAACGCCGCCACCAGAGCCGGGTGCGAACTCCTGCACAAACCGGTCCGGCCTGCCGAACTCAGAGCCTTGATGCTGCATTTGTTAAAATAGCTCGGCTTTCACGCCGCGCCCGGCACGCGCGGCTCACCCAGAATTCGCTCAAAATCGATTTTCTGGGCTTCGATAACCGCCTGTGTGCGTGACGCCACGTTGAGCTTACGCAAAATCTCCGACACGTGGGCCTTGACCGTCGTCTCTTCAATCTGCAGAGCGTGCGCGATCTGTTTGTTCAACAAACCCTGCCGCAACATTTGTAGCACGTTGAGCTGCTTAGGTGTCAGGGTCTGGAGGCGTGCACAGAGATCGCTCCGGCCGGTTGGCGAGGATACGGCGGATGGCGGCGAAAACCCTTTGGGCAGCGTGACCGAGCCCTCCATGACGTCTTTGAGAGCCTTGCCAATTTCCGCCCGCCCCGCCGACTTCGAGATAAACCCTGCAGCCCCATAGCCCATGACTTCGTGAACAATGCGCGGATCTTCCAACGCTGAGACGACGACGATCGGAATTTTTGGATAGAGCGTTCTGAGTTCGAGCAGTCCGTCGAAGCCCTTGGTTCCGGGCAGCGCCAAATCGAGCAAAACGACATCGAAGCGCGTCCGGCCAGCCAGCTCTGTTTTCGCCGCGTCTATGGATGTCGCGTCCACCGTCTCGGTGCCCGGCAAGGCAGACGTGATCGCCCGCTGCATCGCTTCGAGAAAAAGCGGATGATCGTCAACGATGAGGACGTGTGCAGGTCCTGCCACAGAACGTCTCCGGAGACACCGCTCAACTAGGATAGACTGTAAACCTGATCCCCGTTGTGCACCACTGCGCCGTGCAACGTAGGACAACCTAGAACTCGGACAAAACAGACTTCAGATAGCGCCCATAGTCGTTCTTGGCATACCGGTCGCTGATCAGGCGCTCTAAATCACCAGGTGTAATGAACCCCTGCCGCACGGCAATTTCCTCGGGGCTCGCAACCTTGAGACCCTGCCGCTTTTCGAGCGTTGCCACATAGTTTGCCGCTTCCAGCAGACTATCCGGCGTGCCGGTATCGAACCACGCAAAGCCGCGGCCCATCTTGCGCACGCTGAGATCACCACGCGCCAGATATGCCGCATTCACGCTCGTAATTTCCAGCTCGCCACGCGCCGAAGGCTTCAGCCCTTTGGCAATCTGGACCACGTCATTGTCATAAACATAGAGCCCGATCACCGCCCAATGCGACTTTGGTAGTAGAGGCTTTTCCTCAATCGAGGTCGCAAGACCATTTTCATCAAAGGCAACAACGCCATAGCGCTCGGGATCGGCGACCTGGTGGGCGAAGACTGTCGCCCCAGTTCTAGGCGCAAACGCCTCCCGGACCGTTTCTGACAGCCCGTGGCCGTAGAAAATGTTGTCGCCTAGGACCATCGCACATGAGTCCCGGCCAATAAACCTCTCACCGATGATAAAGGCCTGTGCCAGGCCATCGGGACGCGGCTGCTCGGCATAGGAAATGTTGAGGCCCCACTGGCGGCCATCGCCCAGAAGCCCGGCAAAACCCGGCAGGTCGCGCGGCGTCGAAATGACCAGGATATCGCGCACGCCGCCGAGCATCAACACGGACAGCGGATAGTAGATCAGCGGCTTGTCGTAGACCGGCAGAATTTGCTTCGAGACCGTCAAGGTCATCGGATAGAGGCGCGTGCCGCTGCCGCCTGCAAGGATGATGGCCTTCATGACACGTCCTCTAACGTTTGGTTTCCGTAGCGTCTCACACATTCGGCAACGCCCTGCTGCCACGGCGGCAAGACAATACCGAACGTGTCGCGAATTTTGCGCGCATCAAGAACGCAACACTGCGGCCTGACTGCCGGCACCGGATACTCGGCCGTCGTGATGGCTTCGAGACCTGGTGTTTTTCCACCAGCGGCGCTGAACTGGCGGAAAATCTCGGCCGCAAAGCCGTGCCACGACGTCTGCCCACCGGGGACGAGGTGATAGGTACCCCAGGCGGCAGTATCACCAGCGGCGAGCACAGCCGCAGCAACATCCAACAGCGCAGACGCGAGATGATCAGCCGACGTCGGCGTGCCATGCTGATCCACGACCACGCGAAGAACGTCGCGCTCGGCTCCGAGCTTCAGCATGGTTTTGAGAAAGTTCTGGCCATCCAGGCCGTACACCCAAGCCGTCCGGACAATGATGTGTTGCGATAAAATCTGACGGATCGCGTCTTCACCAGCCGACTTGGTCAGTCCATAGACGCTCAAGGGCGCACGCACATCGTCTTCCACGTACGCAGTTGGCTTGCGGCCATCGAACACGTAATCCGTCGAAATATGGATCAGAGGAATGCTGGCCACGGCGCACAACGTCGCCAAATAACCCGGGCCATCCTGATTGATCCGCTGCGCAGCAGCGGCATCACTCTCGGCCTTGTCGACCGCAGTGTAGGCCGCAGCATTGATCACAAGCGCAGGTTTCTCGGCGGCAAAAAACGCACTTAAGCTGGCAAAATCACCGATATCCGCTTGCGGCCGTCCCGCCGCCACCAACGGCACATCCCGCTGTTTGGCGGCGCGCACAAGCGCGCGGGAAACCTGGCCTTTAGCCCCGATGACAGCAACTGGTCCGGCGCGCATCGCCTTCGCTCCGGTTATGCTGCCGCGGATTTCTTGATCAGGCCGAGCCGCTCGCCGGAATAGGCCTTGAGGCGCAGAGGCAGCCACCACATCTCTTGCTCGAGATACCAGGCAACGGTTTTAGCAAGGCCCGTCTCAAACGTCTCTTCGGCCCGCCATCCAAGCTCCCGCTCTATTTTTGATGGATCAATCGCATAGCGGAAATCGTGTCCCGGCCGGTCTTCGACAAAATGGATCGCAGCCGTATGCGAGGCGCCATCCTCGCGCGGCGCCGCCGTATCGAGCAGTTCGCAAATCTTGTGCACCACCTCAAGATTGCTCTTCTCGGTGCGGCCGCCGACCGTGTAGCGCTCGCCAGGCACGCCCTTGGTCACAACGGCATAAAGCGCGCGGGCATGATCCTCAACGTAAAGCCAATCGCGCACGTTGATGCCCATGCCGTAAACCGGCAAGTCGCGCCCGAGCAGCGCGTTGGTGATCATCAGCGGAACCAGCTTTTCCGGGAAATGATATGGCCCGTAGTTGTTCGAACAGTTCGAAAGCACGACTGGCAAAC
Source organism: Hyphomicrobium sp. (assembly GCA_031378895.1). Classification (GTDB taxonomy): domain Bacteria; phylum Pseudomonadota; class Alphaproteobacteria; order Rhizobiales; family Hyphomicrobiaceae; genus Hyphomicrobium_B. The sequence continues at coordinate 93,967 of JANNEP010000014.1, forward strand.
CGTATGTACGATGCCACGCCATGACCAAATGGTCGGACGCCGCTTTGCTGGCCGAATAGGGCGAAGACGGGTCATAGGACGTTGTTTCCGAGAACAGTCCCTCGTCACCAAGGCTACCGAAGACTTCATCTGTCGAGATATGCAGGAACCGGAACGCTTGCCTGCGACGCATCGGCAGTTCCGACCAATAGGCCCGGGCTGCTTCGAGCATCGAATACGTGCCGGTGATATTGGTCTCGATGAAGGCCGCAGATCCTGTGATCGAGCGATCGACGTGGCTTTCCGCCGCGAGATGCATAATCGCGTCCGGCTGTTCCAGCCGCAGGATGTCGGTCACCGCCGCACGATCGCAGACGTTGACCTGATAGAAGGCATATAGCGGGCTTTTCTCGATCACTTCGAGCGACGCGAGGTTCGCTGCGTAGGTCAGGCAGTCGATATTGACCACCTGGACTCCTAGTTCGCGGACGAGCATCCGGCACACGGCCGACCCGATGAAACCCGCTCCGCCTGTGACGACGATCTTCATGTGACGCACAACATGCAGCGGACAGGAACCCAAGATGGTGGCGGCCTGTCGCGAGAAGCCGCCTATTCTCCGCGCGCCCCGGGCCCACCAAAACCCGAAGCTCGCAGGAATTTCTTGAGATGGCGTTAACCCTGCGGGCAGCAGTGCTTCGCCGCCCGCAAGGTTCGGCCACATCAATAAAATTCCTCGACAATCAGTATCCCGGCTGCTCCTGCCGCACCCGCGAAGCCCGTTGCTGACGTCGAAATAGCGCCTTGCCCACCAGCCCCAGGAGACACCGAAGCCGTGACTGCTGCGGCGACGTTTGAGCCGCGTTGAGCTCCGCCGAAAACAGATGCGCTGCCGTCGCCGCCTTTGGCGACCGTGCCGCTTAAGCGAAACCCGTGACCGCCGCCTTGGCCTTGAGCAGCGATAATGAGCCCTCCCGTGGCGACTGCTGGCTGAGTACCGCCAAGCGCGATCGCAGCTGCCGTCCCGCTTGTCATGCTGTTGCCGCCGACACCGCCAGGACAGGACATAATGCCGCCGAAGCTCGTTGTGCCGCCGTTGCCGCCAATTCCGTTTGCTGCAGCGCCGGCAGTACCCGCCGCGCCAATGGTCACAGACAACGATGATGTGCTTGTAAAGTCAAAGACGGCCTCACCGTAGGAGCCCGACGAACCGCCGCCACCGCCGCACGATTGCGCTGAGGTGGCCGTCGCACCGGCCCCGCCACCGCCACCGCCAATAGCGCGAACGCGAACGCGCTTGCAGCCAGTTGGCTTGGTCCATGTGCCAGACGCTGTGAACGTCTGCACCGTTGGTTGTGCCGCCAGAAGCGCCTGCACTTGCGCGGCCGTCAAATCGACTGGCGATGCCGATGAGCCGGTGTTGTTGCCCTTAATCGTATTGCCTGCCATCACCGCCAGCATCGCGTTGCCGACGCCGCCCGCCGCGACGCCGATATCGACCTGATTGCTCGGCGTGTTGTCCGTCACGGTAATGGCCGATGACCCGGCACTGATGTTTTTGAATTGCAGATCGATACCGCTTTTGACCTTGAACACACCGACGCCACCAGCGCCGGCGTTGGACGCGGTGTTTGCTTCCCCACCGCCTGCACCCGGAGGCGGCGCAAAAACACCATCAGCTCTGAGAAAATTCGTCGTTCCCCCGTTCGATGCCGGCGCCAGGCCTTTGAGCGTTGACGAAAAAACGTCGAGCATGGCTGTCGTTTGCGATGCCGTGAGATCGGCAGGCGCAGCAGTAGCGCCTGTGCTGTTGCCCTTGAGTGTGCCAGCACCCATCTGCGCCGCCTTGGCGTTGGTCACAGCGTTTGCCGCAATGGTCAGTGCAAGTGACCCGGCCGTGTTGGTCACGTCTCCGCTATGAGCCGGTTCTTGGGCGGCCTGCAGCGTTCCAGTCGCCTGCGTCGCGAGGTTGACGCTGGACGCCGACGCCAGGGATCCGAGGCCGGACACATCACTCGCCGCAATAGCCAGCATCGTTTTCACTTGCGCCGCCGTCAGATCAGACGGCGCTGCAGTGGCGCCCGTGCTGTTGCCCTTCAGCGTCGCGGCCGCCATGTTGGCGAGGCTGATCGTCCCCGCTGCCGTGATCGGCCCGCCGGCAAGACCAGTGCCCGTCGCGACATTGGTCACAGTGCCGGTGCCGAGCGTCGTATTGGGCAACGCTACAGCACCTGTCGTCCGATTGATGAGGATCGCGTCAGTAAAAGTGGAGCCATTCGCGCTCACTTTGAAATGGAAATCATCATCGCCTGTCGTGCCAAGTTCAGCGCGGCCAGAGAACCCTGTTTGGAACAGAAAGCTTGCGGTGTCGGTGCTCGCGGCCTTGTTGATCTTGATCTGGTGGCCGCCGGTGCCTGAATGACTGAACAGCGACGCAGCGCTGCCAACAGCAAGCCTGTTGGTCGTATCAGCCGTCGCATTGATGCCAAGCGTCAACGGGTTCAACAGCGTGTAGCGGGCATCGCCGCGTGCGTTGTTGTGATACTGGGCATGATCGTCATCGGCGAGACCCGTCAGCAGTCCATGGTCCGTAACGCCGCTACCCCCGCCGCCACCGGATGACAGCGCAGTCCAGTCCGCACCATCGAAGACAACTGCGATGTTTTCATCCGCGACCCAGGCTATCCAGCCCTCTTTGGGTGCATAGAACAGCCAGGCTGCGTCCTGGAACGCTGCAATCTTGTTGGCCTGCCCGGTCCAGGCCCCTGTTGGGCTCGCGGCCACAATATACCTGTCGCCTTCGGCCGGTGTTGGCGGCGGCGCACTCAAATTGCGGTCAAGTGCCGCGATCTGCACCAAGGCATCGAGCGCCCGGATGGCTTCGTTATGCGTGACATGCTTTTGCGACTGCGCCGCAAGAATGTAGGGCAGAATAAGGTTCGGGGTGTCGTTCATCTTGTCCAATCGTCCTTCACGAGCCTCCCTCGTTCAGACAAGCGTAAGTCCCCGCCAGAGAGCGGGGATAAGTTTTTGAAAAAAAATCTTGCCGTTGACCCTCATCATGCTGCCCGGTACGCGGTTCATGATTAATGAGCGATAGATCGCCGCTTTGGTCAGCCCAGTCCAAAAGTTGCGCGCAACCGGCGCACTGCGGTTGACCATGCCAATGGGGGCCTGTACCCCTCATTTTCTCATTTATTCGACGTCAGACCTCGTGCAACACGACATCCAACACGACCAGCGGCTTTGCTGCCAATTCCCCGTAACTTGTCCCATTTTCGGGGCAGATGACGCCGGGGCCGAGTCGCATCCCTCTCTGACTCATCCAGCCCTTCCGCTTCGCTGGCACGCCCATCATCAGCGCATATGGGACAACATCGCTGGTCACAACATCACCAGCGGCAATGAAGCAATATTCGCCAAGCTGGTGTCCGCACGCAATCGTTGCGTTGGCCCCGATTGACGCCCCGCGCCGCACGAGCGTGGTCTTGAACTCAGATTTCTTTTCAATTTCAGCGCGCAAATTGTTGACGTTTGTGAACACCCTTTCACGTCCCCCTTGGCTTGGCCCGCGCGGTCGGCATGGCGTTCGCGGGATCTTCAGGCCAGACGTGTTTGGGATACTGCCCGCGCATGTCGGCCCGCACGGCGGCCCACGACCCGGCCCAAAACCCTGGAAGATCGCGCGTGATCTGGATCGGCCGGTGCGCGGGAGAAAGGAGATAGAGCGTCAGCGGCAGCTTTCCGCCCGCGATTCCAGGATGGGCTTTGAGCCCGAACAATTCCTGCACACGGATGTGGAGCGCAGGTGCCCCGGCACCGTCATAGTCCAGAGCATGGCGATTGCCTGTTGGGGCTTCGAAGTGCGTCGGGGCCTCGGCTGCAAGTTTTTGGCGCAGTACCCACGGGATCAGTCCGTCAAGCGCCTGGCCGATATCATCCGCAGAAATGTCAGCAATGCACGTTTTGCCCAGGAGATACGGTTGCAGCCATTCTCTCACGCTTGCTGCGAGGGCCGCGTCAGACAGCTCCGGCCAGTCGTTGCCAGCGGCGCGTAAAAACGCAACTCTCTGGCGCAACTGCAGTTGCGCTTTGGTCCACGCCAAGCGTTCGATACCGGCGCGCGCGATCCCATCCGCAAGCACGCTCGAGACGTCTTCACCGGCAGTAAGGGCTCGCTGTTCGCTTGCAAGCGTGATGGCGTCGAGACGGCGCGTACGCCGCGCCCGGACGCTGAGCGATCCAGCATCGAAGGACACATCGTCGGCTTCGCGGATGCGCGCGCCCGCAATGTCCGCGATTTCGGTTTCGCTCGTGGCCGCCGCCAGGAGAATGCGCGTTGCTGCCGCACGGCCCTGCAATTCTGCGACAACCAGATACGGCGCCCGCGCCAATGGATTTGCACTGTCGATCGTCCCGGCGCGGCCATTGGCAAGCAGGAATTGCCCAACGGGGCCGCGTGCCTTGGCGATGCGATCGGGATAGGCGAGCGCCAGGATCGCCGCCTCGGACATCGGTTCGCCCGTCGGCGCGGACCTATGCGGCCCCTGCGCCGCCTGGGCCCAGCCTTTCGCCAAACGCTTCAAATCTTCGGCCCTGCGTGATCTGTCGCGCCGGAAGAGTTCCACTCGGGTTGAGAGATCGGCATCGGGGCCGCCGATGCCCCGCTCGACGAGTACGGCCGCGATTTCGGCGGCCGCCAGCGCAGCGCCTCGGCGGCCGGCGGACAGAACCATGCGCGCGAGCCGCGGCGGCAACGGCAAAGCCCTCAGCCGCCGGCCTTCCTCCGTGATGTGGCCCGAAGTATCGAGCGCACCGATGGCTTGAAGCTCGTCGCGTGCCGCCTTGATCACGCCCTCTGACGGCGGGTCGAGCCACGCCAGCGTCCGGGGATCGGGTGCACCCCATTCCGCGCAATCGAGTACGAGACCCGACAAATCCGCTGATTTGATCTCTGGTTCTGAAAAAGGCGGCAGGCCTTGCGTCTCCGGCTCATCCCACAACCGGTAACAGACGCCCGGCTCGGTCCGCCCGGCGCGGCCCCGGCGCTGGTCGGCGGACGCCCGCGACACACGTACTGTCTCGAGCCGCGTGACGCCGACGTCCGGCTCAAACCGCGGCACACGCGCCAGTCCGCAATCGATGACCACGCGCACGCCGTCGATCGTAAGCGAGGTTTCGGCGATCGATGTGGCAAGCACAACTTTGCGGCGTCCCGGCACCGCTGGGGCGATGGCGCGATCCTGCGCCTCCGGCCCCAGGGCGCCGTAAAGCGGCGCGATATCCACAGTCTTGTCGGTTATGCGATCCGCTAACCGCTCGGAGACCCGCACGATTTCGCCCTGACCGGGTAAAAATACGAGGACGGACCCCGCCTCACGCGTCAGCGCGCGCGTGACGGCATCGGCCACGTCATCTTCGATGCGCTGCGCATTGCGGCCGAGGTAATGTGTCACGACGGCAAACGCGCGGCCCTCGCTCGCAATGATCTTGGCGTTGCCGAGCAGTTCAGCGACGCGCGCGCCGTCCAGCGTCGCCGACATGACGAGCAGGCGCAGGTCCGGCCTCAGTCCTTCTCGCGCTTCGAGGGCGAGCGCTAACCCGAGATCGGCATCGATCGAGCGTTCGTGAAATTCGTCGAACAGAACGGCGCCTATCCCAGCGAGTTCAGGATCATCGAGGATCATACGGGTAAAGACGCCTTCGGTTATGACCTCGACCCGGACATGAGGTCCGGTGCGCGACGACAGCCGCGCCCGCAAACCGATAGTTTCAGCAAGACGTTCGCCGAGGGTCGCCGCCATACGCTCTGCCGCCGCGCGCGCCGCGATACGACGTGGTTCGAGAATGAGAATCTTGTTTCCCTTGAGCCACGGCTCATCCAGGAGAGCGAGGGGAACGCGCGTCGTCTTGCCGGCGCCGGGTGGCGCGACAAGCACGGCACATCCCGGCCCGGCCAGAGCAACGCGCACATCGTCAAGCACGGCGTCGATGGGAAGGCTAAATGAAAACTGCATGTCGCGAATTCCGGGCCCCGGTAGTGCCATACGCGGCCTAGGATAATTTTTTGCAGCGAACGCTGGCTGACGCCGCACTCTGGCACGACTTGGCAATCTCTGTTATGCGCTGCCGATGCGGGACGCAACCTGCTATCAAATCCACGACACAGAGGCCGGACCACAGGCATGAAAGTTCTGGTGACAGGCGCCGCGGGCTTTATTGGCTTACACACCAGCAAGGCCTTGCTGGATCGTGGCGACGAGGTCTTTGGCGCCGACAATCTCAACGCCTACTACGATGTGGGCCTAAAAAACGCGCGCCTCGCGCAGCTGACAAACCGCAATGGATTTCACTTTTCGAAGCTCGACATCAGCGACAGGGCAGCAATGGCTGAACTTTTCGCAGAGCATCGCTTCGACCGGGTCGTGCATCTCGCAGCACAGGCGGGCGTGCGCTACTCGCTTGATAAGCCGCACGCCTATATTGAATCAAACGTTCAGGGATTTCTTAATATCCTCGAAGGCTGCCGCCATGCCAAAATTCCGCACTGCGTATTCGCGTCTTCGAGCTCCGTTTACGGTGCCAATACAAAAAAGCCATTCAGTGAGGGGGATGCTGCCGATCACCCGCTGAGCCTCTACGCCGCAACCAAAAAGGCCAACGAGATGATGGCGCATACCTACGCCAGCCTCTACGGCCTGCCCATGACTGGCTTGCGGTTCTTCACCGTCTACGGTCCGTGGGGCCGTCCTGACATGGCTCTCTTCATGTTCACTAAGCGAATTCTCGAGGGACTGCCGATCGACGTGTTCAGCGGCGGCCATCACGCCCGTGATTTTACTTATGTCGACGACATTGTCGAAGGCGTGATGCGCACGATGGACAAGATCGCCGGCCCTGATCCCGGCTGGAGCAGCGAAGCGCCGCGCCCCGACACATCACAAGCGCCGTACCGGATCTACAATATCGGCAATAACACGCCTGTTCCGCTGACGGACTTCATCGCCTTGATCGAGCAGGAAACCGGTAGAAAAGCCGTTCTAAACATGCTGCCGCCACAGCCAGGGGACGTGCCGGAGACCTACGCCAACGTCGATGCCTTGATGACGGCTATCGGCTTCAAGCCTGAAACCTCATTGGCCGAGGGCATTCGCCGCTTCGTGGCCTGGTACCGCGATTTCTACAAAGTTTAACGTGCGTTTTCCGCCGCCCTGCGAATGGCACTGATGTTTGCTGCATAGGTTGCCTGTGACCCGCCTTTGAACACGGCCGAGCCGGCGACGAGGATGTTGGCGCCAGCCTTGGCGACGAGCCCAGCGGTCTCCGGCGTGACGCCACCATCGACTTCGATATCGATCGGCCGGTTGCCGGCCATCGCCTTGACACGCTTTATCTTCTCAAGCACCGCCGGAATGAAGACTTGACCGCCGAAGCCGGGATTGACCGTCATCAGCAAAATGAGATCGAGGCGGTCCAACACATGCTCGATGGCCGATACCGGCGTCGATGGGTTGAGTGACACGCCCGCTTTTTTCCCGAGAGCACGGATCGCCTGCAGAGACCGGTCGAGGTGCGGCCCGGCCTCGGCATGCACAGTGATGATGTCGGCACCGGCTTCCGCGAAGGCCGCCAGATAAGGATCAGCAGGCGCGATCATCAAATGCACGTCGAACACCTTTTTCGACGCAGCCCGCACGGCTTTGATGACCGGCGGGCCAAAGGTGATATTCGGCACGAAGTGGCCGTCCATGACATCGCAGTGGATCCAGTCGGCGCCTGCCGCATCGATAGTTCGCACTTCATCGGCAAGGCGACCGAAGTCGGCGGAAAGGATCGAAGGGGCGATGAGAATCGGGCGCGTCACGGCATAACCTCAGCTCAGAGTTCAAATCAGACATGACACTACCCGGATTCGCGCTCCCCAGCATTAGCCCCGCGTCACAGGGCCCTGCGGCGGCGTTCGACGAACTGGAGAATGAGCGGGGTCAGAATAAGCTGCATCGCTAGGTCGAGCTTGCCGCCAGGGATAACGATCGAGTTTGCACGCGACATGAAGCTGTCATGGATCATCGACAGCAAATAAGCAAAATCTATCCCGCGCGGCTCCTTAAAGCGGATAATGACCATGGATTCGTCCGGCGTCGGGATCCATCGCGCCGTAAACGGGTTAGACGTATCAACTGTCGGCACGCGCTGGAAATTGATATCGGTCTCGGTAAACTGCGGGCATACGTATTTCACGTAGTCCGGCATCCGGCGCAGGATAGCCGCCGTCACTTCTTCGGTCGTATATCCACGATGCCCGCGATCCCGCTCGATCTTCTGGATCCACTCGAGATTGATGACAGGGACAACGCCGATCTTGAGATCTGCGTGGCGGGCGATATTGACGTCTGTGGTGATGACGGCGCCGTGCAAGCCCTCGTAGAGCAGCAAATCGGTTCCTGGCTCGATGTCCGCCCATTCGGTGAAACATCCAGCCGACACATTTGAAAACCGGGATTCCGACTTGTCATGGACGTATTGACGTGTCTTGCCTTGTCCGGTCCCGGCGTAGGTCCGAAACAAGTTTTCCAACTCGTCAAACAAGTTGGCTTCGGCACCAAAATGGCTGAAATTCTGATTGCCCTTTTTAGCCGCCGCGATCATCGCCTTCTCCATACCCGCACGGTCATAGCGGTGAAAGGCGTCGCCCTGAACGTAGGCGGCGTTGACGTCTTCGCGCCTGAAAATATGTTCGAAGGTGTGGCGCACAGACGTTGTGCCGGCTCCTGAGGACCCGGTGACAGAAATGATGGGGTGTTTAATCGACATTGCCGCGCGCTTCGAAGCCTCCTCGAGACACTTAGGTTGTTACTGTTACGACATGGCCCTAAACAACCCTCGCCGCCCGAACAGGGCTGAGCGTTCGCCCTTTAAGCCTTGGCCGCTGTAGAGCCGTACGACACGATCAACCTCGTCGCGCGATCCACAAATCAGCGGTGACTTCTGATGCAGCGATGCCGGTACGACATCAAGCACGCGCTCCTTGCCCGTCGTCGCCCGGCCACCAGCCTGTTCGATAATCCAGGCAATAGGGTTGGCTTCGTAAATCAAGCGGATACGTCCCTGGTGGAAGCCCTTGCGGCTATCGCCCGGGTAAAGGTAGATGCCGCCGCGTGAAAGAATTCGATAGATGTCGGCGACCGGCGACCCAGTCCAACGCATGTTGAAATCCTGTGCGCGCGGACCGTCGGCACCATTTTCGCAATCATGGACATAGATGCGGATCGGCTCTTCCCAATAGCGGGCGTTGGATGCGTTGATTGCGTATTCTCTGGTCTCGGCCGGAATTGCGACGGCCTTGTGCGTCAGGATAAAATTGCGCTCATGCCGGTCGAGCGTGAAGATGTGCGTCCCAAGCCCAACCGTCAGAACGAGAACTGTCTGCGGGCCATAGACGACCAGCCCTGATGCAAGCTGGTGCGAACCCGGCCGCAAAAATGCAGCCTCTCCCGTTGACGATGGATGCCGCGGTAGCACCGAAAAGATCATGCCGAAAGAGACGTTTGCATCGACATTGCTCGAGCCGTCGAGCGGATCAATCGCGACAAGCAGCGGGGCTTTGGCATCGAGCATGACCGGCTCGGGCAATTCCTCAGATGCAAGCGCCGCAACAGGCGCGTTTTTCAACACAGCGAGGATGCTCTCGTTGGCGAGAACATCGATCTCTTTCTGCTCGTCAAACTCTCCGGCACGTGCCGTCACTCGGCCCAGGCGTCCGGCAAGTGCGCCTTTTGCAACCAGTTCCGCCATATCCATAGCGCTGTCGGCCAAAGCCTGGATGGTCTGGGCCACGGCGCTGCGTGTGGCGCCATTGAGCGTCCACGCCGACAGATACGCTTTCAGGGTCACTGGAGTCATCGCCGTCTTCCCAGCTTGGCTGCCCCCGGGCAGGGCAGAGCCACTCTCTTGTAATCCAACTTAAGTCGCAGAAGCGAGCAGGCTTCGCAGCATAGCGTCTGTGGCCAGGGGACGACCTGACTTGCATAGACAGTCAAGGGCCGATCGAGGTGAAAGCCATGGCCGTGATAGCTGGCCGGTGGTATTAATCAGGGGCAGGAAGGTGACGCGCGCAACTCAGGATGATGAAAATGGCTGGCAAGGAGTTAGATACCCCGGTTTCAAACCCGGAGGCCGCAGCCCAGGCGAAAGGCCAGACTACAAGTGCCGATGCAAGGGCAGCGAACCTCGGCCGGCTCGTGGCCCTGCTGATGATCTCTCCGCGTCACGCCAAATTGACGGTGCATGATCTGAACAGCTATCTCGCACCGGCGCTTGCGCTTGGGCAATTTGCGGTAGTTGCGGCCAAAGAGACGAGCGGCGGACCGCCAAAGGTTGCCGCTGCCGCCTGGTGGGCCTTCGTTTCTACCGAGGTGGATCAAAGGCTTAGCGCAAGCCGCGACGAATTTCTCAACCTCGCCCACAACGAATGGAACAGTGGCACCGTACCGTGGATCATCGAGGCCGTCGGTGATGCCCGTGTTGTCAACGAAATGCTGAAAAAGATCGCCCAAAGAAATTTCAAGGGAGCTACAGCCAAGGTGCGCGCAGTGCTCCCCGATGGGCGCATTGCGGTCGGGCGGATGGAGCCGGTACCTCAGGCGCCGCAAACAAAAGCCTAACCATTTGGAAAGTATACTCGGGTCTTTCTAATTGTAGTGCCAAGCAACGTCAGCGCTCGGCTCGAACAGTCAACGTTGGGCACCCCCGGCACCATGGCACCTCAACGATTATTCGCTCCTCAAGGGCAACAGCATCCGGTCGCAGCCCTACTGTGGAAATTCAGTCCGATCTTATCGGGGGTCGCGCTGTTTTCCGGGGTCATTAACTTTCTGGCCCTCGGCGGGTCGTTCTACATGCTCCAGGTCTACGACCGGGTTCTGCCTTCGCAATCCGTGCCGACACTGGTTGGACTTTCCATCCTCATGTTCGGACTCTACGTCATCAATGGGGTGCTCGAATTCCTGCGCGCCCGCATTATGAGCCGGGTTGGAACGCGCGTCGACAATACTTTGAGTCCCCGCGTTTTTGCAGCTGTACAGATCATGCCGCTCCGCAGCCGCGGCGGTGGCGACGGGATGCAGCCACTTCGAGACCTCGATCAGATTCGCAATTTCATGTCGGGCATGGGCCTCACGGCGTTATTCGATTTGCCGTGGATGCCGGTGTATCTGTGCTTTGTCTATTTTCTTCATCCGACCCTGGCTCTTGTCGCGACTGGCGGCGCACTTCTGCTCATCGGGCTGACGATCCTCACGGAATATCTGAGTTCCCGGCCATTAAAGGCCGCAGGTCAGGCCGGTGGTCAACGCCTGGCCTTGGCCGAAACTGCACGGCGCAATGCTGAATCAATCCATGCCATGGGTCTCTCGCCGCATATCGGAAAACGCTACGACGCATTGAACAAGCAGTACCTCGCCTACCAGTTGAAGGCGTCCGACGCGGCCGGCGGCATTGGCAACGTAACCAAGGTCATCCGCATGCTGCTCCAGTCAGCCGTGTTGGGGCTTGGCGCCTACCTCGTCATCCAAAACGAGCTGTCGGCAGGCGCGATCATCGCCGCCTCGATCACTGTGTCTCGGGCCCTCGCACCCATCGAGACGGCGATCGCACACTGGAAGAGTTTTGTGTCGGCGCGTATCAGCGCCAAAAGGCTCGGCGATCTTTTGACTGCGGCCGAAGAGCGTGACGGCCAAGTCGTCGACTTGCCGGCTCCCAAGCAGAAATTGCAGGTCGAGGCGCTGTTTGTTGCGCCGCCGGGGCAGCAGGAAGCAATTCTAAAAAATATAGCGTTTGCGCTTGACCGTGGCGATGCCCTTGGCGTGATCGGACCGAGCGGTTCCGGCAAGTCGACGCTGGCGCGGGCGCTGGTCGGGGTTTGGCGGCCCGCGAACCCAGCCGGCGCCGTCCGGATTGACGGCGCCTCGCTAGATCAGTGGACGCCTTCCAAGCTTGGCCGCCATATCGGCTACATGCCTCAGGACGTTGAACTGTTTCAAGGAACTATTGCTGACAACATTGCCCGCTTCGACGACGGCGCTCCGGGAGAAGACGTTGTTGCGGCGGCAAAGGCTGCGGGCTCGCACGACCTCATTGTGCATCTGGCAGAAGGCTATCAAACCGTCATTGGCGAAGGTGGGCGCGCGCTTTCGGGCGGCGAACGCCAGCGTGTCGCCCTGGCACGCGCACTCTACGGCAATCCCTTCTTGGTAGTGCTCGATGAGCCGAATGCAAACCTCGACGCGGCAGGCGATGCCGCCTTAAGTGAAGCCATCTTATCGGTCCGCCGCCGCGGCGGAATTGCCATCGTCATCGCACACCGGCCATCGGCGTTGTCAGCCGTCAACAAAGTCCTCGTGCTCGACAGCGGGCAGACGCGCGCCTTTGGCCCCAAGGACGAAGTCTTGCGTAACATCCTGCAATCGGTGCCGCCCGGTATTACCGCCTCTGATGCATCCCCGCGCCAAGAAACTTTACCAGCGCAGGTTAAGGACAGCGCATGAGCCGCGATATTTCAAAACCGGTGACGCTGGATAAGCCTGCAAAACAGCTAGCGCTCGACCGCAAGCTGACGTCCGTCAGGCGTTACATGACGCTGGGAATGATTGCCGTCTTGGCGCTTTTTGGCGGCATTGGCGGCTGGGCAGCGACGACGGAACTGGCGGGCGCGGTGATCGCACCCGGCACGGTGGTCGTCGCCAGCAACCTTAAAAAAGTGCAACATCCAACCGGCGGCGTGGTTGGAGAAATATTCGTCAAAAATGGAGATACGGTCAAGGCCGGCGACATGCTCGTGCGGCTTGACGACACTGTGACACGCGCCAGCCTGCAATTGATTACCAAGCAGATTGACGAACTGAACGGCCGCTTGGCGCGTCTCAAGGCCGAGCGCGATGATGCTGGCGCCGTCGCATACCCGAATGAGCTGTCTGACCGCACAGATGAACCCGACGTCGCCCAGATACTGTCCGGCGAACAGACGCTGTTTGAAGCCCGTGTGCGCACACTCGCGTCGCAGAAGGAACAACTCGGTGAGCGCATTGCGGGCCTCAAGGAGGAGATTTCCGGCAACACGGCCCAGGCTGCCGCCAAGTCGCGAGAGATCGACTTGATAGGCAAGGAACTCAAAGCGCTCGAAACGCTTGAAGCGCAAAAACTCGTGACGAGCAGCAAAATGATGGCGCTGAGGCGCGAAGGGGCACGGCTCGAGGGCGAGAAAGCCCAGTTGCAGGCCGCAGCAGGGCAAAGCAAGGGCAGAATAGCCGAAATCGCGGTTCAGCGGATCACTATAGATTCGGAAGCCAAGAGCGAAATCGTCAAAGAACTGCGCGAGACGCAGGGCAGAATCGTCGAACTGTCGGAGCGACGCACAGCAGCTGAAGACCAGTTGCGGCGGGTTGATATCAAGAGCCCGGTCGATGGTCTGGTGCATCAAATGTCGGTCTTTACCGTCGGCGGCGTCGTCAACACGTCCGAACCCGTGATGCTGATCGTTCCCGAAGGCGACAGGCTTGTTATTGAAGCCAAGATAGCGCCGCAGGACATCGACCAGGCGCGGTCACACGACCAGGCCAACATCCGCTTTCCCGCGTTCAACCAGCGCACAACGCCGAACGTCAACGGCCGCGTGGTGACGATTGCGGCCGATCTCACACGTGAGCAGCAGACGGGAGTCTCCTACTACGTCGCCCGCGTTGAGATTCCAGATGACGAGATGAAGAAACTAACGGGCCTGAAACTCGTTCCTGGGATGCCGGCCGAAGTGCAGATCAAGACCGATGCGCGTTCGGCTTTGTCCTACCTCGTCAAGCCGCTCGAAGATCAGTTCGCCAAGGCCTTCAAAGAGCGCTAGGCGTCACAAGACTAAACTCGGCCGATGCTCGAATAAACGAAGCCCGAGCGGCGCGCGAAGTCGGGCTCAAATACGTTCCGCAGGTCAACGAGCGCGTCGCCAGCCATGCACGCGCGTGCAGCCTGCAAATCGAGCGCACGAAATTCGTTCCACTCCGTGACGACGGCGAGGACGTGGGCTCCACGCGCCGCGTCCAGCGCGTTGAGGCACCACGCGACGCCCGGCAGCAGGGGGCCAGCGTGCTTCTGGCCCTGCGGATCGAAGGCCCTGACGTGCGCCCCGCGTTCCTGCAGCATCGGCACAATAACGAGGCTCGGCGCGTCGCGCATGTCGTCGGTGTTTGGTTTGAAGGTGACGCCGAGGATGGCGACCGTCTTACCGCGCAGCGTGCCGCCAGCCGCCGCTTCGATGCGTCCGGCCATGGCAATCTTGCGCTCGTGGTTGACGCGTTCGACCTGCTCGATGATCGACACCGGTGATTTATTTTCGCGCGCCGTGCGGATGAGCGCGGAAACGTCTTTCGGGAAGCACGAGCCGCCGTAGCCGGGTCCGGGATGGAGAAATTTGTCGCCGATCCGGCGGTCCTTGCCGATGGCCGAGGCGACCTCCTGCACGTTGGCGCCGACCTCCTCGCACAAGTCCGCGATCTCGTTGATGAAGCTGATCTTGAGCGCGAGGAAGGCGTTGGCCGCGTATTTCGCTAGCTCAGCCGATTCGCGCGAAACAAACATGACAGGCGACCCGCGCAAAGCGAGCGGCCGGTACAGCCGTTCCATGACTTCGCGGGCCTGGGCGCTGTCGGTGCCGACGAGGACGCGGTCGGGATGGGTGAAATCCTGGATGGCCGAGCCTTCACGCAGAAACTCGGGATTCGAGCACACAGCCGCGATGGCATCCGGTCTGATCTCGCGCAAGCGCTTTTCGATGTCCCGGCTGGTGCCGACGGGCACCGTCGATTTCGTCGTGATGACCGTAAAGCCATCGAGGTGCGGGGCAAGTTCGTCCACGGCCGCGAACACATAGGACAAGTCGGCATAGCCGTCGCCGCGGCGCATGGGTGTACCGACGGCGAGGAAAACGACGTCGGCGGCTTTGACCGCAGGGCCCAGTTCGGCGCTGAAAATCAGCCGTCCGGCCCGCATGTTCCGCTGGATCAGATCGTCGAGGCCAGGTTCATAAATCGGCGACCGGCCGGCGTTCAAATCCTTGAGGCGCACTGGGTCCTTGTCGACACAGGTGACGTGCCAGCCAAATTCCGAAAAGCATGCCGCTGAGACGAGGCCGACGTATCCGGCGCCAATCATGCAGATTTTCACGTCTCACCTCCGCGCGGGGACCCTGCGCCGCGGCTCACAGCGCTAACTGATGCGCGCCCGAGCGGCAATGGGTCCTGCCTCAAGCCCGGCGCCGAGGTGGACGCGATCCCCCGCCGAAGGCATAAGAGCCTTGACCCAGCGATTGCAAAATAGATCCGTCAGAGGGCTTTCTGATGACCCCATCCAACACATCCCTGTCTAGTGGTACCCTAGGCCTTTCCAGTGGGACCCCAGGCCTTTCCAGTGGGACTCGAGGCGAACTCACGATCGTCATTCCCGTTTTAAATGAGGACCGGAGCCTCGATCCGTTGCTGGCGCGGCTCAAACCGGGGCTCGATGCAACCGGAATGACATGGGGCATCGTGTTCGTCGACGATGGCTCGACGGACGGCACGCTGGCCAAGCTGCGCCAGCTGCACGACGCCGACGCACGCATCAGATGCGTTGCCTTGAGCCGCAATTTCGGCAAGGAAATTGCCGTTGCGGCCGGCCTCAAATATGCGGCCGGAGTTGCGGTGGTCATCATGGATTGCGACCTGCAGCATCCGCCGGAAGCGATCTCCAGCTTTGTTGCCAAGTGGCGCGAGGGTCACGATGTCGTCTTCGGCCAACGCATCGACCGTCACGCCGACAGCGCCTGGCGCCGCCAGGGGGCACGGCTTTTTTACCGGGTCTTCCACGTGCTTTCGGGAACCGGGCTGCAACAAAACTCCTGTGACTTTCGCTTGTTGAGCCGCCGCGCGGTTGACTCGATCAACCGCATCGGCGAGCGCGTACGCTACAACAACGGCCTTTTCGCCTGGATCGGATACCCCTCCGTCGGGGTGCCCTTCGACATGCCGCCGCGCCCAAGCGGGGAAGCGTCGCGCTGGCTGCCGCTCAAGCTCGCGCGCCTTGCCTTCGATGGGCTCGCCTCGTTTTCCACGGTGCCGCTGCGGCTGTCCTCGGTGTTCGGACTCGTCGTTTCGCTGGTTGCTTTCAGCTACATGGTCGCCGTGTTGATCAAAACGCTGGTCTGGGGCGACCCTGTTCGAGGCTATCCAACCCTGATGGTGACCGTCCTGTTCTTTGCGGGTGTGCAGCTCATCTTTCTCGGCATCCTCGGCGAGTACCTGGGACGCGTGTACGAGGAGGTCAAGGCGCGGCCGCTGTTTCTGGTGCGCGAGGAACTCGGATTCGAGACAGCTGAGGTCTCTGCCCGTGCGTAGCGGGGTCAAACACGGCGCCGGTTTCATTACCTCGGGGCTCATCGCCACGGCAACGGATGCTGGTGTGCTTGTTCTCCTAACGCGCGGTTTTGGCGCCGATCCATTTCTCGCGCGGCTTGCGGCCATCGCCGTTGCCATGATCGCTGGCTTCTTTGCGCACCGGCGGCTGACCTTTGGTGTCACCGGGCCGGCGACACTGGCGCACTTTGGAAAATTCCTCAGCGTCGCTGCAACGGCGTCGGTCATAAATTATAGCATATATGCTGGCGTTTTGCTGATGTGGCCCGGAGCTGAGCCTTTGTTTGCTCTGTTGATCGCAACCCTCTTCGGTATGTCCGCGAGCTACCTCGGCTTACGCTTTGGCGTGTTCCGGAAGCCAGCTGTTAAACCTTGAACTCCTCGATCTTGGCGAAGGCTTGCCGCAACGCGTCCGACCAGGACGACGACATTTTTTTGAAGTACTCGTCGTCCGCACCGATGCGTTTTTCGCGGCGGACGTCCAAACTGTCGCGCTCATAAATCAAAATATCTATGGGCATGCCGACCGACAAATTCGAACGCAAAGTCGAATCAAACGACAGCAGCATGAGCTTGGCGGCTTCGCCGAGCCGCATGTCTGCGCGCGCGACGCGATCCAATATCGGCTTGCCGTACTTATGTTCCCCGATCTGCAGGAACGGCGTGTCGTCGGTCGCCTCGATGAAGTTGCCTTCGGCATAAACCTGGAACATGCGCGGGCGCTCAGTTCCGATTTGGCCACCGAAAATAAATGACGCCGTGAACCCCGCCTTGCTGGCTTCCAAGGCTGGTCCATCAACGCGCCGCGCCTCACGGACGGCATCGCCGACCACCCGTGCCGCCCTGAACATATTGGGCGCATTGAACAGGTGGGTCGCGTCCGGAGTTTCGGCTGTCAATTGCTCATTTAACAAACTTATGACAGCCTGCGTCACCGCAAGATTGCCGGCGCTGAGCAGCACGACAACGCGATCACCCGGCTGGCGCCAGAATTGCAGCTTGCGGTACTGCGCGATGTTGTCGACACCAGCGTTGGTCCGCGTGTCGGCTGCAAACACCAAGCCGCGTTCCAGCCTCATCGCCACGCCGTAAGTCATGTCTGGTCTCCGGGTCCGTCACCTATTGCTGGCTGTTCTGCTGCTGAACTTCGACGACAACGTCAAGCGCTTCGTTGGCTGCCCCGCGCCGGGTTCCCCGGATAGGGGCGGCGGACGCGGCGTCCAGCCCGGCGGCCAGGCGGACGTACTGGTCTGTCGGACAAATGCGGTTCGCAGGGTCGAACCCGACCCAGCCCAAGCCCTCGATCCAGGCTTCTGCCCAGGCGTGATGGGCTTCCGACGGCTCCTCGACACCCGAGACGAAATAGCCGTTGACGTAGCGGGACGGCACCCCGAGGAAACGCGCCGCGGCGATAAAAATGTGGGCGTGATCCTGACACACGCCTTTGCCGTCGCTGAGGGCTTCTTCGGCGCTCGTGTGCGCCGACGTCACCCCGATCTGATAGTCGACGGCATCGCGGACGAGGTGCATCAGGCGATGACAGCCGTCGAGATCGCGACTGACGCCCACTGAGGCCGCAAGCTGGTAAATGGCCTCGCCCGCCGTCGTCTTGTCGGTCTGGCGCAGATACACCCTGAGCGGTGCCGACTCGGTAAGTCCGGCGACGACGCCGGCGCGATCTTCCGTTTCCACGACGCCCTTGGCGATGATCAGGATCTCGCTGTGCTCTTGCGTATAGGTAACGAGGTGGGCCTGATTGCCGAAGGCATCGCGAAACCGCGTCGCCGTCTCGATGCCGGGCGCGGTAACCGACCATTCGACGACACGCTGTCCGGCAAACGACGGCGGCGTCAACCGCAATGTCTGAATGGAATAGTGCGTGGGCTCGCTATAGGTGTAGCGGGAGACATGACCGATCGAGACGCGCATGGTGTTAGCCCGGCCTCAATTCACAAAATGGTAGGCCTGCGAAATCTCGCGGCCGAGCTTGTTGTTGCGGGCGATGAAATCCTGCACGAACTCGTGCAGCCCAGACTGGAAGATCTGTTGAATCTCGGCTTGCATCAGTAAATCCCGGGTGGCGTTAGCGGTTGCGTGGCAGTCGTGGCGCGCGCCGTACAGAATTCCGAGGTCCATCAGCGCCTGCGCCAGCTCATCATAGCACGAGCGCAGCGAGCGCGGCATTTGCCGGTTCAGGATAAGGTAATCGGCGATCTTCCAAGGCCGGTAGGAATCCTTAAACACCCAGCGGTAGCTGCGGTGCGCCGAGACCGAGCGCAGGATCGACGTCCATTGGAAGTTGTCCTTGCCGCCGCCGACGGTCTCGCTCGAAGGCAGCAGGTGGTAGTATTTGACATCGAGGATGCGCGAGGTGCTGTCGGCGCGCTCGATGAAGGTGCCAAGCTGACTGAAATAAAACGTGTCGTTGCGCAGGATCGTGTTGAGCAGTGCGCCGCGATACAGTGCCGACCGCGACCGCACCCAATCGAGCAGTTCAGGCAGTGAGTTCGACGTCACCGACGCTGGCTTGATGGCGGAAAATTCCAGCCAGGCGCTGTTGAGGCTCTCCCACATCTCCCGCGTCAAAGCCGTGCGCTGCGCCCGGCCGTTGCGCCGCGCCGACTTAAGACACGAGGCGATACTCGAGGCGTTGTCGCCGTCAAACAGCATGTAGTCGATGACGTTGCGGGTTTCGAGTTCGCCGTGGCGCTGCAGATAGCCTTGCAGGCAGCCGGCGCTTTCAAGCGTCGAGCGCCATTCCTCGTGGAAGCCCTCGCCCTCGCGCGGCAGCAGCACGATGCGGTAGCCGACCTCGATGAGGCGCGCCATATTTTCCGCACGCTCGATGGAGCGCGACAGCCAGTACAGGTCGTTGGCGGCACGTCCGAGCATGTTGGTCAGTCCTGCAGCACCCAGGTGTCTTTTGTGCCGCCACCCTGGCTCGAATTGACGACGAGTGAGCCGGCCCGGAGCGCCACCCGCGTCAGCCCGCCGGGCACGATCCGGACTTGATCGCCGACGAGCACGAAGGGTCTCAAGTCGAGGTGGCGCGGCGCCACGCCAGATTCGACCAGAGTCGGGCACGTCGATAGGGCGAGCGTCGGCTGGGCGATGTAGTTCGACGGATTGGCTTTCAGTTTTGCGCGGAATATTTCGATCTCGGCTTTCGAAGCCGCCGGGCCGACGAGCATGCCATAGCCGCCCGAGCCGTGGACTTCCTTCACCACCAGCTCTGCGAGGTGATCGAGGACGTATTTCAGCGCCTCCGGCTCGCGGCAATTGTGGGTCTCGACGTTGGCGAGAATAGGCGCCCGGCCGGTATAAAATTCGATGATGGCCGGGATGTAGCTGTAAATGCATTTGTCGTCGGCGATGCCGGCGCCCGGAGCATTCACGATCGTCACGCGGCCAGCGCGATAGACATCGAAAATTCCCGGTACGCCGAGCATCGATGTTGGCTCAAAAATGAGTGGGTCTAGGTAGGCATCGTCGACGCGGCGATACAGGACATCGACGCGTTTGAATCCCTCCGTCGTTTTCATGAATAGCGTGCCGTCGCGCACCATAAGGTCGATGCTTTCAACCAGCTCGACGCCCATCTGATCGGCGAGAAACGAATGCTCGAAATAGGCGCTGTTATAGGGGCCGGGCGTCAGCAGCGCGATTGTGGGCTCGGCGTCGAGATTGGCTGGCGCGACGCTTTCCAGCGTTTTCAGCAGATTGCCGGGATAATCTTCGACCGGGCGCACGCGGTTGCGGCCGAACAAGTCGGGAAACAGATGCAGCATCGTCTCACGGTTCTCGAGCATGTAGGACACGCCCGAGGGGGTGCGCGTATTGTCTTCGAGCACCATGAAGTCGTCTTCGCCGGTGCGCACGATGTCGACGCCGATGATGTGGCTGTAGATGCCACGCGGCGGGTCGACGCCGACCATTTCCGGCACGAAGGCCCGGTTCTGGATGACGATGTCTTCGGGGATGCGGCCGGCCTGCAAAATCTCCTGGCGGTGATAAATGTCATACATGAAGGCGTTGAGGGCGCGCACGCGCTGCTCGATGCCGGCTTCGAGACGGCGCCATTCGGCGCCCGAGATGATTCGCGGCAGGATGTCGAAGGGGATGAGCCGCTCGCTCGTATCTTCAGCGCCGTAGACCGCGAAGGTGATGCCCGAACGGCGGAACAAAGCTTCGGCCTCGGCGGTTTTGTTGGCCAGCGTGTCGATGCGTTGAATACCCAGCCATTCCGCAAATGCCCGGTACGGCGGCCGCACGCCGCCGCCCAACCCATTCATCTCGTCGAAGGCGTGCGGCACGTGCTTCCTCGCTCTTGGTTCCATTTTTCAAGCGTCTTCGCAAACCGCGGGCCAACGCGCTGGTACGGCGCAAAACCCAGGACTTCGTGGGCTCTGACAGCCGCGAATGCCTTGTGTTTAGGCACTTCGCTTAGCCACTGTGCATCTTGCCAGACAAGCGCGATTGGCGTTTTTGAAGCCGCCAGCTGCCGCCGCCGGCGCCTGCAACACGGGGAAAACCGAGCCATGACGATCGCCCACCTGACGCCCATCGCCCTGTTGCTGGTTTCGAACGTGTTCATGACGTTCGCCTGGTATGGCCACCTCAAATATCCATCGGCGGCACTTTGGCTGGCGGTTCTTGTGAGCTGGGGGATCGCGTTTTTCGAATACTGCCTCGTCATTCCTGCCAACCGCTGGGGCTCTGCCAACTATAGCACGGCCGAGCTCAAAACGATGCAGGAAGTCATTACGCTCGCCGTCTTCGCGGTCTTTTCGGTACTGGTTCTCGGCGAAAAGCTCAACATCAATCACGGGTTGGCTTCGCATTGATCTGCGCTGGCGCGTTTTTTGTTTTCAAGGCGCCGATTAAGTGATGAAATGTGTTCCCCTTCTCCCCGTTCCTGCACTCGACGGGGAGAGGGGATTCCTTTTAAAACAGCCCTTGAATCTGGCCCTTGTCGTCGAGGCGGATGCTGTCCGCAGACGGCACCTTGGGCAGACCCGGCATGGTCATGACATCGCCAGTGACGACGACGACGAACTCGGCGCCCGCCGATAAGCGCAACTCGCGCACGGGGACGATGTGCCCGGTTGGGGCGCCGCGCTTGGAGGCGTCCGTCGAGAACGAGTACTGGGTCTTGGCCATGCACACGGGCAAATGCCCGAAGCCCGCGGCTTCGAGATCCTTGAACTGGGTCTCGACGCTGGCATCGCAAGAAATATCGGCGGCGCGATAAATTTCCGTCGCAATGGTTTTGACTTTGTCGCGCAGCTTCATGTCGTCGGGGTACAGCGGCTTGAAATTCGCCTTGCCGTCGTCAATGACCTTGACGACGTGGTGGGCGAGCGCCTCCGTGCCCTTGCCGCCTTCGCCCCAGTGCGTGCACAGGAAGGCTTTGGTGCCCATGCGCTCAGCCGCCGTCATGACTTCGGCGATTTCCGCATCCGTATCGGTGATGAACTTGTTGATGGCGACAACGGCCGGAACGCCGAATTTATTGACGTTTTCGATGTGGCGGTTCAGGTTTTCGCAACCCTTGGCGACGGCTGCCGCGTTTTCGTTTTTCAGATCATCTTTGGCGACGCCGCCATGCATTTTCAGGGCGCGTACGGTGGCGACAATGACCACCGCCGACGGCGCGATGCCAGCCTTGCGGCACTTGATGTTGAAAAATTTCTCGGCCCCGAGGTCGGCGCCAAAGCCGGCTTCGGTGACGACGTAATCGGCGAGCTTCATCGCCGTGCGTGTTGCCAGCACCGAGTTGCAGCCATGGGCGATGTTGGCGAACGGGCCGCCGTGGATGAAGACGGGATTGTTTTCCAGCGTCTGCACCATGTTCGGCTGCAGCGCGTCCTTGAGCAGCACGGTCATGGCGCCGTCGGCCTTGAGATCGCGGGCGCGGATGGCTTTCTTATCGCGGGTGTAGGCGACGATGATGTTGCCCAAGCGGGCTTCGAGATCCTTGAGGTCTTTCGACAGGCACAGAATGGCCATGACTTCGGACGCGACCGTGATATCGAAACCGTCTTCGCGCGGGAAGCCGTTGGAGACGCCGCCGAGCGAGTTGACAATTGAGCGGAGCGCCCGATCGTTCATATCGAGCACGCGCTTGAATTGAACGCGGCGCTGGTCGATGCCAAGCGCGTTACCCCAGTAGATATGATTGTCCAGCATCGCGGCAAGCAGGTTGTGGGCCGACGTAATGGCGTGGAAGTCGCCGGTGAAATGCAGGTTGATGTCTTCCATCGGCACGACCTGGGCGTAGCCGCCGCCAGCCGCGCCACCTTTGACGCCGAAGCACGGACCGAGCGAGGGTTCGCGCAGCGCCATGATGGCTCGTCTGCCAATGCGGTTGAGGCCGTCACCCAAACCGACCGTCGTCGTGGTTTTGCCTTCGCCCGCGGGCGTCGGGCTAATCGCGGTGACGAGGATCACCTTGCCGTCGGTGTTGCCCGCGATGGAGTTGATGAAATCAAACGTTACCTTGGCCTTGGTCCAGCCGTAGGGCACCAGCGCGCTGGCCGGGATACCGACCTTGGCGGCCACCTCGGCAATGGGTTTCATTTTGGCTTCGCGAGCGATTTCAATGTCGGATTTGACGGACACGGGCTGAGTTCCTCTCGGGTTTTTTATGTTTTGGCAGGTGTTTTTGGGGCAGGCAGGCGGGATGCCGGCGCCGATATTGTACTTTTGGCGCACCCACGCCAAGCCGGGGGGCGAAAAATAAGGCTTCGCGGATTGTCGCATTTGTCTTTGCTTGGCGCTTGCGACTGACTCTATCCTGGCGCGTGGCCGCCCCACCAACCCCACGCGCATTTGCGGCCAGCCGGCCGCAAGCGCACGCGCTACGAGCGGCCGGCTCCCGGAACGAGAGTCGCCGTGCGCAAAATAAAGTGCGAAGGGCGGGGCGGCGAGGCCTCGATCTTGTGTTCGTATATTTCGGATGCAGCCTTCGCCACCCCGCGTCATGCCAACTCCGAGTTTAACAGCGCCGCCCTAAGCGTTCGGCGCCGCTCTCGAAACTGAAACGGGGCCGACTTGCATCGAGACCCGCTTCGAGCCGTCGAACCCACCATCCGCCCGTGCATCTCGCTTTCTCAAGCGGGCGTTGAACCTCGCTGCACTTAAGTGCTCCGCAAAGCCGGCAGGGATCCCCAGGCGCACTGATCCCGCTGGCGACCCGGCATGCTCTCCTCCACTCACAGAACCGCAGCTCGAGACTGTGCCCTTCGCGCGTGGCGAGATGCGAGGATCATGCGGCCGCGAGGGAGAGCGGGGATAAGTTTGGCGCAGATTATTTTGGCTCAGCGTTAACGGCGGGGATAAGTCGAGAGTGCCGTCATCCTCACCCCACCGGCCGGACGACAAGCACGGTGGCGTTGTCCTGATGCGGCTCGCGGGAATCGTCATCCCGGCGAAGGCCGGGACCCACGACAAGCCCATTAAACTCCCGTTCAGTTGTTTGCACGATCGATGTCGCTGGGACCGAACGCAATTTCACCTGTCGCGGGTTCGAACAAATTTTGCCACTCTGGGTTCATGCTCAGGATGAGCCGCACTTTCCAGGCGCGATGCCAGTCTTTCAGCCGCTTCTCGCGCTGGATGGCTTCCGGCATGGTCTCGAATAATTCGTAATAGACGAGCAGCTTCACGCCGTATTTTTTTGTGAAGCCTTCGATCAGTCCTTGATCATGCTCGGCCATGCGATGAGGAAGATCGCTCGTGACACCGATGTAGAGAACGCCGTCTGGCGCGCTCGCAAGAATGTAGACGCAGGGGCGTTTTGGTTGGCGCACTTCGCAGCCTCAAGAGTTGGTCTGTCCGAACGGTGCGCCAGCACCGCGCTCCTTGCAATCTTGTCGTGGGTCCCGGCCTGCGCCGGGATGACGAGTGACATAATATGCCTTCAAATGCTTCGGCTTACTGTCAATTCTAATTTGGTGCCTCTAGCCCTTGCTCCCTTGCGATTGCATGCCTTTAACAATGCGTGTTGCATTCTGCAGTTGATTGCGGCCCCGACCGGCTATGCCTCGAACTTCTTCACTAGAATCAACAAGTGACCAGGCCTGCTCCGGCAGATACGGTATTTTGTCTTTGTCTTCTCATCGAACGGCGTGTCAACGCGTGCGCACCCAGCTTATCATGTCATGATATCGACTAACCAAGTCGTTCACGAGACCGACACCCGAGATCACTACTCCCGCTATTTCTAACAAGTGACATCCTCCTCTGAGATTGGCTAGCCCACCACCGGTCTCACAACAAGCACGGTGGCGTTGTCCTGATGCGGCTCGCGGAGAGATTCAACGGCGCGGATGAGGGCGCGGGCGACAGCGCTGGCGCCGTCGCTGGCGTAGCCCTGGATGATGCGCGCGATCTCTGCCGGCTCGAGCGTCGCGAGGCCATCGCTGGCGAGGACGACGTAGTCGCCGGCTTCGAGCGCGAGGGGTGAGCGCGACGTGTCGATCATGTCGATCTCATCGCCAGTGATGGCCGAGCGCAGCATATGACGGCGCGGATCGCGGCGGGCCTCGTCGGCTGTCAATTGTCCAGCGGCGACCATGCGTTCGAGTTCGGGGGCGAGCGAATGGTCTTCATTCAAGACGGCGACTTCGCCGCGGCGAAACAGGAACAGCGGGCTATCGCCGACGCTGACCCACTCGATGCCGCGGGCTGAGAACGAGGCGCCGATCAGGGTCGAGCCCATGCCGGAGAGCAGCGGGTTATCAGCAACCTTGGCCGCGATCGCAGCGTTCGCTGCTTCAAGGGCTTTAAGCAGCCGGCCGTTGGCGGAGCCGGGATGCGAAGCCGCGGTTGAGATAAATTCTTCGCACACCATCCGGCTCGCGAGCGCGCCGCCTGCGTGCCCGCCCATGCCGTCGGCGAGCACAGCGAGGCCGCCGCCGTCGGCGGGCCACATCGCCCCCGTCGTGCGTATGAACGGATCATCGCCGCCCGGCCAGAAGGCGGCGGTATCTTCCTGGTAATCCCGCGCGCCGCGGGTTGCGGCTACGGCATGCTCGAATGAGGTCATCAAACCTAGGCTTCAGAAATCTCGGACCAGTCGAATTCCGATCCGCAAAACGGCACGAACGCCACTTGTGTGCGCCCGAGCGTGATGACGTCCATCGGTTTCAATTCGACGGCGCCGGTGGGGCGTTTGTCGTTCACGGACACGACGTTGGTCTTAGCAAGGTTTGGCACGAACAGGAACGACCGATCGTGCGAATCGTAGCGGACATAGGCTTGGGCCTCGGTCGAAATGGTGTCGTCGCCGAAATCGAGGGGTACGCGGTTGTCCGCCGAGCGGCCGACGGTGTTGTTGCCCTCGAACACCGGACGGAAGGCGCCAAGGCCCGGACCGCCGACGACGATGAGGAAGCCGACGACGGGATCCTGGTCGAAGGTGGCGCGGGCAATCGGCTGACGGCCGCGAACGAGCACGGTACGGGCGTCCTTGGGTGGCTGAGCCGGTTTTGGTTCGGGACGCACGACGCGCGTTGTTGGCGGCGCGTCGATTTCGACGCGACGCATGGGAACCAGTTCGGCGACGCGGGCAACGGGCATGGTACGCGCCAGGCGTGCGGCGTCTTCGGCGCTTGGGCCCGGAGGTGGCGTTGCTGGCTTTTCGAGCGGAGCGGGATCACTCTTGGCGGCGTTCGCCGCCGCCCTGTTCGCAGTCGAAGCGGGCGCAGCCGAGGGGGGCGCAGCTGGAAGATCGTCGCGGCTGGCGGCAACGAGCGCGTCTTTCAGGGACCCCAGAAAACGTCCTGCTTTGGTAGCCATCGCGCCGCCACCCGCACTCGCGTCGCCCCGCTCTTGAGCCATGATCTTGTCTCCTCAGTGTTGAAATGAAATTGCGTCAACTCATAACGTTGTGTGATCAGGCAAAACTGGCGCGGAAACGCAGACGCCCCGGCCCGAGCTCGATGACGTCGCCATCGTGCAGGCGCGCGTCGCAACAGCGCTGGCCGTTGACGGCGATGCCGTTGCCCTCGATGCCGGACAGATCGGTGATGTGCCAGTCGCCCAGATCCTCGCGATGAATGGCGGCGTGGTAGCGATGCACCGCGCCGCTCGGAATGCGAATGTCGTTGTCGTCCTCGCGGCCGATGCGCAGCATGTCGCGCAAAATGGCGTAGCTGGCGCCGCTGCTGCCGACGATTTCGACAAAGGCGCGGCCTGGCAATCCGTTTTCGTCACCCGTGATCGCATCGCTGACATCGGCGTTGGCTTTTCCGCGATAGCGCCGCGTTGCGTTCACATCGCGGCGCCACCAGGCGGTCACGCGGCTCAAAAACGCGACGAGCGGAATCGCCACCAGCATGATCAGGCCGAGCATCAAGGCCGGCGCAGCGCGATATCCCTGCGCGATTGTGTACTGAACAAAAACGGCCGCCTCGCGCGTGGCGTCCAGCGCCGGCTGCGCATCAAGGGCCTGCGCCGGAGCGGCGAGTGACGCCACAGCGATCCATGCCAATGTAATCCGGTGATGCTGCCCCATGCGCTTCCACCCTTTAGTGTTCGCGCGGGAGTTGGCGATCCGATGGCGGCGGCAACATGGCCGGAAAGAGACACCTTGAGGATTTGTTCATCCCGGGTTCATCGCCCATTCGCGCGCCACATTGTTGCGCAATCGAAGCGAAGCAGCGACAAGGACACCAAAGACACGTTCGCCGACGCGCACACGCGCAGGATAAGAACGGCCGGGGACATGACACATCTGATCGCCCTTCCGGGCGGCACAGAATTGGCGGGCGACTACAAAATCGCGTCCGTGCTCGGCGCGGGCGGTTTTGGCGTGACGTATCTTGCCGAAGAATTGGCCCTGTCGCGCCTCGTCAGCATCAAAGAATATTTCCCAACCGATTTTGCCGCCCGCAGCGACGGCGGCGCGGCCGCACCCCGATCGCAGGATTGCTCCAGTGATTACAAGTGGGGCCTTGAGCGCTTCATCGAAGAAGCCCAGACGCTGGCGAAGTTCGATCACGCCAACATCGTCAGGGTTTACCGGACTTTCAGGGCCAATAATACGGCCTACATGGTGCTGCACTTCGAGGAAGGCCAAAGCCTGAAAGCTTGGCTGAAAGGCCTGGGCCGGGCGCCGCGGCAAAAGGAACTCGATGCGATTTTAGCGCCGCTGCTCGATGCGCTGGAAACGATCCACAAGGCCGATTTCCTGCATCGCGATATCGCGCCCGACAACATCATCATCCGCAAGGCCGGTGATCCGGTGCTCATCGACTTCGGCGCGGCGCGCGGCGACATCGCGGCACATTCGAAAACCAAAACCGTCTCGGCCTTGGTCAAGCCCGGATATAGCCCCTACGAGCAGTATGCGGAGACGAGCCGGCAGCAGGGACCGTGGACGGATATCTACGCGCTCGCCGCCACGCTGTATCACGCGGTGACGGGGAAGCGGCCGCCCGACAGTCCATCGCGGATGCTGAAGGACGATATGATCCCGGCGCGCGAGGCGGCGCTAAGCTCGTATCGCGCGACATTTCTCGACGCCATCCAGCGCGGGTTGGCGCTCGGCATCGACGCGCGTCCGCAATCGGTTGCGGCGTGGCGCGGGGCGCTGCTGGCGCCCGAGCCTGAAAAGTCCGGCATGCTGGCGCGCTTGCGTGAGCGAACCGAAGTCCGCCGCAGCCAGGACAAAGCCGAACGCGACGCCAAAGCTTCACCAGTCAACGCGCCGGTGCCGCCGCCACCGGATGCGCCCGGGCCTCAGGGCGGGTTGCTCGATTTTGTCGATGCCCTAAAAAATCCGGCGCTGAAAATTCCGGCGCCGAAACTCGCGGCGGTTGACGCGGTCAAGCCGGGCAAGGCCAAGATACCGGCACTGCCAGCGGCACCTGGTGCAGCAGCAAAGCCAGCGAACGCCATCGCACATGCCCCGGCGAAACCGGATCAAACAAAAAAAATCGCGGCCAAGAAGCGTCTTCGCCCGGCGCCCGACGTTGCCCGCAATCGCCCGTTGACGCGGGGATTGCGAACGAAGGTGATGATCGCGGCGGCACTGACGGGGGCTGTGGTCGCGTTCCAGGATCAAATTCAGCGCGTGCTCACCGTACCGGCGAACGGCATCACGACAGGCGCGATTGTAGCTCCGCCGGTCGAACGCACGATTGCTCAAAGCGCCGAGTTCAAAGCCCATGATGGCGCTATTGAACAGCTGAGCCTCAGCGGCGATGGGCGGCTGATCGTGACGTCGGGCAGCGATAAAACATTGAAGATATGGGATGCGCAGTCACAAGTTCTGCGCGGCACGATTGCGCTGCATGAGGGGCCGGCAACGTCGCTTACCGTACGCAACAATCGCGCTGCGACGAGCCACGCTGATGGCAGCGTCGTGATCTACGATCTCGACAGCCAGCGCCGCCTGTACCGGTTCAAGCGCAATGACGCGAGCGTCTGGGCGGCGGCGTTCGCCGGCTCAGAGGATCGCATTGCCGCAGCCGGTCACGACTGGGCGGTGGCGGTGTGGGAGACGGCGTCGGAGGCAGCACCGGCAACGGTTCTGGAAGGTCACGAAAGCGCCGTGCAAGCACTGGCGACCGACGCCAGCGGGCGCTGGCTGGCATCAGGCGGGGCCGATAAATCCGTCAAACTGTGGAACCTCGAACGCGGGGAATCGCGACGCACCTTCCGCAACCATTCCGATTTTGTTTCGGCTCTCGCGTTTGCGCCGGAGGGCGGGACGCTGGCAGCTGGAAGCCTCGACGGGTCGATCAAGTTGTGGTCGGTATCGTCAGGCCGGGTCCAGCGCACGATTGCCGCGCACACGGCACGGGTCACAAATATCGCATTCTCAGCCAACACCGATCTGATGGCGTCGGCTGCCGAAGACGGCACGGTGCGGGTGCGCGGCCTGAAGCGGACGCGGCTCTACTGGTCGCTAAGCGGGTTTGAGCGAAGCGCCAAGGCGCTGGTCTTTACGAATGACGGCCGGACGCTGCTGACCGGCGGCCAGGATGGCGTCGTGCGGTACTGGTCGCTGCCAGAGCCACAACTGGCGCAGCAGAATTAGAAATCGATCTCCTCCCCCTTGAGGGCAGGGCGGTGCGCCATGAGTTAGGACGCGCTTCTTTATTTGGCGCTGGCGACTCTCCTTCGTCGAGCCGGCCGCCAGCGCTCATCCTTCATCCCTTGCTCGACGCACTCCGCGGATCAGTCCATGATGCATTGGACTTGAGCGAGACCCCGGGAGACGCACGACATGGACATCGACGCGACCGTGCTGGCCCGCATCCAATTCGCGTTTACGATCACGTTCCACATCATCTTCCCGAGCTTCACGATTGGCCTTGCCGCCTTCATCGCGACGCTGCTGCTGCGCTGGCGCATAACGGGGGAAGAACACTTGCACCGCTTGGCGCGCTTCTGGACCAAGATCTTCGCCGTGTCGTTCGCCATGGGCGTCGTCTCGGGTATCGTGCTGTCGTATCAGTTCGGCACCAACTGGAGCCGGTTTTCCGAGGTCGCGGGCAATGTCGTCGGCCCCCTCATGGGCTACGAGGTGCTGACGGCGTTTTTTCTTGAGGCGTCATTCCTCGGCATCATGCTGTTCGGATGGAACCGCGTGTCGCCGAATTTGCATGTCACGGCGGCTGTCCTCGTCGCCGTTGGCACGTCGATCTCGGCATTTTGGATTCTCGCCGCCAACAGCTGGATGCAAACGCCGGCAGGACACGAAATGATCGACGGCATCGCCTACCCCGTCGATTGGCTGCAGATCATCTTCAATCCGAGTTTCCCGTACCGCTTCGCGCATATGTTTACAGCCTGCTACCTGACGACATCCCTCGTCGTGGCATCGGTAGGCGCCCGCTATTTGATGGCCAACAGGTACATCAAGGAAGCCAAGACCATGGTCTACATGGGGCTGGGGATGGTCGCTGTCCTGGCGCCGTTGCAGCTCGTCATCGGCGACGCCCACGGCCTCAACACAGCCAAACATCAGCCGGCCAAAGTCGCGGCGATGGAAGCCCATTGGGACGGCTCGAAGCCGGCGGACCTAGTGCTTTTCGCATGGCCCGACGCCAAGGCCGAGACCAACCACTTCGAGATCGCGATTCCGAACATCGCGAGCTTTATCATCACCCATGATGTCAATGGGCTGTTCAAAGGCCTCAAGGATTTCAAGCCCGAGGATAGGCCCAACGTGCTGTGGGTGTTCTTCGCCTTTCGCGTCATGGTCGGCATCGGCATGCTCATGATCGCGATTGGCGCGGTGGGCGTCTATTTGTGCTGGCGCAAGCGCCTGTTCGAGACGGGGTGGTATTTGAAGGCGCTGTCGTATGCCTGGCCGCTCGGCTTCATCGCCATCGTGGCGGGATGGTGGGTGACGGAAACGGGCCGCCAGCCCTATCTCGTCTACGGCATCTTGCGCACGGCCGATGCCGTCTCGCCGGTGGCCTTCGGCGCGGTGCTGACCAGCCTGATCCTGTTCGTGCTCGTCTATTCGAGCGTGTTTTCGATGGGTATTCTCTATATCAACAAGCTGATCGAGAAAGGCCCAGTGGGCAAATCCGTGGAACCGGCCAACGCGCCGCCCTCGCGGCCATTGTCGGCAGCGCAAGGTGCGGCACGCGACGCGCTTCGAACGGCGGAGTAACGCACATGGAAGACAGCGCCTACTGGCTGCCGCTCGTTTGGGCCGCGATCATTGCGATTGCCGTTACGCTTTATGTCATCCTCGACGGCTTCGATCTGGGGCTCGGTATACTGTTCCCGTTCGCACCCGAAGAAGAACGCCGCGACGTCATGATGAATACCGTCGCGCCATTCTGGGATGGCAACGAAACGTGGCTGGTTCTCGGCGGCGCCGGATTGTTCGTGGCCTTCCCCAAGGCCTATGGGGTCATCATGCCGGGGCTGTATCTGCCGGTGATCGTAATGCTGTTAGCGCTCGTGTTCCGCGGCGTGGCGTTCGAGTTCCGCTGGGTTGCCAAGCCGAAGCACCAGTTCTGGGACCTCGCCTTCACGTGGGGATCGATCGTTGCGACATTTGCCCAGGGCGTTGTGCTGGGCGGCTTGCTGCAAGGGATCGTTGTCAAGCAAGGCCACTTCGCGGGCGGTCCGCTCGACTGGCTGACGCCATTTGCTTTGTTCTGCGGTCTCGGACTGGTTGCCGGCTACGCGCTGCTGGGCGCCACGTGGCTGGTTCTCAAGACCGACGGCGATCTTGAGGTTTGGGCCCGCGATAAAGCCAAGGCGGCGCTGCTGTTGATGCTCGCTGCAACGCTGGTGATCAGTGTGTGGACCCCCTTCTCGGTTCCGCGCATTGCCGAGCGCTGGTTCACGTGGCCGAATATGCTGCTGCTGTCGCCGGTGCCGATCCTGACGGCACTTGCGGCACTGTCGTGCTGGCGCGGGCTCGAGCGGGACAAACAGTTGCAACCCTTTGTCTCGGCGATTGCCCTGTTTCTGCTTGGCCTCATCGGACTTGTTATTTCCAACGTGCCGTATCTCGTGCCCGATACGATGACCGTCTGGCAGGCGGCGGCGGCGCCAAGTTCGCAGAAGTTCATGCTGGTGGGTACGCTGTTGCTGCTGCCCGTGATCCTGGGCTACACGGCCTTCGTCTACTGGACCTTCAAGGGCAAGGTGCGGGCCGGTGAGGGCTATCACTGAGTTTTTTCTTGGCGCGTGCGACTCCCCTCCGGGAGCCTGCCGCACGCGCCGAGCATAAGTACTCACGATCAGCGGGGACAACGGAAGAAGAGCCCAAGCTCTGCCATCATTTTTCCCGATAATCACTACAAAAGCGAATCGCGTTGACACGGCGGGGAGGACATCATGTTCGGGTGGCGCAGACGAAGCGAGGGCTTCGAGTGGCGTGAGCACGTTCGGACGACGATCCTGGTGCGCCGTGCCGACCGTCAACGCCGGATTGACGATGTCCGGATGGCGGCGGTTGCAAAAGTCAAAGAACAGCAGAAGCGCGGCGTCGACGCCGGCAAAGCCGGACTCGATGCCGCCGGCGGCGTGATCTCGCGCGCGGCGGCAACGTTAGCACGCGGCCTGCTCACTGCCGTGACGCAGATCTGGCGCGCCGTTGCTCAAGCGGCCGGAGCGGCGGCGGCAGCCTTGGCATCGGCCGCCGGTAACGCGGCGCGGCGCGTGCCGCGGCCCAACTTCCGATTCACGCCGCAGTTCGCCGAGCGCGGCAAACGTCTCAAAGACCTGATGCCGGACGTAGCCAGCCGGAACCCGGTGACGTTGCAGCATCTTGCGTACGGCGCCGGTGCACTCGGATTGATTTATTTTGGCGGCCCAATTCTGCGCGGGGAGACCAGCGCCCTTGGAACCGGCATCACCACGGCATCCATCAGGTCTTCGTCACGTGATGCGGCCAGCACGACTGGAGCAAGTCTCTCGGATACAGGCGGCCTCAGCGGCCGGGCAATAGCCATCAGCGGCGACGCGTTGCGTGTCGGCGGTGTGATCGTCCGGCTGTCCGGTATCGACGCTCCCGAGCCGACGCAGCCGTGTTTCAAGGCCAACGGCCGCAGTTGGAGCTGCAGCGCATCCGCGACCAATGCGTTGTCACGTTTGGTTCGCGGCAGAAGCGTGATCTGCGATATTTCTGGTACCGACGACTCTGGCCACAAACTCGCGAGCTGCCGCGCTGGCGACGGCGGCGGCGATATTGCTGCGGAACTTGTGCGCAACGGACATGTGTTCGCACAATCGGGATTGTTCGCGTCCTACGGCGGCGACGAAGACTCTGCGCGGGCCGCAAAGTCTGGTCTGTGGCAGGGTGAAACCGTGCGCCCTGACGCGTGGCGGACGCACGCCTGGGAAGTAGCCAAGCGCACCGCGCCCGAGGGATGTCCGATCAAGGGCTTCGTGCGGGCGGAGTCGCGGCTCTATGCCATGCCGTGGTCCAATGGCTACAGCGGCGCAAAAGTTCGCAGCTTCAAAGGCGAGCGCTGGTTTTGCAGCGAGGAAGATGCGCGCGCGGCGGGCTTTAAACTCGCGAGCCGCTCGTAAAATAATGTTCTCAGAATTTGGCCAAAGAAAAACCCGCGGCCGGGGGAGACCGCGGGCAAAAAATAGAACCTGCGCCACTTGGGGGTAAGTGGGACGGCGCTAAAGCTCTACAGATCCACTACATAACAGCGCGCGGGCGTTGGCAAGCTGGCGGCGCGTGCCCGTGTTATTTTCGCGCGGCCCTGTGCCTCTTTAGCCCAAGAGCCGGTCAGATCAACCCGTTAAGGTAAATGCAGGGGGCCAGAGCTTGCCGCCGTAACTTATTGCCATTGAATGATAAATGGCGAAACCTTGATGGCTGAAACTTCGCTTGCGGTGCGAGCATAACCGATCTCAGAAACCACACCCGAGAGTGTCGACTGCGGCGTGGAACGCAGGTTCACGACATTGCTTTCGACCGTCAAAGCGCCATCGATCCAAATCCGCATGACGCCGTCTACACTGCCCGGCGTATTGAGCGTAACTTCCTGTTCGATGGAAACCCAGCGGCCCAGCGGCCAGTGGGCACGCCGGTCAGACGTCTGCCAATATCCCGCCGTCGCGGGCGAGCGGACTTCGGCGCCGATTTCACCTTTCTGAGCCCATCCCATGCGAACAGCAAAGCCATCTGCCGGCTGCGACTCGTCGAGCTGCGCTGTATCCGCCGCACCGAAAAGCCCTGGCAGGTATCCGGGCTCGGAAAACGTGAAGCCCTCTGGGATGAAGACGCTGTAGCTTAGACAGGCTGAATTTGCAGTCGACATGTCGCCGGGCTGCCACAGAAACCCGACGCCATTCTGATCGGCCTTGTCCTCATCACCCGTCGTCGCGAGCGAAACTTCCATGACGCCACCGGCTGGCCCATCCGTCGTTGTGCCGATCTTAGCGTTCTGTAGAACGCCCCATTCCCGCAAGCCGGCGCGGGCTTGGAATTCGATCGGCGACAAGGGTTTGCCCTTGTCGCTGTCGAAGGCGAACTGCTGACCGGCAGGATAGCGCGCTGAACAATGCGGGACCCTCTCGGTCACGAAGAACGAGTAGCCCATGTAGCCGACGGCCGTCAGCAACACGGCAACGCCCCCGGCGTTGAACAGAATAGCGTTCATGTTGAGCTTGCTCATGTCTCGTCCTCAGCTGTGAAAGGCGCGGTTGATATTGCGCATCATGGGATCGATAAGTTGATCGAGTAGGGTTCTCTGGCCGGTGAGCAAGAGCACCTCGGCGCGCATTCCGGGATGCAGGGCCAGGCGCTTGGCGATCTCGGATGGTGCCTCGTCGAGTTCGATGCGGGCAACGAAATAGGGTGTTCCGGTGCGCCGGTCCTCAAGACTGTCGGCCGAGACCCAAGCCAGTGTCGCCGAAAGCGGACGCTGCACGCGCCAGCTCAACGCCGTCAGCCAGACCTTGGCGGGCATGCCGGGTTTGACATTCTCGATTTGATTGGGCGCGAGACGGCCTTCGATGACGAGCCGGTCGTTTTGCGGCACGATGTCGGCGACGGCGGCGCCTGGCTGGACAACCGCGCCCGTGGCGTGCGCTTGCAGCGACATGACCCGGCCAGCGACGGGGGCGCGAATGTCGGCTTGCTCACGCTCTCGTTGCGCGACGGCCAAACGCGCCGAGACGCTGGCGACGTCCTTTTCAACCTCGGCAACCAGGCGATCGAGGGCGAGCACCTTGGATTTCGCGGCCAACTGCCGGTTCTGCAAATCGGTAATTGTCGCCGCTTCCCGACGCGCCAGCGCCAGCTGCCGCCGGGACGCTGCGGCTTGGGCTTCAAGGCCAACGATCTGGTCATCAAGCCCGGCCGTGTCGAGGCTGACGAGCCGGTCACCGGCATTGACGAGCTGACCTTCGCTGACGTGAATCCGGGCGACCACGCCGCCGCGAGGGTGGGCAACCTGTTTGACCTTGGTTTCAACGATGATCGTGCCCGGCAAGCCAACGCCCTTGTCGATCGGTGCGTAGGCGGCGGTGCCGAGTCCGAAGCCGAAAAACAGGATGACGACGGCGATGCCGAGACCGGCCGGCACGCGGATATCGAGCCGAGGATAGCGGGCTTCTTTGGACGCCGAAGTTTGGGATGCAGACGTTTGGATGACTGGCATGATGACTGGCATTGGGTCTACTCAAGCCTCCCGCACGCGTTGAGCGATGGGGTCCATGGTACGCGCGAAGTCCTTGGCATCGCCCTGCGCCTGGACAGTGCCGTGAGACAGAACCAGCACCCGATCCGTGAGCGACAGCAGGCGCGGGTCTTGCGTGGCGATGACAAGGCCGGTGCCCTCGCTCTTGAGGACGAGCAAAACTTTCATCAGCCGTTTCATGCTGGCGCCGTCGAGCCCGGATTCGGGTTCGTCGAGGACGATGAGGCGCGGCGTTCCGGCCAGCGCCCGCGCGAACGCAACCGCCCGGCGTTCGCGAAGGGCGAGATACCCGCCCTGGGGCCCGACGGCGGTGTCGTATCCGGACTGCAGGGCCTGCAAGGTTTCGTGCACGCCTGCCCGCATGGCGGCGCGGGCGACCGACATAAGGCTGAGATCGCGAAAGCGGGATATGTTGTCGTGGACCGTGCCGTCGAGCAACAAGGGTTCGTCAGGCAGATAGCCGATGGCTGGCGGGCCGTCGCCGCGCTGCCATTTGGAAACAGGGACGCCGTCGAGATCGGCAGTGCCGGCAGCCGGCGAGATGGCGCCTGCCAGGATTGCAGCCAGAGTCGATTTTACCGAACCGTTGGGACCGACCAAGCCAAGGGATTGACCCGGGACTAAGTCGAATGAGACGCCTCTGAGCGCCGGTGATGTCCGGGTCGGATAATAGTAGGTCACGTCCTTGACCGACACGACACCCATGACCCCGGCCGCAGCCTCGGCAACGCCCGGGACCTTGGCGTCGTCCGGCAAGGCTTTGAGCCGTCTGTAGGCCAGGACGACGCTTTTCATGACCTTGACCGAGCCGACCAAACCTTCGAGCGGTCCCAACGCCCTGGCCAGCAAAATCGCGGAGGCGACCAGCGCTCCCGGCGCAATCTCGCTTTTGACCACCAGCCAGGCGCCGAGGCCGTAGAGCGCGATCTGCGAGCCGATGCGAATGCTGCGGGCGAGCGCTTTGACGACGCTGGCGCGCTTGCCTTGCGAGTAAGCGGCGCTGATGTAGGCCCGGTTGTAGCCTTCCCACTGATCGGACCCGCCGGCGGCAAGACCGAGCGCACCTGCAAGCTGGCCGTGGGCGGCGATGGAGCCCCACCAGCGCGCCGATTTCTCGTGCGCTTCGGCGCTCTCGGCTTGCAGGCGTGACGTCAGCACATATTGCAGCACTGCAACGGCAACGAGCAGGCAGGCCGAGCCCACGGCGACAGCGCCGATGACGGGATTGAGAGCGATCAAGGCCACAAGAAACAGCGGCGTAAACGGGGCATCCAGAATGATGCTGGCGGCCGGGCTGGCGAGAAAGCCGTGGAACTGCTCCAGCGCGCGCGCGTCTTTCTTGAGTTCCTGGCCTGTGGTGCCGAGCCGCAGGCCGTTCTCGAGGATGTGGCGGCCGAGTTCGTGGTCGAGCCAAACGCTAGCGCGGAGCAGCATCAGATCGCGGGCGATTTCGATCAACGCCAGCGCCACAATGGCCGCCGCCGTGATCACCGTGATGATGATCAGCGTTTCGATGCTGCCGAGGGGCACGACGGTGTCGAAAATCTGCAAGGTATAGAGCGGCGTTGCCAGCATCAGCACATTGATGAAGGCGCTGAAGGCGAAAGCCAAAAGCCACGCCCGGCGCACATCCTTCAGCATTCGCCTCGACGTTCGCATCTTAACGTCTCTGGTTGGCGGCCTCGCGCAATGGACGCAGGCCGGGCAATCGCTTGGGTACCGGGCGCGCATCGGCGCAGCGCCCAGGACTAATCGAACACCTCACTATAGGAAGTGCGTCTAAAGGATTGGTTTACGAACTATGAAAGCCCGCGCTCAATGGGACGGTGGAGTGCAAACGCCAAGGCTCCGGCGCAGCAGACCGCACGTGGTGCGGGGGAGCTGCTGCGCCGGAGCCTTGCTGTGCAGGAGTTTGGCTGCGCAGGAGTTTGGCTATGCAGGACATGGTCAGCCGCCAGTTATGGATCGGCGGCGGATGGGCTGTCGTTAGGCCAGAATCACCATGTCATCGACGAGCAGCGCGGGCGCGGCATTGTACTGGCCTGCGAAGGCGACCACATCGACAAAAGCGTCACCGGTCTTAACGGATAAGGTTGTATTGACGCCGTCGAAGGTCATCTGCAGCATATCGTTGTAGTCGTCAGGCGGACCGGCCTTGAAGAAGTCGCGGACATCGATCGAATCGCCCGAGCCGAAGTCGGTGATAAAGTCGATGCCGAGATGCTGGCCGGCGGCGATGACGTCCTTGGTCATAAAGACGTAGGTGTCGCTGCCCGATCCGCCCGTCAGTGTATCGGCGCCGGCGCGGCCGCGAAGCATGTCGTCACCGTTGCCGCCTTGGAGCACGTTGGCGCCAGCGTCGCCGTTGATGATGTCATTGAACGCCGAGCCGATGAGTTTCTCGATGCCGTCGGCGTTGCTGTTGGCGCCCGCGACCGACATGATATGGGTACTGAGGTTCGCCGAGATGCCAGCTGCCGCCGCGCTATAGTCGAGCGTGTCGAAGCCCGAGCCGCCGGTGATTGTGTCGTTGCTGCCGCCGCGGATCACGTCGTCGCCCGACCCGCCGTCGATGACGTCGGCGCCGTCGCCGCCCTCGATAAGGTCGTTGCCGGAGCCGCCCGATAGATTGTCATTGCCGGTATCGCCAAAGAGCGCATCGTCGCCAGCCGAACCGGTCAGGCGGTCATCACCGGAGTTGCCATGCATGAAGTCATTGCCAAAACCGCCGAACAACGCGTCGTTGCCATCGCCGCCTGAAAGATTGTCCTGACCGTCACCACCCTTGAGTTCGTCGTCGCCATCATCACCGAATAGTATGTCGTTGCCATCGAGCCCTAAAATTAGATCCTGCAGCGTCGTACCGAAAAGAAAGTCGCTGTCAGTGGTGCCTGTGATCGTCGCCATTATCCCAGCCCGCAAATTGTGTGTTCAACCGCCCGTGTAATTTCCGCGCAATACTTTTCGGCCAATACCCATCGATTTTCAGCCGGATTGTCTCAGCAGTTTTATAAAGTTAGCAACATCGCCTGAAGATCTCGTGCGCGGCTACGCTACAATTTTCGATAAAATTCGAGCGTGTTTTTCTCATCAGGATTTGTGGCGGCGTTTTGATCCGGCGTGAGACAAAACCGGCGACAAGAGAGACGCGCGCTTAAGCACACTTTCAAACGGCTAAACTGCAAACGACAGACCGCGCACACGCAAAAACGGCCCCGCGAGGGGCCGTTTTCGCAAACTCTGTTTTGGGTGTGCTTAGGCCAGAATGATGCCGGCCTTGAGGAGCTCGGAGGCGTTCTGGCCATGGACGCCATCAAGCACGACGACATCGTGGAAGCTGCCATCATACTTGACCGATACCGTCGAACCGAGCTTGCCGTCGCTGATTTTCACGACATCACTGAGTGCCGAGAACTTCTGACCCTTGAGGAGGTCTTGAAGGTTCAGGCGATCGCCGCGTGCGAAGTCGGTGATGTGGTCAACGGCGCCGACGTCTTTCTTGCTCCAGTTGTAAGTGTCTTTGCCAGCGCCGCCGGTGAACGTGTCAGCGCCGCCACGGCCGCGGAAACTGTCATCGCCGGCACCTCCTGAAAACACGTTGGCGTTCTTGTCGCCAACGAGCGTGTCGTCAAAGCGCGAACCAAGTACTCCTTCGACGCCCTTGATCGTATCCGAGCCCGAGCCGGACGCCACGTGGTCATTGAGATTGACGCTCACGCCGCGAGAGGAACCCGAGTAGTCGAGCGTGTCGAAGCCGGCGCCGCCGTCGTACGCGTCGTTGCCTTCACCAGCAGCGAACTTGTCGTTACCGGAGTTGCCAAACAGCTTGTCATTGCCGGCGCCGCCGCTGATGACGTCGTCACCCTTACCGCCGGACACGTAGTCATTGCCGTCGCCGCCGGACACAACGTCGTTGCCGGAGTTGCCCCAAATCTGGTCGTCGCCAGCGCCGCCGTCGATCTTGTCGTTGTCAGCCATGCCGAAGATTTTGTCGTTGCCGGCGCCGCCTTTGATGTCGTCGTTGTCGGACGAGCGGGCAGCCTTGGTCGCTTCCTTGGCCAGAAGCGCGGTGTTGGTCGTGCCCAGGGTGACTGTGAAGATGCTGTCGTCGAAGTCCTTATCGCCGCCGCCCTTCAAGTCTTCGAAACCGATCTTGACGGTTCCGTTGAGGTTATTGACGGTGCCAACGACGTGCTTCAGGCCATCGCCGTTGAGGCCCTTCGAGCCGTCATCGACGCTGTGGAAGATGGTCGTGCCGTACTGCGATTTGATAACGGTTTCGACGCCCTTGCTGTCGACTTGGACCAGCTTGAGTTCGGCTCCGCCGTTGACGTTACCGGCTTTGCCATCGGCGCCGGCGAATTTATAGCTCGCCGAGGCATTCGACAGAAGATCCGCCATGCCGCGCTGACTGAAGCCATTTGGCACAACAAAGAAGCCGACGCGCTCGCCAGCGCCGACGGGCACATCAACCGAGCTGACGCCGCCAATGAGGTCGCCGCCAGAGCCCTTCAACGATGCGTTTGCGAACAGGACCTTCACGCCCGAGATCGTGCCATCGGCGGCGATCTTGTACATGCCGAGGGCGTTCTTGTAACCGGCGCTTTCGTAGTTGAACGTGACTTTCGCGACCGTATCTTCGGTGACCTTGAACTTGCTCATGTCGACTTTGCCGCCAACCGTCGACGACCCGAACAGGGTGTCGTTGCCGTCATCGCCCGAAATGGTGTCGTCGCCGCCGCCACCGTGGATGCGATCGTCGCCGCCGAGGCCAACAAGCACGTCCTTGCCGCCTTCACCGAAGACGATGCTGTCGTGGTTATCCCAGCCCGAGAGGCCGTCCTTGCCACCTTCGCCAATGTGAATGTCAACGCCGGCCTTGTCGGCGGCTGCGTCCTTTTCGCCAGCCGCTTTATCGGCTGCGGCCTTGTCAGCAACGGCCTTCTCAGCGGCAACCTTTTCAGCGGCGACCTTGTCAGCAGCGGCTTTCTCAGCAGCAGCCTTTTCAGAGGCAGCTTTCTCGGCGGCTGCCTTGTCAGCAGCAGCCTTCTCAGCGGCAGCTTTGTCGGCGGCGGCTTTCTCGGCGGCAGCCTTGTCAGTCTTTTCCTTGGCTTCGTGGTCAGCTTTGTCTTTGGCGACCTTCTCGGCGGCAGCTTTCTCAGAGGCAACCTTTTCAGCGGCGGCCTTGTCAGCAACGGCCTTGTCGGCGGCGGCTTTCTCGGCGGCAGCCTTGTTAGTCTTTTCCTTAGCTTCGTGGTCAGCCTTGTCTTTGGCGACCTTCTCAGCCTTGTCTTTGGCTTCGTGGTCAGCCTTGTCCTTGGTTTCCTTCTTGGCCTTTTCTTTGGCTACAACGGAGCCGCGGCCATTGTCGGCATGACCATCATCGTTATGATCGCCGTCACCGTGACCGCGACCGTCGAACTTGTCGTCATCCGAATTATTTTTATCGTTGCTCATCGTCGTAGCTCCCATCCGCCAGGCCGGCGACTTCCAAATTCCAAGATCTCAACCCACCACCCGGCGCGATTGCGACCCGACGAAATAGAGGGCGAAATCCGCCCGCACATTCCTCTTCAATACTGAAAGCTACATGACGGATCAAAATTTAACGTGCAGTGTGCCGCCGTAATTAATGTAAAGTTTTAATCGAATTACGCCGTCAGGATTCTTATCTTAAAAACAATTTCGGCCGGAGTTGCCTCCAGCCGATTTGACGTTTGTTATATATAACGGCAATATTTGCCTACCAGGCGATGCCTTGATATCCCGCATCCTTCGGTATTTCTTTGAAAAGGCGGGCCAAATCCAGGACGTGCGTCTTTGGATTACGGTCTTTAATTGCAGTGCGGAATTCATCCGTCGCGTGCGAAACGACCACGACGTCGGAGTTCGCAACCAGTTCAGCAGCGCTAGCGACGGTCATTGCTTGGAGTTCGTCCATCAGCTTTGCCTGCGCCGGGACAGCGTGCCGCACGTAGTCGATCTGGTGCTGCAGCAGGGGGCCAAAATCCAGGTTCGGGTCGTAGGCCGATATCATCTCGCCGCCAGCGAGCAGGTTCGACATTACATCCAGCGTCGGACTTTCGCGCATGTCGTCGGTACCGGGCTTGAACGTCACGCCGAGGAAGCCTATGCGCTTACCGCGATAAGGTTGCAGCAGCGTGATTGCTTGCGCAATGTGACGCTGGTTCGTGACCATCAAACTGTCGATCAAGGGAACTTCGACACCGATGGCGCGGGCAATGTGGCTGACGGCGCGGACTTCCTTCGGTAGGCACGAGCCGCCAAAGGCAAACCCGGGCTTCAAGTAGTAAGGAGATAGGTTTAGCTTCACGTCCTTGACGAAAATGTTCATGACGTCGTGACTGTCGATATCGAGCTTTTTGCACAAGCGGCCGACTTCGTTACCGAACGCCACCTTGGTTGCATGCCAGACGTTGTCGACGTACTTGACCATTTCGGCGGTTTCGATCGAGGTGAAGAGTACGTTCTTGTCGACGGCTGAATATATCGCCGTGACGGTGCGTTCGGCGCGTGCGTCCGACGCGCCAACGACGGTTTTGGGTGGCGCGAAGAAATCGGCGACAGCCACGCCTTCGCGCAGGAATTCCGGGTTAAAACAGACGCCAAAGTCAGGACCAAGCTTCTTGCCGGATGCGGTTTCAATTTCCGGAACAACGACATCGAGGGTTGTTCCGGGCGGCACCGAGCACCGCAGCACAACAACATGGTACTCAGACTTCAGAGCAATCGCCTGGCCAATGGCCCGGCTCGCTTGACGGACGTAGGTGAAATCACAGCCGCCGTCTTTCGAGGTCGGCGTGCCGACCGACAGGAACGTGACGTCTGTACCGGCAACGGCGGAAATTAGATTTTGGGTGGCATCGATGCGGCCTTTGGCAACACCTTCTTCAAGCAGTTGACCAAGGCGCTCTTCGACGATCGGCGAGCGGCCTTCCTTGATGGCCTCGACCTTCTCACGGCTGACATCGACGCCGACCATGCGGAAGCCGAGGTGCGAGAGGCAAGCCATCGAAACGGCACCGACATAGCCAAGTCCGATGACACTAATCGACGGTTTGTCTGCATCAATCACACGCCCGGCTTCAACACCAGTGCGCTCCATCGTCCGTTCTGAAACGGAAGATTCAAAAGTCATGTCACGACGCTCCCAGTTGCGGATTTTTCCCGCTTATGCCTCACCCTGCAAGCCTGACGTGTCCGCCGGAACGCGCGGCCTTGCTGGCCAACAACGCGTCTCTTCGGGGCCTCTGCGTTCCTGCCGGACGAGAAAGCCATCAGCCGATGCTAGGGGTGAGAATGGCCCTGAAACGTCGTTTTCAACTGAACGGCGCGCTTACAATTTTATCGATCTCAGGGAAAAAATACGGCCGATACAAAGCCGCCGGTTGGGAGTGTCAGTAACTTTGTATAAATCATAACAATAAGAAAAAGCGTGACAAATGAAAGGGCTGTCAAATATGCGGCCATGACCTCCCGGAAGATTGCCAGGGCGCCGCCGCCTGAGAAGCCAGTTTTTTGGTTTCCGCGATTGGTCCATTTTTGCTTTGCCAGCCGCCATTGCATATAGACCTTAACGATAGCGTTCAGCAATTGGTTGGCATAAAGCGTCCATACAAAATTAAGGTCGACTTGGCGCGCGTACGTGAAAAGTATCATCGACAGCATCATGCGCGTGGTGGCGATATAAATGGCATAAGCCAGCACAAACGCGCCGCCATATTTGAGGGCGCCGGCGGTAGCGACCATCGGGCTGAACAGCATCGTCCACATGGCGATGCGCTGGTCGATGCAGCACCACCAGATGAAGAACGGCATGCGCCTTGGCCCAAGCATAATGGCCCGCCAGCCGTTACGCAGCATATTGCCCGACCAGCGCCTGAGGTTTTCGACCATGCGCCGGTAGCCCGATCCCTCGACGACCTCGATCGTTGTCCCGGACGCGTCCGGCACGTAGGTCATCTTAACGCCGTGTTGCAGCAGCGTGTACCAGGTGCTCTTGTCGTCACCCGATAGAAACCGGAACGTGCCCCAAAGCCAATGCCGCAGAAAATCGGCTTCCTGCAGGCGAATGAAATTCTCGCTGACGATGTGGGTGGCGCGGAACACCGAGCAGCGGCCCGTCAAGGTAATGACCCGGTTTGACAGGGCGTGGCTTTGCATGGCCATGCGCCGCTGGGCAAAGCGCATATTGAGCCACGATTGCATCCACCACGGACCGCGGACGAGTACGTGCTCGTCGGTCGTCAGGGCGTGGAGATCGGGATCGAGCGCGAACAGCGGGAAGCACTTGCGGACCAGGCCCGGATGGAAAACAAAGTCGCCGTCCATGAAGATGACGAGGTCGTCCTTGCCGAGGCCGGCCCGCGACATGGCCCGCAGAATGAGCGCGATGGCGACCCGCTTTCCCGGCTGATTCTGC
The DNA here is from genome assembly GCA_031378895.1 of Hyphomicrobium sp. Classification (GTDB taxonomy): domain Bacteria; phylum Pseudomonadota; class Alphaproteobacteria; order Rhizobiales; family Hyphomicrobiaceae; genus Hyphomicrobium_B. The sequence goes on from JANNEP010000014.1 coordinate 137,967, forward strand.
CGGATGATCCGCAGCGTGATGTCACAGTCGTTACCGACCAGGCGGAGATGGTTGGCGATCTTCTGTTCGTCACTGGCTTCGCTCGAGCCGAGCCAGATGGTGGCTGGCACGCCGGCCTCGCGGATCTCGACAACGAGCGCGCGGACCACCGCTTCGCTGATTTCCCGGTGCTCGCGAAACGTCGTCATCTGGACGTGGATGTGACGCGGACGCCATCCGGAGTCCCAAAGCGCCGCCGCGGAATTGCGCATGCGCGGATAGGTGATTTTCTCGAAGATCTTGGCGCGGGCGAAATGATTGCCCCACCATAGATAACGCCAGATGCCGAGGATGCCGATGACGTAAATGATTTCGTTGTTCTCACCGTCCCAGATCTGGTTGGGAACAGTGGTGAGCCCGATCAGGCAGACTGCGAAGTAGGCGAGGATCTTGAGCTGAACCAGCGGTGACCACTTGACCGAGCGTGGCAAGGGAATCGAGGGATCTTCGAGTTCGATGGCATTGAGTTCGCGCATCCCGCACCTAACCTACAAAGCCACCGCGAACTTCTTTTTCAGCGTCGAGAGCAGTGAGTTGGTCGAGCGCTGCTCAAACACGACCACGACAGGTAGACCGGCGCGGTAGCGCTCGACGTCGTCGATTTTGCTTGGATCTTCGAAGTCGATGACAATCTTTGCCGACCGGTCGTGGGCGCCGCGCCAGCCATAGCCGGGGTTTTGGCGTTCGGATTGCTCACGCATAAAGCCTGATGTCCGGTCGATTTCGCGAACTCTGCCTTTCAGCGTTTCGCCCAGCGCCGGGACGAACAGCAGCGCCTCGTCGCCAAGGCCAACCTTCAACACTTCGTCCTGATTGAGGAACGCCGTCACATGGCGGCTCGTGCGCTGTTCGATGATGGCGATCGTGTCGCCCTTGCGGACAGCGCCCTTATCGATGCGTGGAAGATCGAGCACCGTGCCGTCAAACGGCGATGTGATCTCGGCGCGCTGGCGTACTTTGACGTAGGATTGCGCCCGCTTCTCAGCCAATTTGATTTCATTCTCGGCGAGGTGAACCTGCTCCTCGAGCTCGTTCGCCTGGCCAACGATGTCGCGGCCATTGAACAGGCGCTTGCCGAAATTTTGATCGGCGAGTTCAATCTGCGACGACAACTCAATGCGGCGGCTTTCAAGCTGCGCCTTGAGGCCAATGACCTGCTTTTGGGCTTCGTCGACTTTCGTCGCCGTCGCGAAGCCCTTGTCGGCAAGACCCTTGACGCGGGCGTACTGCTGTTCGGCCAGCGTATATTGCTGCTGCAGCCCGTCGAGTTCGACCTTGCTCTGCTGGACGTTCTTCAACTCGACGGTTGCGAAACCCCGCGCCTTGTCGAGTTCGTCGGCGTGGCGGCGTTTGAGGTAGGCGAGCTTGGCCTTTTGTTCCAGCACGGCGATGTCGGCGAGTTCGATTTCGCGCTCGAGCTGATTGTCGACGAGCGTGACCACGACTTGACCGGTCTTGACCTCGTCGCCGGGCTTGACGCCGGTCCAGGCGACCTGGCCGTCGGCTTGCGCGGCAACCGTTTCAACTGGCGCCGAAATGACCGCGGTCTGAATTTCCATGCGGTAGAAGTTCGAATAGCCGAGCAAGCTGGCGTAGCCAAAGATAACGAGCCCAGCGAGGCCGTAGACGCCAGTCATCACCGCGGTTTTGACGGGCCAGCGCCGCACCGGGAGATTGGCCGGCAGATACTTGGCATCGGGCTCGAGTTTAGCCGGTGTAACTGGGACATCGATGCGCTGGATCGTATCCTCGACGTCCGACATCGAGCCGCGCACCAGCTCCTCGATGAAATGCTGCATCAGCTCGCGTTCGCGCTCACCGATCTCGGTGAAGCGGACGGCGACGGTCTTCGAATCGCGGCCGACGCGCACGACCTCGGCCTTGACGTCGAACGACACGTCGAAGCCTTGGAACGGCAGCGTCAGCTGGATTTGTAATTCAGCGCCGGCACCTGGCAACTCGCCCGGGTAGTTCTCCAGGCGCAGACCGCCGAGCGACCAGTCGGTGGCGCGCAATTGGTGGCCGTCCACTCTGACGAAGAGTGGCGCAGTGACCCGGTGATGCCGCCGCTGATCTGGCCGCTCCCGCTTGATCTTGACTGCCATGAACCAACTAACCCAACAACGCACAGTGGATCGCGCCAAGAGGACTTGGCGCGCCAATATTGGTTGTCGCATGAGGCTGTTAACAACGTCTTCGTGAGACCAAATAAGGTCCTAACAAGAGCTAAATGACTGAGCCGTTCCGGCAGCCTCAGCGGCCGCTGGCTGGCTAGAAAATCTTACCGGGATTGAGAATGTTTTGCGGGTCGAGCGCTTGCTTGATGGCCCGCATGACGCCGACGCCCGCACCGTGCTCGGCCGCCATGAAGCGGGCTTTGCCTTGACCAATGCCGTGTTCACCGGTCGCCGTTCCGTCTAGGGCAAGGGCGCGGGCCACTAGCCGGTCGAGGAAGGCTTCAACGCGGCTGACTTCGGCCACGTCCGACGGATCGAGCACGACGATGGCATGGAAATTCCCGTCGCCGACGTGGCCGACGATGGGTGCGATCAGCCCGTTGGCCGCGATATCGTCCGCCGTCGCAACGACGGCCTCGGCCAGCCGCGACAGGGGCACGGCGACGTCGGTCACCAGCACCTGCCGGCCCGGCCACGTGTCTTTTACCGCCCAAAAGGCGTCGTGGCGCGCCGTCCACAGCTGTTTTCGGCCGGCGTCGTCCGTTGCCGAATGAACGCCGCGTGCGCCTTCCTCCGCCGCCAGTGCCGTGAAGGCATCAAAATCGTTCTGACATGCGGCGGGCGAGCCGTGAAACTCCAGAAACAGCGACGGCACCTCTTCGAGACCGAGACGGAAACGAGCATTCACACAGTGAATTTGAACGCTGTCCAGTAACTCAATGCGGGCCAGGCCTAGCCCGCATTGAATGGCGGCGATGGCGGCGCGACTGGCGGCGCCCACCGTCTCAAAAGCCGCAACGGCCGCAAGGATCGAGGCCGGCACGCCATGTAGTTTGAGGGTCAGCTCCGTGATCAGGCCGAGTGTGCCCTCGGAGCCAACCAGAAGCCGGGTGAGATCGTAGCCTGCCGCAGATTTCCGGGCCCGCCGCGCCGTTCGGACGATCTCGCCCGACGCCATAACCGCGGTCATATTCAAGACGTTGTCGCGCATGGACCCGTAGCGCACGGTGGTGGTCCCAGAGGCCCGGGTCGCGGCCATACCGCCCAGCGTCGCGTATTCGGCGCCTGGATCGACGGGGAAGAATAGCCCCGTGGCCCTCAGATCGGCGTTGAGTCTTTGCAGCGTGACGCCAGCCTCGACGGTGCAATCCATGTCCTCGGGGCGGACCTCTAAGACCCTGTTCATGAGGGAAAAATCGACGGCAATACCGCCGTTTGGGGCGTTGACATGGCCCTCGAGAGAGGTGCCAGCCCCAAAGGCAATGAGGGGCACCAGATTTTGCGCCGCGGCGGCGACAATGATTGCAACTTCGGCTGTCGTTTGCGGCCAAACCACAGCGTCGGGGATTTGCGGCGGCAAAAACGTCAGGGCGTTGGCGTGCTGCCCCCTAACGGCCTCGCTGGTGCTGATGCGGCCCGGAAGTCTGATCTCGAGGCCGTTGAGACAGGTAGAAAGTCTTGTTGGCGGGCCGTCAGCCATTGTCGTCAGAACTCCCCCGTTCGGTCACAGGAGAGTGCCACTTTTTGCGTAGCGAGCGCACATGAAAGGTTAGAGAATCTGCCCCTGCAGCCCAAGCTGGCTAACGCCAAGCCTCGGACAGATCAACCAGAAGTCTGTGTTGCAGATTCACACCACAAAACCAGTGGAACGGTGCCGCGGTCCGCAACCTGGTGCCATTTCCAATGGCAACCGTTAAACTACGGGTTATCTCCGGCACGGGGGTCGTGCGTAAACACAAGGGAGTTCTTTCATGTTGCGACGGCTCATAGTGGCGCTGTGCGTCACGCTGGCCACCGGCTTCGTCCTGACAGCCGAGGCCCACCGGAGAAAGCATCACCATCACCGCAGCGGCGGTGACCAGCTGATCGTTCTGTCTGAGCAAGACGTCGATCTATCGATTGGCCAGTACACCGTTGACGTCAGCAAGGCCAAGGGCGCCTACAAGGGTATCCGTATCCGCAACAAAGACGCGCGCCTCGTCGATGTGTCCCTCGTCAAGGTAATTTACGGCGACGCGAGTGTGTGGACTGAGGACCGCCAGATCGACATGTATCGCGGCGAACGCAGCCGTCCGATCAATCTGACGTCCGAAAGCCGGTTCGTCGATCAAGTCATCATTACGCAAGTGCCCTCGAGCGGCCGCGGAAAATTCCAGGTTCTGGGTATTCAGGGCTCCGAAGGCCGCTCCATGGACCGTGGCGGCGGTGGCGGTGGCGGCGGCGTGTCATCCGCACAGCCAACGCGTGACCCGGCAGTCTCAGATCTCGCAGTACGGCCGACCGCGCCAACGCCGACGGCGGTTGCGCCGGGCACGGCGACAGAAGGCGGCGACGTTTTGTTCGGGGCGCAATATGTCGGCTTCGGCGTTGACCGGGATGTCATCCGCGTCGGCAACGAAATCGGCAAGTTCGACCGCATCCGTTTGCGCGTTCTCGACAACGACATCCACATCAACGAGATCAAGGTCATCTACGCCAACGGCGAGACCGACGCGCTTGCCGTGGACGCTGATATTCCGAAGAACTCGCGGACCAACTGGATCGACCTGAAGGGCGACCGGTTCATCAAAGAAATCCAGATGGTCTACCGCTCCAAGCCGAGCTTCAGAGGCCAGGCGCGCATCGAGGTCTTTGGCCAGTACGCTCCGGGCTGGCTAGGACTGAATGGCGAAGGCCGGAAGTACAATCAAGGCTGGGTGCTGCTCGGCGCCCAGACCGCAGGCTTCGTCGGCTTCGACAGGGACGTCATTCCGGTGGGCAAGAACGAGGGTGGCTTCAAGCGCTTGCGCGTGACCGTCAGGGACCGTGCCATCACCTTGAATGAAATCAGGGTGGTCTACAACGATGGCACCGACGAGACCCTTCCGATACGGACCCGCGTCGATGCCGGCGGTACCTTCGGCCCAATCGATCTCAAGGGCGAAAGACGCCAGGCCATCGAGCGTATCGAAGCCAAATACCGCTCGCGGATTTTCAGCGCTGGCAAAGGTTCGGCCATCGTCGAGGTTTGGGGTCAACACTAGTGCCGGATCAGCGTACTCCGGCGACGTCAATGAGGGGGCCGCAGACCATGCGGCCCCTTTTTTTGTAACCCGTACATGAAGCTCGCGACGTCTTCGGACGTATGCACAGACGAGGCCAAATTGTGAACGGTTTCCGAACCAAATCCTCGAAACTTTGTTCGCACCAAAAGCCCGAATATGCTAACCGCATCGCTGCCGGGGTAGCGCCAACTCGCAATACGGGGACCTGAACTTGAACATGAGCTTGACTCAGCCGCTCTATGCGGACGAACGACTGGAAAGTCACGGTGCCTTGGACAGTGATGGACTGCGCCCATCTGATGCCATCAAAGTCTCCCCACTGACAGAGACCACGAAACAGAAAGTCCGCCGTCTCGCCGTCCACTGCCAGCTCTATAAGGGCGCAGTGCCGCGGCTCGCGGTCCGGCAACTTGTAAACACTCTCGTTCCGCTTGCCATCCTTGTCGCCGCCATGTTCGCAACCGTGCGCCCGGCCTATTGGATCACGCTTCTATTGGCATTTCCAGCGGCTGGGCTTCTGGTCCGTGCCTTCATCATCCAACACGATTGCGGGCATGGCTCGTTCTTCGCGTCACGGCCGCTCAATGATTTTGTCGGCCGCTGCATGAGCGTGCTGACGATGGCGCCCTATAGCGTCTGGCGCCGCGAACACGCCCAGCATCACGCCTCGTCCGGCAACCTGGATCGCCGCGGTGCCGGCGATGTCGACACCATGACGGTTGCCGAATACCAGAAACTCTCAACGTCTGGAAAATTGCGCTATCGCCTGTATCGCAATCCTGTTTTTCTGTTTGGATTTGGTGTGCCCGCCTACTTCATGCTCTTGCAGCGGTTTCCCTGGTTCCATTCGCTGACACCCAGCGAATGCTGGAAGAGCGTGCTCGGGCTTAACCTTGCCATCGCCGCGTTCTACGCGCCGCTCGTCTACTATTTCGGCATATCCGACGTGCTGTTCGTGGCGATGCCGATCGTCCACATTGCCTCGGCGGCGGGCGGCTGGCTGTTCTTTATTCAGCACCAGTTCGAAGACACCCACTGGGACAAGGCCGAAGGCTGGGACTTCCAAGTCGCAGCCCTGCTCGGCTCATCGTTCTACGATCTGCCGAAGGCCATGAATTGGTTCACGGGGAACATTGGCCTGCACCATATTCACCACCTGAACAGCATGATCCCGAACTACCGCCTGCAAGCCTGTCTCGCGGCGAGCCCGGAACTGCGCGACATCAACCGGATGACGCTGGCAGATAGCCTCAAGTGCGCAAGCCTGAAACTTTGGGATGAAAACAGACGGCGCTTGATCAGCTTTAAAGAGCTCGAGCAGGCCGCGTGATCTTTTAGAGAGCAAATCTGTAAAATGAAAACCGCCGCACAGTGATTTGTGCGGCGGTTTTTATTTGTGCAACCGATCCTGCACTCAGTTTGGTTTGGTTTGGTTTGGCTTAACTGCGGACTTGGCGGCGCCTGGCGCCGTTTTCACGACGCCTTCATCGCCGACCACGCCTGACAGCTCATAGAGATCGCGCTGGCCGACGTAGAGCACGAAGCCGTGCTCGTTCATGAATTTCCGCGCCGTGGCGATGTTGTCCTTTTTGGCGAGATACTCGACAACGAAAATTTTCTTGCCAGCCGCCTTGGCCTTGTCGAGCAGCTTCGTCGAATGCGTTATGTCGCCTTCCGGATTTCTCTTTTCGGTGTGGCTGATACCGAAGACCAAGTCCTCTTTCACAATAGAATCTATGGCTTCGACATAGTCCGGCTTGTCGACGAGCTCCTCGGCGTTCTGCGCCAGGATCATCGCGTCAGATTTTTTCACGCGGATGTAGGCAGACATCTTCTTTACGAGTTCGATCATCTGAACCCGGCGTTCTTCGGTGTCGCCGAAGTAGTAGTAGGCATCGACACGATCGATCGAGAGGCCGTCGAAGCCGGCATCGAGAATGCGATCAATCAGCGAGTCCGGTGAGCCGTAGACAATTTTCTGCCATTCGGGGCGCCAGTACTGGACGATGTAATCACCCTTCCAGTCCTTATCGGGCTTCGACACCCAGGACGGGCGCTTCTTGTTCCATTCGGATTTCCAGTAGTAGCGGAAATCTTCCGCTTCGCCGGCGCTGAAGTAGGCGACGACGAGGCGGCGGCTGCCGTCGGGCTTTTTTTTCATGCTCTCGACTTGCGTCCGCGTCAGGCGAATTTCCTTGCCATCTGGAAACATTGAGCTGTCGATGATGACCATGTCGAACGGAGACGCGGCGATCTTGTCAATTTTTTCCTGGCTGACATCCTTGAGCTGATAGGCCCAGGTCTTGACGCCATCGAGGGCTGCGGCCCTATCGTCCGCCGTAGCCGGAAAAGAGAACAGCGCGCCCTGAGCGGCAGCACTTGCGGCCAGGGCGGCTAAAGCCAATCCAATTTTCGTCATACGCACTACTCACTTCTTTTGGGTTGGGTTGGGTTGGGTTGGGCCGTACGCGTGTCCCACGTGTGGAATAACATTGCCCCGGATGAACGAAAGAGATCAAGCTAACATGTCACCGCAAGGTTGCTGAGCTGAGACGCAACAGCGCATTTACCAAGATGTCCCCGGGGGACACTCTTTCGTTGTTCGTTCCGGCGTACCGATCTCTTTGTCGAGATCGACGGGCACCGTCGGATCCGTTCCATCGAGGGCCCGGGTCTCAAAAGCCGGAACGAAACCGCGCCGTCGCAGCTCCACGGCCGTCCTGTCGATGTGCGCGGGATTGATCAGATATTCGACGGTAAAAACCGGTTTGCCTTCGTCTTGCAGCGCCTTGAGCAGGGCCATCGACCAACGGATGTCCTGCTTGGAATTGCGCTTGCCGGTTTGGCTCGCCCCGTGAAGCAGACTTTCCTTGCCGAGGCCATCTATGACGCTGCGATAGTCGCTGGAGTCGAGCAGCGCTTCGGCGTTCTGGGACAGGACAAAGAACCCGGGCTGCAACCGGCGCGCCGTGGCGGCCAGCGCCGTGACGTGGTCGATCATATCTTGACGCGCCGTAGGCCGCTCTTTTTCAAATGTCTCGTAGATGTCGACACGATCGAGATAGACGCCATCGAAGCCGGCGTCGATAATGCGACGGAGATACGACTGGGGCCCGCGAAAGTTGATGGCCTTCCACTCCTCGCTCCAGTAACGCACGCGATGCGCCTTCGGCCAGGCGCAGTTCTCTTCTCCGATCCAATCCGGCAATGGCCCGGTCGCCGGCATAGACCACGCCGCGTTCCAGTAGTAACGGTACTCTTCCGACTCTCCGACCGAGAGATAGGCGACGACAAACCGGCGGCGGCCGTCAGGGCGCGTTTTTATCCGCTCCACCTCGGTGCGAAGAAGCGGGATCTTGCCATCCTTCTTGGCGTAATCAATGACGAGGAGATCGGACGGATCGGCGGCGAGCTCGTCGACATTGATGCGGTCGAGCTGATAGCGCCACGTTTGTGCGGCAGCTAGCGGCCGCGGAGACTTGGCAACGGCAACCCAATGTGCCGGCAGTGCGCGATAGGGCCAGGCGATCGCGAAGGCCGCCGCAACGGCCAGCCACGGGACCCACCAGACGGACGTGCGAGACATCATGCGAACCGATCGGCTTCACTTGTGGCTTTTCGCAACCTGCGGTGCGCTCCACGCGGGCGCAAGCGCTTTTGTTCCGTTGCGTAACCGCCTTAACGCTGCGGCCTTGCTAAATCCCGGCGATGGCAGCAAAACGGCCACTAGATCTTGAAGTCTTTAAACTGGAACGATTGCAATGACCCCGCCCGGCGCGGCTGGCGCACCCGATGACTTGCTGAGCGTTCGCGACTGGCTGCGCTATGGCGTCAGCGCGTTTACCAAAGCCCGTCTGGTCTTTGGCCACGGCACATCAACGGCCATCGACGAGGCGGCGTTCCTTATCCTGTCAGCGCTGCACCTGCCGATCGACAACCTCGAGCCCTGGCTCGACTGCCGCTTGACGCGCGCCGAACGTGACGAGATTTATGGGCTCATCACAGCCCGTATCGAGACGCGAAAACCGGCGTGTTATCTGACCCAAAGCGCGTGGATCCAGGGCCGCAAGTTTTATGTCGACGAACGCGTGATTGTTCCGCGATCGTTTATCGGCGAACTGCTGTGTCAGGACGGTCTTGCCGCAGCCGTCGCCGATGCGGACGGCGTCTCCCGCGTCCTCGACCTGTGCACGGGCTCGGGCTGCCTTGCGATTCTGGCGGCCGAAGCCTTTCCATATGCAAAAGTCGATGCGACCGACATCTCAGCCGATGCCCTCGACGTTGCCCGGCGTAATATCGACGATTACGCGCTCGCTGATCGCATCCAGCTTCACAACGCCGATGTGTTCGCCGGTCTGCTAGCCTCGTCTTATGACGTGATCATCGCCAATCCGCCCTATGTGACGGCCGGGGCGGTAAGCGCCTTTCCACCCGAATATCGCGCTGAACCCGTCCTCGCCCACCTTGGCGGAACTGACGGTCTGGACCTCGTGCATCGCATTCTCGCCGACGCAGCCCGGTATTTGTCGCCTGAGGGCGCGCTCATCGTCGAGATCGGTCAGGCGCGCGCCGCGCTCGAAGCGGCAAGGCCTGATTTGCCGTTTCTCTGGCTCGACACAGAGACGAGCGAAGGTGAAGTTTTCGTGCTGCAAGCGGCTGAGCTTAGGGCTTCGCCTGTTAAGGCTGGCAGCGCCCCAGCAAAAAGTGCACGCTGGTAACGCTCCCCCGCCACACAACCTCGACCGTAAGCCTCAGCCGAAGGCGCCGAAGTGGTGCGAAATGCCGGTGCCGATTTCGCGAACGAACTCGTAGGCGCTTTCCATCGGTTCAAGAATTTCGGTTTCCAGACGAGCGTAATCGTCGATGCCGCGCGGCCGGTAGCTCGCAATCTCATCGAACGCCGATGAGCTACCCGGAGCCGCTGACTTGGTGCCATGCGGGAAGGCCTTACGCATGATCGCGACGACATCGGGAATCTCAAGACCAAGCGCCATTTCGAGAACCTGTACGTGCGATAGGCCATCTTGGGGTGCAAAGCGCGGCAGCTGCGCCGCCAGAATAAAGATGCGCATGATCAGTGCCAGCCGGATCGCTTGCAGCAGATCGAGTTCCAAACGGTTCTCGTCGGGAACCTTGCCGCCTTCCAGCGCCTGATCCTCAAGAATGGCGTGAAGATCGATGGCATCGAGCCGCAAATGATGCACCAGCTCGTTGATCGCACCCTGCCGGTCATCCGGCAAAAGATGCGTGGCCAGCGCCCGGAACGCGCTCTGCAAGGCGCCCTCGCGACCCCACGAGGCGCGCGAGGCCCAGAAGCCGGCGTCGAACACGGTGGCGTTGGCGCCCATGGCGTTGAGGCTCGAAATCGTCTTGCCGTGCGCGATCATGCCGAGTAGCGCGCGCAGCCGCGGCGACGCTTTCGCTAATTTTGAGAACCGGTCGCGGTCGGCGCCGACGGCGGTGCCAAGACCCGCCACGACGTTGGCGACGTAGCCGAACTGCTGCAGGATGGCGTTGTTGGGGATGGCGCGCATTCTCGCCGGGTTGCCGCGATCCGAGGCGTGCTCGCCCTGACGCTTGACAGGACGCGAGCCCGTCCTGAACAGAAGGTTCGGCCCAAAAGCGCCGAGCACGGCTCGATAGCCGTCGTGGGCAAACAGCGCCTGCTGATAGCTGCGCAGCCTAAGGAAGAAATCGAGACTGAGATTTTGTTCGGTGTAGAACGGGTCCTGGTCAGCCGCCGGCACTTCGCCATCCATGATGATGGTGGCGAGGGCGCGCGTCGTCAGCGCCCGATTGCCAAAGAACATGTAGCCGTCGCCACCCTGGAAGCTGGTTTCGTGCTTCACAGGCAGGTTGGCGCCGGCGAAGCGGCGGCGGGCCTCGTCGGAAAAGACGTAGTGCAGCCGCGTGTGCAGGTCGCCAGGGTGGGCGCCACGGCCCATGGATTCGCCGTGCGTCGAAAACAACAGCGTTTCGACGCCGTCGAGTTTGGCCTTTTGCACGAGCGCCGCGAGGCCGTGGTAATAGCGTTCGATGGCCAGCGTCGCCGAAATCTGGCCGATAAAGCGGCCAGCGTCCGAAAACCCGGTCTGGACGCTGAGGCGTTTGCGGCCGCGCACGTAGTCCCGGTACGCCTCCTCCTCAACGAGGCGTTCCATGATGCGCGAGCCGTTTTCAAGCCCCGATGGCGTCTCGAACAGCGGCGAGATATCGGTGATGTGATCGACGCCGAACAGCTTGGCGAAGAACACAGCGATCAGAACCGTGGCCGGGCTTTCGCACTCCGCGATGAGGAATCGGATCGGCGTTTCGCGGTCGATATGCTTGTGAATTTGCGCGGTCAGAGCAAATTGCCGGATGGCGGTCGCGGTTTCAAGGTCGAGGGTCGCGAAGTTGACGGTCTCGCGCGGGCAATTTTTTATCATCTCGACGATGCGGGCGAGCGATTGGCTCTCGGTCAGGTCCCGCGTCCAAGGCTCGTGCACATAGGCCCGAAACGCGTTGTTCAACTGCAAAGCGTTGATGCGCAGATGGATATGGGCCGTACCAAGGCCGGTTGCGTCCACCAGGCCGGCGAGCGCGGATATGGCGCGCTTCATCTGCGGTGCCTCGACGGCCTCCGTCAGCGCCGTCAACAGCGTCAGCAGCGGTTCGACGGACGAGAGATTGTAGCCGTCCGACCGGGTGATGAGATTGGCAGCTTGAACCAATTGCTTCGGGTCCGAGCCGACACTTTCCAGCGCCTTGATCTGCTCATCGACCGCAGCGATTGCGAGATCGAGCTTACCTGTGATCTGGCGGGCGACCCGCTGGGCTGCATCGCCGTCGCCGAGCTTGTGCTTCAGAACCAGAAACCGCTCGCGAATATCGGTCAAAGCGGCGCGCTTCTCGAGGAGGCGGACGTGGTAAGAAAAATTCCACGAAATGTCGGTGCGGCCGTCGAGATCATAACCGATCCACGACGCAAACGTCGTCAGTTTCGGACGAATGGCGAAAGCGGCATCGCCGTACTTCTGCGCCGCGACGCTGTAAAATCCATGCAGAAGTTCTTCATATGCGTCGCGAAGATTGCGCACCGCATCCTGGGCGCACTTGTGCTCGTGCTGCAGCGTGAGCGCCGGCTCGGGGCGATGCGGGAGACCGATCGTGACGTCGGTGGACGCCGTATCCGCAACGGCAATTTCCAGCATGCGCCGGTACAGCGCATCAGACAATCCGAACGTCGGATGTGCGGTGAGAACGACGCCCGTGCGCGCCCGCGACCAGCGGGTTTTGAAGTTTTCCAGCGATCCCGCTTTCGCGATTGTCATGTCGACGTAGGCCGTGAAATCCTTGAGCGTCGCCGATTGATCGACGTAGCCGACCTTCTCGCGCAGCGTACGGGCACGGCGCACACAAGCGCGGTCCATAAGCCGGCCCGCGAGGCCCTTGACGTCGTCGAAGGATATGCCGCCAGATTCGAGCCGCCGCGACAGATCGAAGGCGACGTTGAGAATGGGATTGAGCGAGGGGTTGTCGGGAATTTGCGCCCGCAAGCGCTTCAGCTCATCGCGAAGTGCGACCTCATCGAGCTTGCCTGGGCGCGCGCCCTTAGCCGTGTCCTGCATGCTCAAAGCCTCCGCGCCGACGGGTATTGGGAGTAGCTTGAAAATCGCGGCCGGACTGTTGTGATAGCCCGGCCGCGGTACCGTTAGGCAACCTTCTTGAGCTTGCTCAGAACCTGAGCGACGGTCGAGCCCATCTCCGAGGGTGTCGGCGCAATAACAACGCCGCAGTCCTTCAAGAGGACGACCTTTTCCGCAGCCGACTCGCCGAACGCCGAGACGATGGCGCCAGCGTGGCCCATCTTGCGGCCTTTAGGCGCCGAGAGACCGGCGATGTAGGCGACAACGGGTTTCTTCATGTGCTTTTGCGACCAAAGGCCGGCTTCGGCTTCCTGCGGCCCGCCGATCTCGCCGATCATCAACACGGCGTCGGTGTCGGGATCATTCTCGAAGTGCTCAAGAACATCGCGGTGCGATGAGCCGTTGATCGGATCGCCGCCGATGCCGACCGAGGTCGAGATGCCGATACCAAGCTCTTTGAGCTGTTCGGCAGCTTCGTAGCCGAGCGTGCCCGAACGGCCGACGATGCCAACACGGCCGGGCAAGTAGATGTGCCCCGGCATAATGCCAAGCATGGCTTTGCCGGGTGAGATCGTGCCGGCGCAGTTTGGCCCCGTGAGGATCATGCGGGCTTCTTTTTTGTAGCGCCGCATGTAGCGCTTGACGCGGATCATATCCTGCGTCGGGATACCATCGGTGATGCAGACGCAGTATTTAATGCCAGCGTCGGCTGCTTCCATGATCGCATCGGCCGCGAACGGCGGCGGCACAAACACGATCGAGGCTTCGGCACCGGTCTCGTCGACAGCGCCTTTGACGGTGTTGAACACCGGGCGGCCGAGGTGGGATGATCCGCCCTTGCCGGGAGTCACGCCGCCAACCACGTTGGAGCCGTAGTCGATCATTTCCTGAGCGTGAAACGTGCCGATACGTCCGGTAAAGCCCTGGATGAGGATCGGCGTCTTTTCGTTGATGAAGATGGCCATTGATGTGTCCTCCCGGTTACGCGGATTTTTTGGCGGCCGACACGGCTTTTTTCGCCGCATCGGCGAGCGTTTCAGCACTGATCAGTGTCAAACCGCTTTGCTCGATGATCTTGCGGCCTTCTTCGACGTTGGTGCCGGCTAAGCGGACAATGACCGGCATGGTGATGTTGAGTTCCTTGATGGCGTCGACGACACCCTTGGCAACCCAATCGCAGCGGTTGATGCCGGCAAAGACGTTGACCAGGATGGCCTTGACGTTCTTGTCGCGCAAAACCACCTTAAATGACTTGGTCACGCGCTCCGGAGAGGCGCCGCCACCGATGTCGAGGAAGTTGGCGGGCTCGCCGCCTGCCAGTTTGATCATGTCGAGGGTCGCCATCGCGAGGCCAGCGCCGTTGACGATACAGCCGATGTCGCCATCGAGACCGACGTAGGCGAGGCCGCGATCAGAGGCATACGTTTCGCGCGGGTCTTCCTGGCTCTTGTCGCGGAGTTCGGCGATGTGCGGGCGGCGGAAAAGTGCGTTATCGTCGAAAGACATCTTGGCATCGAGCGCCAAGACCTGCTTCTCCTTGGAGATCACCATCGGGTTGATTTCCAGCATCGTGCCGTCGAGATCGCGGAAGGCGCGATAGCAACCCATGATCGCGGGCACGAGCTTGTTGACGATCTCCGGATCGACACCGAGGCCAAAGGCGATTTCGCGCGCCTGGAACTGCTGCATACCGACCGCCGGGTCGACGCTGACGCGGATGATGGTGTCGGGTTGTTTCGAGGAAATCTCCTCGATGTCCATGCCGCCCGCTGCGGAGGCCACAACCATGATGCGTTCGGCCGCGCGATCCATGACGAAGCCGAGGTAGAGTTCCTTGTCGATGTTGGTCGCTTCTTCAATGTACAGCCGGGAGACCAGTTTGCCGCCAGGTCCTGTCTGGTGCGTGACCAGCTTGCGGCCAAGAAGGCTTTCGGCGGCGGCTTCTATTTCGCTCTCATTCTTGCAGACCTTGATGCCGCCAGCTTTGCCGCGGGCGCCGGAATGGATCTGCGCCTTGACGACGACCGTGCCGCCGAGTTCGCTGGCGCGGTAGGTCGCCTGTTCCGGGCTGTAGGCAAGGCCGCCGCGCGGGATCGGAACGCCAAACTTCGCAAGAAGCTCTTTGGCCTGGTACTCATGAATGTCCATGTTTGGACCTCCTGGAAATGGTTTTGCTTCGAGCTTACTTGCGGGCAGCGTTAGCGGCCGCGATGGCCTTGGCAGTGGCCAGCAAATTCTTGGCCATTTTCTCAGATGCAGCGTCGATCATCTTGCCGTCGAGCGACGCGGCGCCTTTGCCCTGAGCTTCGGCTTCCTTGAGCGCCACGAGGATGCGTTCCGCGCGCTCGACTTCTTTTGCCGTCGGCGAGAACACATCGTTCGCAAGCTCGATCTGCGAGGGATGGATAGCCCATTTGCCTTCGACGCCCAGCGCCGCGGCGCGGCGTGCACCGGCCTTGTAGCCTTCGGGATCGTCGATGCCGCCAAACGGTCCATCGATCGGGCGCAGGCCATAGGCGCGGCACGCAACGGTCATGCGTGAGAGGGGGAAGTGCCACTGGTCGCCCGGGTAGTCCGGGTTCAGGCCGCCGATGACGACGGTGCGCGCCTTATTGAAGGCCGAGTAATCGGCGACACCGAAGTGCATGGATTCAAGGCGGCTTGGGGCGGCAGCGATGGCTTCTACGTTGGCCATGCCGAGCGGCGTCTCGATCAAGGCTTCGGTGCCGACCTTGGTCTTGATGCCCTTGGCTTCCTCGATCTGGCTCATCAGGCATTCGACCATATAGACGTCGGCCGGAACGCCGACTTTTGGAATGAGGATGGTGTCGAGCTTCGATCCGGCCTGCTCCATGATGTCGACGACGTCGCGATACATATAATGCGTGTCGAGACCGTTGATGCGGACCGACACGCTCTTTCCGGAACCCTTCCAGTCGAGATCGTTCAGCGCCTGGATGATATTCTTGCGGGCTTGCTCCTTCTCAGGCGGCGCGACGGCGTCCTCGCAGTCAAGGAAAACGTAGTCGGCGGCGCTCTTGAGGGCGCGATCAATCATCGTCGGGTTCGAGCCCGGGACTGCGAGATAGGAGCGCTGCAGCCGCTGCTTGCGGAGCGGGTAAAGAGTGAAGCTCATGGACTTTGCCTTCCTCGGGGTTTGTTGTTTTTGCGAATTTTCTGTGATGCGCCTGAGATGCTCTTGGCCGCGCCAAAAAAACGGCGGCCCGAGTGGCATCTCAAGCCGTAACGCCCGGCCCTTAAGGGCCGGGCGTCTTAAATTTAAGCGGCTTTAGCTTTGACTGTGGTCACGCCGGTTGCCGACTTGGTCGCCGTCTTGCTGAAGTACTCAGCCGCAGCGCCGGTGCCAGACCCGAGCTTGATGTTGACGCCGGTATCCTTCAGCGCCATTTCGACCGCGAACAGAACGCCGCCGACCATGAACTCATCGAGCGCGCCGAGGTGGCCGATGCGGAACACTTTGCCAGCGACCTTGTTGAGGCCGACGCCGAGCGACGTATTGTAGCGATAGTAGGCCGCCTTGACGACGTTGGCGCTGTCTATGCCTTCAGGAGCTAAGATCGCCGACACCGTATCCGAGTGCCACTTCGGTTCTTTGGCGCAGAGCTTCAGACCCCAGGCGTCCACCGCGGCGCGCACGCCTTTCGCCAGCCGCGTGTGGCGCGCGATGACGTTGTCGAGACCTTCTTCGTTGATCATATCGACCGACGCCCGCAGGCCGCGAATAAGCTGTGTTGCCGGCGTGTAGGGGAAATAGCCCTGGTCATTGGTCTTGATCATGTCTTCGAATGAGAAGAAGCAGCGGTTCATGCGGCCGTTGAGACTCTTGTTGGCATCGAGCCCCTTCTGGCTGACAGCGAGAATGCCAAGGCCGGTCGGAAGCATGAAGCCCTTCTGCGAACCCGAGACGCAGCAATCGACACCCCATTCGCCCATGCGCATATCGAGCGAGCCGACCGACGACACACCGTCGACCATCAGGAGGGCGGGATGCTTGGCGGCGTCCATCGCCTTGCGGACGCCGGCGATATCGCTCGCGACACCCGTTGCGGTTTCATTTTGTGTGGCGAACACGGCCTTGATCTCGTGCGCCGTGTCCTTGGCGAGTATTTCAGCGTATTTCTCGAGCGGCACGCCCGTGCCCCACTCTTCGTCGCAGAGCACGACCTTGAGACCGAGACGCTCGGCCATATCAACCCAGAGCAGCGAGAATTGGCCGAAGCGGCTCATGAGAACTTTATCGCCGACGGCGAGCGTGTTGGTGATCGCCGATTCCCAGGCGCCGGTGCCGGACGACGGGAAAATGAAAACCCGGCCGTCTTTCATTTTGAAAACCTTTTTCAGGTCTTCAAACAACGGCAATGTGAATTTCGGAAACTCGGGGCTGCGCATGTCCTCCATGGCGAGGTTCATGGCCATGCGAACCTTGTCGGGGATTGTCGTCGGGCCGGGAATAAAGAGATGGGGCGTAACCGTCATGGGCGTTTCTCCGCACTGCGTTTATGGCAAGACGCCGCCTGCTCCGGTCATCCGGAGCAGAAGCGAAATCCGTTTTTATTGTAAAATCCCCGCCTGACCGCAGGCCCAGGCGTAAGTCATATTTAACGCCCGCAAATTATGTGAGCGGCGGGGCGTTCACAACACCCGCATGGGGAGGGATTTGCGGGGGTAATGGGTAGTCGGTCCTACCCACCTCGATTGTGCGCTGCAACCGACTGGTCACTTGCCGGAGTTGGATCCGGAGTTCGACGCCGACATGAACAGCCCCACGGCCATCGCCCGGTTCGAGACGCCGAGTTTGTCGTAGAGATTTTTCAGATGATATTTCACCGTGTTGCGCGAGATTCCGGTGCGTGCGGCGATCTGCAGATTGGTCCAGCCATTGGCCAGCGCCCCGAGCAGCTCACGCTCGCGCGCGGTCAGGGACGACAGCGGGTCATGGTTCAGCAGATCGATATCGACGTAAGGGAGCGACAAGCGGCCGCGCGCCACCGCCACGACAGCCTCGAGCAGCACCTGCGGCTCTTCGGTTTTCGAGACAAAGCCCCAGGCCCCGCCCTTGATCGATTGACGCAGCACGTCGTTACCGCGTTCGCCGGTGTAGATGATGACCCGCGTGGTCCACTTTTCAGTTTTGATGCGCGCGAGAACCGCTCCGCCTAGCATATCGGGGAGCGACCAGCCGAGAATCACAATTTGCACGGGCTTTTTCTGCAGCGCCTCTAACGTGGCGGCACCGGTGGCATAGACGCCCGCAATCGTGAAGCGGCCATCTTTGATGACAAGAGCCTCGAGGCCAGCGCGGACAACCGGGTTCTTGTCGGCGATCGCGACCTCAATTTTGGCCGGCATTGGCGAAACTACTTTCTCGAACCGTATGCCCGGGTCGCGCCGGCAAAAATTCCGGCAAGCCTCTGTAAATGGCGACCCCGGCGTGATTTGAACACGCGGCCTACGGTTTAGGAAACCGTTGCTCTATCCAGCTGAGCTACGGGGCCTTCGCGTCCTGGCGCCAGCCTTTCGGACAACGCACCGGAATGCCGGGATGAGCTATGCGGCGCGTCTGGTGCAGCGTCAAGCGAGCGGGTGTGCAGGCGCCCAATGGCGCAGCCAGATTCAGACCGCCAGTTCCATCGGCGCTCGCCCTTGTCATCTTAACCGGCACCGGTTCCCGTTTTGCGACAGCGCCCGGCGACTTTGGCTCATGACCTGTGCCCATAAACCTGTGCCAATGACCGGTCTGGCCTTGCGCAGCGCGCGCTGTCTGGGACACTCCTGACGCGAAATCATGAAATAACACCCTCTAAAGTTGTATTTATGGACTGAATTATATACCTTTACGTGTGTATTGAGTCGCTGATTCCCCAAATAATTGCATATGGCCAGCACTGGTACCAGGCGATCTGGCCCAAAACCGGCAGAGTCACTCTTGGAACGGACATTGCAATTTAAGCGGGCAACTAGCGTGTACGGCGCAATGGGCGTGACGGCCCCGCCCAAATAAACCACGGGCTCTCTTGGTCCCTTTGCTACGCAATGCCGGCCAAGACTACTGGTTCGTGCTTGAGGGCATCCAGGACGGCAGTATCTTTAGCGGTACCCTCGGCGCCCTCGGCGAGAACGGGCAAACAACCCTCAGCACCGCCAATCTCGCCAGCGGCGACGCCCTGGTCGACAAAATCGGCACGCCTGAAGCACGCGGCTCGCGCGTCATTACGGCAGGCCCGGATGCCTTCAATTTGTGGAACGCGATGGCCAGCTACGGCGCCGGTATCGAAGACATGCAGTTGCCCTACATCGCCGCGGCGTGGCCGTTCTCCGCCCAGCCAACCATCAACTCGACATCGTTTATCGCCTCCGTGCTGCATTCGATCGGCGTCGATATCACTAACTTTATGCCCTTCGGCCTGCGCAATTCTCCCGGTGCATCGACGCTGATCGGCACCCCCGAAAACGACAACATGCAGACGACGCCGAACTTCAATCAGATTGTCACCGGGGGCGGCGAGGACACTTTGAGGGGCTCGAACAATCTCATTTTCGTCGAAAAGCTATACGGCGGCGCCGACAACGACACGATCTATTGGTCTCCAGGTGAAAACATCGTCCATGGCGGTCAGCCCCGGTTGGCTTATTCCGGAGATGGCTTCGATACCGTCGATTACTCCGGCGTTGGCACCGTCCACATTTACGCGACCAGACACGCCGTTGAGCACAAGGTCGCGAACTACATCTCGGTATTCGAAGGCGGCTCCGACCAGCTGTTCTCAATCGAGAGCGTCGCCTGGGACAGAGCCAACGATCACGTGATCGCGGGCGAAGGCGTCGAACTGCTCGAAAAACCGTTATTGCTCGATCTCAAGGGCAATGGCAGCGGCCGCGGCGATGAACTCGGCTTCACCGACGGCGATGAGGGCGTCATTTTCAACGCCGTTAATGACACGACGATCTCCGTGCAGACCATTGCCAACATGGGTGAGGATGCAGGCTACTGGGCCCAATCCGTAGAGTGGCTCGCCGGATCGAACGGCGACGACCTGATCTATACCAACAGTTCAGTGCGAGGCGCGGAGGGGGCCGACGGCGACGACACCCTCGACGCACGATTGGCCATTCCGTTCAGCGGACAAAGCCCTGAGGGTTACGACATCGAACTCGATGGCGGCAACGGCAACGATATCCTTGTCAGCGGCGGCGGCCGCACACTGGCGCGGGGCGGCGACGGCCGCGACACCTTTGTTCTATCAGCAATGACCAGTGGCTCCGGCACAGTCGAATTCGTGATCGTGGATGCGGAGGCGGAAGATAAACTCTACGTTCCCTATGATTTTTTCCTGGTCGCGCGCGGCGATTACGAGGACTCGCAACTTTTCCAGCTGACGGGCGCAGCCTTCAAGATCGACGACATCATCATCGAGTCGTTGTTCCAGTGGGGCCTGCCGGACGACGATCAGATCCAAGGCAACATCGAGTTCGTCGGCTCCATCACCTACAAATTGGAGGGCAGCGACCTCGTCCTCACGCTGTATCAAGGCCACGAGGAATTCTTTGCGGAAGACTTCGGACCGGATGAGCCGCCGGGACCAACCGTCAGGTTGTCCGCCAACGAAGGCGACACACTCACGACCATCCGGGTACGTGATTGGAGCGAAGGCGATCTCGGTCTCACGTTTCCTCTAACCTGGAGTCCAGCCACGTTCGACCAAAGCCCGAACGGCTTTGCCGACTATCCAGGCTACACCAATGCCATCAATGATGACACCGACGCGTCGCATTTCATGGCCGCATTGGACGAGCGGCCTGAAGCGCATCTTCCATCTGAGTTTGCGACAAGTACGGTGGCTGCCGCCCGCTCGTTAGTTGCCCCAGTGACCGATGGCACGGATGGCAACGACGTCCTGTTCACCACCGGTCCCGGCCCCTTTCGCCTCAGCGGCAAAGGCGGCGATGACGACATCACCGGCAGTGACGGCGGCGACATTCTGGATGGCGGTACGGGCGGCGATACGCTACGTGGCGGCCGCGGCAACGACACGTACTACGTGGACGCCGCAGCCGACACCGTCGTCGAGTTGGAACGCGCCGGCTTCGACCGCGTAATCTCGTCCATCGACTATACCCTCGGCGACAATGTCGAACATCTAGCTCTTGCAGGGGCTGCCATCAATGGCATCGGCAACGCGCTTCGCAACACCATCGAAGGCAACGACCTCGACAACATTCTGGTCACAGGCGATGGCGATGATACCCTCGCGGGCAATGCCGGTAACGATACGCTGATTGGCGGCGCAGGCGGCGACGGATACGTCTACGAAAATGGCGACGGCCGCGATATCATCATCGAAGATGCCAGCCCATCACTTGCCGACGACGTTCTGATTCTGGCCGGCACGCTGTCTCCAGGCGATGTGACCTTTATTCGTGATCCAAACGCATTTGCAGACCTGATCTTGAGCTTTACAGACGGCGGCCGGGTCACGATCAAAAATTACTTCTCTGGCAACGGCGCCGGCATCGAATCCCTTGAATTCACCACCGGCACAACGTGGTCAGGCTCGCAACTTGCCGCTCTCGCGTCCGCCGCACTCATCTCGAGCAACGAAGCCCCAATCGCGACCGACGACGACTTCACCGCCGCCAGCACTGGCAGCGTCACGATCCCGTTTGCTGCCCTCTTCGACAACGACCGTGATTATGACGGAGATACGCTGTCACTTCTGGCAGTCTCCAATGCGGCAGGCGGGACCGCTGACATCGACGGCAATGGTAATGTCATCGTCACAGCGGCAGCGCAGACCGGTGATCGATTCGTCTCGTTTGACTACACGGTCGGCGATGGCCGTGGCGGCTCGGCCCAAGCGACGGTCAATCTTTATGTGTCATCCAGGAGCACTCCAATCAACCAAGCGCCGGTGGCGGCACCGGTGACGCTGGCGGCGATCGCCGAAGATAGCGGCTCCCGTCTCATTACATCGGCGCAGTTGCTCGCAGGCGTAACAGATGCCGATGGCCCAGGGCTTTCGATCACAGCGTTGTCAATCGCGTCAGGCCTCGGCTCACTGGTCAACAACAACAACGGCAGCTGGAGCTACACACCCGCTCTCAATGACGAAACATCCGCGACGTTCAACTACACGGCGTCGGACGGATCACTCACCGCGTCATCGACCGCGACGCTCGACATTACGCCAGTGAACGATGCGCCCGTAGCACGCGCCGACAATGGTTTTTCGGTCAAAAAAGGAAAAACGCTCAAAATTGCGCCGTCTGATCTCATCAAAAACGACAGCGATATCGACGGCGGCCAACTCGTACTGACTTCAGTTTCCAACGCGACTGGCGGAACAGTGACGAAAAATGCCCACGGCGACGTCGTCTTCAAAGCGGCACGTGACTTCTCTGGGATCGCCTCGTTCTCGTATGAGGTTTCGGATGGTCAAGGCGCAGCAAGTACGGCGATCGTGTCAATCAACGTGCTCGATAATAAGCATTTGAATAGGATCGTAGGAACTCCTGGCCGGGATACCTTGTCCGGGACGGCTGGCAACGACGTGTTCTTCGGAAAAGGAGGCAGTGATACGTTTGTTTTCCTCCCCGCTCTTGGACACGATCAAATCCGGGATTTTCAAACCAGAAACCGTTGCTTTGGGACCGATGACGTTATTGACCTGCGAGGCAACGGCATAACCAGCTATAGCCAGCTGTGGAGCCTGATCCATCAAGATGGCGCCGACACGGTGATAACGTTGGACAGCGATACAAGCATCACGCTGTCGGGCGTCAAAATCGGTACCCTACACCACGACCACTTCAAGATTATTTGAGCCGGCTCATTGGTATTCTTCGGCCGCTGCCGCGAAGGATCTTGGCGGCGGCATCGGCTTGTGCTCACATCTGCGCTGTAAGCGGCACGTGACCTCTGCAGGGCCAAAATGGCCAACGCACAAACAGCGGCTGGCATGCATGTGCGGTGGTGGCGTCTGGTCATCATCGCCGCGGCTGTTACGTGCGCCAACCCGCAATCCCAATCACAGCCCGCCACGCTAAGCGGTGGCGAACCCTGTGTGCTCGAGCCCGGTCCCGTGCGCACGGTCACGCGCGTTCTCGACAGCGAGACTCTGACGCTCGACGACGGCAGTGAAGTCCGCCTGATCGGGGCACTCGGTCCGCGCGCTGCTGATGCTGGCGCGGCAGCAGGGGCTTGGCCGGCGGAGATCGATACAATCAATGTGCTGAGCGGCCTCGTCTTGGGAAAATCGGTGAAACTCGCCTACGGCGGGCGCCGGACCGATCGTTATGGCCGCCACCTCGCACATCTGTTTTTGCAAAACCGCGGCACATCCGAATGGGTGCAAGGCGCGCTCCTCGCAGCCGGTGCGGCCCGCGCTTATGGCCTGCCCGGCAGCTTTAGTTGCGCCCGCGAACTGCTCGCCCATGAGCGCGAGGCGCGGGACAACCGGCGCGGCCTGTGGGCCAGCGCGACGTACCGTCTAAAGCCAGCCAATCGGCCGGCATACCTAATGACGCTGCGCCACCGCTTTGAGCGTGTCGAGGGCGCCATTGTGTCGGTCAGCCGGACGAAAACCGCAGTTTATCTCAACTTCGGCAACGACTGGACATCGGATTTCACAGCCCGCATCGGCCGTGAGGTGCTGGCCGCGAACCCCGAGTGGGCGCGCGCGCTCGACGCCTGGAAGGGCACACGAGTCGTGGTGCGCGGCTGGATTGAACGCCGCAATGGACCGCTGATCGACGTCCTCGATCGCGGTCAGATCGAGACGTTGGAGCGCGAACCCGGCGGCGTTGGCGGTGCCCCGCACGGCTCAGACACCATGGCGGCACCCGCCGCCAGCGACGGCCGCGAGCCTTCAAAACAGCAGCGCCCGGACCCTCCACTGGAGAGCCCGGGCGCTACGGATCTTTGATAACGTGTCCTAACGCTTTCAGGCGGCTTCGACGACGGCCTCGCCTTCGGCAGCCCGGCGGCTCTTGGCGCTCTTGGACAGAACTTCCGTGATGCGCTGGACAGCACCGCGCTCGTCCAGTTTCTCGACGGCGGCCAATTCACGGGCCATGCGATCGAGCGCGTCCTCGTAGAGCTGACGCTCTGAGTACGACTGCTCTGGCTGAGCTTCGGAGCGATAGAGGTCGCGCACGACTTCGGCGATCGAGATTAAATCGCCCGAGTTGATCTTGGCGACGTACTCTTGCGCCCGGCGGCTCCACATCGTCCGCTTGACGCGGGCGCGGCCCTTCAGCGTTTCCATGGCCCTTTTGACGACGCTGTCATCGGCGAGTTTGCGCATGCCAACACTCGCCAACTTGCCGGTCGGAACCCGCAGCGTCAGCTTTTCCTTGTCGAACGTGATCACGAAAAGCTCGAGCGCCATGCCGGCGATTTCCTGCTCCTCGATGCCGACGATGCGGCCGACGCCATGCGCCGGGTAGACGACGAACTCGTTGGCTTTGAAACCATGGCGCTGATTGACGGGCTTCTTCTGCACCGCAATGATCTGACGAGCTGCCGCGGTTTTCTCGGCAATCGCCTTCGGCGACTGCGCCGTGCCGGTAACCGCCGCCGTCATCTTTTGACCGACGAGCTTATGGGCGGCGGCCGGAATAGCGCGCTGCTGGACAACCGATGCCGCTGCCTTCGCGTGGATGCCTGACAGGAGAGCTTTCTTGAGCGCACCGGCCTCGACCTTGGCAGCAGGCTTCAATGGCAAAACAACTTTTTTGGCGGTCTTCGCGGCTGCGGCAACCGGCTGAATCTTAGCTTTCACCACGACGGGCTTCACAACCGGCGCGGGCTTGGCCTTGAGGGCAATTTTGGGGGTCTTGAGGGGGGCGGCGGCAACCTTGGCGGCCGCAACCTTGCTCACAGCAGACTTTGCTGCGAACTTGGCAGGGGCCGGGACCTTTTTCTTCTGAGCCATTTTCGATCATCTCACTCTTACGAACGAGGCCCGAGCGGCAATGACGCCGCTTGAACCGGAGCCCGGTCTTTGACAACCGGTTATTCAAAGTGCTAACCGGAACCATCCGTTTAGCGTCACACACGAATTGGACCGCGCCCTGTTCTCTCTCGAGAGGCCGTCCCCTACGCGCTCGTTTATGGCCTAGTCTTGCAAATCCTAACCGGCTCTGATCTGGCCCAGCGACGCCCCATGTCGTCTTGTTGAGTGCCGCCCGTCAGAGCTAGGCGACCCTCTTTTGTTCACGGCCGTTGTGGATTTGTGCTCAATTAACGCCATCACAAGGTGATACTAACACAGTATTGATGGAAATTGAAGGGCAGGCGCCTGAGACACTCTCGCGGAGCTTAACCGTTAGGCTTAAGTTGCGGCCGCAAATCGAGTGAAAAATGAAATGAAAATAGCGAAGTAAGGCGCTTATTTCGCATAGGTTTCGATTTAGTCGCCGATTCCCGGCCCGGATGAGAAATATTTTTCGAACTTGCCGGCTTCGTCTTTGAAAGCATCGGCATCTTCGGGAGACGGCTTTTTGGCCGTAATGTTCGGCCATGCGTCGGCATACTTGCGGTTGAGCTCAAGCCATTTTTCAATGTTAGGTTCAGTATCGGGCTTAATGGCGTCGACCGGGCATTCCGGCTCGCAGACGCCGCAGTCGATGCATTCATCCGGGTGGATGACCAGCATGTTCTCGCCTTCGTAGAAGCAGTCTACAGGGCAGACCTCAACGCAGTCGGTGTATTTGCACTTGATACAGTTTTCATTGACGATGTAGGTCATGCTGCTTCCTGGCCGATGTCGACACGTCGTGGCTCTAGTTACGGCGATGAGGAGAGTCCGGGCTCATAGCACGGGTGATTAAGAATAGGATATGGGGCGCCGGTCACCCATCCCCAAACCGGTCTTTGAGCCGCTCGGTCGCACGCCGGTCGCGTTTACTTGGACGTCCAGTCCCTGGCAAACGCAATCCGTTTGCGGCAACAGAGGCCTCAATGGCCGGGTTGGCTTTTCCGCCGAACTTCTTTTCCGGGTGTGATGATGTCGTCTGATCCGGCTGAGCTGTCAATTCCCGGTACAGCCCTGCGGCCTCTGCTGCGGGTCCCCGGCGTTTGCCGAAGGCGAGAACCTCGATGATCCGGACCGTTGGACCAAGCGACAGCGTCACCACGTCGCCCGGCTTGAGGCTGTGGCTCGGCTTAGCGACCCGGATCCGGTTGACCCGGATTTTACCCCGCGTGACGAGTGCCTGCCCGAGGGACCGGGTTTTTGCCAATCGCGCGTAACACAGCCAAATATCGAGCCGCTGGAACTGCGTCTCCGCAGCGGCCGGGTTCATCGTGATCCCTGCCCGTCGCCTCGCTTGTCCATGCTGGCTTTGAGCGCCGCAAGGGCCGCAAAGGGTGAATCCGGATCAGCGCCTAAGCGCTTCGGTGGTGCGGCCGTGATCACTTCGGGCTGGCGGCGAAACTCTTCGCGGCGTCCCTTGTCGCGGGGGAATTTATCCCGCGGTCCTGTTGTCCGGCCCGCATCCCGGCCCGCATCGCGCGGCGACTTATCGCGTCCGCCACCGTCGCGGCCAGCTGAACCAGGCGGCCCCTGCGGCGCACCGCGCCCGCTGTTGCGGCCTTCGTAAGGGCGGCGCTCGCGTTCGGGACGCGGACCACGCTCTGGCCGTTGCGAATCTGGCCGTTGCGAGTCTGGCACGCGATCTGGCCGGGGCGACACATCGTCAACCTTGGGCGCAAGCGCCACGCCGTCAGCGCCAAGAGCTGGCGCCGGTGCATCCTTCTTGCGGTAGTCCTGCCGGTTAGCGCCACGGTTGCGGGGTGCGTCACTCTTGGGCCGCTGATGATCCGGGCGCTGATGCCGCTTAGGCCGCCATATCTCTTCAAATTTTGCGATGTCCTCGACAGGCAGTGCCGCCGGAGCTGGCACGTCAACTTCGGCCCCGGCCGCATCCACCACAGCCGCCGCATCCGCTTCGAGGACTATTGCGTCAGGCTCACCGGACGCAGGCGTTGGCGGCGCAGCTTCTACGTCAACTGGCATCGCCGCGTCAGGCACCGCCGCAACAGGGGCTGCGGTAAGAGGGGCTGCAACAGTGACGGGGCGGCGCTCAGGCTTGAAACCCAGCGCCTTGAGGACTTCGCCAAGCTCGTCCGCTGAGCACCCCATGATCGACATCATGGCGTCGGTGGCCCTGAAGCCGCCATCGCCCGTCGAGCCTTTGGGTGGTGCATCGGTTTTGCCAGGCGCCGCGCGCCACGCCAGTAGTGGACGAATGAGATCAGCGAGACGTTCAATGATGTCGAGCCTGACGGCACGAGGTCCGCTGACATGGAAGCCGTAAGCGCGATAGAGACCGTCGGGAATGGCCGCATCAACGGCGGCCGATGTCAGCCCTGGTCTCGGCAATGGCGGCGGCACGGCGGTGTCACCGGCACTCCCAGAACCATGCTTTAACAGCCAGAGCGTTACCGCCAGGTCGGCAGCGGCGGGCTTGAGCATGACCGGGAAAAAAATGTTGAACGCGCCGAAACGCAGCCCGTATTTGCGCAATTCAGCACGCGCGGCCTGATCCAGCGCACTGATCTCGCCGGCAACAGTTTCACGCTTCAAAACGCCGAAGTTTTCCTTGAGCCGGAAGGCCATCCCGCGCGCCAATCCTTGCAGATCGCTGGCGGCCGACATATCGGCGAGCGGCTTCAGCTTGTCGGCAATGAGATCCTTGAGCCACGTCTGCAGGCGCAATAGAACCTTTTCGCGATCGGCTTCGCTCAGGTGTTCGTCCGCCAGTAGCGTCATGCCGGGGGCAATCGGATCGTCGGCAGCATCAAGCTTGGCAACTTCATCGTCGCGCCAAAGCAGGCGGCCATCACGCGTCAGCTTGAACGCGTCGTTCTGAGCCGCCACCACACGCCGTACCCGCATCGCAAGTTCACGCGTCACGACCTGCGTCGCCGCCTGCCGGGTGGCCTTGCCGTGGATGCCGTCGTCGGCCGCATCAAGGGTAAAGCGAAAGCCCTTGAGGCGCCCGACAAAATGATTTTCGACCGTGATCGCACCATCTTCGGCGATATCGGCGTTGAGTTCGTCTTTGTCCCGCATACCCTTCATCAGTGCGCTGGTCCGGCGATCCACAAAACGTTGCGTCAAACGCTCGTGCATGGCGTCGGAGAGACTATCTTCAATGGCCCGTGTGCGTGCTTGCCAGTGGGCCGGATCCTTCAACCAGTCGGGCCGGTTGGCAACGAACGTCCACGTCCGGATGTGGGCGATGCGCGTTGCGAGGGTATCTATATCCCCATCTGTGCGGTCTGCCAAAGAGACTTGATTGGAAAACCAGTCTTCCGGAATGTGCCCGGTGCCCGAAGCCACGAATTTGTACAGCGCCGCAACCATTTCGGCGTGGTTGGTGGCCGAGATTTTGCGGTAATCGGGCAGCTGGCAGACGTCCCAGAGTTTTGCGACCAGGGCCGGCGCCGCTGCCAGTCCTGCAACTTCGCGATCGGCGCTCACGGCTTCAAGTGCTGCGACGTCATCGGCGGTCCGGGCCCGCGCCAACCTGGCTTCCCGCGGCAACTCGCGCAAGCTCTCGTGCAAACGGTCCAGCGTCGCGAAGTCGAGCTTGCGGTTGCGCCATTGCAGCAGCCGGACGCTGTCGAAACTATGGCCTTCGAGGCGCTCGACCATATCGGCATCAAAGGCTTCGCACCCGCCTGTGACACCGAACGTGCCATCATTCATGTAGCGGCCAGCGCGGCCGGCAATCTGGCCAATTTCGCCAGCCGTCAAGCTGCGGTGGTTCTGGCCGTCGAACTTGCGCATTGCAGAAAATGCAATGTGATCGACATCGAGATTGAGGCCCATGCCGATGGCGTCCGTCGCCACCAGAAATTCGACGTCGCCCGATTGATAGAGCGCGACTTGGGCGTTGCGTGTGCGCGGCGACAAGGCGCCAAGCACGACGGCCGCGCCGCCGCGCTGACGCCGGATCAACTCGGCGATTGAATACACGTCTTGCGCCGAGAAGGCGACGATGGCCGTTCGCGCTGGAAGCCGCGTGATTTTTTTCTCGCCGCTGTATGTGAGCTTCGACAGCCGCGGCCTGGCGATAAAGTTGGCGCCGGGAATGAGGTCGCTGATGGCGTCACGCATCGTCTGGGCGCCGAGCAGCAGCGTCTCGGACCGCCCGCGGGCGTGCAGAAGCCGGTCGGTGAAGACGTGACCGCGCTCGAGATCGCCGCACAGCTGGATCTCATCGATGGCTAAAAAATCGACGTCGATATCGCGCGGCATGGCCTCGACGGTCGAGACCCAGTAGCGCGCGTGCTCGGGCTTGATCTTTTCTTCACCCGTAATCAGCGCGACCTTATCAGCGCCGACACGGGCTTTGACTTTATCGTAGACCTCGCGCGCCAAGAGCCGCAGCGGCAGTCCGATCATGCCGCTCTCATGGCCGAGCATACGCTCAATCGCGAGATGGGTTTTGCCGGTATTGGTCGGCCCAAGCACCGCCGTCACGTTGCGGATGCGGGCTTCAAAGTCACTGGCCACGATACTACGCCCTCCGGAACCGGCCTTAAAACTTGGCATCGCAGAGCAGGCGCGAGAGATCAAGGCCTAATAGCAGAACGCTAACCGCAGTCGCCCGGCATACGCAAGCCGCGTGCGTGACGGCGTTACTGCGTCAATGCAATCTGGACTTTGTTGGATGCGGTGATGGTGATGGTTTCAGCCGACATGACAGCGGCGCCAATGCTTGTCGGTATGGTAATGCGGTACGGCACATAGACGTGCGCACTTGGGACGGAGCGCAGCGCAACTTCGATGCCGTTGTAGTCGACCCAGGAGTTTACAAAGTCCTTCGGCTTGTGACCCGCAACCGGTACGTATTTGACTTTGCACACGACAAGCTGACCCGGCTGGCCTGAAGGTTTCTTGTCGGAAATTTTTTCAGTACCCTTGTAGGACATCACGATATCGAAGCGGGCCTTGCCGTCAAACACAGGGATTTTCTTGTCGCACGGATTGGCGCTTGTCGCGTGCGTCATCGCCAGGATCGTGGTCATCGGATCGAAGACGCTTTTCATGTGTTCAGGCTTTAGCGGCACGGCTTCGGGATGCGGCGGTTTGACGGGCACAAGTGCGACGGACTTGACGCCCGCCGTATCGAAGCCGAGCGTCACCGAGCCGAGCTTCTTTTTCGATTTGAAGGTCATCTGGTAGGTTTGTGGCTGAGGCCCGTTCGCGGCAAGCGCGCCGCGGCTGACAATCGACCCCCTCCATTTGAAAGCCCCGAACAGGGCCGAGACTTCGGCGTTGCTCGATGCGGCATAGGCTTTGCCGTCGAACTGAGACTGGAACTGGTAGCTGCCGACGTCGAAGCCGTTGAAGTACAATTTGTAGCGGGCCGCGACGTCAGACGGCCAGTCCGCGTTCCCGGCCAAGGCTGGGGTCGCAAAGGCGGCGGCAACCAGCACATATGAGCCGCAGACGGCCAAACAGGCGGCGGACCGCCTCGCTCCAAGCGCTGCTAAATTCATGTTTTCCCTGATCCCCGAACGCCTTATACCGTTATTTATGCGGTAGATCGGCTTTACGTCGATTGTTGGGCTCACCGTGGCCCCAGACGTCCCTGATGCGTCCCTGGCCGAGCCTCAAAATCGATGCTTTAGGGGCCAAATGCCCGCAACCCGCGCCTTGACGGGCGTCTTGACTGGGGTCTGGGGCCTCGACTATACACCCGTTATCAACCCCGTTGGCTGGCGCTGGCGGGGCTCATTTTTTAAAAAAACCGTTGCAACGGTTTTCCGCGCGCCCCACAGGCGGGCTGCGGCGAAGGAGAGCACTATGACGCGACGTTGTGAGCTGATGGGGACGCTGCCGCTTTCTGGGCATCGTAAGAGCCACGCCGAGAACAAGACCAAGCGCAAGTTCCGCCCGAACTTGTGCAACGTGACCCTGATGAGCGACATCCTCGGCAAGAAAGTGCGTTTGCGCGTTTCGGCCAGGGCCCTCAAGACAGTCGAACATCGCGGCGGTCTGGACGCTTATCTCATAAAGGCCAGCAATGAGCAGCTGTCGCCTGATTGCTTAAAGCTCAAGCGCGAAATCAAGAAGGCCCAGGCGGCTGTCCTGGTCGCTGCAAAGGCAGCCTGAACGGCTACGTCTGCTCAAGACATTGAACCCGGCCGGGCCGCGCAGGCTTATGGCCGGGTTTTTGCTGTCTTCGCGTCCTTCAATGCAAACTGCAGCAACAGCGTGCGCTGCAGGAAATGGTTGAAGTTGTCGTCCGAGATCATGGTGATGATCGTTTCGCCGGATGACCCGCGTGACACCGCCAAGCCCTCCATGTTGTCGATCTGATTTTCGAGATTTGCTTCGATCAGGATTTCGCCGTCCGCCGTTAGTCCCGGCTGAAGCTCGCTGGCGCTGACGCGCCGGAGGCGCATTTTGATCCCCTCGAGCCAGCGGAACCGGCGCTCGAGGACGAACAGCGTGCCATCGTCGAGGCTCGCGAGGTCGGTGACGTCGTAGTCGCCGATGTTCGTTAGGTGGAACTCCTGCGCCGCCGTGCCGGTCCAGATCCATCCCGTGTGATTGCGGGCGCTGTCGTAGAGCCGCTCGGACATGGCGATCGCCGCGCCCTTGAACGGTCCGCCTTTGAGGATGGTCATGGCCTCAAAGCCATTGTTGCGGCGCATGCTGCGCGCGGTTTTCGGTTTTTCGAGAAAGCTGCGGGCTGGCGATAGGCCATCGCGGCTCATGTCGTAGCGGGCAATGCGGCTGTTCTGCTCAAATGCCACCAGCAGCGATCCATTGGTGATCGTACCGCTGACCAAAGCGACCGCCTCGGCATCCCGATCACGCGTCCGCCTCAGAGGCTGGCCATCCTGAGCGAAGATCGGCCCCATGCGGACGTCCGTTACCGACTGTGGATGAACGCCGTCGTAGGTGATCTTCCCCGTCATCCAGACGCCGCTATCGGACACGGCAACGAAGCCTTTTGCATCGGCATCAACGGCGATCCCTGACCAGCCGCCAAAATTTGGCAACTCAGGCGCAGACAGCACGAGGCCGCCGCGAAAGTCGAGCTTGCCGAAACGCGTCTCTGATCCACCCGTACGGCTGAACGACGTGAACGGCGCTGACAGAACGGCGATTGGCCCAGCTTCAAGTGCGGCAATGTCGGGCTTCGTTTCAGCCGGAGCGGGCCGCACCGCGATGATGGCGATAACCAGCGCCGCAGCCATACATGTCCAGAACCTGCTCAGCACCATGGGACCTCAGTGCAAGCGGCGTGAGCGGGCAACGCTGCGTTTGCTGCTGGCGGCTTCAGACACTTCCTCGAACAACTCGACGAGCTTTTCAGTCATGGCGCCAGCCAGTTCTGATGCATCCGTGATGGTCACGGCGCGGCGATAGTAGCGCGTCACATCGTGGCCGATGCCGATGGCGATCAGTTCAACCGGCGAGCGTGTCTCGATCTCGTTGATGACGTGCCGCAAATGCTGCTCCAGGTAGTGCCCGGCGTTGACCGAGAGTGTGGAATCATCCACCGGCGCGCCATCCGAGATCATCATCAGAATCCGGCGCTGCTCGGGCCGAACGACAAGGCGGGCATGCGCCCAGGCCAAGGCCTCGCCATCGATATTTTCTTTCAGCAAGCCTTCGCGCATCATCAGCGCAAGCGCGTTCTTCGAGCGCCGCCACGGCGCATCCGCCGTTTTGTAAATGATATGGCGGAGATCGTTGAGACGCCCGGGCGCGGCGGGCTTTCCGGCCGACAGCCACTCTTCGCGCGCTTGTCCGCCCTTCCAGGCCTTGGTCGTGAAGCCGAGAATTTCAACTTTAACGCCGCAGCGCTCCAGCGTGCGAGCCAGAATATCGGCGCAGCAGGCCGCAACCATGATCGGGCGGCCGCGCATCGAACCCGAATTGTCGAGCAGCAGCGTCACGACCGTATCGCGGAAATCGGTATCGCGTTCGCGTTTGAATGTCAGCGCGTGCATTGGGTCTGTGATTATGCGGGTCAGCCGGCTCGCATCCAGCACGCCTTCGTCGAGGTCGAAATCCCAACCGCGATTTTGCTGTGCCAAAAGACGGCGCTGCAGCTTGTTGGCCAGCCGCGCCACGACGGCGGACAGCGTTTTGAGCTCCTTGTCGAGAAAGGCGCGCAAGCGTTCGAGTTCCTCCGGCGACGAGAGGTCTTCAGCGCCCACTTCCTCGTCATAGGCACGCGTGAAAACCTTGTAGCCGAAGGCCTCCGGCGTATCGAGCACGGACGTGTTCGGACGCCAGGGCGCCGGTGCGTCGTCCTCGTCAACCTCGCCATCGTCCATGTTGCTGTCGTCGGCATCCGTTGAGTCCGCCATCTCATCGGTGTCTGACATCTTGCCGTCAGACATGTCTTCGTCGTTCGGCTTATCCTGGCCGTCGGCGGCTTGGTCTTGGGTCCCGTCAGACTCTTCCGCGCCCCCCTCGGCGGCGTTATCGTCGCTCTCGTCTTCGTTGTCTTCGGGATAGCGCGCGTCGATCTCGTCCGCCATCTGCAGGGCTTTGAGCAGATCGCGCACTTGGCGGCCGAACTGTTCTTGATTCTCAGTCAGAGCGTCGAGGCGTTTCAAAAGTTTGCCGCCGCGAACTTCAAGTGTTTCACGCCAAGCGGCCATCAGACCCGCCGTTGACGCGGGTGGCGCCAGCCCCGTCAATCGTTCGCGAATAATGAGGGCGAGCGCATCTTCGAGCGGGGCGTCCGCCTTATCAGCGATCGCAGCAAAGCGGCCATGGCTGTACTGATCTTCGATTTTGGCGGTCAGATTTTTGGCCATGCCCGGCATCCGCGTCGCGCCGAGCGCTTCGACGCGAGCCCGCTCTGCGGCTTCGAACACGGCGCGGGCGGGCCCCGGCGGCGGGCAGATACGGCGGTGAACCTTGTTATCGTGACAGCCGAGATTGAGGGCCATGCTATCGGCCCATCCGCGCACAATCGCGATGTCTTTCGCAGATGGCGCCCGCGGCGGTTCTGGAAGCTGAACCGACTTACCGGTGGTCTCTGGTTTGCCGGGACCAAACCCGACCTCGACCTCGGCATCGCCGGCGATCGCACGCAGAGCCGGGCCGAGCACGCGCTTCAGCGGCTCAGACGGCGCGTCCCGGCGTTTGGTGGGTAGGGTGGTCATTGGATCATGCCCGTTCGAGCCTGCACGGCGTATGCGATCAATTCTTCCCGGACATGGCCGCGCCGCGTTTTAACAAATTTATCGATGGCCGCGGCCGCAAGCTCCTCACACTTGTAAACCGTGTGACCTAATCCGTGTAGCCCGCTTTCAACGGCCGCGCAGTTCGAACTGTACAAGGCCGTCTCCATGACCTCGACAATGATGGGATACATAGTCTGCCCGTGTTTTTTTCCCGGCCAATGGCTCAGCGGCGTAACGTCCCAGAGCATGTAGGTTATGAAACCAAGCGGCTGACAGGTGCTGGCTTCATTGAGATGGCCGAGCACCGTTGGCGCGCGCGGCGTCAGGCAGTCACTGTAGAGCGTTTTTATTGACCGCAGGGCTTCGATTTTACGTTCCGTGCCGGCTGCGCCGTCTCTGACTGTGAGGACGAGGTTTGAAAGCGAATTATCAAACAACAGCTTCAGGCCATTGCCGACTTGCGCGTCGCTGAACTTCAGCAACTCGGTGCCCGACGCGAGCATCGTGTGCGTGAACAGATCTACGATCTCGTCATCGGTTCCAGAAAACTCTGGGAACTGCTCATCTCCTCCCGGTGGATAGCGGTCCCAAGGACTGGCGACGTTGTCGTACGGCGCGAAATAGATATTAAGCCATTCATCAAAGCGGGCAGGCCGCACGAGCGGCACGGCTTGTTGCCGTCTATGATCTTTCCATGGGGTCTGAACGCCGCGATTTTTCAAAACAAAGTCCGCCAGCCGTTACAGTTCTCAGCTCAGCGCCACGTTGGCCGTGCTTTCGGGCAGTTCTTCGCCGAAGCAGCGCTGGTAGAACTCGGCGACGAGCGGTTTTTCGAGTTCGTCGCACTTGTTCAGGAATGTGACGCGGAAGGCAAAACCAAGATCATTGAAAATCTCGGCGTTTTCGGCCCAGGTCATCACCGTGCGCGGGCTCATGACGGTCGAGAGATCGCCATTGATAAAGGCCGAGCGCGTCAGATCAGCGACGCGGACCATGTGCGATACCTGCTTGCGCTTGGCCTCGGTCTTGGCGAAGGCCTTGACCTTCGACAGTACGATTTTGGCTTCGTCGTCGTGCGACAGATAGTTGAGCGTGGCGACGATCGACCAGCGGTCCATCTGTCCTTGGTTGATCTGCTGCGTGCCGTGATAGAGGCCGGAGGTATCTCCAAGACCAATGGTGTTGGTGGTCGAAAACAGACGGAACGCGGGATGCGGGCGGATCACCTTCGACTGATCGAGCAGCGTCAGCTTGCCCGAGACTTCGAGCACGCGTTGGATGACGAACATCACGTCAGGCCGGCCGGCGTCATATTCGTCGAAGCACAAAGCCACGTTGCTCTGCAACGCCCAGGGCAGGATGCCTTCCTTGAACTCGGTGACCTGCTTGCCGTCCTTGACGACGATGGCATCTTTGCCGACGAGATCGATACGCGACACATGGCTGTCGAGATTAACGCGCACGCACGGCCAATTGAGGCGTGCTGCCACCTGTTCGATGTGCGTTGACTTGCCGGTGCCGTGATAGCCCTGGATCATGACGCGGCGGTTGTGTTTGAAACCGGCGAGGATGGCCAGCGTGACGTCGCGATTGAACAAGTAATCCGGATCAAAATCCGGCACGTGCTCATCGGCCTTGGAGTAGGCTGGTACTTCAAGGTCGCTATCGATGCCAAAGACCTGACGAACCGAAAGCTTCATATCGGGCAGACCGGCGGTCTGCGCGGTGGCGGCGCTTGTTGGTGTGCGCATGTGTGCGTATTCCCGGCTGTTTCATGAGATCACGGCGGTCTGCGCCGAGGCCCACCGCGCTCGCGCAACCCGCTTAAGGCCAACCCGCCGCCCTCTCGGGTTCAGGCCAGTCCCGACTGCTTGAGATAATTATAGGCTTGGATGATTTCGCGCAACTTTTCCTCGGACCGGCTATCGCCGCCGTTGGCGTCCGGATGGTGGATTTTCACCAGTTCCTTGAAGCGCGCCTTGATATCCTCACGCGCGGCCTCATCCGCGAGGTCGAGCGTGCGCATGGCCTTGCGCTCAAGCGGCTTCAATTGGCGTTGATAGCTTGGGGCCGTCGCTGCCCTGGAACTTCGCGGCCGCCGG
The DNA here is from genome assembly GCA_031378895.1 of Hyphomicrobium sp. Lineage (GTDB taxonomy): Bacteria > Pseudomonadota > Alphaproteobacteria > Rhizobiales > Hyphomicrobiaceae > Hyphomicrobium_B. Next base: position 174,153 of record JANNEP010000014.1, read on the forward strand.
ATAGCCGATTTCGCGCTTTGGGCTACGCGCTCGGCCGCTTCTTCGGTTCTTTTGCCGTCGCGCGTGCCGTGGGCCCAGGCGTTGGCGCCGGACTTCCAGGTCGGCCGGTGCCCGGTCAGGGCATCCTTGCGGAAATCATCGACCTCGGCGTCGGACATGCCATCGAAATAGTTGTAGCTGTGATTGTACTGGCGGACGTGATCGACGCAGAAATGGTAGTACTCATTGTCGCGGCCACGGCCCATAGGGGCGCGATGAGCCCCCGGCTTTTCACAGCCTTTCCACTGGCACACGGGCACGCGCGCGTCACGCTCGATTTTGGACTCGCGTTTGCCCGAGACCCGGATGCTGTCGAAGATTTTAGAGTCTAATTTCATGGCCGAGCAGTATGATCCGTCTCAAGGTGTGAAACAAGGCATCTCTGTGCAACGCGCGTCACCGTTGCAAATGTGCCGCTAAGGTTTTAACGCCTGCTTTATATACGATGAAAACTTGTCGCAGGATTGGGAGGCAAAACCGTGTCGGCGGAAACTCGGCTCAAAGAAAAACTTATTGCAGCGCTTAAGCCCGAGCGGCTTGACGTCATTAATGAGTCCGAGCTGCACGCCGGCCACCGGTCGTCACCGGGCACAGGCGAGAGCCATTTTCGCGTGCTGATCGTCTCGGAAGCCTTCAGCGGAAAATCCCGCGTCGCGCGTCACCGCATGGTCAATGAGGCCTTGCACGACGAAGTGGGCGGCAGAATACACGCTCTCGCGCTGGCGACCTACGCACCGGGCGAAAAAATATTGTGAGGGTTAGAGTGCTTCCGGAAAAGTGGGAACCGGTTTTCCGAAAAGTAGCACGCCAAAGCAAAGAGCTAGGGTGTTGGAGCGATTCAAGGAAAAAGCGGAAACACCTTAGCCCCCATCCATCGACCGGGTTTCCGCCGATGGGCTGTCGTCTCCCTTGACGGCCGGAACAGGTTTGATGCGCAACGCAGTTATTTTATTGCGGCTCTTGCGCAAAATCTCGAACCGGTAGCCGTGGAAGGTGAACACCTGCCCGGGCTCCGGTATGGTCTGGGCTTCGTGGATGACGAGACCGGCGATCGTGGTCGCCTCATCGTCGGGCAGATCCCAGTCCATCTGGCGGTTCAAGTCGCGGATCGCAACCGTGCCGTCGATGTTGACCGTGCCATCGGGCTGCGGCCGGATTTGCGTCTCCAGCGTGTCGTGCTCGTCGGCGATCTGGCCGACAATTTCTTCGAGAATATCCTCTAACGTGCACAGGCCCTGAACCTCGCCGTACTCATCGACGACAAGGGCCATCTGGGCTTTTTTCTTGAGAAACTGATTGAGCTGATCCTTGAGGCTGGTCGTGTCCGGCACGAACCAAGGCTCCGTCGCAAAGCTCATGATGTCGAGCTTTTCTGGGTCCCAGCCGGAACGGCCGAGCGCCAAGAGCAGGTCCTTGGTGTGCAGCACGCCGATGATATTCTCCGGCTCTTCCTTCCAAACAGGCGCGCGGGTGTATTGCGACTTTAAAAGCTGATCGAGGATTTTGGCCGGCGGGTCGTCACCGTTTATGGTCTCCATCTTGGTGCGATGAACCATGATATCCGCGACCTGCAGATCGCCGAGATCGAGAACGCCGCCAAGCATGTTGGCGTCACCCTTGGCGACTGTGCCTTCTTTGGCTTGCAGATCAATGGTGCCGCGGATTTCCTCATGCGCCGCGAGAATGTTGGCGTTGTCGTCGGCCTTACCCGGTGTCATTTTGAGGAGTTGACGCACCACAAACTCAATCGCCTTGGTGAACGGCGTTAGGACATAGATGACGCCGCGCATGATGGGCGCGACAACGAGAGCTACGCGGTCGGAGTAGGCCAGGGCATACGTCTTAGGCAGCACCGCGGCGAAAATCACGATCAGAAGTGTCACAGCGGCCGTCGCATACGCGACACCAAAATCGCCATAGAGTTCAACTGCGAGATTTGAGGCCAGCGCTGCCGCCAGCACGTCCACCAGCGTGTTGCCGAGCAACACCGTTCCAATCATTTTTTCTGGCGATGACAGCACACGATTGACCAGCTTGGCCTTGACGTTGCCATCTTCCTCGAGCGCGTGCATGCGGGCGCGTGAGGCGGCCGTGAGTGCTGTTTCACTCAAGTTGAAAAAGGCAGAAAGCGCGATCAGCAGAACGATCGCAGCGAGACTGAAGCCGATTGCTAGTGTCATGGACTTACGGCAGGACCCTATTTTTGAAGCAGTTTGGCGGTCACCCTAGCACAGCAGGCGCGACCGCGCTCAGGCCCCAATCTAATGGGACCCGATTTCACGAGTCAGGAATGCATGCACGGTCTCGGGCGGCACATCGCGCGAGATAAAGGCCTCACCGATGCCGCGTACAAGAATGAACGTCAGCTTGCCATTACGGACTTTTTTGTCCTGGCCCATCAGGCGCAGAAGGTCACCGGCATCAGCTTTGCCGCCCGGAATGCCGGCAATGGACGTTGGCAGGCCCACGGCCTTCAAGTGGCTGGCGGCGCGGTGCGCTGAGCCCTGAGGTGCCAAACCGAGTTCCTCCGAGAGCCGGTAGGCGAGGCACATTCCGATCGCCACACCTTCTCCATGCAGCAGCCGGTCCGAGTAGCCGGTCCAGGCTTCGAGTGCGTGACCGAACGTGTGGCCAAGATTGAGCAGAGCCCGATCGCCGGTTTCGGTTTCATCACGGGCGACGATGGCCGCCTTGGCCTTGACGCTGGTTTCAATGGCGTGCGTGAGCGCTAGGCCGCTGTTACCGAACACGCCCTGCCAATTCTTTTCCAGCCAGCCAAAGAAGGCGGCATCGCCGAGCAAGCCGTACTTCGCGACCTCGGCGTAGCCTGCCCGCATCTCGCGCGGCGGCAAGGTTGTCAGCACAGCGGTATCGGCGATCACGAGGCTCGGCTGATGGAATACGCCGATCAGATTCTTGCCCTGCGCCGTGTTGATACCGGTCTTGCCGCCAACGGAGCTATCGACCTGCGCCAGCAGCGAGGTCGGGATTTGCACAAAGCGCACGCCGCGCCGGAGAACGCCGGCTGCAAAGCCTGCAAGATCACCGATGACGCCGCCGCCGAGGGGCACGACGCAATCGCCCCGCTCCAAGCCGAGTTCCAACAGCCGTTCGCACAACGGGCCAAGCTCACGGAAACTCTTCGTCGCTTCACCCGGCTGCAAAATGATCGACCCGGCATAGAGTCCAGCGGCCTTCAGGCTGTCTTCGAGGGGTGCAAGGTAATGCCGCGCGACGTTCTCGTCCGTCACGATCGCGCATTTCACGGCCCCAAGCCGGGCCTTGATGAGGCTACCCGCCTCGCGCAACAGCACAGCGCCGATGAGCACGTCGTAGGAGCGCTCGCTTAGACGAACGTCGACGATGCTGACGCCGAGTATCGCATCAGTTTGTGTTTTTGGTCCTGTCATGGGCGGCTTTGTCTCTAGAGGTTCATGCGACGCAGTGACCAACGGCAGGGCCGCCAGCCGGTTGATGATTTCCGCGACAATGACGTCGTGGGGCTCATCGCGGCTTTCGACCGTGAGATCGGCTCCGGCATAGACCGGATAGCGGGTCTCGATCAATTTTCGCATCGTTGCTTCGGGATTACCGGTCCGCAGCAGCGGACGCGTATCCCTTTTCGACACGCGGCGCATCAGGATCGGCAAATCGGCGCGCAGCCAGATCGACACGGCCGTTTCGCGAACTTTCTGCCGCGTATCGGCGTGCATATAGGCGCCGCCGCCGGTCGCCAAAACCTGCGGCCCGTTGCCGAGCAGCCGGGCGATAACCTTGCGCTCGCCTTCACGGAACTGGTCTTCGCCGTGATCCGAGAAGATATCGTTGATCGTCTTGGCAGCGGCTTTCTCGATTTCTTCATCGGCATCGACAAAGGGCAGCCCGAGCCGGGCCGCAAGACGCTTGCCGATGGACGACTTCCCGCAGCCCATCAACCCGACGAGCACGATGGGGCGGCGGCCGAGACGGCTCTTGATCGCGTCAACCGCATCCGTATCGGTCATGGAGGTCTCTCGCATCATGCAAGTTTGGCGAATCAGGGCTATGCGTAGGTTGCCCCAAGCTTCACATATCAAGCTTTGGCCGACCTCATGCCACGATCCGAAATGGCCTGCAAATCAGAACCTTGCGGACGTGTGCGGCGGCCGGTACCGAAGCACCTGCAGAAACGCTTTTGGCGCGCAACAGCCGATCAGTCATAATCGCGACAACTTAGGTCCACAGATACCACCCGGATCAGGATAATGACATGCCGAGCCTCTTCCGGTTGCTACTTGTCGCGGGATCACTCGGCGCTATCGTCCTGTCAGGACTTTACGTCCTGGCGACGCGCTTTGAACCCGAGCAGCAGATCATCAGCAAACCCGTGCCGGGCGTCAAAATCCGCCGCGACACGCCAGCCCCGTAAATCCAGATGCCCCTGAAACCCCACAGCTGGTTGGTTGCCGCGATGCTTGCCGCACTCGCGCCGATGATCGTTGCGGCCTGGTCCGAAGACGCCGTAGCCGATGACGCCCGGTCCGAAGAAACCAGAGCCGAAGACTCCTGGCAGCCGTTCAATCCGTTTGCCGGCGTCGACAAGCGGAAAGCCGAAAAGGCAAAGCGCCCGGCTGAACAAGGGCAATCGGACGAAGCCGGCGCGCGCGCCTATCTGCGGCCGATGGCGTCGCCCGAGGGTACAGCGCCAGCAAACGGGCTGGCTGCGACGCCCGGCAGCGGCGGCCCCAGCACCGCGGCACAAGACACCGTGATGCGCGACGCCATACCGCCGCCCGTCGAAAAAGGCGACCTAACACCGGTCATGGCTGATGATGGCTCGGGCCTGCCGTTCGAACTCTGGCGCGGGCTCGATGCCGGTGCGGTCGAGACCCTGATCAAGGATCTTGAAATCCCGCCGCGCTCTCCGGCCCTGCACAACCTTTGGAAACGGCTGATCACGTCGAGCGTGACGCCAGCATCCGGTGATACGTCCAGCACGGCGTTCGCAGCCTTGCGTCTCGAGGTGTTGTACCGCTCGGGTCTCGCGGCGGATGCGGCCGCCGAACTTGCCAAGCAACCCGTTGCCACCGATCCGCTAATCGCCATGCTCGCCGCCCGCAACGAACTCGCCTCGGGCAATGCCGCTAAAGCCTGCGAAATCGCGCAGCAATCGGCGGGCCTAAAGGGCGCCATGCCGCCACGCATGAAAAGCCAGGCGATTCTGATGTCGGGCTATTGCGCGGCGCTCGCCAATGACGCGGCATCCGCAGGATTGGCCGCTGAGCTGGCGCGCGAGGAAGGCCAAGACGCATCGCCCGGCCTTGAAGCGCTTGATGCCATTTCAATTGGTGCCATGGCCAAAATCACGCCGTCCAAAATGGTCACGCTGCTCGACTACCGCCTTGTCGAGCGCGCTGGCGGTATGGCGCCAAAAGATGCGCTCGAAAAAGGCGAACCGGCGCTGCTTGCCGCGCTTGCAAACGATACGGCGGCGGCGCCCGATCTGAGACTTCTTGCAGCTGAAAGTGCCGCGCGCCTGAACGCGATTTCGCCTGATGCGCTTGGTGGCATCTATCGCGCGCTTGCGGGTGCTGGGACCTCCGGCACGCTGCTTACAGCCAACCAAACTCCGAGCCCGGTGCGCCGCGCCGCCCTGTTCAAGGCCATTAAGGCCGAACCAACACCGGCGAAAAAAACCCGCCTGATGCGGGAACTGCTTGACGATGCCAAGCGGCATGGTTTGCAATTTCAGACACTGCTCATGCTGGCGCCAGCAGCGGCAAGCCTCAATCCGCAACTGGAAATCAAATGGTTCGCTGAGACCGGCGCTGAAATTGGTTTGGCGTCCGGCCAGCTTGACCTAACACGCCGCTGGATCGCCTTGGGCAGCGCGCCCGGCGGCCCGGAAAGCAGTCTCAGCCATTGGCTGGCGCTGGTGGACATTGCCGACCCCAATCTCAAATCCCGGGGCGAAAGCCTTGCAGCGTTGGAAAGCCTCGCCGTCACCGGGCGCTTGGCACCGGATGCGTTGCACAGGCTGGCTACGGTGCTCGACGCGCTCAACTATAACGTGCCGATCCCGCTCTGGGACGCCGCCAGCCGCACGCCGCAACCCAATAGCGGATACTTGCCGCCGACCGGCGTACTCTCCGAACTTCAGGACGCGGCCAAGAAAAAGGAGTTCGGGCGAACCGTTCTCCTGGCCATGAAAGCGCTTGGGCCCAATGGTGCGGAGGGCGCGCATATGATTGCGCTTGGCGACAGCATCCGCGCGCTGAAACGCGCCGGTCTCGAGCCGGACGCGCGGCGGCTCGGATTGGAAGCACTCCTCGGGTCGTGGCCGCGCACGGCGGTGAATTAGGGCGCAAGCACCATGACCGGGAACGAAGATTATCTCGCGGCGTTCCTCGAAATGCTCAGTTCCGAGCGCGGCGCGGCGGCGAATACACTCGACGCGTACGAGCGGGATTTGAGAGATTTTTTGTCGTTTCTCAGCGACAAGCAGCAATCAGCCCTCAACGCTGAGTCCAAAGACATACGGGCCTATCTGGCCCACATGACCGGCGAAGGACTGGCGCCGTCGTCACGCGCGCGGCGGCTGTCTTCGGTCCGGCAGTTCTACAAGTTCCTCAGCTCCGAAGGCACGATCGACACTGACCCCGCAAGCGGCCTCTCGGGGCCGAAGCGCCAGCGCTCCCTTCCCAGAACTCTCAGCGTCGCCGAGGTTGACCGCCTGTTGGACGCGTCGGCCAAGCGCATCCCTGGTCACGAGGGCCGCAATCTGTTCCGGGCGCTGCGATTCCATTGTTTGCTCGAAATTCTTTACGCCACCGGCATGCGCGTCACGGAGCTGGTGTCACTTCCGAGATCGGTGCTGCGCGGCGACCGGCGCGTGCTAACCATCAAAGGCAAGGGCGGGCGCGAACGCCTTATGCCGCTGAACCCGGCAGCGCGCGAGGCTCTCGACACCTATCTCACCGTATCGGGACGCTTCGACAATTCGCAATGGCTGTTTGCAGCCAAGGCTGCCGGCGGCCACGTCACGCGGCAGGGTTTTGCTCAGGATTTGAAAGACGTGGCGCTCGAAGCCGGGCTCGATCCTGAATGCGTGTCACCGCATGTGCTGCGTCATGCGTTTGCGAGCCATTTGCTTGATCGCGGCGCTGACTTGCGTGCCGTGCAGCAGCTGCTCGGGCATGCCGATATCTCGACAACCGAAATCTATACGCACGTTCTGCAGGAGCGGCTTAAAAAGCTCGTCAACGAGCATCATCCGCTGGCGAAGAAGTAGGCCGGGATGGGGTCAGACCCCTCACAAGATTCGTCGAGTGTTTGATCCGTTGTTCATGTGAGGGGTCTGACCCGATTCCATTGCGGGGATAACTTTTTCGTGCGCATTAAGACTGATTGTTGTGGAGCGCGTCGCTCGTTTGTGGTAGATTGACTAGACTGCCGAAAGTGGCAATTTGAACGCCGGTTCGTTATGCGAGCCGGCGTTTTTTGATTCCGTCATCCCGGCGAAAGTGTTCGCCGGGATGACGTTGTGGGGAGAGCAATGCTATGGATGAGAAATCAAGAGCGTTAAGCGACGCCCGCATCCACCAGCATCCGGAGCCTCACATGAGCCGCCTGTACGGAGACACGCACCGTGCCATGCAAATGGCGTTCGATACGCGCGGGCTCGCCGATCGCATCGAGATGATCACGGTCAAGCCCGAAGTCGATGACACGGCCAAGGCCTTCATCGAAAGCCGCGACATGTTTTTTCTGACGACGATCGATCACATGGGCCGCCCGACTGTCTCGTACAAAGGCGGTACGCCGGGGTTCGTCAAAGTCCTCGACAACACCACGATCCTGTTCCCGAGCTACGACGGCAACGGCATGTATCTGTCGATGGGCAACATCGCCGGCAACGCCGAAATCGGCATCCTGTTCATCGATTTCGAAAAGCCGTTCCGCCTGCGCCTGCAGGGCCGCGCCGAGGTTATCGTCAGCGGGCCGGAGGTCGATCAGTTCAAGGGCGCCGAGATGGCGGTCAAGGTTTCGGTGCACGAGACCTGGATGAACTGCCCGCGCTACATCCACCGCATGCAGAAGTTAGAGGCCTCGCGCTACGCCCCGGGCGTCGAAGCCGAGACGCCGTTCTGCGAGTGGAAGCGCATTGATGGCTTGCAGGACGTGGTGCGCGGGCACGAGCGCGAAACGGTCGAGAAAATCGGCACGACGACGATTGATGAGTGGATGGGGAAGGTCATGACGGGGGATAGGGGTGTTTGAGGCAAACGCATGACCGGCACTCCCGCAAAAGGGCGGGCACCAATGGATGATGGGCGGATGAGGGGGCTGATACATCGGAGAAGCCCCCCCCCTCACCCTCGACTACCCCCTCACCCCAACCCTCTCCCCAAAGGGAGAGGAAGAAGTGCTGGCGGTACGACTTGGCAAAAAAATCAATGATGACGCAGAAATGACGACGCAGAGCGGATTCAAAAACCCGACGTCACACCTCGGCCTCGCGGCCCACCCGCCCGGATTGTCAGCGCTGTTTTTCACCGAGCTGTGGGAGCGCTTTTCCTATTACGGCATGCGGGCGCTGCTGACGCTGTTCATGGTTGCGCCCATTGCGAGCGGCGGGCTAGGGTTCGCGACCGTGGATGCGGGCCGCATCTACGGCAACTACACGATGGCCGTTTATATGCTGGCGATCCCGGGCGGCTTCATCGCCGATCGCTTTCTCGGCGCTAGGCGCGCGGTGCTGATCGGCGGTACGACAATCGCGCTTGGGCACTACGCGCTGGCTGTTCCTTCGCTCACCACGTTTTATTTCGGGCTGCTTTTGATTGCGCTCGGAACGGGGTTGTTCAAGCCGAATATTTCCGCCCTCGTCGGCGCGCTTTATACGCGCGACGACACGCGCCGCGATGCCGGGTTCTCGATCTTCTACATGGGCATCAATATCGGCGCGTTCATCGCACCGTTGATCACCGGGTTTTTGGCGCAGAGCGACATTTTTAAGGCCTGGCTCTCCGGCGCCGGATTCGACCCGGCGAAAAGCTGGCACTGGGGCTTCGCAGCGGCGGGGATCGGTATGACGCTGGCGATGCTGATTTTCGCGCGCAACGCACGCGGGCTTAGCGACGCAGCGACCGGCGCACGTGATGAGACCCCTTCACCCTCGACTTCACCCTCGATTCCCCCCTCACCCTCGACTGCCCCCTCACCCCGACCCTCTCCCCAAGGGGAGAGGGAGAAGGGGGGCAGGCCCTCTCGCCAAGGGGAGAGGGAGATGGGTGCCAACACGCTCAAGCAGGGTGCGGCTGTCGTCGCAGGGACCTTGGCGCTGCTGGGCCTAGCGCTGGCGTCCGACATCGATGGCTGGCAGGGTTTGCGTTGGCTGTTCGTGGCGCTGCCGGTCGCCGCTATTACATACGCCGCGCGGCAGCCGTCCGAAGACGCGCAGCGTCTCGCGGCCATCGGCGTGCTGTTCGTCGCAGCCATGATATTCTGGGCCATCTTCGAGCAGGCGGGCACGACGATCTCGCTGTTCGCCGACCAGCTGACTCGCAACGACTTCCTCGGTGCGCCGTTTCCGTCGTCGTGGTTTCAATCGGTGAACCCGATTTTCGTGATCCTGCTCGCGCCCGTCTTCGCGGGCTTATGGATGCGCATGGGGACGCGGCAGCCGTCACCCGCAATCAAGTTCGCGATTGGTCTGGTTTTTCTCGCGGCCTCATTTCTTCTGATGGTGCCGGCGGCGACGCTCGCCATCGCAGGCCGCGTGTCGCCGCTCTGGCTCGTTGGACTTTTCTTTCTCCAGACCGTCGGCGAAATGCTCGTCAGCCCGGTGGGATTGTCGACGATGACCAAGCTCGCACCGGAGCGGATGACCGGGCTCGTCCTCGGCGTTTGGTTTTTGGCGGCGGCGTTCGGCAACAAACTCGCAGGCGTGCTGAGCGGCGCGTTTTCAAGTTCAGACCCGGCAGCGCTGTCGTCGGCATTCCTGGTACAGGCCGGCGTTGTTGCGGCCGCCGCCGTGCTGATGTTCGCCGCCGCGCCCTGGGTCAAAAAGCTATCAGCCAGCGCCCGTTAACCGCGCGTGGTAAGGCTTGGCTTAACGCCTCGCCCTATGCCGCCTTGACACTCTGCTGCGGCGGGGGTGAATGTCCCGAATAATCCCGAAGTATGCCGGCCTCAGCCGCTTCGGTGTAACGATTTCTGAAAGGCCATAAGCCCGTGACCCCTACGACCGCGCTACGCACCTATCTCGATTTCGAAAAGCCGATCCTCGAGCTTGAAAACAAGGTCGCGGAATTGAAGGCCATGCAAAAAGACGGCAAGGGCCCGCAGATCGCCGACGAAATCGCCAAGCTCGAGCAGAAGGCGAAAGCCGCGCTCATGGACACCTACAACAAGCTGACGCCGTGGCAGAAGACGCTTGTGGCCCGCCACCCCGAGCGGCCGCATTGTCTCGAATTCGTCGGCGCCTTGATCGAGGATTTTACGCCGCTGGCCGGCGACCGCTACTTCGCCGAGGATGAAGCCATCGTCGCCGGTATCGGCAAATTCCGCGGCCGCTCGGTGATGATCCTCGGCCACGAAAAAGGTTCCGACACCGAAAGCCGCATCAAGCACAACTTCGGCATGGCCAAGCCGGAAGGCTATCGCAAGGCCGTGCGGCTGATGGAAATGGCCGACCGGTTCAGTTTGCCGGTCATTACGTTCATCGATACGCCCGGCGCCTACCCCGGCATCGGGGCCGAAGAACGCGGCCAGGCCGAAGCCATCGCGCGATCAACGGAGTGTTGCCTGAAACTCGGCGTGCCGATCGTTGCCATTGTCGTCGGTGAGGGCGGCTCGGGCGGCGCCATCGCCATCGCCACCGCCAATCGCATCCTTATGCTCGAACACGCCATATATTCGGTGATCTCGCCCGAAGGCGCGGCGTCGATCATCTGGCGCGACAGCAACAAGAAAGAGGACGCCGCCGCCAACATGAAGATCACGGCGCAGGATCTCGATCAGCTTGGCGTCATTGACGTGATTATCAAGGAGCCGACGGGGGGCGCGCACAGGGACCGTGATTCGGTTATTATCGCTACCGGCAACGCCATTGCCCGCGTCCTCGCCGAATTCGACGGCAAATCGCCTGAGGACATCCGCAAGCAGCGCCACGACCGGTTCCTGAGTATCGGCCGCTAGCAAAGGCCATTCCGGCACGCGACGGGTGAGCTATCCACTGTGCGCCCCGGAGCTGCCGTATTCGTCCACATACTGATGTTGACAGGGCCGGGCTGACTCGCAAAAAGATCAACCGAGTCCAGGTATTAGCTTGGCGTATGCGTCGCGGATGAAACCTCGAGAACCGCACTGAAGGCGTGAGCTTGCACGGGCACTATTTGATGATGTGGGGACCTTATCTGAAAGGACTGGCGGCGGCCTGCGTGCTGGCGCTTGCCGCCTGCTCGAGCGCGCCCGTGATTCCGGCCCCATCGGAAGTTCCGCTGTCGAAAGAGACGTTATCGATGCTCGGCAAAAAGGGCATGCAGGTTGGCAGCCCGGCGTTCGTGCGCATCTTCAAGGAAGAATCCGAGCTTGAAATCTGGAAGCAGCGCGATGATGGCCGCTTCTACCATTTCAAAACCTATCCGATTTGCAATTGGTCAGGAGAACTCGGGCCCAAGCTGGTCAAGGGCGACAAGCAGGCGCCTGAAGGGTTCTATTCCATCACGCCGACATTGATGAACCCAAATTCGAAATTCTATCTGTCGTTCAATCTCGGCTATCCCAACAGCTATGACAGATCGCTTGGCCGCACCGGCGATTCCGTAATGGTGCACGGCAAATGCCGTTCGGCTGGATGCTATGCCATGACCGACGCACTGGTCGAAGAGATCTACGGGCTGACACGCGAAAGCCTGAAGGCCGGCCAGCCGACGTTCCAGCTACACGCCTTCCCGTTCCGCATGTCGGACGTGAAAATGGCGTCCATGAAAAAGCACAAGTGGTATCCGTTCTGGAAAACTCTCAAACAGGGCTACGACCACTTCGAAGCGCACCGCATTCCGCCGGAGATCGCCGTGTGCGAGCGCCGCTATGTTGTCAACGTGCTGCCACCGCAAAGCCGCGTCGAACCCGACGGCTACTGCCCGGTTTTCAAGCGCCCTGTGATCGCGGCGTTCACGCCGCTACCTACGGAACCCGAAACCGATGTCGCCAGCGGCAGCAAACTCAAAGGGCTTGTCAGCTCGGATGTCGAGCCAACGCTGGCCGACCTCCAGGCCATAAGACAGGGCATGAACCCGGCGGCGACGGCGAGCGTACCGCCGCCCGCTGCGGCTGGCATTTGGCCTACTCCCGTTGTCAGCGCCGGGCAGTGAGTGCGCGGCTGTGCCCACACCCTCATCCGATCCAGCCCTCAAGTTAGCGCGAAAAAAATCCCGCCGGAGCCGGGTTCTGTTTTTCGTGTCTTTTGCCGTCATGGCTGCCGCAGCCGCGTTTCTCTCGCCGCTCCTGCCGCCGTTGCCGGGCAGCACCGGCGACGACGTGATTGCTCACGAGCGCACGCAACGGCGGTTTCGGGCGACGTGGGGCATGCCGCTGTCAGGAACACCGGATCTCGCCAATCTGCCGCGGCGGCTGGCTGAAAACGGGCTGGTTCAAGGTGCGCCGGTGTTCATGCGCATATTTAAGCAGGAGTTCGAACTCGAACTCTGGATGAAGCGCGACGACGTCTTCCATCGCTTCGCAACCTACCCCATTTGCCGCTGGTCGGGCGGGCTCGGCCCCAAGTTTCAGCAGGGCGACCGGCAGGCGCCGGAGGGCTTCTATACCGTCGATGCCAGTGCGCTGAACCCGAACAGCCGCTGGTATCGCTCGTTCAACCTCGGCTTTCCAAATGCCTTCGATCAAGCTCACGCCCGCACGGGGTCCTTGATTATGGTCCACGGCGGCTGCGGCTCGGTTGGCTGTTTTGCCATGACCAATGCGCAGATGGACGAAATCTGGCGTCTCGTGACCGCGGCGCTAGACGGCGGCCAGAAGCGCTTTCAGGTCCAGGTCTACCCCTTCCGGCTGTCGGACGAGACGCTCGCCCACCATGCCGGGCACCCAGCCGCACCGTTCTGGCGGGGGCTGAAACGCGGCAACGATGTCTTCGAAGCGACCCTGCTGCCCCCGCGCGTCCACGTCTGCAACGGCCAGTATGGTTTCGAGCCCGCCGGGGCTGATAGGGACGGCGACGGACTGATTGAAAACCGTTGCCCCGCAGCGCCAGTAAAGGGCTAACGTTCACAGCGGTTTAACAACCCTGCGACTGTTGGCAAAAAGACACTTCGATTCCGCTTCTAGCCGCACTATGGTCGGCGAGGTTTCAGTGACGGGTTGGGAAACTAGGCGTCCATGGCGTTCAAGGACACGCAGGGCTGGAGAGGTGCGTTGGCGGTCGTGGCAGGAATTGCCATGACTGCGCTGGCCATGACTGCGCCCGCCTTGGCGCTATCGATTGAACTCAAAGACGTCGCCGCAGACCGGGTCGAGCGCCAGCGCGCCGCAGCAGCAGGGTTCTTGCCGCTCCCAGGTACACCCAACGTCGCCATTCTCGATGAGCGCCTGACAGAAAAAGGCCTCACGCTGGCGTCGCCGATCCTCATTCGCGTGTTCAAGGCCGAATCCGAACTCGAGATCTGGAAGGAAAAAGCCGGCGTCTTCGAATTGTTCGCCGTCTATCCGATCTGCCACTGGTCCGGCACGATCGGGCCGAAGTTGCGAACCGGAGACAAGCAGGCGCCTGAAGGGTTCTACACCGTGACACGGGCTCAAATCCGCCCGACGCAGCGCCACCCCAAGGCGGTCAACATCGGATACCCCAACGTTCTCGATCAGTCGCAGGCACGCACAGGATCCGACATCCTACTCCACGGCGGCTGTTCGTCGATCGGCTGCTTCGCCATGACCAACCCGGTCATGGATGAAATTCACCAGATCACCATTGCGGCCATCGGCAACGGACAGCACGACGTTCCGGTGCACGTGTTCCCGTTCCGCATGACCGACGCCAACATGCAAGCGCACGGCGGATCGCCGTGGGCCAATTTCTGGGCCAACCTAAAGGAAGGTTTTGACGCCTTCGAAGCTTGGAAACGGCCACCAACAGTCAGCATTTGCGATGCCCGTTATGGCTTCAGGCAGACTCCACGTGGTGCGGACTCTGGCCCGCTCGATCCGTGCGCGCCGACACTCACGGTTATCCGCGACCAAGATCTGTGGCTTCGCAACGTCCCCGCCCCGAGCAACGAGCCGATCATACCTAAGGCTGGCGAGCCTGCAGCTCCAGAAGTGCAGACGCGTCTCGGCAACGACAAGTCAACGCAAATGATACCCCGCCGCCCATCAGTGCCAGTGTTGTGCAATCTGGAGCGCGCAAGCTGCCGCCGGCATGTCGCGCTACAGACGAAGATCGCCGTCAAGAGTGCCGTGGTTGCAGAGCGGGCGCTGAACCGGCGAAATCTTGCCGCCCGCCCCCAGAGCTGATGCGGGCTTACAGCACACCCCGTGCGGGGCTCGATTTTGCATCACCTGTCAAGCCGCTTGCCGTTGGCGCCTAGGCTTGCGATAGAGCCGGACTAATCCGATTGACGACGAGATGAAGGCGTTTCATGGCCGAGACCAGCACCCCAAAGCGGATCGAGAATTTTCTGGAGCAGGCCCTGTTCGGCTCTCGCTGGCTGCTGGCGCCGTTTTATTTCGGGCTCGCGCTTTCGCTCATCGTGCTGCTTGTCAAGTTCATGACCGAACTCTCGCACCTAGCACTTAATGCTTTCTCGTCATCTGAGTCAGACGTGATCCTTGGTGTGCTGACGCTCGTAGATCTGGCGTTAACCGGATCCCTACTGATCATCGTAATTTTTTCGGGCTACGAAAACTTCGTCTCGAAAATCGATCACAGCAATCACAAAGACTGGCCTGAGTGGATGGGCACGATCGACTTCGGCGCACTCAAGCTGAAGCTGCTATCATCAATCGTTGCTATATCGGGCGTGCAACTGTTGAAGCAATTCATGGCCCTGAAAGTGGTGACGCCGGAAAATGAAAAGGTGATGTATTGGATGGTTATCATCCACGTCGTGTTCGTGGTGTCCGCCGTGCTTCTTGCCTTGTCCGACCGCATTGCTGGGCACGGCAATGGTCACGGCAGCCCCGGCGCGAGCGCCGCGCCCGCAAAAATGGACGGGCATTGATGTAGCAGACGGGAATTCACGAAAGCAAAATGTTGACAAGGCCCCCTCACCCCGACCCTCTACCCAAGGGGAGAGGGAGAAGGGACGTCAGTCCATCTTGCCGTGGCAATGCTTGTACTTCTTGCCTGATCCACACGGGCAAATGGCATTGCGAGACACCCGGCCCCAGGTCGCAGCATCATTGGGATCGACAGCACCGTCGCCCTTGCGGACCTGGAGAGGCGAACGTTTTTCGGGTTCTGGTGCCGCAAAGCGGCGAGCCCGGGCCCCAGCAAGCGCTGCATCCGCCATGGCGAGTGCGGGATCAAATTCGTCGAGACCGGTGGTCGCGTCAACGTGGTGCGCTTCCATTGGCGGCAACTCGACGGGCTGCAGCGACGGTTGCTCGTCAGCCGGCGCCAGTTCGACATGCATCAGCTGGCCGGTGACGTTTTCGCGCAGGCGGCCGAGCATGCTCTCGAACAGGACGAAGGCTTCGCTCTTGTACTCGTTCAGCGGGTCGCGCTGGCCGTAGGCGCGGAAGCCGATGACCTGCCGCAGGTGCTCGAGCGTGACAAGATGTTCGCGCCAGAGATGATCGAGCGTTTGCAGCAAGACCATCTTTTCGATCTGGCGGTAGAGATCGGACCCTAATTCTTCGGTTTTAAGTGCCGCCTTGGCGTCAACGGCATTGAGCAGACGCTCCTTGATCTCGGCGTCAGCTATACCTTCTTCCGCGGCCCACTGCTCGATCGGAAGGTCGAGCCCGAAGATGCCGGCGACCTGCTCCTTGAGCCCTTGAGAATTCCACTGTTCGGCGTATACGGTCGGCGGAATGTGCCGCGTGACAAGTTCCTCGGCCAACTGATGCCGCAGGTCGGCGATGGTCTCCGACACTTCGTCCTGGCCCATGATATCGAGGCGCTGTTCGAAGATGACCTTGCGCTGGTCGTTCATGACGTCGTCGTACTTCAGGATCTGCTTGCGGATGTCGAAGTTGCGCTGCTCGACCTTTTTTTGCGCCGTCTCTAGCGACTTGTTCATCCACGGATGCGTGATGGCTTCGCCGTCCTTGAGGCCGAGCGTTTGCAGCACCTTGTCCATGCGCTCAGAGCCGAAAATGCGCATCAGGTCATCATCGAGCGCGAGATAAAACTTCGAGCGGCCGGGGTCGCCCTGACGCCCTGAGCGGCCGCGCAGCTGGTTGTCGATGCGGCGGCTTTCATGGCGTTCGGTGGCGAGCACGTAAAGACCGCCAGCGTCGAGTGCCTGCTGCTTCTTGACCGCGATGTCGGCGGCAACCCCGGCGCGCTGCGTCTTGATCGCCGACTCGTCCGGGACATGGCCCTTGGCGGTTTCTTCAATGATCCAGTCGCGCACTTGATAGTCGGCGTTGCCGCCAAGCTGGATGTCGGTACCGCGGCCGGCCATGTTGGTCGCGATCGTGACCGCGCCCGGCACACCAGCCTGGGCGACGATGCTGGCTTCCTGCTCATGGTAGCGGGCGTTCAGGACCTTGTGCGGAACCGGATCGGTCTTGCCCTTGGCCGCATCGGCGAGCTTGAGAAGCGTCTCGCCCATTTCGGTGAAATGCTTGCGCAGATCGTCGTCCTTGCCGGGCCTCAGGCTTTCGGCCTGGTCGAGCAACGATTTCGCGAGCGTGCGAATATATGCATCATCTTTGAGAAGTTCTGAGAGCTGCTCAGACTTCTCAATCGACGTCGTACCAACGAGGATCGGCTGATTGCGGCTTCTGGCGTCGGCGATCGACTGCACGATAGCCGCGAGCTTTTCTTTCTGCGTGCGGTAAATTTCATCATCGTAGTCGGCGCGCTGGACGGACACGTTGGTCGGGATCTCGATAACCTCGAGTCCGTAGATGTCCATGAACTCGCTGGCTTCCGTCATCGCCGTACCGGTCATGCCGGCAAGTTTCTTGTAGAGACGGAAATAATTCTGGAAGGTGATCGACGCAAGCGTCTGGTTTTCGGGCTGAATTTCGACGTTCTCTTTGGCTTCCAACGCCTGGTGCAAGCCTTCCGAATAGCGCCGGCCTGGCATCATGCGGCCCGTGAACTCGTCGATGATGACGACCTGGCCGCCCTTGACGATGTAGTCCTTGTCGCGCTGGAACAACTTATGCGCCTTCAGCGCCTGATTGATGTGGTGGACGATCGTGACGTTATCGATGTCGTACAGCGTGCCTTTCATTAGTCCAGCTTCGCCGAGTGCCTTTTCCATTTTCTCGTTGCCGGCCTCTGTCAGCGAAACCTGGCGCTGCTTTTCATCGAGGTCGAAATCTTCTTTTTCGATGGACGGCATCAAGGCATCGACGGCCTGATAGAGATCGGCACGGTCTTCTAGCGGTCCTGAGATGATCAGCGGTGTGCGGGCTTCGTCGATGAGGATCGAATCGACCTCATCGACGATCGCAAACGAATGGCCACGCTGCACCATCTCGCTGTTGCGCATCTTCATGTTGTCGCGCAGGTAGTCGAAACCAAGTTCGTTATTGGTGCCGTAGGTCACATCGCAGGCGTAAGCCGCCTTGCGCTCTTCGTCGCTCATGCCATGCACGATGCAGCCGGCCGTGAGGCCTAAGAACGCGTAGACCTGCCCCATCCACTCGGCGTCGCGCTTGGCGAGGTAGTCGTTGACGGTGACGACGTGGACGCCGTTTCCGGTCAGCGCATTGAGGTAGACGGGCAAGGTCGCGACCAGCGTCTTGCCTTCGCCGGTCTTCATCTCCGAGATGTCGCCCTGGTGCAGCACCATGCCGCCGATGAGCTGCATATCGAAGTGGCGTTGGCCGAGCGTCCGCTTGGCCCCCTCGCGCACCGTCGCAAAGGCGGGCACGAGAAGACCTTCGAGATCGGCGCCGTCCTTAAGCTGCTGGCGGAACATGTCCGTGCGGGCCTTGAGACCAGCGTCGGAGAGAGCCGCGATCTCGTCTTCAAGGGCGTTGATGGCCGCGACCTTGGGGCGAAAGATTTTGATTCTGCGCTCATTCGAGGAGCCGAAAAACTTGGTTGCAAGGCCGCCGAGCGAAAGCATTGGTCTCTATGTCCTAAAGGAGTTTAAAGCCGGTGCAGGACCGGTTCTCTACCGGCGTAGTCCGCGTTGGGTGCTGTAGCCGCATAAAAGGCGCAGCGATACGGTATCGCCACGCCAGCTCGCCCGGCGCACCCGTACAGTTGTTGGGCCCGCCACGTAAGCTCAAAACCGCCCTGTTCGAGCCGAGACATAAGAACTCGGACCCCAATATGTCAATGTTGGGAAAGGCGTAAAAGGCGCGCAGCCGGAAGCTGGCGCTGTCCAAATATTAACTTGGTTTTCCAGGGGCAGGGGGGTATCGACACGGTGATTTTCGCTCCGCCAAGCCGGCTATGACAGGCTGGCGGCGCGCTCGCGGCCTTGATCCCACCCCACAAATGCAATGAGGAGCCTCCCTTGAACTCGCGCCTTGCTCAGACCGTTTTGACCTTTGTGCTGGCTGGTGCCGCCTTTGGTCCTCTCGCGGCACCCACCCGCGCCGAAGACAAGATCGTCGCCACCATCAATGGTAAGGCCATCACGGACGCCGACCTCGCCGTCGCCGACAGTGAAATCGGCGCCGACATGGGCACCATGCCCCCCATACAAAAACGCATGTCTCTGCTCGAGTTTCTCATCGACAATCAATTGTTTGCCGAAGCCGCTGAAGCTGAAAAGCTCGGCCAGGGCCCCGACTTCGAAACCCGTCTCAACTATCTCAAACGCCGGGCGCTGCGCGAAGTCTACTTCGACAAAGTCATCAAGGCGTCGGTGAGCGATGCCGACGCCCGCAAAGTCTACGATGACCAGGTCAAGTTGATGAAGCCCGAGGAGGAGGTCTCGGCGCGGCACATCCTCGTCGAAACCGAGGACAAGGCTAAGGACCTCAAGGAAAAATTGAAAGGCGGCGGCGACTTCGTTGCTCTGGCGAAAGAACATTCCAAAGATCCGGGCTCCAAGGAAGATGGCGGCAGCCTCGGCTACTTCGGTCACGGCCAAATGGTGCCGCAGTTCGAAGAGGTCGTGTTCAAGCTGCCAAAGGGTGATATTTCCGATCCGGTGAAAACCCAGTTCGGCTGGCACCTGATCAAGATCGAGGACCGGAGGATGAAGCAGCCGCCGGCGTTCGACATCGTCAAGGACCGTATCGTCCAATCGCAGTTGCTGCAGAAGGCTCAGCAATCGGCTGTCGCCTTGCGCGCTAAGTCCAAAATCGAGTTCGTCGACGCGGATATCAAAAAGGCCATCGACGAGCGCAACAAGACGATCGAAGAGCAGGCGGTTGGCAGCAAGGCCGGTGAAGCTAAAGCTGGGGATGCGAAGCCCAGTGACACGCCCGCCGATGCCGCCAAGCCTGCGGACGCCAAACCAGACGAGAAGAAATAACAGCACCTGTCATAATTGCCGGAATTGCAGCGGGCCGCTTGATTTGAGCGGCCCGATCTGTTTTGGGGAGCCAACGCATTTCCGGAGGCCGCCGCCCAATGAGCAAAATCAGCAAGGTTTCTCCCTTCGCTCCACAAAAACTGGCTCAATTGCCGCCGCTTGACGGCGTGCGCTTTGCAACCGCCGAAGCTGGCATTCGCTACAGGGGCCGCACCGACGTGCTCGTCGTCATGCTGGACGACGGCACCGCCGCCTCTGGCGTCTTGACCCAATCCAAGACCGCGTCGGCGCCGGTGCTGTGGTGCCGCAAAAGCCTCAAGAAGGGCGAAGCCCGCATTCTGGTCGTCAATTCCGGCAACGCCAACGCCTTCACGGGCAAAAAGGGCCGCGACGCCGTCGATATCACCGTGCAGCATGCCACGGCTGCCGCCGGGTGCGCGCCACATGAAGTCTATGTCGCCTCGACCGGCGTCATCGGCGAACCGCTGGATGCTGCAAAGTTCGCGCATCTCTTGCAGGGCCTGGCGCAGGCTGCCCAGCCGGACAAATTCGAAGCCGCGGCGCGGGCGATCATGACAACCGACACCTATCCGAAACTGGCGACCCGCTCGGCGTTGATCGGGGACACCACAGTCACGATCAACGGCTTTTGCAAAGGCGCCGGCATGATCGCACCCGACATGGCGACGATGCTGTGCTTTATGTTCACAGACGCGGCGATCAGCGCGGAGGCCTTGCAGGAGTTGGTTGCGGGCCACGCCAAGACCACCTTCAACTGCATGACGGTTGATGGCGATACCTCGACCAGCGATACGTGCCTGCTGTTTGCGACTGGGGCGGCCGCCAAGCGCGGCCAAAAGCCGGTCGCGAAGGCAAAATCAAAAAAGCTCAAGGCGTTTTCGGATGCGTTGCTTGATTTGATGCGCGATCTCGCCATCCAGGTCGCTAAGGACGGTGAGGGCTTATCGAAGTTTGTCACTTTCGAGGTTGAAGGGGCAAAATCCTGGGCCGCGGCACGTACAATTGCTTTGTCGTGCGCCAATTCGCCGATCCTCAAAACGGCCATTGCCGGTGAAGACCCGAACTGGGGCCGCGTCGTCATGGCCGTCGGCAAGTCGGGAGAAGCGGCGGATCGCGATAAACTGGCCATCTGGTTCGGGCCGCACTGCGTGGCGCGCGACGGCGAACGGTCGCAAGAGTACGACGAGAATACCGCAGCGGCGTATATGAAAAACCGCGACATCGTTATTCGCGTGCACGCGGGCGTTGGCAAGGCCACAGCGACGGTCTGGACCTGCGACCTGACGCACGATTATGTCTCGATCAACGCCGATTACCGGAGCTGAGAGGCACAATACATGGACCCCGCCTTTTGGCTGAAGCGCTGGCAGAGTAACGAGATCGGCTTTCATCAGGCGGAGATCCACGACCAGCTGCAGCGCCATTGGCCAGCTCTAGGGCTCGCAAAAGGATCGGCCGTGTTCGTGCCGTTGTGCGGCAAGAGCCGGGACATGATTTGGCTGGCCGAGCAGGGTCATCGCGTCATCGGCGTCGAACTTTCCGAAATCGCCATCGATCAGTTTTTTGCCGAAGCCGGCCTCAAGCCGGATGAGCGGCGCGAGGGGAATTTCACCGTCAAATCGATAGGGCCATATGCGTTGATGTGCGGCGATATTTTCGACCTCACGCGAAAAGCACTGCGCGACGTGGCCGCGGTGTACGATCGCGCCTCCCTGATTGCGCTGCCGCCGGAGATGCGCACCCGCTATGCCGCGAAACTCAGCGAGGTCGTGCCCGCTACTGCGCCGATGCTTGTTATCGCCATTGATCTCAACGAAAATGAGATGAAAGGCCCGCCGTTCCCGGTTCCAGAGACAGCGGTACGGGCATTGTTCGGCGGCCATTTTTCAATTCTGGTGCTGGAGACGCGCGACGGTTTAGTGACAAGCGACAATCTCAAAAAGCGCGGCGTCACCCGCCTCGAAGAGACGGCTTATCTGTTGCGGCGAACCTCATGAAACCGCTTGTGCTCGTCGCCGCCGTGGCTCTGATTGATGCCGGCAATCGCGTCCTCATCGCCCAGCGGCCAGAAGGCAAATCCATGGCCGGGCTATGGGAATTTCCTGGCGGTAAAATCGAACCCTTTGAGACGCCCGAAGCCGCACTCGTTCGTGAACTCAGGGAAGAACTCGGCATCGAGCTGTGCCTAACGTGCCTCGCGCCATTCAACTTTGCCAGCCACGCTTATGAGAAATTCCACCTCGTGATGCCGCTCTATATCTGCCGCACCTGGGACGGCGAGATCAGCCCGCGCGAGGGCCAAAAGATCGAGTGGGTGCGCGCCCTGCACCTGTCGCGCTACCCAATGCCGCCAGCAGACTTACCGCTTATTCCTTGGCTCCGCGATCTCTTGGGCTAAGCCCCGTCTTCTCGCCTGCGGATTGCTCTGGAACACCCAGCGCCTCGGAGAGCCGCATCTTGGCCGATCCCGGCGCTAAAGGTTTCTGCTGGCTGTCGTGCGGTACCCACGCCGTCAGCGTGATGATCTCGAAGGTTGCCGTCACGCGGCCGTCGGGCAGGGCAAAGCGCTCGGCATAGACTTCGCACGCCCGCGCTAACAGCCCGCGCGTCACCGGCACACGGCGGCGGTCTTGCAACATGTTGCTGGCGCCCATGGCCTTGATGTCGCGCATCATTGCCAGGGGCGAAGCGTAGGTCACGCGCACAACATCGCTGTCGGCGACGGGCAGTGCGAAGCCCGCGCGCTGGAGGAGACCGCCGAGATCACGCACATCCGCAAACGGCGCAACGCGCGGCGAGGCCCCGCCCGTGATCTCGTCTTCCGCCACCAGCCAGGCTTGGCGCAGCTCCTTCAGCGTCTCTCCACCCAGCAGTGCAGACATAAACAAACCGTCCGGCTTCAAGGCGCGCTGCACCTGCACCAGTGTGCCGGGCAAATCGTTGACGAGATGCAGCGACAGACCCGACACAGCGAGATCGAGGCTTTGCGGCGCAAAGGGCAGCGTCTCTTCGTCAGCCATAAGACAAGGGCCATCGGCTTGCGCCAGGAGCTTTTCGGACACCTCCATATCAATCATTGAGCCGACATTCGGCAGCGCCCTGAGCCGGCGCGACACCAGCCCATGATGGGCCCCCAAATTGATGCCAGAAACGAATACCCGGCGCACGATTGCCAAGCGTTCGGCGAAATCCTCAGCCACGCGCGCCAACAGGAAATCGTGGCCAGCGGCGGCCGCGGCGTGCCGGTTGCGCCGGGCCCGCAATAACTCACGATCGAAAATCTGTGGTGCGCCAGTCATTGCGTCTCTTTATTGCCGCATTACCGCCCCTCGCGGCGGCAACGGTCCTGCGCTAGGCTTCAGCTATGGCGATAGGGGACACGATCGAGGCACAAGCGCAATCCGGCGAGCCGGTCGAGAGTGACGATGCCGCGCCAGCGCGACCGCTCGGCGCCCGCGCCCGCCCGGCCCTTCGCGCTCGCGCGCAAGCGGCCCTGCGGACCATGCTCGACTTCATCCTGCCGCCGCTGTGCCTCGGCTGCCAGACCCGGATGCTGCAACACGACGCGCTGTGCCCGGCCTGCTGGCGTGGCATTACGTTTATCCGGCCGCCGCTGTGTGACCGGCTGGGACTGCCGATGCCCTATGACACCGGCGGCCCAATGATCTCGGCCGCCGCCGAGGCCTATCCGCCGGACTATCAACGCGCCCGCGCCGTCGCCCGCTACGACGGCCCGATGCGCGATTTGATCCACGATCTGAAGTTTCGCGACACGCATGACGGACGCCGCCTGTTTGGACGCTGGTTGCGAGAGGCGGGCGCTGATCTCCTCGGCGACACCGATGTCATCGTTCCCGTGCCGCTGGCCCGGTTCAGGTTGCTGGCTCGCCGCTTCAACCAGGCGCAGATCCTGGCTGCGGAACTGGCGCGCCAGTCCGGTAAACCGGCCGATGCTTTCGCGCTGCAACGGACCCGCACCACCGCCCATCAGATCGGTCTGTCGCGCGCCGAACGCCGCCGAAATGTGGCCGGCGCCTTCGCGGTTCCGGCCCGTGCTCTTGCAACGATTGCGGGTAAGTCCATCCTTCTCGTCGATGATGTCATCACCACCGGCGCTACGGTTTCGGCTGCGGCCCGGGCGCTGAAAAAAGCCGGCGCCGCGCGCGTCGATGTCCTGGCCTTGGCGCTGGTCTGCGATCCCCACCCGTAAGGCAACAGGGGGCTGTGTCATGCCTGCGACCGGGCCGCGGCACAGCGGCCCAAAACGCAGCTAGAGCAGGTTCCGGCCATACGGCACCAGCGTCAGGATTTTCCTCTCCCAAGGGGAGAGGATGCCCGAAGGGCAGGTGAGGGACTTGGCGTGATGTGTTGGGGATCTAAACCCCTCATCCGCCCCCCATCCTTTGGCGCTACCGCGCCGTACGGGGCACCTTCTCCCCAAGGGAGAAGGACACCGGCCGCGATTCGATGAGATCGGAATCTGCTGCTAGAATGTTGCATGAGACGCTGGAAGGCGTAGGTTTGATTCGGTCGTGGATCATGCCCGAAAGGACGGCAGACCTGACATGCCCAAAGTGACGGTCTTTACCGCCGGACATTGCTGCTACTGCCACATGGCAAAAGACCTACTCCGCCGCAAAGGCGCGGCGTTCGAGGAAGTCGATGTCAGCGGCCGCGCCGACCTCAGAGCCGACCTTCGCAATCGCGCGGGCGGGCGCGACACCGTCCCGCAAATCTGGATCGGCGAGGTGCACGTTGGCGGCTGCGATGATCTCCACGACCTCGAACGCGCCGGCAAGCTCGATGCGCTGCTGGCGGCCTGAGGCTTATCTGTTCCATGACCACAGCCCCCGAACCTGAACACTTCCGCGCAGGCTTGGTGCAACTCTGCTCCGGCCGCAGCGTCGCAAACAACGTCGCCACCGCCATTGATCACGTCCGCGCGGCGGCGGCCCAGGGCGCGGATTATATCCAGACGCCGGAATGCACGACGCTGATGGAACTCGACCCGGTGCGCCTGATGGCCGAGATCGAGCCGGAGGCCAACAACGCCGCGCTGGCCGCCTTCACCGCTGCGGCACGCGATCTCAAGGTCTGGCTGCATATCGGCTCGATGGGCGTCAAACTGCCTGAGGGCCGCATCGCCAACCGCTCTTACGTCATCGCGCCGGACGGCACCATCGCCGCGCGCTACGACAAAATCCATATGTTCGACGTCGACCTCGGCAACGGCGATGTCTACCGCGAGAGCGAAAGCTACGCCGCCGGCACCAAGGCCGTAATCGCGGATTTGCCCTGGGGACCGCTCGGATTGACGATCTGCTACGATCTCCGCTTCCCAGCGCTGCACCGGGCGCTGGCTAAAGGCGGGGCCAAGTTTCTCGCGGTTCCCGCCGCCTTCACGCGGATTACGGGTGAAGCCCATTGGCACACGCTGCTTCGGGCCCGAGCCATCGAAGCCCAGTCGTTTGTATTTGCGGCAGCTCAGGGTGGCCGCCACGAAAACGGCCGCGAGACGTTCGGCCATAGCCTGATTATTTCGCCCTGGGGCCAGTTGCTGGCCGAAGGTGGCCGCGACCCGGGGGCGATTGTCGCGGACATTGACCTCGCGATCCTCGACGATGTGCGCCGCCGCGTCCCATCGCTGACCCATGACCGGCCGTTCGACGTCGTGCGCTTTAAGCCGCAGGACGCATAAAGGCCTACGCCTTCGCGATAACCGACGTCGTATGGGCCACAGCGCCACTCAGGCTATCGGTTCGGAAGCTCGGCTCGCTGTAGCCAGCAGGAATCCAGAAATAGTGATTGTCGTGGAAGTGCCAAACGCCGCGGACGTGGCTCCAGCGGTCGACCACGACGCCGCCGGTCGGTCCGCATGCCGCTGTAAAGCCCCTGACTTTCAAGGCTTGCTCGGCCTCGAGTGTGAGCATTAATTCGGTATTTTGAGTATTTGCGCCCATCGCACTCGGGCCCCCTGTCGACGCACTGAACCGCAGGGGCTGATGTTCGCCAACCCACGGGACATCGATGCCCAACAGGAAGTACTATTCACCCCAGTAATACTCAATTCTTTTGAAGAAAAACTAGCAACATATCAAGAATTAACGATTGTATACCTTACGTTCAGTTCAACAAAACTGGACAATCCATTCGGAATAGATACGTTCTATTCTATAGTTTACTTAAAGTATTTATTTACCGCCGACGTTCGGCATCGCTGTCACTCGGGTGTCGCAGGCCTGCGTATCTTTTGATATCGACAGCATCCTTCCCGGTTCAGAGGCCCCCACGGCATGACGCATCCCGAATGGTCGACGTCACGCAGGCTCGAAGAGGCTGAGGACTTAGGCTCAAACCAGAGCCACGCGCCCTCTCTGGGGGATGTCGTTGCGGCCCGCTTGTCACGGCGTGATCTGGGGCGCGGCCTGCTGGCCGTGGTGGCCGCCGAGGCGATGGTCGTGCCGCTTAGCCCCAACGCGCAGGCAGTCGGCCAGCCGGCGCGCAGTTTCGCCTTTGATGAGCTCGCCGCTAGCGCCGATCACGCGCATCACGTGGCACCAGGCTACGACGCCGATGTGCTGATCCGCTGGGGTGATGCGGTGCTGCCAGACGCGCCCGCGTTTGACCCGCAGAAACAATCCGCAGCCGCTCAGGCGCAGCAGTTTGGCTACAACAACGACTTTATCGGCTACTTGCCCATCGACGGCAGCAGCGACCACGGCCTGCTCGTCGTCAATCACGAATACACCAGCGAAGAAATGATGTTTCCCGGCGCCGGCCGCCGCGACAAGGATGCCAAATTCGCTGCCATGACCGCGGACATTGCGGCCATCGAAATGATGGCCCACGGCGGCTCCGTGATCGAAATCAAACGCACGAACGGCGCCTGGAGCGTCGTTTCGCCGAGCCGCTACGCCCGCCGCATTACGGCTGAGACCGGCATGCCGTTTCAGGCCCTGCGAGCGGCCATGCGAAAATGCAAACCAGCGCCGACCCGTCGGGGTCACGCGTCTCCGGCATGCTCAACAACTGCGCCGGGGCAACGACGCCGTGGGGCACGTGGCTGACCTGCGAGGAAAACACCAACGGCTATTTCTGCAACAAAGCCGCTGCTGGCGCCCATCCCGACGCAGCGGCGCTCAGGCGCTATGGCATTCCAGCCGAGTGGTACGCCTGGGGCAAATTTCACGACCGCTTCAACATAGAGAAAGAGCCAAACGAACCGCACCGTTTCGGCTGGGTCGTCGAAATCGATCCCTTTGATCCACAATCAATCCCCGTCAAACGCTCGGCGCTCGGCCGGTTCAAGCACGAAGGCGCAGGTAATATCATCAACAAAGACGGGCGTTTTATCGTCTACCAGGGCGACGACGAACGCTTCGACTATATCTACAAGTTCGTCACGGACGCCAAAGCCGATCTCGAAAATCCCGCCGCCAACAAAGACATTCTCGACGCCGGCACGCTGCATGTCGCCCGCTTCAATGCCGATGGCACGGGACAATGGCTACGGCTTGTTGCCGGTGAAGGCCCGCTGGTTGCCGCCAACGGCTTCAAGGATCAGGGCGACGTCGTGATTTTCGCGCGTCTTGCGGCTGATCTCTTGGGCGCGACCAAGATGGACCGGCCAGAGGATGTCGAAGCCAATCTCAAGACCAACAAGGTCTACGTCATGTTGACGAGCAACAGCAAACGGACGGCGGGCCAAATCGACGCTGCAAACCCTCGTCCAGAAAACAAGTTTGGCCACGTCATCGAGATCACGCCGGAAGGCGACGATCACGCCAGCATAAACTTCAGCTGGGAGATCCTCGTCAAGTGCGGCGACCCCTCGATCGCCGCCGTCGGCGCCACGTTCAATCCGCTGACCTCCAAAGACGGCTGGTTCGGAACACCGGATAACTGCGCCATCGATGGGCTCGGCCGCCTGTGGATCGCAACCGACGGCAACACGCCGTCGCGCACGGGCCGCACCGACGGCATTTTTGCGATGGAGACCGAAGGCGCAGCGCGTGGCACGTCGAAACTGTTCTTCAGCGTGCCGATGGGCGCGGAGATGTGCGGGCCGTGTTTCACGCCCGGCATGGACACGTTTTTCGTCGCCGTCCAGCACCCAGGCGAAGCTGACGACAATGACCCGGCAGCCCCGGTCGCGACTTTTGAAAATCCGACGACCCGCTGGCCGGACTTCAAGGACGGCATGCCGCCGCGCCCGTCGATCGTCGCGATTACCCGCACGGGCGGCGGAAAAATCGCGGTTTGAGCTGCAAACGCCGTGTGGCCGTTAAGGACAGACTAGGCGAAGCCGCGCGCGAGGCAATTTGACGGTTGCCCGCGGCCCCTGAAGCGGTGCAAACATCACTCCGGCGAGAGTGCGCCTTGCGCCCGATACGGAGAAGTTGCCCCGCATGCCGTCGAACGTCACAGATCTTGGCACCAAGCGCCGCAC
Organism: Hyphomicrobium sp.; assembly: GCA_031378895.1. Classification (GTDB taxonomy): domain Bacteria; phylum Pseudomonadota; class Alphaproteobacteria; order Rhizobiales; family Hyphomicrobiaceae; genus Hyphomicrobium_B. The sequence goes on from JANNEP010000014.1 coordinate 202,278, forward strand.
GGCAGCTCAGCCCGACACTCAACCGCGCCACGACTGGACGCGCGGCGAGGCTCTGGCGCTGTATGATTTGCCGTTGATGGATCTGCTGTTCCGGGCCCAGACGGTGCACCGCGCGTCGTTTGATCCCAACAAAGTCCAGATGAGCCGCTTGCTATCGATCAAGACCGGCGGCTGCGCCGAAGACTGCGGCTATTGCAGCCAATCGGCGCATCACCAATCCGGGCTCAAGGCGTCGAAGCTAATGGACGTCCAGCGCGTCATCGCTGAGGCTCAAAAGGCGAAAGACGCGGGCGCCACGCGCTACTGCATGGGCGCCGCCTGGCGCAGCCCAAAGGCGCGCGACATGGACGCGGTCGTTGCCATGGTCGAGGGCGTCAAAGCGCTTGGGCTGGAAACCTGCATGACGCTCGGCATGTTGTCGGATGACGACATCGCGCGCCTCGGCGGCGCCGGGCTCGACTACTACAATCACAACGTCGACACCTCGGAAGCCTACTATGCCAAGGTCATCACCACGCGCACCTATGCCGACCGCTTGGACACACTCGCGCGCGTGCGCGACGGCGGCATCAAGGTTTGCTCGGGCGGCATCGTCGGCATGGGCGAAGGGACACAGGATCGCGCCGACATGCTGGTGACACTCGCAACCCTCGACGAGCATCCCGAGAGTGTACCGATCAATATGCTGATCGCCATTACGGGCACGCCGCTAGAGAACGTCGAAAAAATCGACGCCATCGATTTCGTGCGCACGATCGCGGTTGCCCGCATCATGATGCCGAAGTCGTTCGTGCGCTTGTCGGCTGGCCGCACCGGCATGAGCGACGAGACGCAGGCGCTATGTTTCTTTGCCGGCGCCAATTCTATTTTTGTCGGCGACACGCTGCTGACGGCGGAAAACCCCGGCGAGGATTCAGACAGCCGCCTGTTCGCCAAGCTCGGGCTGGCACCCTTAGAGCTTGCCCCCACAACTCAGTGTGAGCGTGAGCCCGCCGCCCAAGCGGGTCATCAGGATGTCCGCCACTCATGACCGTGCGCTTGACGCGCTGCTTCGCCGCGGACGCCTGAGGGCGCTCGAGCCGAGATGCGGTATCGATTTCGCGTCGAACGACTATCTGGGGTTAGCTGAATCACCAGAGCTTCGCGCAGCGGCATTTGCCGCGATTGAACGCGGTGTGCCGGTGGGTGCCGGTGGATCGCGGCTGTTGCGCGGCAATCATCCCGAGCACGAGGCTCTTGAGTTAGAGGCTGCACAATTTTTCGGTGCCGAAAGCGCGCTGTTTTTCGGCGGCGGATACATTGCCAACACCGCGATTTTCGCGACACTGCCTCAGCGCGGCGATCTCATTGTCTATGATGAGCTTGTACACGCCAGCGCCCACGAAGGCATGCGCTTATCGAAGGCTGAAGCCCGCGCGGCACGCCACAACGACGCGCAGGCCTTTGACGATTGCGTCACAACGTGGCGAAACGCTGGCGGCACCGGGCAGGTGTGGATCGCGATCGAAAGCCTGTACAGCATGGACGGCGACCGTGCCCCGCTCGATGATCTCGCGCGCGTCGCTCGCCGCCACGACGCCTTCCTCGTGATCGACGAAGCTCACGCGACGGGCGTGTTCGGTCCGGATGGCCGCGGTCTTGGCGCGCATCTTGAAGGCCAATCCAATATCATCTCGCTGCACACCTGCGGCAAGGCGCTTGGTGTCATGGGCGCGCTCGTGCTGGCGCCAAAATCGATCCGCGATTTTCTCGTCAACCGCGCCCGCGCTTTTATTTATGCGACGGCGCCGTCGCCGTTGATTGCCGCAACCGTCCGCGCCGCTCTGGAGATTTCGCGCGCCCAGCCAGAGCGCCGTAATCAGCTACACGCATTGGTCGATATTGCCGGGCGAGAGCTGACGGCGAAAACTGGTATCGCAGTATCTGGCTCGCAGATCCAACCCATCATTGTTGGCGCGGATGCGCGCGCTATGGCGCTGGCTGACGCGCTGAAAGCGCGGGGCTACGACATCCGCGCCATCCGTCCGCCGACGGTGCCCGAAGGCACGGCGCGGCTTCGGCTGACGATCACACTCAACACGGATGAAGCCACACTCTGCGAAGTGATCGCCGCGCTGGTGGATGCGCACGCGGGGCTCGCCGCATGAATGTCCAGGTCGTCATTGCGGGAACCGATACCGATGTCGGCAAGACCGTTTTCGCTGCGATGCTGACCCGCGCGCTGGAGGGATGCTACTGGAAGCCAATCCAGGCTGGACTCGATGGCGAAACGGATTCAGAGATTGTGCGGCGTCTCGGCGCATTAGATGCGGATCGGATCATTCCCGAACGCTACCGCCTGAACACGGCTGCTTCTCCGCATCTCGCCGCTGAGCGCGACGGCGTGCTAATTGATGTGGTGGGGCTCGATCCTCCAACATCGCCGCGCCCGCTTGTGATTGAAGCCGCGGGCGGTTTGGCCGTGCCGCTGACGCGCACGTTTCTTCAAATCGATCTCTTGGCGCGCTGGAAGCGGCCCGTCATTCTGTGCGCCAGCACGCGGCTCGGCACCATCAACCACAGCCTGCTCTCGATCGAAGCGTTAAAGCGGCGCGCTATTCCGATCCTCGGCGTTGCCTTCATTGGCAATGAGAACGCCGACAGCCAGCGCACCATTTGCGCGATGGGCGGCGTCGCACATCTTGGCCGGCTGCCACGCCTCGACCCGCTGACGCCGGAGACGGTGCAACGGGCGTTCGCTGCGAATTTCAACATCAGCGACATCCTCGGTCTAGGGGCCGGTGGTCCATGATTGACGTCAAACACACACGCATTTGGCATCCCTTCACGCAGCACGGCGTTGAGCCCGCGATGCTCGAAATCGTACGGGCCGAGGGCGCGTGGCTCGAAGCCCCGGATGGCCGGCGCATCTTCGATGCGATTTCGTCGTGGTGGGTGATCACGCATGGCCATTGTCATCCGGAAATTGTCGCAGCGATCCAGGCGCAAGCCGGCAAACTTGATCAGGTTATTTTCGCTGGCTTCACGCACGAGCCTGCTGAAACCGTGGCGCAGCGTCTGACAGAAATGGCGCCGCGAGGCCTCGACCACGTATTTTTTTCCGATAGCGGCTCAACGGCTGTCGAGGTGGCGCTAAAAATGGCGCTCGGGTTCTGGCGCAACCACGGCGAGAATCGCACGCGAATATTGGCACTCGAACACGCCTATCACGGCGATACCGTCGGCACGATGTCGGCGGGCGCGCGGGGTGTGTTCAACGCGGCCTACGCGCCGCTGCTGTTCGATGTCGGGCGCATCCCGTTTCCGGCTGAGGGACGGGAGCAGGCAACGCTCGACGCGCTTGAGTCTCACTGCAAACACGGCGATGTGGCGGCGTTTATCTGCGAGCCGTTGATCCTCGGCGCGGGCGGGATGCTGATGTATAGCGCCACGTCACTTGCCGAAATGCACCGCATCTGCAAAACCCACGGCGTGCTGGTCATCGCTGATGAAGTAATGACCGGCTTTGGCCGCACGGGAACGTTATTCGCCTGTGAGCAGGCAGGCATTTCGCCAGACATTTTATGTTTGGCAAAAGGTCTGACCGGCGGGTCTCTGCCATTAGCAGTGACATTGTGCACACGTGAGATTTTCGATGCGCACACTTCAACGGACCGCGCCCGGATGTTCTTTCATTCCAGTTCCTACACCGCTAACCCGATTGCCTGCGCAGCCGCCGCGGCAAACCTCACGATCTGGAAGTCGGAACCGGTGCTTGAGCGAACAGCGCTGCTGGCCCGCATGCAATCCGCGCACCTTCATATTTTCCGCGCAGACCCTCGTTTCACGAATGTGCGCCAGCTCGGCACGATCGCTGCCTTTGATCTCGCGTCCGCGGACAGGGGATATCTGTCGGACATCGCGCTGCGTCTGCGCCAAGCCTGCCTCAAACGTGGCGTGCTTGTCCGGCCACTCGGCAGCACGATCTATGTAATGCCGCCCTACTGCTCGACGGCCAGCGACCTCGATCTTGTGTACACCGCCATCTCGGAAGCCGTGGATGAGGTGCAGGCATGACCGGCGTCGAGATCATCGGGCTTGGGCACTACGCACCCGTACGCCGCGTTGCGAACGCCGAGATTGAGGCGCGTCTCGGTCTTGCAGACGGCTGGATCAAGCGCCGCACCGGCATTGAAGCCCGGCGCTACGTCGGCGACGATGAAGCGCTCTCCGATCTGGCTGTCAAAGCCGGAGACATGGCGCTGGCGAACGCAGGCATTGCCCGCAGCGACGTCGCGCTGCTGCTACTCGCAACCTCAACGCCCGATCATTTGTTGCCGCCATCGGCGCCGCTCGTGGCGCATCGCCTCGGATTGAGCCGCGCGGGCGGCATCGACATGGCGGGGGCGTGCGGCGGATTTATCTATGCGCTGACGCTGGCTGATAGTTACGTGCGCACGCACCAGGCGCCGGTGCTGGTCATCGCTGGCAACATCTTGTCGCGCCGGATTAATGTCAAAGACCGCGCCAGCAGCGTGCTGTTCGCGGACGCGGCGGGTGCCGTGGTGCTCGCCCCAAGCTCACGTATGGACGCGGGCGTGCGTGGTGCTGAGTTGCGGGCCCAAGGCGCGCACTACAATTTGATCCACATCCCCGGCGGTGGCAGCCGCAAGCCGTTCAAGACGCTGGCCGACGCAGGCGAAACGCTGATGGTCATTGCGAACGGCCAAGCTGTCTACGGCGAAGCCGTGGCGATGATGACGTCGAGCGCGGAGGCGGCCCTTGCCAAGGTGGGGCTAACAGCTGGCGATGTCGATCATTTCGTCCCGCATCAGGCCAACGCGCGCATGATGAAGACGGTGGCGCATCAGCTTGGCATCGAAGATACGCGCATAGCGTCGACAATTTGCGAATTCGGCAACAGCTCGGCTGCGACAATTCCCTTTACGCTTTCAATATGCGCCGAGGTGCGCGGCTACAAACCAGGCGACAATATTCTAATGACCGCCGCGGGTGCCGGGCTAACCGGCGGCGCTGTTGTTTTCCGAATCTAACGCCTGGAGCCAGCGAGCGGGGATGCCAGCTCCAGGCCATCACACAGGAGCTGCGCTCCCGCCTGATGTCTTGACTAGGCCGTGGACTCAATTGATCGCATCCAAATCCTCACCGCCGCAAGCTGGATGAAGGCGAAGTATGTGGCGCCGAGCTTGTCGTAGCGGGTGGCGATGCGCCGGAACTGCTTCAGCTTGTTGAAAAACCGCTCGATCA
>JANNEP010000016.1:0-59683 GCA_031378895.1 Hyphomicrobium sp.
GCCGTCGGCCGTCCAGCCTCCTGCTCGCGCAGGATCGCAATCACCTGTTCGTCTGAAAATCGGCTCTTACGCATCGTCCGTCTCCTCTCTGGAGTGACGGACTCTACCTCAAATCGAGAACCCTGGCGGGGGCAGGGTCATGCCATGTGCTCACACTCATTGAGTTGTTGAGTTGTCATGTGTGGTCACTAGCCACCATGCGGCATGGCATATGCACACCACGCTCGCCACCCGCGCCCTAGGTCTCGCATCATAGTGCTTGATGATCTGTGCATTGCGCATCATCACGCAAGCAACGATCACAAAGAGACAACAGCAATTGCACAGTGAGTACGGATGCGCTGGCCGTAGCCCTATGCCACGCCACAGCCTAGACGTATACGAATAGTTAATAGCCCCGCGCTTTACCTGCGATTAGGTGCCTACAAATAGGGGGCTAATCGCTTGGCTATTAACAGTCTGTTTACAGTTTTGTGAGACACTACCCTCATAGAAAGGAAGTTGTTTTCATGTCTCGCTATACTGCCATTGCCGCCGAGAAAATCGCTTTCGCCAAGGCCCGCGAAGCTCGCGAACTTGCGGCCGCAAATGCTCGCACCGCTGCCACGTTAGCGCGTTTCGCTACCGCCCCTTTGGTACGTGGCAAGTGCATCCCGCAAAAGCTGCCGACGTATTTGCACGGCGTCCACTACGCCAATGCCGACGCCGCCCGCGTCTATGCGGCATGGGCCGCCACTGCCGAGCGCATCGCAGATCGTCGCTATTCGGAGGCCGTGGCGTAAATGGAAGACACCCTATCATTCCGCGACGTGTGGTCCCGTCTCGATTGGCCAACGCGATCTCTGCCGTTCGTATTCGTCGCGTTCTTTGTTGTGATGGCGTTCGCACCGGCAAAGCCGAAACCCGTCGCCTATGACGCTCGCGCCGTCTGCGATTTCGTTCTGGCAACCGAACTTGACGCGCCTTCGTTGCGGTTCGTTCGCTATGACGGCTTCACCTTTGGCTATCGCACGGACTCGCACTTCTACGAGTGCGATATTATCGGCGGTACTCTCGATTGGGCCACGTCAAGTCAGCTAGGACTTGATGGCGACCGCACCAAGTACCGCATTAGCGCAACGCCGGAGACGGTGACGATCATCCGTGAATTTGAAGGCGTGAAGGAAATCGGCGTACCGCCGGAGCGAACCGTTTGGACAATCCCCAACAAATGACGCGAGAACAGCGGCTAGAGAAAGCGTTGATGCAGTGTGCGAGGATCATTTCGGCGGCCCTAGCGCCGGATGACAAGCCGCCAATGCGCCAAGCGGACCGCGTTGTAACGGTGAACGCACGGTCTGTTGAGACGTTGAATAGCAAGTTAGAACGCGGGGAATTGGTGACGGCGACGGATATTGCAACCGGCGTGAAGGTGAGCCTTCTAGCCGTGCCGCATGGTGCCGAAGTGCGCTTGCTTGGCGTGAAGCGCAGCACGAAAGAGCGCTATGTGAAGATCGTTGTGCGTTGGGATTCGGCTCTTAAGAGAGCTTCCTAGAGAGCTTCCTAGTGAGTCCAAGTTCCAAGCCGAGATAGCCCGCGTACTCCGCAACCGATTTGAAACGAACGGTTTCGATCTGATTTTCGATGGCATCTAAGGTCGTGGCAAAAAGCCCCCGGCCTTAGAACGATTTGCGAGTGACTTGCAGAACGTCGCGGCGATACCGGCGCAACTGTTCCCCAAGATTCGGTGCGTCAATCGCGAAGACCAACACGTTTCCATCGCTATCGAACAAGCGTATGTCAAAACCGAGCGCATCGGCCACGCGGCGCAAGTTTTCAAATGCACCCCGCCCGCCTTCGACTCGGCGCACGACTTCATAAGATCGTCCGATCTTCACGCCAAGTTTGCGGTAAGAAAAGATTTCAGGATTCGACTTACGCGCACAGCGTAAATGCAAACACATTGCGTCTGGGGTCATCGCTTGGACTCCGCTGCCGTTGCCGCGTTGGCAAGCTCTAGGCGACGGCGGGCTGGCAGCTTGTCGAATTCGGTTTTTGACATGCCGTATTTCTTTTGGAAGTCATCCCCGCCCGATTTCTTGGATTCCGATTCCTCGGTTTTGAAGACGTGCGCGTTGGCAGGGTCACGTTGCAGAGACTCTACCAAGTCAGGCAACTCCCATCCTACAAGCGCATCGTCTGCCGTGAGGAAGACTTTGCCGGAGTCGAGACAGCGCGTTGCGAGGTCCGTCACTTGCGCCGGTGACAGTTTCATAGAAAGCGCCACGGGGTAAAGTTGTTCAAGAATTGCGGCCCGTAGTCGGGTCCGTTCGGCGGGAGTCGTTGTCATTTCGATGCCTTTCGTTAACGCTAACAAGTATCCTTAATATATAATGTTATAACGTACCATTTGTCAAGAGCATCGGCCCTAGAAGGGGTCAAATAGGCCGCTTTCTGGGGCTTTCTACCGGGGGCCGTCAACGCCTCTAGAACAGCTTCCCCATGCGCTCGAATTCGCGAGCGATGGTGGCCATGCTCGGTTGCGCATAATCGGCACTGTGAACGTCAAGCGGCTTGTGGCCAAGGATCATGCGACGGTAGTCGCCTTCAATGCCAGCGTCTGCCATCGCGACTTTGAGGCCGTGCCGCATTGAGTGCATGACGACTCTCGGATCAGTGATGCCAGCCCTATCCATCAACCGGCCCATGTCGCCTGACAAGCTCTCAGCGAACCGTCCGTCCTTTTGTTTGAAGGTCATGAACACGCGGTCGCGTTTCGGCGCGTCCGTCTTCTTTAGCCACGCTAGGAATTCGTCACGTATAGCCGAATGCAGCGGCACGTCGCGAACGCTGCTAAAGTTTTTCAGTTGCCGCCCGTCAAGGTCGTCAATCTCGACAATCCAAACACCGTCTTTTTGCCTCACGTTCTTTCTTCCGAGTTGCGCTGCTTCCTCAAGTCGAGTGCCGGTGTAAGCCGCCAGTTTGATAAGCCACACGCGCTCGGAGTCTTCGCCGTACTCTGCAACGGCGCGGTTCAAAAACTGAATTCTTTCTTCCCGCGTCATCGCCCGGCGCTTACTCGCCTTTGGCCGCGTATCAATCGGCGCATCGATGCCACGCGCTACGTTTTTGGCAAGGTATTCCTTGTCGGCGCAATATCCGAGGAACGCTTTAATGCTCGTCAAGTGACGGTTGACTGTCGGCGCGGCAACTTTTCGTAGGCCGTCAATACACACAAGCGCGCCGCGATCCTCCGCAGGCAACAGCCGGTGATCGGTCAAGTTTTTGATCGTTTCCTTATAAGATTCGATCATTTTGCGGGTGATGTCGCGAACTGGAATGTTGCCGTGTAGTTCAACAAAGCGGCGCATTGCAACGCGATGGCGCTTGACGGCATCGGGCCGCTGGCCGCGATCTGCGAACCACGGGTCTAGTACGGAATTGATGCGCGGGTTTTCCGGGTCTTCGACAACGGTTTCAGCGAGCGCAGCTAGTCCAAGCCGTTCAATGACGCCTTGCGCTTTTGCGAGACGCGCCGACTCGATGCCAAGTTTTGCTTCCGCTAGGTCCGTATCCATTTTCGGCAGTTTGCTGACAGGAATGTGAGACCGGAGGTTTAGTGTTGAGCGTGTGTCTGCCAGCCTAGCGGCCGTAGCGCGATGCTGGCGAATGAATGCTTCAAGCCCGCCCGCCTTTTCTACTAGGGCTCTATCGCTTTCTGGCAGCGATCCATAGCGGGTCTCTGCGGCCCCCAACATGACGCGCCACATAGCGGCTTCGATCTCTGCGGCTTTCTTCGAGTCGGGATTGTCGGGATCGTCCAAAAGCACCGACGACTCCCAAGCGATCTCTGCGGCATCGATGGCAGTGTTTAGGTGTTCGGCGAATATCGCCGCGCGTTCGCTCGCTGGCGTAGCGCGAAGGCGTTCAATCAACTGGTCATGCTGGACCGCTAAAGCGCGGGCCGCGATCTCAGCTTGCCGCTCGTTGCCGGTCTTCAACGAGGCCTTCCACCAATCCTTGCCGACCAACATTTTCAGGTCATCGGGCACGCGACGGCGGTAAGAAAATGTGCCATTTACTTTTACGACGTGTCGCATTAATGTGACCCAAGAAGTGACCCAAAACTGCCCGTATTGTGACCCATTTCTGTGAAAAAGTCAAGCAAAGTCCGATGTAATATGCTGTTTTTGCTCAATCTCAAAGGCTGGCTTCAGACCTATCTCGTGCACATGCGTGATCCGGGGCGCTTATGGCGTGATCTTGGCGCCTGGCGGTTTGCGGGCTTTCAGATTACGCTTGGCGGCATGGTGCTTTCGGCCCTCGTGCATCCCTGGATTTACGTATTGCTGGCCGTAAATCTAGCGACGGGCCAAACGCTTCTGCCGGGAGACAGTGGTGTGGCGTGGATGTGCTGGGCTGTGCTGGCGGCAGGATATGCGAGCGCGATTGCCCTGGCGGCGCTGGCCGTGAAACGCCGCGGCGGCAGCCTGCTGATGCGATCGCTTGTGTGGCTGCCGCTTTATTGGCTGGCGATATCGCTGGCCGCCTATCGCGCTCTGGTTGAACTCGTCTTGCGCCCGCACCATTGGCAAAAAACGCCGCATAGCCCAAGGTCCGTAACGCTCCTCCGGTTACCGGCGTAAACGGGGAGCCTTACGGAGGTCTATGAATGGCTCTTTTCGCCGTGCTTTTTGCCGCCACGCTCTTTCTCGCCTACAGCAACGGCGCGAACGACAACTTCAAAGGCGTAGCGACGCTCTACGGGAGCAACGCGGCGTCCTATAGACTTGCGCTTGTGCTCGGAACCGCGGCGACGTTCGCTGGCTGCCTGGCGTCGGTCTTTCTCGCTGAGACCCTGCTGAAAGCCTTTTCGGGCAAGGGGCTCGTGCCGGAGGCCATTGCGGCTTCCCCCAATTTCCTGTTTGCGGTTGCCGCTGGAGCCGGCGCCACTGTCATTCTCGCGACCCAGCTTGGGTTTCCGATTTCGACGACGCATGCCCTGACCGGGGCCCTCGCAGGAGCGGGGTTCGTGTCGGCGGGTGCTGCGCTTAATCTTTCAGCGCTGGGTTCGGCGTTCTTTCTGCCGTTGCTGGTGAGTCCCGTGTTGGCGGTCGTGTTGACCATGCCGCTCTACAAGCTTGCGAGCACAACTGTGTCCAGGCTCGGTATCGCGCGGCAAAGCTGCGTCTGCGTTGGGCCACGCCAGTTTGTGGCCGCAGGACCCGTTGCGTTTGCAGCGGGCAGCAGCAGCGGGTTCGCAGCGCCCGGCTTCGGTCTGTCTCTCCCTGAGGTTCGTACTGGCACGGCTCCGGACTGCGTATCCAAATACTCAGGGTACGTTCTGGGCATCACCGCGCAAAGCCTTGTCGATAGCCTGCACTACGCCTCAGCCGCCGCCGTGAGCTTTGCTCGCGGCCTCAACGACACGCCGAAAATTGCCGGATTGTTGCTGGCCTTGAAGGCTGTCGATGTCAAAGTCAGTATGCTGGCGATCGCCTCGGCCATGGCGCTCGGCGGTATTCTCCACGCCCACCGCGTTGCTGAAACCATGAGCAAGAAAATCTCCAAAATGAATGATGGTCAGGCTTTGACAGCCAACCTCGTGACGGCGATGATGGTCATCGGGGCTAGCCGCTTCGGATTGCCGGTCTCGACCACACACGTGTCGGTCGGTGCCATTACCGGGATAGGCATTGTCAACGGATCCGCTGATCGCCCGGTTATTTCGTCGATTCTCATGTCGTGGCTGCTGACCTTGCCCATCGCTGCGCTGCTCGCGGGGCTCGTCTCCTGGCTGCTGATATTGTACAACTGACACTCTTGTGCCTGAAGGACCCTCCTATGTACCACACTACAACGCATGACGTTTACCGCGAGGCAGCCCTCAACCCCGATAAGGGGCTGTGCTGCACGACGACGCCGGTCTGGCAGCTGCCCGAACTCAAGATCCCGCAGCTCATGCTCGACATGAATTACGGCTGCGGCTCGACCGTGAACCCGCGCGATCTCGTCGGCAACCCTTCGATTCTTTACGTCGGCGTCGGCGGTGGCATGGAAGTCTTGCAATTCGCGTACTTCAGCCGCCGGCCCGGGTCCGTGATCGGCCTCGATGTCGTCGACGAGATGATGACGGCCTGCCGCCGCAATCTCGACGAAGCCGAGACGATGAATCCGTGGTTCAAATCAAATTTCGTCGACCTCAGGCGGGGCGATGCATTGAACCTGCCGATCGAAAGCGGCTCGATCGATATCGCGGCCCAGAACTGCCTGTTCAATATTTTCCATGATGACGACCTGAAGCGGGCGTTGTCGGAGATGTACCGCGTGCTGAAGCCGCGTGGCCGTCTCATCCTGTCCGATCCCGTATGTGACGTGGCAATGCCGGACAATCTCAAGAACGATGAGCGGCTCCGCGCTATGTGTCTGACGGGCGCTATTCCGCTGACCGACTACATTTCCCGGCTGACGAATCTCGGCTTCGGCACCATCGAGGTTCGCGCCAAGCGCCCCTATCGCGTGCTCTCACCAAACCATTTCGCGACCGATACGCTCATTCCGATTGAAAGCGTCGAGATCTGCGCCATCAAGGACCCGATGCCGGCAGACGGGCCTTGCGTGTTCACAGGCCGGACCGCCATCTATTATGGCAATGAAGCCTTTTTCAACGATGGTAAGGGACACACTCTCGGTCAGAACCAGCCTCTCGCCGTGTGTGACAAGACTGGCGGCGCGCTCGGCCGCCTTGGCCGCGACGATATTTGGGTCTCACCCTCCACGCACTTCTATGATGGTGGCGGGTGTTGCTGACGTATCGGAGACTTGAAGTTGGAGCGGGCGAAGGGAATCGAACCCTCGTATGCAGCATGGGAAGCTGCCGTTCTACCATTGAACTACGCCCGCGGCAGCACACCGTCTAACACAGCAGACGGCAATCGAAAAGACGCCGTCATGGCGCTGAGGAGGCAGGCGTGAGTGTCAGTTTAAAAGCAGCGGTTGACGATCCGCCTAAACTGAAATTCTCCGATCCTGATTGGACGGCGAAGGGCGAGAAGCGGGCGATTGTCGGCCTCGATCGCCTGGTCACGCTTTGGATCAATACCGGCACGCTGTGCAATATCACCTGCCGCAACTGTTATATCGAGTCGAGCGCCACCAACGATCGCCTCGCCTACATCTCACTCGCTGAAACACTTGCATTTCTTGACGAAGCCAAGGCGATGGGTACCCGCGAGATTGGCTTCACCGGCGGCGAGCCATTCATGAACCCGGACATTCTGGACATGCTTGGCGCGGCGCTGGAGCGCGGCTTCGACGTGCTGGTTTTGTCCAATGCCATGCAGCCCATGCAGCGTCCGGGTATCAAGAAGGGTTTGATCGGCCTCAAGGGCTTTTACGGTGATCGTCTCACGATCCGAGTGAGCCTCGATCACTTCTCCAAGTCGCTGCATGAGATCGAGCGCGGGCCGGACACGTTTGACAAGACGGCTGAGGGTCTCGATTGGCTCGCGGCGAACAGCTTCAAAATCGCGATTGCCGGCCGGACCTGCTGGAACGAGACCGGGGAGGCGGCACGCGCCGGTTATGCCCGCTTGATCGCAGAGCATGGCTGGCCCATCGATCCAGCGGACCACAAGCAACTCATGTTGTTGCCCGAAATGGATGCCGGCTACGACGGTCCCGAGATCACGACGCAGTGCTGGGAAATACTTAAGAAAAACCCCAGCGAGATGATGTGTGCGACGTCAAGGATGGTGGTGAAGCGCAAAGGTGCCGCCACACCTGTGGTGCTGCCGTGCACGCTGTTGCCCTACGATACGGCCTTTGAAATGGGGCCGACACTTGAGGTGGCAAGCCGGGCGCAGGGGCCGATGTTCGCCCGCGGCGCCGTGAAGCTGTGCCACAAAAATTGCGCCAAATTTTGCGTACTCGGCGGCGGCAGTTGTTCCTAACAAAAAAACCCCGGGCGCGAACCCGGGGCTTCCATCGTGAAACCAACGATCCTAACGCTTGGCCAGAAGATCGCGAATTTCCTTGAGGTACACTTCAGAAGCTGGCGGAGCAGCAGGCGCCGCAGCAGCTACCGGCTTCTTCGTTGCGCTGATGGCTTTGATGAGCAGGAAGATCGCAAAGGCTGTGATCAGAAATTTGATGATGGCGTTGAGGAACAAGCCGTACTTGATCAGGACTGGTTCGCCACCCGTGGGGATCGACGCTGCAAGTGTCGAGAAGTCTACACCGGCCATCAATGCGCCAATCGGCGGCATGACGATGTTGTCGACGAGCGTCGAAACGATCGGTGCGAAGGCCGCGCCCATAATCACGCCGACAGCGAGATCGAGCACATTGCCTTTCATTGCAAAGTCTTTGAATTCCTGAATCATGCTCATGGTGTATTCGTCCTTCCCAATTTTTGTTGGTCTTAAGGCCCAGTTGCCGCCTGGTTCCGGTGTCATTTCCCGGCCAAGCAGGCGGTATGCGAGATCGGCTGTGGCTTTTCTTGATTGGCATCTGAAAAGCCGGCCGGATCCGGACGATTCGAATCAGGACATTATTGGATAAACCGTGCAGCGACAATCTTGCGGGCTGCCTCGAAAGTGTTATGCCGATTGGACAAAGCCGCCACGGTACGCGCATAGTTGGGCCACGAACTACGACTATTTGCCCAAGGCGCAGATGAACCCCGCAACCGCTTAGGAGCCATGCGTCTCATGATCGAACGCAAAGAGCGAAAGCCTTATTGGCGGCATACCAAGTGGCAGATGCTGGCGAGCCTGCTGCCGTTTTTAGCGGTGGTCATTGTGCTGCCGCTCTATGCCGGCCAGCTCAACAACAGCCGGTTTCTGGGATTCCCGCTTGGATATTTCCTGGCCGCACATGGCTTCTTCGTGATCGCCGTCGTGACCGTTGCCAGCTATGTCAACCGTCAGAACGCCATTGATCATTGGCACGGCGCGCACGAAGACACCTGAGGATTTTGCCGATGACGTTCACTGCGCGCGCGCGCCTGATTAACCCGAGGCTCGGTACCTACTTCAGCATTTTTGCGGCGCTCTTTGCAGCCCTGTTCCTGCTGATTTTGATTTTTGAACAGCTGAAATTTGATGACGCTCTCCTGCGTCTCGCTTTCTTGGCCGGGCCGTTGGTCCTGTACGCGGCAATAGGGCTCTGCGTCGCGACGCAGGACACACTCGGGTACTTCGCCGCCGGCCGCCGCGTGCCGGCTGCCTATACCGGGCTGATCCTGGGGATGTCGGCACTTGGCTCGACATTTCTTGTGGCGGCGACGGGCGCGTTTTTCTTCGCCGGGTTTGACGCCCTCGTGCTCATGATCGGCGGGCTGTCTGGCTTTGTCATTATGGCAATGCTGCTGGCGCCGTTCTATCGCAAATTCGGCGCCTACACGGTGCCAAGCTATCTTGGCCGCCGATTTGAAAGCAAGCCGCTGCGGCTGGTAGCGGCGATGGTTGCAGCTGTCCCCATGCTGTTGGTCCTGGCGGCGGAGTTGCGGCTTGGGGCATCAGTTGCCTCCAAGCTGAGCGGAACCGCACCCGAGCCCATGGTGCTTGTGCTCGTTGCAACACTGGCTGTAACGCTGGCTCCGGGTGGAAAGAGATCGTTCACTTGGGCAGGGGTCGCCCAATCCATTGCCGCGCTGCTGTCACTGTTGATCGCCGCGACGACGGTCTCGATCCTCGTCACAAGCCTGCCTATTCCGCAGCTGGCTCACGGACCTTTGGTGCGCGGCCTTGTCCGCAATGAAGTCGTCCAAGGTCTGCAACTGGTCGACATTTGGCCTTTGGCGTTCGATCTTCCGGGCGAAGGTTTTCAAACTATTTCGAAGCCCTACACTCAGCCCTTCGGTGCCGTTGGTCCGCTCGGCTTCGTAATTGGCACGATCATGGTTGCGTGCGGGGTTGCGGCGGCGCCGTGGCTGTTACCGCGGGTCGCGGCGGCCCCCGGCGTTTATGAAGCGCGCAAATCTCTAGGCTGGGCAACCGTGTTCTTCGGCCTCACCATGCTAACGGTCTCGGCTGTTGCCGTGTTCATGCGCGACTTCGCACTCGACGTCGTTATGTCCGAGCGCGTCGGGCCTTTACCAAAATGGCTCTACGATGCTGCAACGCTGGGGTTTGCTCAATTCGATCAGAGCGCCACCCGTCTGACGTTTGACGCTGTGCGGTTTGATCGTGACGCTGTGTTGCTGACCTTGCCGGTCGCGGCGGGCCTGCCGCTCGTCTTCACGTATTTGCTTGCAGCGGGTGCGCTAGCCGCAGCCCTCGTGACCGCTGGAGCAACCACGGTGTCTCTCGCTGCCGTCCTCGGCGAGGATGTGGTTCAGGGGCTGACGTGGGAGCCCGCGTCGAAAGAAAATCGCGTTTGGATCACGCGCGGTTTTGTTGTCATCGCCGCGATATGCGGCGGTGCTTTGACGATCCTTGCGCCGACCGACCCGTTGCGGCTTGTGCTCTGGGCCCTGGCGTTAACCGGTTCCAGCCTTTTCCCCGTGCTGGTCTTGTCGATTTGGTGGAAGCGATTGACGCCGCAGGGGGCACTATTGGGTATTGCATCAGGCTTCGGGTTTGCTGCCTTCTCGATTTTCGCAAGCGAAGCGGGGCTGATCGGCCTTCCGAGTGCGATCGCGGGATGTCTCGGCCTTCCCGTTGCCCCGGTCCTTGCGATGCTGATCAGCTTGGCACGCCCAGAGACGAGCCGGCACGCGCTCGAGGTTGTGCGCGATATCCGCGTGCCTGGCGGACAGATCATCTACGACCGCGAGATGCAACGGCTTCAGCTCAAACGCCACGCCCGGCCTTAGCATGTCTACTGCGCGATGGGGTCTCGTGGTGTCGCGGCGGAGACGTGCGATTGCCTACGGATAGGGACTGCACGTGATGACACTTCGCGATTCCTTGGGGCTCTATCCGCTAGTCGCGCCCTACCGCGAGTGGCGGCTGGAGGTTGGCAACGGCCACGTGCTCCATATTGAGGAATGCGGCAATCCGGAGGGACAGCCGGCGTTGATCGTGCATGGTGGACCAGGCGGCGGCTGCAATCCAACCATGCGGCGATGTCACGATCCGAGCCGCTATCGCATCATTCTATTCGATCAACGCGGCTGCGGGCGCTCGACACCGAACGCATCGCTGGATCACAACACTACCCATGAACTTGTCGCCGATATGGAGCGCATCAGGACTGAACTTAAAATTCCGCGCTGGCAACTTTTTGGCGGCTCCTGGGGTTCGACGCTGGCGCTGGCCTACGCCGAAGCCCACGCATCACGCGTCACGTCGATGATCGTTCGCGGCATTTTTCTGGTCACAAAAGCCGAGCTCGCATGGTTCTATCAGAACGGTTGCAGTTGGATTTTCCCCGAAGCCTTCGCTGATTTCCAAAGACTGATCCCGGACGAGGAGCGGGGCGACATGATCGGCGCCTATCACCGCCGTCTCACGAGCGCCGATCCCCGCCACCGGATGCAAGCCGCGCGGGCCTGGAGCATCTGGGAGGGGACGACCCTGTCGCTTATTCCGGAGCCTGAGCGCGTGCAGCGGTTCGGTGCCGACAGCTACGCCTTGGCGTTCGCGCGCATTGAAGCCCATTACTTCGTCAACGGCGGATTTTTCGCTCGCGACGGGGAGCTCCTGCTCGAGGCGGGCCGTCTTGCCGGAATTCCGGGGATCATTGTGCATGGCCGTTATGACGTCGTCACGCCGGTTATAACTGCGGTGCGTCTGCATCAGGCATGGCCGGGATCAGAACTCCGCATCGTGGCCGACGCTGGTCATGCGATGACCGAACCTGGCATCGTTCACGAACTCATCCGCGCGACCCGGCAGTTCAGCGGCGTCACCGCTGGCGCGTGATTGTATCATTCACAGCGCACCAGAGCCGCCGCTCGGAGGCGATGGCGTCGCCGGCGCCGGTTCGAGCTTCTGCACACGGTCGCGGAATTTTTTGAACATGCGTTCGACATAGTCGAGAGCCTTATCGACCTCTTCCTCGGTCGGCAGCTGCATCTTCCCAGATGGTGTGCCGGCAGGGGCGTCGCTGTTTGCCTGAGGTTTGCCGGTTTCCAAGCTCTCTTCAAGGCTCTTGACGCGATCCTTCAGAACTTGGTTCTCGGTTTCGAGTTTGGATTTTTCGCTCGCGGCTTGCGTCTTGTCGGCCACCGCCTCGCACACCCACTCAGCGGCCTTGCGCGCGCACATGGCGACGGCGCCCGTCTCCTTGTCGAGGCGGATAAAGCCGTCATCGACCGGCGACAGGGAAAAGCGGCCGCGACCGTCATCCGGTCCCTGCGCCTGAACGGCACCCGCCAAAGTGGCGCACCAACACGCAGCAGCCAGCGCCAATCTCATGAGCATTGGTTGTTTCTCCCGCAGCCACGTTTCCGAACGGCTGCGCTTATAGACCACGACTGTGGCATCTCACGGAATGCGGAGGGTTTTCGAATCACGCGCCATTCCCGAGCCTGATCGATACGCGCACAGATAACTAAGCTGATCATAACACATTGAAAAAACAATATTATTTTGCATAATTACAGCTATTAACGTGACGTTTACTGGGCATTGCGACTGTGTCGGCTGAGCTTGGAAAAGTGCCGCGTCTAGCTTTGAGCCGTATTCGCTTTGCGCGCGGCTCGGACGTGTCGTCACCCGGCTTCTCTCCCCTCAGCCGGTGGATCGCGATCGAGCTGAGCAGCCAAGCGTACCGGCTCACATGACCGGCACCTTGAGGGACGCAGATGGCACATACGGATTGGGACAAGCGCACAGGCCACGAACCCGATGTGCGCGAGCCGCTCCCGGGGTGTCAGGCAGGGGACCTCAAAAACCTGCTGCACTCGATCGTCGATCAGCTGAGCGACGCCGATCGCCGCCATAGCGACACGCTTCACCAGATGCAGGATCGCCTGGCCGGAATGGGCCGCGAGGCCCGCTCGTTGCGGGCGCGCGTCCCGGATCAGTTCGCCTCAGCATTCGAACGCATTGAAGCCGGCATGGCCGAACTCGCGTCGCGCATCACGGACGGCACCGACGGCCAAACTCTAAAGTCTGGCATCCAATCTGGCATCCAAGACGCGACGAGCATTGCCACTGATCCGGCGTCTTGGGCGGCCGCCGCCTCAACGCCGCACGCTGAAGCTCCCATGGCACTAAGATCCGCCGCCGGCTACCAGGCGCACGCAATAGGGCGCCGCGATGAAGAACCAAGCCGTCCGCGCGCCGCTGTCGATAATTTCGATGTCATAGAATCCAGCCTGCCGGGTAACGCCACCGATCCTTGGGACCGCGACTCCGCAGAAGCGCTGGCCGGGATCTACGAGTCGGGTGGCGCTAACTTCGGCAGCGCGATGCCGTCAACGGATCCCCAGACACCCGGGCCGCGCAACTATGTCAGTGCTTCGTTTGCTCCCTCGACGCCGCCGGCCGCTACATCGGTCGATACGGTGTGGTTTGAAGCCCGTTTCGCAGATCTTACCAAACGCCTGGATCAGTCACTTGCCGAGATCCGCCCGGACCAGGGCTTTTTTGATATCAGCCAGCGTATTGAACAGGTCGAGCGTCACGTCTCGGGTGTTCTCGACACGGTCGCCACACATACCGACGTGGAAGGCATCCGGCTCATTGAAGCCCACGTTGGCGAACTTGCCGGACATCTCGACAACGCCCACCAGCAGCTCATGCGTCTCGATACGATCGAGACCTATCTCAACGACATTTCTGAAAAGCTCGCCGACGTTCATCGCGTTGCCATGAACCCTGACAGCTCACCTGCGGCCGCCTACAGCCCGCAGCAGGATATCGACGTCCACGCCATCGCTCATCAAGCCGCGGAGGCTGCCGCAAAGCGGATGGCCGAGCAGCTGCCTCGCCAGCAGTCACAGGGCGGTGACGACATGCGCGGTTTGATTGAACGCCTCATGTCCGAGACCCGGCAGGGCGACGAAAATACGACGGCCTTGCTCGACACATTGCAGCAAGCCATGATCCGTTTGCTGGATCGCGTCGATGCCATGGAATTGTCCCACCACCAGAGTTTGCAGTCGCAGTCTGCGCCGCAGGAGTATGTGCGTGAGCAAGTGCGCTTCAACGTCGATCCGCATCGTGCCCAAGCATATGCCGAACCCGAACCGGCCTACGCACTTGATGCGGCGGTCGCGGCTGTTGCCTCGGCAAAAACCATGTCCTCGCCGTTCATGCATGCGCCGGGGGGGAGTGATGCTCCGGGTAGCGAAAACAGCTCTCAGCGCACGACGATGCCGGGCGGAAGCGCGACATCGGAGTCACGTTCACCCGAAAAGCTGCGTCAGGACTTTATTGCCGACGCCCGGCGCGCGAAAATGCGTCTCGCAGGCGACAGCGACTCCGCCGATGTGGTTATCACCAAACCTGACGGCGTGCCTGCAGCCTCTGTCCCCACATCGCAAAAGCCTGTGATCAAGACATCTGCCCCTTCGTCGAAGAGCAAACCGGCTTCGGCTTCCGTTCAGCGTTTGATGGTGATGGGGGTTGGTGCGCTGATCGCTGTTGGTGGTCTGTGGTACACCTTGGATGGCGGCTCAAATTCTGTAGCCATACCCGTTGTAGCCAAGCCAGTCAGCGACTCGCCAGCCAAGACATCTCAAGCTGAGCCGCTTGGCGGACAGAAGGACAAAAAGGAAGCGCGTTCGGACGCACGGCCAACGGGGACAGAGGGTGGCTCGAGCACAGACGGCAATTTGTCTGGCACGTCTGGTTCGGAAAATTCTGAAAGCGGTACGCCGGAACTCAACATTCAAGACGGGACGCGTGGTGAAATTATTCCCGGTGATATGAACGTTGGCTCGACGACCGTGCCGCTTACGGGTATTGCCATCGATAGCGCAAAGCCCATGACAGCGGCTGAGATCCTGCGCGCGAAGCGTCAGCAGGCCATGGCTGTTGTCTCCGGCAAGCTCGGACAGGCCGCTGCGGAGGCTTCAAACCCCATTGCGACACCGGCTGCCATGGTGCCGGAACAGGACGGGCTTGGCGCGCTTGCTGGGGCTGCGAGCCTGACATCGATACAGAAAAGTATCCAGAAAAGCGGCATGTCGCAGTCTTCGCCGCTCGACCTGCCGCCAGCCTCCGTCGGTCCGTTGTCGTTGCGGCTAGCGGCGGCCAATGGTGATCCGTCGGCCGAGTTCCAGGTTGGTGCACGGCTTGCCGAGGGCAAGGGCACGGATCAGAATTTTGCTGACGCAGCCAAATGGTATCAGCGCGCAGCATCTAACGGATTTGCGCAGGCTCAGTATCGCCTCGGGACGCTGTACGAGCGGGGACTGGGGATCAAGGCTGACCCGGCGAAAGCCGAGAGCTGGTACATGCAGGCGGCCGAACTCGGCAACATCAAAGCCATGCACAATCTCGCGGTCATGAGCGCCAATCAGAACAGAAGCTCACCGGACTATACGACCGCGGCCAAGTGGTTCACTGAAGCCGCCGAACGCGGACTGTCGGACAGTCAATTCAACCTCGCTGTCCTGCATGAGAATGGCCTCGGTGTGCCGCAGGAACTCAAGCAGGCCTACAAGTGGCTGGCACTTGCGGCGCGCAGCGGCGATACTGAGGCGATCCGCCGCCGTGACATCCTACGAGGCAAACTGACGGCTGAGGACACGGCCGCTGCCGAGGTTTTGATCAAGCAGTGGAAGGCCAAACCGGTGGATTCTATGGCCAATGACGCGCGCAGCGCTGGTGACGCCTGGAAGAAAAACCCAGCCAATGGCGTCAGCGGCTAACGAGCCCCAGAAATTTGCGGGCCGGGCGATCAGCGGATTTGGCGATCAGCGAGCTGGGCGATCAGCGGACTGGCGGCTGGCTGGCCCGCTGTTGTTTTAAGGAGACGTGCACCTTTGTTGTGGCTTGTGATATGAGGCGATCGGGTCTCGTATAGCCTGAAGCCCAAAAATAGTCTGCAAACAGCGGCGGGACAACGATCAGCGGACCAACGCGATGCACGTTTATCTGCCGATCGCAGAGATGTCGGTCAATGTCCTGGTTTATCTGGCTCTCGGTTCGGCCATCGGATTTCTGTCGGGAATGTTCGGTGTCGGCGGCGGCTTCCTGCTCACGCCATTGTTGATTTTCCTTGGCATCCCTCCCGCGGTCGCCGTTGGCACGGGGGCAGCCCACATTGTCGCCACGTCGGTCTCGGGCGCGGTCACGCAGTACCGGCGCAACAATGTCGATGTGAAGATGGGACTGGTGATGCTGAGCGGCGGCATCGTTGGCACCTTCGTTGGTGTGGAGGCGGTGCGGCTGTTGCGCAAAGCTGGGCTCTTCGATGTCGCGGTCTCTCTCAGCTATGTCACGTTTCTCGGCGTTATCGGCGCCTTGATGATGATCGAAAGTCTGAACGCGTGGCGGCGCCGGGGTGCGGGCGGTGCTGGCACATCGCGCAAATCCGGGGGGCAGCACAGCTGGGTCGATGGCTTGCCGCTTAAAATGCGCTTCCACCGCTCGAAGCTTTACATCAGCGCTATTCCGCCCGCTGTCATCGGCATGTTTGTCGGCTTCATGGCGGCGATCATGGGTATCGGTGGCGGGTTTGTGATCATCCCGGCGATGATCTACCTTCTCCGTATGTCGACAGCGGTTGTGGTCGGAACCTCGCTGTTTCAAATTGTGTTTGTTGCTGCATTCGCGACCATATTGCACGCAGTGCAGAACAAGACGGTTGATGTGGTGCTTGCGGGACTTCTGATCGTTGGCGGTGTTCTTGGCGCACAGTTCGGCGCCGTGTCGGGTGAGAAACTCAAGGGCGAGCAGTTGCGATTTCTCCTCGCCAGCCTCGTGCTGATCGTTGCCGTGCGCATCGCCTACGATCTCGTCGCAGTGCCGGGCGAGCTTTTTTCCTTTGGCGGTTTGCCGGGGGGGCGGTGATGCTAAGGCTCCCGATCTTCGCCCTAGGTCTCATCGGGCTGGTGATGATCTCCGTCCCTGGGCAGGCTCGGGGTCAGGGCGTGCGGGAAAGTGTCGAAGCCGACGTGTCAACCCGCAGTGTCTCCATCACATCGAGTTTCACCGGCACCGAGATCCTGATCTTTGGCACGGTCGAGAATAGCCGGCAGCCAAGTGCTGAAGCTGGGACTTACGATGTTGTGGTCGTGGTCGAAGGTACGCCCGCGCCAGTGATGGTACGCAAGAAAGCCAACGTTGCCGGGCTTTGGTTCAACACCAGAGCCCTTCGCTTTGCATCGTTTCCGAGCTACTACGCCATCGCCTCGACGCGTCCGGTCGAAGAAATCGCCGAACACGCCGTTCTCGACAAGAACGAGATCGGCTTCGGCCACGTTCGGATGGTGCCCGCGGGTGGCAGCCGTACAACGCCGCGCGATCCCGATGACGTCAAAGAGTTTCGCGATTCCGTTATCCGGCTGAAACAGCGCGACCGGCTGTATGTGACGGCCGACTATGGCGTTACGTTCATCGGCCGCAGCCTGTTTCGCTCGACGATTGCGTTGCCACCGAACGTGCCGGTGGGGCCCCTTGTGACCCGGGTCTACCTGCTCAAGGATGGTCAGCTGCTTAGCCAATACAAGAGCCAAGTCATGCTTGAGCGCGCCGGACTGGAGCGGTTTCTACACGACAGAGCCTATGGGTCGCCACTGCTCTACGGTCTTGCAACGGTCCTATTGGCAGGAGCGGCGGGCCTCGCCGCCGCATTCGCCTTCCGGCGCTCAATTCGTTGAGGGGTGCGATTGAAGCATCGCCTCCGGCTTCCCGAATGATGCCGGCATCTTGCAACGCACCCCTGAAAATTGCTGGGCTTAGGTGGTGGCTTCTTGCCCAGCAATAAACTAACATTCCCCTTGTTCATCCGGCCAGGGCTCGGGGTTCGCCATAGGCGCTCTTGGGTCAGCCGGACAAGACCTGCAGTACCGGGTGTGCCCGTCTCGGGCGCGTGTGCGTACGTACGGTGTTGCGTGGGTGGCTGGCGAGGGGCATGCGCAGTGTGCTCCGCCTTAATGGAGTCGCGACATGAAGTTTGCTCTGAAACTTGCGTCTACGACGGCCGCAGTGCTGGCATTGGGTGCGGCAACCACGTTTGCCGACATGCCGAAAGCAGTTGGTGATGGCGAAGGCCAAGTCGATATCGTCGCCTGGCCCGGATACATCGAGCGCGGCGAGACGGACAAGGCTTACGACTGGGTGACCAGTTTCGAGAAGGAAACGAGCTGCAAGGTCAACGTCAAGACGGCAGCGACCTCTGACGAAATGGTGACGCTGATGAACCAGGGCGGGTTCGATCTCGTCACAGCCTCGGGCGACGCGTCCCTGCGCCTCATTGCCGGCAAGAAGGTTCAACCCATCAACGTCGATCTCGTTCCTAGCTGGAAGACGGTCGACGATCGTTTGAAGGATGCGCCGTGGCACACGGTCGAGGGCGTCCACTACGGCACGCCGTTCCAGTGGGGCCCCAACGTGCTCGCCTACAACACGACCGTCTTCAAAGAACCACCTAAGAGTTGGTCTGTTGTTTTCGAAGAGCAAAATCTGCCCGACGGCAAAAGCAACAAAGGCCGCGTCCAGGCTTATGACGGGCCGATCTATATTGCCGATGCCGCAGTCTATTTGATGAAGAAGAAGCCCGAACTTGGGATCAAGAATCCTTACGAACTCAACAAGGATCAATACGCCGCTGTGATTGCGCTGCTGCAATCGCAACGGGCGCTCATTGGCCGCTACTGGCATGACGCCATGGTGCAGGTCGATGACTTCAAGAACGAGGGCGTCGTTGCATCCTCATCCTGGCCGTTCCAAGTCAACCTGCTGCAGACCGACAAGAAGGCTGTTGCCTCGACGCTGCCTGAAGAAGGCGCGACGGGGTGGGCGGATACCACCATGATGCACTCAGAAGCCAAACACCCGAACTGCGCCTACAAGTGGCTCGAGCATTCGCTCAATCCCAAGCTCCAGGGCGACCTTGCATCCTGGTTCGGCGCCGTGCCTTCCGTTCCTGCGGCGTGCAAGGGTAACGCACTTCTTACCGACGAGGGCTGCGCGACCAACGGCTTCGGGAATTTCGAGAAGATCTGGTTCTGGCGAACTCCAACCGCTAAGTGCGAAAAAGAAAGCGCGTGCATTCCGTATTCGCAGTGGGCCAAGGACTATATCGCCATCCTCGGCAGATAACGGCGGCAATCGACGACGGCCCGGCGCTCGCAGCCGGGCCGTTCCAGTCATGGCGTAGGCATGTCCCCAGCAGTCCGCTTCCAGAATGTCTCTCGCCGGTTCGGGGCCGTGCGCGCCGTCGATGGTGTGACGCTCGACATCGCTCAGGGCGAGTTTTTTGCACTCCTCGGCCCCTCTGGGTCCGGCAAGACCACCTGCCTTCGTCTCATCGCCGGATTCGAGCAGCCAGACGAAGGCCATATCGAGATTTTCGGTGAAACGGCCGAAGGCGTTCCCCCCTACAAGCGCGACGTCAATACGGTGTTTCAGGACTACGCGCTCTTCCCCCATATGACGGCCGGCGAGAACGTCGCCTACGGTTTGATGATCAAGGGTGTGGGACGTGCGGAGCGCGAAGCCAAGGCAAGAGACGCGCTGGCCATGGTCAAGCTCGCAGACTATGGCGAGCGCCGGACGGCCCAGCTCTCGGGCGGCCAGCGCCAACGCGTGGCGCTCGCCCGTGCTCTCGTCAACAATCCCAAGGTTCTGTTGCTCGACGAGCCGCTCGGCGCTCTAGACCTCAAGCTGCGTGAGCAAATGCAGGAGGAACTCAAGGTCCTGCAGAAAGACCTCGGCATCACATTCGTCTTCGTAACGCACGACCAGGGCGAAGCGCTGTCCATGGCAAACCGCGTCGCAATCTTCAACAACGGAAAAATCGTCCAGGTCGGGGCGCCCGCCGATGTCTATGAGCGGCCATGCTCGCGCTTCGTTGCCGATTTCGTCGGCTCATCGAATGTCCTCTCGCCGGAGTTTGCGGCAACCCATGGCGGCAGCGCCGCATGGACCAGCCTGCGGCCGGAAAAGATTGGTGTTCATAGGGCGAATGCACTGGTTCCGGCCGTTCACGCCAGCGCCGATGGGGTCATTCAAACCATCGGCTATCAGGGGGCCGTGACTCGGATCAGTGTGATGACCGGTGGCACCCGCCTCATCGCAACGGTTCCAGCCGGTTCGGCCGCCTTCAAGGAGGCTGACGCCGTCACGCTCATATGGCCGAAGTCCGCCATGATGGTCATGGATGGCGACGCATGAGCGCTATTCTCGCCAGTAAGAGGCACGGTGGGCTGCTGACGGCGGTCTCAGATATGTTGATTGCGCGGCCGAAACTATTCACGCTGCTGCTCTTGCTGCCGCCGCTCTGCTGGATCGGGGTCGTTTATATCGGCTCTTTGTTCGCGCTCCTGCTGCAAAGTTTTTACATCCTCGATGATTTCACTGGCTTGATCGTGCGCGAGTTCACGCTCGCCACCTATGCGCAGCTGTTCGAGACCGCCAATCTCCAGATCATCCTGCGCACCGTCGTTATGGCGGTGCTTGTGACGCTGGCGTGCGCCATCATTGCCTTCCCCATTGCCTACTATGCGGCGCGTTACGCCCGGGGCTGGACCAAAGCCTTATTCTATCTCGCGGTGATGATGCCGTTGTGGTCGAGCTATCTGGTCAAGGTTTACGCCTGGAAGCTGATCCTCGCCAAAGAGGGTATCCTCACATGGATCGCTGGCGGACTGCATCTGACCTGGCTGATTGACGGCCTGTTGGCGCTGCCTGTGATCGGCGGGCCGTCGCTATCGTTCAGCTATATCGGCACATTCCTGGTCTTCGTCTACATCTGGCTGCCTTTTATGATCTTGCCAATCCAGGCGGCGCTTGAGCGCGTGCCGGCAACCTACATTGAAGCCTCGGCCGATCTCGGCGCCAATCCGGGACAGACGTTCCGGAACGTGATTTTGCCGCTTGCCCTGCCGGGCATCATCGCCGGATCTATTTTTACGTTTTCGCTGACACTCGGCGATTACATCGTGCCGCAGATTGTCGGCAACTCGCGTCTATTCATCGGCCAGGCGGTTTATACGCTGCAAGGCACGGCTGGTAACATCCCGCTCGCGGCCGCATTCACGGTCGTGCCGATGCTGATCATGGGTGTCTATCTCTGGACTGCAAAGCGCATGGGAGCGTTCGATGTCCTCTGACGCCAATGCCAGAACGCCGCTTGGCGTCAAAATTCCTGCGATCGCAGGGCTTTTGTTCCTGCACCTGCCGCTGGCGCTGATTTTTCTTTACGCCTTCACGACGGAAGAAAAAAGCTTCCAGTTTCCACCGCCAGGCTTCACGCTTGACTGGTTCCATGTGGCCTGGTCGGGCCGGCCCGACATCTGGCCGCCGCTGTATCTCTCGCTCAAAGTGGCGGCCATCGCCACGGGGCTTGCGCTCATCTTTGGGACGCTGGCTGCCGCCGCATTGTCGCGCGCCAAGTTTTTCGGCCGTGAGACAATCTCGCTACTGTTTATCCTTCCCATCGCGTTGCCCGGAATTATTACCGGCATTTCGCTGCGTTCGGCGTTTGACATCATGGGTATCGATTTTTCAGTCTGGACCATCGTGCTCGGTCACGCGACATTCTGCATCGTCGTCGTCTTCAATAATGCCGTGGCGCGCTTCCGGCGTTTACCTGGAAATCTGATCGAGGCGTCGATGGATCTCGGAGCCGATGGCTTCCAGACATTCCGGCACGTCGTGCTTCCGCAAATCGGCAGCGCGCTACTGGCTGGCGGCATGCTGGCCTTCGCATTGTCGTTTGATGAGGTGATCGTCACGACGTTCACGTCGGGCCAGCAGTCTACGCTGCCGATCTGGATGCTCGGCGAACTCATTCGGCCTCGCCAGCGGCCGGTAACCAATGTTGTGGCGGTGTTTGTCATCCTGGTGACACTGCTACCTATTCTTGCTGCCTACTATCTGACGCGCGATGGCGAACACACCAGCGGCTCGTCCAAGTAAGAGCCGCCGCGGACTTTTTGGAGGAAGACCTATGCTCGATACAAACATGCTGATCGGATCGAACTTCGTTGCCGGTTCAGAGGCTCCCGAGCCTGTGATCAATCCCAAGACAGAGGCTACGATCGTCAATCTCCCGGAGGCCTCTGTCGCGCAAGTTGATGCTGCGGTTGATGCAGCGGCGACGGCTTTTAAGACTTGGTCACGGACGACGCCGGCCGAACGCGCTGGTCTCTTGCTCAAACTTGCTGACGCCATCGACCGCGAGGCCGAAGCGTTTGCTGTGTTAGAGGCCTTGAACTGCGGCAAGCCGCGTATCCGCGTGCTGCAGGATGAGATGCCGGCCGTCGCTGATTGCTTCCGCTTTTTTGCAGGCGCCGCGCGGACCATGCAAGGCGCGGTTGCCGGTGAATATCTGGCAGGCCATACCTCCATGATTCGCCGCGATCCGATTGGCGTCATCGGTTCCATCGCACCGTGGAATTACCCGCTGATGATGGCGGCATGGAAGCTCGCTCCGGCGCTTGCCGGCGGAAACACGATTGTCATCAAGCCCTCCGAGCAGACGCCACTCACGACGCTCAAACTTGCCAAGACGATCGCCGGCATATTTCCCGAGGGCGTGGTCAACGTCATCGTGGGACGCGGCGCAACGACGGGCAGCGCGCTGATCAATCACCCCAAGGTGGCTATGGTGTCCCTGACAGGCAGCGTCGGCACCGGCCAGAAAGTTTTGCAAGCCGCCACCGCCACGCTGAAACGCACGCACCTGGAACTCGGCGGCAAAGCTCCGGTCATCGTGTTTGATGACGCCGATATTTCAGCTGTGGTCGAGGCCATCAAGGCTTTTGGCTACTATAACGCCGGTCAGGATTGCACGGCGGCATGCCGCGTCTATGCGGGTAAGAAGGTCTACGACAACTTCGTCGCCGACCTCTCAAGCGCTGTGAAAGATCTTAAATTCAATCAGACCAACGACGACGACAACGACATAGGTCCGCTGATCTCGGGAGCGCAGCGGGACAGGGTGGCCGGATTTGTCGGCCGCGCCGCGGAGCAAAAGCACATCGCAATAACAGCGGGCGGCAAGGCCCCCGGCGGTAAAGGCTTCTTCTATGAACCAACCGTTATCGCCAATGCCGAGCAAGATGATGAGATCGTGCGAAGGGAAGTCTTTGGCCCCGTCGTCTCCGTCACCCGGTTCGATGATGCCGATCAAGCCGTGGCCTGGGCAAACGACTCCGACTATGGCCTCGCTTCATCGGTTTGGACTTCCGACCTCGCCAAGGGCATGGCGACCGCGGCCCGGCTCCAATACGGCTGCTCGTGGGTCAACACGCATTTCATGCTGGTCAGTGAGATGCCGCACGGCGGTATGAAGGCGTCGGGTTACGGCAAGGATCTGTCGATCTACGCCCTCGAGGATTACACCGTCGTTCGCCACGTGATGCTCAAGCTCGGGTAGTTGGCGCGCTGAGTTGCTCAGGGACAAGCCTTGAACGGCGGCTTGTCTTCAATAAGCCCGGCTTTGCATCGTTAAAACTAGAATTGATGAAGCATCTCGAGACCTTGTTGTAGACGGATGAGATGCCCATAGACTAATCTTTCGGGGTGGCAGGGCACGGTGGCCGGTCATCGGCCATCACCCTGTAGCGATGCGTTGGGTCTCGGTGCCCCCCATCGTGATGTGCTTGGAGACGCCTCGACTTGAAACAAAAAAAGACCCCCGGGTCCGCCCCTCAGGGCTACGAACTGTTGCGGTTGGATAACCAGCTCTGCTTCGCGCTTTACGCCGCGACGCGCGCCATCTCCCGGACCTACCGCGAGCGGTTAGGTCCCATGGGTCTGACCTATCCGCAGTATCTCGTTCTCATCGTGCTGTGGGAGGGCGACGGCATCACGATCTCCGAAATTGGCCGCCGGCTCATGCTCGACAGCGGGACGCTGACGCCGCTCATCAAGCGGCTTGAAGGCATGGGCATCGTGCAGCGGCAGCGCAGCACCGATGACGAGCGCGAGGTTAGGGTGTGGCTGGCGCCCAAAGGTCTGGACCTTAAGGATCTGGCCTTGGATGCACGCCGCTTTGTCGCCTGCCGTCTCGACATGCCGGAAAAAGACATCCTGGCACTGCGTGCCGATCTCATGAGCCTCATCGGACAGCTCGGCGCGGGGTGCGAGATCGAGGTGCCGGAGGAGGCACCCGAGCCGGTTGAGCGCTAACCCTAGAGCTCGTTGGCTTCGGCATGAATTGACAGGATAACATTGCCGCTGGTGAGGGAAATGGGTGGTCCCACTTCCGCGGGATTTGGCAGTGACCGTTAGTCAGCCGCAGCTCAAAAATAAAAAACGGACGGCTTGTGCAAGCCGCCCGTATTAAAATCTCGTCGGTTGGCGTCTTGAACTACTGCACTTCCGCCTGCTTCTGAGCTGCGGGGTTGAGCGCCGATGACGACGAATATTTCTTGACCGGGTTTGCCCGGTAGTACTTGCGCTTGGGTTGACCATCGCCGCCGTAGGCGCTCGGGTTACCCTGGCTGTTCGACGACACGGCTCCGGTCGAGAATCGCTGCCACGTCACCGTCACGCGGGCACCGACGGGAACGCGTGGATACAGGTCGAGAACGTCCTGGTTGAACATGCGCACGCAACCCTTCGAAACGTTCTGACCGATGGTCCACGGCGCATCGGTTCCGTGGATGCGGTAAGAGCTCGAGCCGAGATACAGTGCGCGCACGCCGAGTGGATTCATCGGATGGCCGCCCGGAACCCAGTTTGGCAGGCGCGGGTTTTCGCGGCGCATTTCCGGGGTCGGCGTCCAGGTCGGGTTGATGCGCTTATCAGAGATGAATGTGGTGCCCTGCCAGCGGCTCTTTTCCCGAGGAATGGCGATCGGATAGCTGATGGCCTGGCCTTGCTGGGTCACAAGATAGAGGCGGCGATCCCCGAACGAGACGATGACCTGGCCGGGTTTGTATTGCGAGCTGAAGCCGACGGATTGGCGTCCGCCGCCGTAGTCGTTGCTGCCACCCCAGAGGAAGTCAATCAGGCCCTGGGCGCGCGCGGCACCTGGAACGCTCAATGCGCTCAACAGGGTGACGGTGGCGAGGGCAATAGCCTTCAATGGTGTGCGAAGGGTCATCGGGGGATGCTCCATGTGGTACGCCAAAACAAATGCTTCAGGAAGTCGGGGGACATCCTGCGGGGAATTTAGTAAATTCAGCGTATATACCAGTCCCATTTTTACCGGCAGAGCACAGAAGCCACACTGGCGTTGCGATTGTGCGCCGGACGCGGTCGCTAAGGATTGTCTTTGCACGACAATTTGGACTCAGTGCGGCATCATTTCGAGTATATGGGTGTCTAATTCATAGTTTGTTCTTTTCCCTTGACCCAAAGGTCTTGGGAGGTTGAAAGCAAAAAAGACTACACTTGTCTGATGCAGGGGGTGCCCGATGCAGGGGATGCCACGCTGCTCTCACATCGAACAACGGCAAGCGGACGTAGCGGTGGTCTATTTTGCAGCCGGGAGTGGCACCGTATTCGCAACGCCCTCTGCACCAATGAACACCGCGAATAGGCGCATCGGGCCGGCCCCGGCATTTTTTCCATTGTGGGGAACGGACATTGCTTCCGCGATGGCATCGCCCTGGCGATAGGTGCGGGTGCCGCGATTGCCGTAGTTGACGGTCAGCTCGCCTTCGAGGACGATGCCGGTCAGCGGCACGCCGTGTGTGTGCCATCCGGTTTCATCGCCAGGGGCCAACGCGACAATGCCGGCCGTAAGTTTGGCGGGCCCCGCTACCGGATAGACGATCGTCTCATCCATCACGGTCTTTCCGGTTGCGAACAGTGGCGTGAAACGCAACAGCGGTTCTCGCGCCCATGCTACGCCCAGACTTATCCCCGCCGTGAACACAGCTAAGATACCCGTCACTACGGTTAATCGGTGCTCGAGCAACGCAGTCATGCGGCCTCCAAAAAAAATACCAGCATAAAAATCCGACAAACTTATCCCCGCTTCCAGCCGCGGCCCTATAGTCGGTTCTAGTGTTTTGCGCCCTGGAGTAGTGATGATCCGACGTTTAGTTACCGCCTGTCTACTGGCCCTGTTCGCGACTTCGGTGGCGGCGCAGGAGACGTCGCGCGCGCCCGAAGCCGCCACAGGCACGTCGTCGAAGGACCTCGCCATAGCGTCCCGGCACATGGTGGCGGCCGCCCATCCGCTGGCCGCCGAAGCCGGTCGCGAAATTTTGCGCGCCGGTGGCTCGGCGCTGGACGCTGCGATCGCGACGCAGCTCGTGCTCGGACTTGTCGAACCCCAGTCCTCGGGGCTTGGCGGCGGCGCTTTCCTCGTCCATTGGGACGCGGCGGCAAAGGCGGTCAAAACCTACGATGGCCGCGAAACCGCACCCGCTGCTGCGAAGCCGGATCGCTTCGTCAGGGATGGTAAGGCTATGGCGCTCAACGACGCCGTGCGCTCGGGCCTCAGCGCCGGCGTGCCGGGTGTAGTCGCGGCGATGGAGCTGGCGCACAAGGCCCACGGAAAACTTTCGTGGGTAAAGCTTTTTCAACCGGCCATCAGGCTCGCGGAGGACGGATTTCCGCTGCCGCAGCGGTTGAATATGCTGCTGAGGTGGCAGGGGTCTGAGAGTTTCGCGCCCGCTGCGCGGCGTTATTTTTTCGATGCTGCGGGCGGCGCTCGGGCGTCAGGGTCGACACTTAAGAACCCGGAATACGCCGCGACGCTCAAAGAGATCGCCGAAAAGGGTGCGGCGGCATTCTATTCTGGAGCCATCGCCGATGCGATCGTTGCAGCTGTGGTGGCGGCACCTGTCGCCAGGGGCGACATGACGCGGGCCGATCTTGCAGGCTACGAGGCCAAGGAGCGCTCAGCCCTGTGCTTTGGCTATCGGCAGCGAAACATCTGCGGCATGGGTCCGCCGTCCTCGGGTGGCATGACGGTTGCGCAGACTTTGAAACTAATCGAGCCGTTCGCCGAGGTTCAAGGCCAAGCTGCTCGCATGAGTGGTCCGGCGCTGCACGTGATCACTGAGGCCGAGAAGCTCGCCTACTCCGACCGCAATCGCTACCTCGCCGACCCCGATTTTGTGGCCATTCCGGAGGGTCTGCTCGATACGGCGTATCTGGCTGAGCGCCGCAAGCTGATCGATCCCGAGCGAGCCATGGCGAAAGCTATCGCAGGACTGCCGCCGGGCCTGTCGAAGCGCACGTTCGGCGACGATGCGACCGTCGAGAGCGCGGGAACCAGCCACATATCAATCGTTGATGACGCAGGCAATGCAGTCGCCATGACGACGACGATTGAAAGCGCCTTCGGATCGCACCTGTGGGCGGCTGGCTTCCTGCTCAACAACGAGCTGACGGATTTTTCGTTTCAGCCCGTCGATGGCGATGGCGTGGCAATCGCGAACGCTGTGGCGGGGGGCAAAAGACCACGCAGCTCAATGGCCCCGACGCTCGTGTTCGATGCCAAGGGAGACCTGGAAGCCGTGACCGGATCGCCGGGTGGGACGCGCATCATCCTTTTTGTCGTCAAGACCCTTATCGCGATGCTGGATTGGGGGTTAGACGCACAGGCGTCGGCGGCTTTGTTGAATTTCGGCAGCGAGGGCGGGCCGCTGCAAGTCGAAGCCGGATTTTCGGCGTTGTGGCCGGCGCTCAACATGAAAAGCTACGGCCACAGCGTGAGCGCGGAAATGATGACGTCGGGCACGCATACGATTGTGCGGCGGAATGGGCGGCTCGAAGGCGGGGCTGATCCGCGCCGCGAAGGTGCCGCCCTCGGCGATTGATGAGATGTGCCGCGTGAAACAAAAATCCATCACCGTTGCGGGCGCTGGCATCATCGGCCTTTGGCAGGCGTGGACGCTCGCAAAGGCCGGGCACAGTGTGCGCCTGATGGAGGCGAGCGCCGTGCCGTTTTCCGAAAGCTCGAGCCGGTGGGCGGCGGCGATGATTGCGCCGGAGTGTGAGGCGGAAGCCGCGCCGAAGATTGTGCGCGATATGGGGCGGCGCAGCTTGGCGCTGTGGCGGGCAGCGTACCCGGGGCTGGTCGAGAACGGCACGCTGGTCGTCGCGGCGGCGCGCGACCGGGCCGAGCTGACGCGTTTTCAGCGCTTGACCGAAGATCATCACTTGTTGCACGCAGGGCGTCTTGCCGTTCTCGAACCTCAGCTTGCCGACAGGTTCGACGCGGCGTTGTTTTTCCCGCATGAAGCGCACATGGACGCGGCTGTGGCGCTCGAATTTTTACTCGCGGCTGTTCGCGACGCTGGTGTCGAGGTTTTACTCCGGACGCCGTGGACCCGTGATGACGGCGATATTCTGATCGATTGCCGCGGCATGGCGGCGAGCGGCGATCTCATGGACCTGCGCGGCGTGCGCGGTGAGCGCATCATCATCAAGACACAGGATATCAGCCTGTTGCGGCCTGTCAGATTATTGCATCCGCGGCAGCCGATTTACGTCGTGCCGCAGGGCGACGGGCGTTTTGTCATCGGCGCAACGGTGATCGAGCGCGAGGATGATGGGCCCATGACTGTCAAATCTGCACTCGAACTGCTTGGCTCGGCGTTCGCGCTGCACCCCGGTTTCGCGGAAGCCGAGATCATCGACATGGGTGCCGGCGTGCGGCCGGCATTTCCCGATCATGTGCCGCGTGTGGTCATTGAAAATGACAGCCACACCATCCGCGTCAACGGTGCGTACCGGCATGGTTTTTTGCTGGCGCCCGCGCTTGCCGAAGCTGTGGCGGCGTTCATTGCAACAGGGGTAAGGGGTGAAGTATTTAGAGTAACTGAATCTATTTCCGTCATCCCGGCGAAGGCCGGGGCCCACGACAACCAGACGCGAGGGAAATGAATGAGCGGCGACACGAT
Source organism: Hyphomicrobium sp. (assembly GCA_031378895.1). GTDB lineage: Bacteria > Pseudomonadota > Alphaproteobacteria > Rhizobiales > Hyphomicrobiaceae > Hyphomicrobium_B. The sequence continues at coordinate 28,865 of JANNEP010000016.1, forward strand.
CTCACAGCACCTCTGACTCCGATCGAGTGGCAACTTGCCGTGGGTCCCGGCCTTCGCCGGGATGACGGCATGAGTGATTACGCCGCCGTTTTCGCGGCCACGCGCTCTTTAGCGGCGTTAAGCGCCGCGACGTAATCGGGTTTGCCGGAGCCGAGCAGCGGGATTTTGTCGACGACCAGGATGTCGGCGGGGACCATAAGTTCGGTCGCGCCTTTGCGGCGTGCAAACTGCAAGAACGCGTCGCGGGTGCAGGCAGCATCCGTGGTCAGCAGCACGAGGCGTTCGCCCTTGCGCGCGTCCGGCAGAGACACGACGACAGTGATGAGGGCCGGCCAAAGTTCCGCTGATAGCGCTTCGACGGCGGACAGAGACACCATCTCGCCCGCAATCTTGGCGAAGCGTTTGGCGCGGCCTTTGATGCTGATAAAGCCCTGGGCATCGATCTCGACGATGTCGCCGGTGTCGTGCCAGCCGCCGGGCGGTACTTCGAGGACGCCGGGATGCTCTGCGCGGTAGTAGCCGAGCATGACGTTGGGGCCACGGACGAAGAGGCGGCCGCCTTGGTCGATGCCGGGCACGGGTTCTAGGCGTAATTCCATCAGCGGCGACAATCGGCCGACGCTGCCGGCTTTATTAGACAGCGGCGTGTTGATGGCGAGAACGGGCGCGGTTTCCGTCACGCCGTAGCCTTCGAGAATGCGGACGCCGAAGCGGTCCATGTACATCTGCCGTGTGCGGTCTTTGACGGCTTCGGCACCGGCAAGCACGAGGCGAAGCCGTGCGAAATCATAAGGGTGGGCGGCGCGGGCGTAACCGGCGAGGAACGTATCGGTGCCAAACAGGATTGTGGCGTTGGATCCGTACACGAGTTCGGGAATGATGCGGTAGTGCAGCGGCGTCGGATAGAGGAACACCGGAATCCCGCCGATAAGCGGCATGAGCAGGCCCGCGGTGAGACCGAACGAATGAAACACGGGCAGAGCGTTGAACACCTTGTCGGCGCCGTTGCAGGAAACCCTAGTGAGGCTCTGGGCGCAATTGGCGAGCAGATTGCGGTGCGAGAGCACGACGCCCTTCGGCGTGCCTTCCGAGCCCGAGGTAAATAGGATGGCTGCGGGGGCGTTGGCATCGACTTTGACCTGCGCTGTGCCGCCAGCGAGCATGCCTTTGACTTTATCGGCGAAGGCGATGGTGGCGCGCACATCTTCGAGATAGATGACGCGCGCGGTGGTCTCGATGGCCTGGATCAGCGCTTCGAGGTGGCCGCGCTCGACGAAGGTGCGCGAGGTCAAAACGACGTCGATCTTCGCGGCTTTGCAGGCGGCGACGATATTCGCCGGGCCGGCCGTGAAGTTCAGCATGGCGGCGACGCGGCCGATTGATTGCAAAGCAAAGAACGTAACGGCGACGCCCGCGGAGTTCGGCAGAAGCACGCCGATCGCCGCGCCTTGCGGAGCCAGCGGCGCGATTTTAGCGCCAAGCACCTGGGCACCGATGATCAGTTTTTTATACGAGAGTTTCGCCCCCAGCGGGTCCTCGACAGCAGGGCGCCCCGTATCGCGGGTCTTTTTCGCGAGCACGAGGGCGTCGAACAGCGTCTGGTCGATAGGCGCTGTCTGAACCGCGCAGTCGGTCATGACGTCCTGGAGGGCGAGGCCTGCGGCCTGGCGGCGGGCTTTGCCCTTGAGGAGTGGATCAACCTTGAGCTTGACCGGCGGCAGGATGGTTACGGTCGTCTTCGGGAACCAGACTTTCTTGGTCTGCGCCGCGCTCAAATAGCCAAAGCGCGAACGCTCGAGGCCGTCGATGCGCACGGGGATAATGGGTGCTTCCGCCTTGTCGCCGATCATGGCGGTGCCGTCGTAGACCTTCATCAAGCCGCCGGTGACGGTCAGGCGTCCTTCCGGGAAGATCACGAGCGAGGTGCCGTCCTTCACGGTTTGGATCAGGTGGCGCATTCCGAGCGGCCGGGTCGGGTCGATGGCGTAGGCCTTGGCGAGTTTGAGGAACGGTTTGACCCACCAGGTATTGGCGATACCGGTGTCGATGGCGTAGGCCGAATGCGAGGGCAGCAGCGCGTGCATCAGCGCGGCGTCGAGCAGGCTGACGTGGTTGGGCGCGATGATGGCTTTCTCGCCGGGCTTGGGCAGATGTTCGAGGCCTTTGACCTCGAGACCAAAGATAGTTTTGAACAAAAATGCGGCGACGTCCTTGACGCCGTCCGCACCCCAGGCGCGGAGCACGAGGACGGCGGTGAGCAGGTTCAGCGCGCCGAGACCGGCGTAGAGAATTGAAAGTGGAACTTTGAAATACTGCAGGCTCGCAATCGCGAGGCCAGCGAGCGTCATGCCCGCCGCCGACATGACGTTGCACCCGGCGATGACGCGGGCGCGGCGGTCCACCGGAGCCCAGGCCTGCACGGCGGCGAACGACGGCACGATGAACAGCCCGCCCGCAAACGCGATGCCGGCAAGGTCGATCAGCATGCGCACGCCGGAGAACGATGCCAGCACATCACCCGCGGAGAGCGGCGTTGCGGCGGGCGTCAACGTCGAGGCGAGCCACGCGAGGTCGAAGAGGAATAGGCCCATCAGCAGTGCGCCAATAGGAACGAGGGCCATGTTGGGGCGGTTTTTGCTGGCTTTGGCGGCAACGACCGAGCCCACGGCGACCGCAATGGCGAAAGCGAAGAGGGCGAGCGTATAGACTTCGGGGCGGCCGTTGAGGGCGCGGGGAATGAGCGTTTGCAGCAGCGCGAGGACGACGGCGCCGACGACCCAGAACCAGGACGTGATCAGCGCTCCCTGCCAGATGCGCGTCTCGATGCGCAGATCGGCGAGCAGCGTCTTGGTCGAGGAGACGATATTGCGGTCGAGCACGAGATCGGGGGCTGCGGATCCGGTCAGCGGGATCATGCGTGCGGAGAGCCAGCTGCCAAGCGCGAGGGCGACGATGCTGACGGCGACCATCATCAAGTGCGTATCGCTGGACGCGGCAAAATTACCGCCGATGGTGCCGAGCAGTATGGCGAGGAATGTCGCGCCTTCGACGAGGGCGTTGCCGGCCGGTAGTTCTTTGGTTTCGAGATGCACCGGCAGCAGACCGTACTTCACCGGCCCGAAGAAGGCGCTGAGCGTGCCAAAGCACAGCAAGGCAACGAACAGCAGCGGCACGGAGGGGATCAGGAAGCCGGTGGCCGCGAGAATCGCGACCGGGATTTCCATGAGTTTGAGGCGCGAGGCGATAAAGGCCTTGTCGTACTTGTCGGCGAGTTGCCCGGCGATGGCCGAGAACAGGAAGAACGGGACGATGAGTACCGCGCCCGCGAGCGTGCCGATGACCGGGCCGTTTTCAAGCGCGAGCTTGTAGACGACCAGCATCGCCAGCGCGTTCTTCAACAGGTTGTCGTTGAGGGCCGATAGGAACTGGCACCAGAACAGCGCGGCGAAGCGGCGGGCGGACATCAGGGAGGCGAACATGGAGCACCTTGGGCTAAGCTCGGCGGCAGAAATGCGGGAAGTGCGGCGAATTCTGGACAGTTCGGCGTATTGACCTTAATTGCAGTAAAAAGACGCGTGATGGATTGGTAAGTTTCACTCAGATCCCCATATCCCCAACCTTATTCGCGAACAGACGCATAATGACACCTGCCGGGACGATTGATTTGGTTTTGAACGGCCGCCCGCTCGCATCAGTGGCGCGGACGGTCGGTGACCTCGTTCGCGAACAGGAATTTACAGATGTCAGGATAGCGACCGCGGTCAACGGCCATTTCGTGCCAGAAGCCCGGCGTGCTACGACGGCGCTTAATCCCGGCGACCGCGTGGAGATCGTGGCGCCGCGCCAAGGCGGTTAAGTTGAGCGGCAGCTTGAAATGACTATTCGTGATCAGGTCCTGCACGCCAAAGATGGGCTCATCCTCTATGGAACGCCCATGCCGTCGCGCATTCTGCTTGGCACGGCGGGATATCCATCTCCGGCAATTTTGGCGCAGGCGGTAACGGCGTCGGAAGCGGGCATCGTCACGGTGTCGCTGAGACGTGAGACAGCCGGCGGGCGCACAGGCACGCGGTTCCTCGAACTTATCGCGGGTCTTGGCGTCAAGGTTTTGCCGAACACGGCGGGTTGCCGGACGGCGCGGGAGGCCATCACCACAGCCGAAATGGCGCGCGAACTCTTTGGCACCGATTGGGTCAAGCTCGAAGTCATCGCCAACGACGACACGCTGCAGCCGGATGTGTACGGCTTGGTCGAAGCCGCCGAGGCCCTGACGCACGAAGGCTTCAAGGTATTTCCGTATACGACCGACGATCTGTCGGTGGCGGAACGTCTGCAGCGGGCCGGCTGCGACGTCATCATGCCATGGGCGGCGCCGATCGGGACGGGGCGCGGTATCGTCAATCGCGCCGCGCTGGAGAGCCTCAGAGCCTATTTCCCAGACGTGACCCTGATCATCGATGCGGGGTTGGGCGCGCCGTCGCATGCGGCAGCCGCAATGGAGCTTGGCTTTGATGCTGTGTTGCTGAATACGGCAGTTGCCAAAGCCGCCGATCCCGCGCGCATGGCAGCAGCGTTCGGCGCGGCGGTGAAAGCTGGACGGCTCGGGTATGAGGCAGGACTAATGCCGCCGCGCGACATGGCCGTGCCATCGACGCCGGTGGCGGGGACGCCGTTTTTCGATCTCGATCCCCAGACTTCTGATCCCCAGACTTCCGATACCAAAACTTCCGATCGAAAGTCATGATCGCGCCCGCAATTGAACTCGCGCGGTTTTATCCGATCGTGCCAGACGTTGCTTGGCTCGTGCGCATCGTGCCGCTCGGCGTTCGCACCGTGCAGCTGCGCCTGAAGGATGCAGCGCTGGATGATGTGCGCCGTCAGATCCGCGAGGCGCTCACCATCACGCGCACGCACGGCTGCCAGCTGATCGTCAACGACTACTGGGACATCGCGATCGACGAAGGCGCGGATTTTATCCACCTCGGCCAGGAGGATTTTGCCGCGGCCGATCTGGCCGCAATCCGGCGCGCCGGGCTCAAGATTGGCATCTCGACCCATGACGAGGTGGAACTTGCAATCGCGCTGGCTGCGACGCCGGACTACATCGCCTTGGGGCCAGTTTATGAAACCAAACTCAAAGTCATGCGCTGGCCCCCGCAAGGCTTGGCGCGCGTCGCGGCTTGGAAAGCGAAAACCGGCAAAATTCCACTTGTGGCGATTGGGGGTATCACGCCCGAGCGGGCGACGGCCGTCATCGAAGCCGGAGCTGACAGCGTCGCGGTGATCACGGATTTTGTCACCCATCCAGACCCCGAAGCGCGGGTCAGGACGTGGCTTACTTGGGACATGGCTGGGGCCAATGACCGCTAGAATCATAGCGCGCTGTTAACCATAGTTGCCGCGCCTATCGATTGTGACAGATGGGTGTGTTTACGATCTCTATCGCCTTGCAACTCCAATGCTGTCCCATCCGGAACCCGCGTCCCATGGCCTACCGGTTTAAACTTGATGAGCCACTCCAAAAAGGCTTCAGGCGGATTGCGCGCGACCAGATCGAACAGGCGCTCGCCGAACTCAGCCCCGACGAAATCACGCCGCCGGGCGTCCACGCTAGCCGAAAGGCACTGAAACGGCTCAGAGCCACGATCCGGCTGGTGGCGCCGGCAATCGGCGCCAAGGCGGCGCGCCAGCACAATGCGGCGCTGCGCGATGCCGGCCGCTTGCTGGCTCGGCAGCGCGATCAAACCGTAACGCTCGAAACGCTCGCCAAACTCGACGCCGCCAGTGATGCCGAGGTGTCACGCACGCTCGCCCCGCTTCGCGCAGCACTGGCGGCACAGCCGCCCGGTCTCGAGGGCCAGCTCGATGCATCGACACGCCAGCGCGTACGCGACGCGCTCGCCAATGAGGCCAAACGCTTGGCAAAAACCAAGCTCAAGGGACGGGGCTTTGTCGCGCTCGAAAGCGGGCTTGAGCAGAGTTACCGCGCCGGCCGCCGCACTCTCAAAAAGGCCTATGCGTTGCCAACACACGATACCTTTCACGATCTTCGCAAGGCCGTGCAATGGCATTGGCGCCAGATGAGCCTGTTGTCGCGGGCCTGGCCGGAGGCCTTCGCGGTTCGCGTCGCTGCCGCCCGTGAGCTGTCCCAAATCCTAGGCGATGATCATGACCTGGCACTATTAGAGCAAACAGCGCTCACGACTGGGACAATTCCGGAGGCGGCGCTGGAGCCTATCCGCGATCTCTGCCGCCAGCGGCAAGCGGCTCTGCGCGACGCCGCTCATGCCCGTGCGGCGCGTCTCTTTGCCGAGCCATCGGGCGCGTTTGTCCGGCGCATGGCGGACTATTGGCAGGCAGGGCGCCGGGTCAAAGTGTGGCCAGAACCTCGGACCGCGCCGGGTGAGGGAACACCACTTGCCATTGTGGCGGCTGTCAGCACCCCAGGCTTGCGGCGAAAACGCCCGGTGATGCCCGTCGCAACCGCGCGCCTGATCCGATAAGGTCTTGATGCCGTTCGGGCAACGAGACCTATGATGAACGAAATTTCAAAACCAACGTCGTTCGAGCCTGACCGTTCCGCCTGGCCCAAGGGGCACCCTGAGGCGGTGTACGGCCGTGTCGGCGTGCTGCTGCTCAACCTGGGCACGCCGGATGGCACCAGCTATTGGCCGATGCGGAGGTACCTCAAGGAGTTCCTGTCGGACGCGCGCGTTATCGAGGAGCCGAAGTGGAAGTGGTGGCCGATACTCAACTTGATCATCCTGACAGTTCGTCCCGGCAAAAAGGGCAAGGACTACGCAACAATCTGGAACAATGAAAAAGACGAGGGACCGCTCAAGACCATAACCCGCAGTCAGGCTGAGCAATTGGCGGCGCGCTTGCAGGACTCGTCGAAAGTCGTGGTCGACTGGGCAATGCGCTATGCCAATCCATCGACCGAGAGCCGGATTATAGCGCTGAAAGAACAGGGCTGCGACCGCATTCTGCTGCTGCCGCTTTATCCGCATTATGCGGCCGCAACGTCGGCAACGGCGTGCGATCAGGCTTTTCGCGCACTGATGAAAATGCGCTGGCAACCGGCGGTACGGGTTGCGCCAAACTATCACGATGATCCGGTCTATATCGATGCACTTGCGCGCTCGATGACAAAGAGTCTCGCCAAACTCGATTTCGAACCGGAAAAGATTATTGCGACATTTCACGGCATGCCGGAGAAATATCTGCTCAAAGGCGATCCCTATCATTGTCAGTGCCAGAAAACGTCGCGATTACTGCGCGAGAAATTAGGAATCACGAGCGACCGATGGCTGACGACGTTTCAATCCCGCTTCGGCAATGACCCCTGGCTGCAGCCCTATACCGATATGACGGTCGAGAGCTTGGCTCGGACAGGCACCAAGCGTTTGGCACTGGTCGCCCCCGGCTTTTCCGCCGACTGCCTGGAAACACTCGAAGAGCTCGATGGTGAAAACCGCCATATTTTTGAGGATAATGGCGGAGAAAAATTCGCCTATCTGGCGGCGTTGAATGATAGTTCTGAGGGCATCGACGTTATTGAGGCGATTGCGCGCCGCGAATTGATGGGCTGGATTTAGGCGTAAAAGCGCGGATTAGGCGTCTAAAATAGACGTTTTGTAGCTATTTCTATCGCTTTCTAACCCCTTATTTACGAAGTCTTTGGGGCCTCCCCTTACAAAACAGTGAAACGCACCTATTTCAAATGCGATTCGCTTTGGCGGGAGAACGAGCCATGTACGTCAATTTTGGCGGTTTTGAAGTCTTTATCTTTGCACTTCTGGCCTTTTTGGTCTGGGGGCTGTGGTCGTTCATCAAAATCGTGCCTCAAGGCTTCAATTATACGGTTGAAAATCTCGGCCGCTATACCCGGACGCTCAACCCCGGCATGCATTTCTTGATCCCGGTCATCGAGCGCATCGTGCACAAGATGAACATGAAGGAGCAGGTGATGGATATCCCGAGCCAGGATATTATCACTCGCGACAACGCCATGGTCCGCGTCGACGGCGTCGCCTTCTTCCAGATCCTGAATGCCGCCAAGGCCGCCTACGAGGTCGACAAGCTTGAGCATTCGATCATCAACCTGACGATGACCAATATCCGCACCGTCATGGGGTCCATGGATCTCGACGAGCTGCTCTCCAACCGCGACCAGATCAACGCCCGCCTGCTGCACGTGGTCGATGCAGCAACGGAAGCCTGGGGCGTGAAGGTCACACGCATCGAGATCAAGGATATCGCGCCGCCGCGCGACTTGATCGAGAGCATGGGCCGCCAGATGAAAGCCGAACGCGAAAAGCGCGCACAAATCCTCGAGTCTGAGGGTCTGCGGCAGGCTGCGATCCTCAAGGCTGAAGGCGGCAAACAGGCCGTCGTTCTCGAGGCTGAAGGCCGGAAGGAAGCCGCATTCCGTGACGCCGAAGCCCGTGAGCGGTCGGCTAGCGCCGAAGCGATGGCGACAAAGCTCGTATCGGATGCCATTTCGAACGGCAACGTGCAGGCCATCAACTATTTCGTCGCCAACAATTACATGAAGGTGCTCGAAGCCCTGGCTTCGGCCCCCAACACGAAAGTGATCATGATGCCACTTGAAGCGTCCTCGATTATCGGGTCGCTCGGCGGTTTGGCGCAGATCGCGGGAGAAGCCTTCGGTGGCGGCAACAGCAACGGCGGCGGAACCAAACCGCTGTCTCCCAAGCTGCCGCAGCGTTCGGGATCAGCGGTTCCGCAGGCCTAACGTAGCCGCAGAAGCGAAGATTACCGGTTCAACAGGGGCTGATTGCCATGCAGATGATTTCGGACGCGATCGTACAGTACGGCGCCTGGCTTTGGTTTGCCCTGGCCGTCGTGCTGATGTTTCTCGAAACCATTGTGCCCGGTATTCACTTCCTGTGGTTCGGCGTTGCGGCAGCAGCGGTCGGGTTGATCGCCCTGATTGCGCCATTGGCTTGGCAATGGCAGGTGATTCTGTTCGCCTTGCTGTCGGTCGTGACCGTTTTCTGGGTGCGGCGGTCAACGAATCCCGATGTCGCCAGAACCGATGAGCCAGGCTTGAATATCCGCGGCGTGCAGTACATCGGCCGGACGGTGACGGTCGAGGATGCGATTGTAAACGGCCGCGGCAAGGTTCGGGTCGGGGATACGATCTGGTCAGCTCAAGGTGAAGACGCAGTCAAAGGCGCACGCGTCGAGGTGACGGGCGTCAATGGAACGGTGTTGGTGGTTTCCAATCCAGAAGCGGATTGAGGTCTGGCAGCTCGCATTCAGGCGACGCCGAGGCGCAGGAGGTCGTGCACATGAATGATGCCGACCGGTTTCAACTTGTCGACCACGAACAGCGCGGTAATTCGCGAGGAATTGATCACCTCCAGCGCGGCTGATGTCAGCATGCCGGGCGAAATCGTTTTTGGTTTTAGCGTCATGATGTCATCGACGCGGGCCGTGAGCAGGTTTGCGCCCATGTGACGGCGCAAGTCGCCATCGGTGATGACACCCGCGAGACGACCCTTGGCATCGACAATTCCAAGGCAGCCGAGGCTTTTCTCCGTCATGGTCACGAGTGCCTGGGCCATGGTCTCGCCAGTCTTGACCAGGGGTAGGCGATCGCCCTTGTGCATGATGTCGGACACATATTTGAGGTTGGCGCCGAGCGATCCGCCGGGATGGAAGACCTTAAAATCGTGCGCCGTGAAGCCGCGAGCTTCGAGCAGCGCAATGGCCAAGCTGTCGCCGAGCGCGAGTTGCATCGTCGTCGAGGTCGTTGGCGCGAGGCCGTGCGGGCAGGCTTCCTTGGCGCGCGGCAGCTGCAGGACGACATCGGATTGCTGGCCGAGCGCGGAGTCTGGCTGCGAGGTGATGGCGACGAGCGGCACGGCAAAGCGGCGCGAATAGGTGATGATCGGTTTGAGTTCGACCGTCTCGCCCGACCAGGACAACGCCAGGATCAGGTCCGATTTTGTGACCATGCCGAGATCACCGTGCGAGGCTTCACTCGGGTGAACGAAAAAGGCCGGAGTTCCGGTCGAGGCGAACGTGGCGGCGATTTTCTGGCCGACGTGACCGCTCTTGCCGATACCGGTGATTATGACCCTGCCGCTGACCGCGGCGAGCCTTTGAACGGCGTCGGCAAAGGCTGCGGCCATGACACCCTTCAACTCGGCTGTCAGGAGTTCCAAGCCCTCGCCTTCGAGCTTGAGGGTTCTGACAGCCGAGGCTACTGCCGCTGCCGCAGCCCGCTTGGCGGCTGCCGTTTTGACGGGATCGCGCGCCGGATTTGCGAACGAGGGTAGCGCCTTCTGCATCAGGGGCCGGGTCTCTCTCGGGTGGTCACTTGGGGCTTAGATCTGCCGGAAAACAGCGGGTCACGGGCACGACGGGACATGAGCACAACTATTTCTGTAGCAAAACCCTTTTACCCCCGCCACCCGGCTTCGCATCTCATCCCCGCTTAAGCGCACATTAACCAAGGCTTTCTAGTGTCAAATGCTGTGTCGTGTGTGTTCGCGTGATCGAGTTTTCATGGGGACGCCTCCAATATGGGCGACCGGCGTATATCCTGGTTTCTGTTCGGTATTGCTGCGGCGGCGCTGATTGGCGCCCTGTCCGCACCCGCGCGTGCGCAGGACCCGAGCCGGAATACAGGCGTGACCAACCCCGGCGGCGCCTCCGGTCCGAGCCGCAACCGTCCGAATGCCCAAGATATAGACGACGATTTCGCGGCACCCGGTATTCCGCCGCCGGTTCCTCTCGATGACCCTGCCGAAGTTCCCGAAGAGCAAGACGGCCTGGAGCCAACACCGCGCGCCGGACAACACGCCGTGGTCCAGGACGGCGACCCGAATTTTCCGCAGGAAGCGCCGTTGGCCCGCGACGGCATAGTCGATGCCGGCGAACCGTTGCCACCCGAGGACGGCACCGATCCATCGACGGTTGATACCCGCCCGGCTGAGGATATCGCGGTCTTTGATGATCCGCCGGCTGGCTTCGACCCGCTGTTGTTCCAGATCGAAGACCTCGATCCCATACAGGATAACCGGCTGACGACCCGCTTGTTCCGCCAGGAACCCTTTGATCCAATCGGCATCAAGATCGGCAGCTTTGTTCTGTTTCCAGAACTTGAACTCGGCGGCTCCTGGTATTCGAACGTCTTTCGGGCGCCAAACGCAGACGCCGATGCCGCCTTGGACGTGAGGCCCTCCGCGCGTCTGGTTTCGAATTGGTCGGCGCATGCCCTCGAGTTCCGGGCCACAGGGGGGTTGAGCTATTTCAACGAATTCAATTCGGAGAATGACAAAGCCTACTTGATCGAGAGTCGCGGCCGCCTCGACATCACCAAGCGCACGAACGTGCAGGGGCTCATCAGCCGTGAACAGTCTCTCGAGAGCCGGTCGGCGCTGGATGCGAGTTCGGCTGGTAGCCGCACAGAGCAAATCACGGATCGCGCCGAAGCGGCGCTGAGCCATCGCTTTAATCGCCTGTCTCTGCAGTTTCGCGGCAGCGTCACGGATTTCGCGTTCGGAGATTCGGAGAACTTGGGCGCGGTCTCGAGCAATTCGGATCGCGATTACACCGCCTATGAAGAGACGGTGCGGGCGACGTGGGAATTCAAACCGACGCTGTCGGTGTTTACGGAAGTCGCTGTCAACCAGCGCGATTACGATACCGTGGCGGCATCGGATTTAATCAACAGAAGTTCGGACGGCCAGCGCTATCGCGCGGGGTTGTCGTTTGGCAATACGGGTCAGATTTTGCGCGGCGAAGTGAGCCTCGGCTATGGCGTGCAGTCGCCGGATGATGCCCGGCTTCGGGACATCGACGGCCTTATACTCGATGCCAACGCCACGTGGCGTGTTTCCGATCTGACGTCGGTGCTGTTCAACGCCCGCTCGGATGTTACGGAAACGACGACGACCAATGTTGGCGGATCATTCAGCCGCAACGCGGGTATCGAGACACGTCATGCGCTGCGCCGCTATCTTATCGCGTCGGCAGGGCTGACCTATTCGACGCAGGATTCGCAGGACAGCGTCATTGATGAAGACGAGGTCAGGGCGGCGCTCGGCATCGAATACTTCGCCAACCGCGAGACCGTGCTGTTTGGGCGCTATGCGCATACGAGTTTTGGTTCGACGGACGGCGCCACGGACTACGAGGCCGACGAAATCAAAGTCGGCGTCAGACTGCGGCGGTAGTATTTTCACTACAAAATCGTCTTGAGTTCGCGGCGCAGGTCGGCCGCGAGATCGTCGCGCTCTAGCGCATAGGCAATGTTGGCGGCGAGAAAGCCGATTTTAGAGCCGCAATCGTAGATCTTGCCGTCGAAGCGAACGGCGTGGAACGGCTGGCGTTCGCCGCTCATCAGTCGGATCATGGCGTCGGTCAATTGGATTTCGCCGCCGGCGCCGCTTTCCTGTTTGCCGAGCAGATCGAAGATCTGCGGCTGTAGGATATAGCGGCCGGTGATGTGCAGGTTCGACGGCGCCGTGCCCGGCTTCGGCTTCTCGACCATTTTGGTGATCACTGACACCTGGGCTTTGGCGTCAGTGACACCGACAATGCCGTACTGGTGGGTCTGGTCGTCCGGGACGGGTGCGACGGCAATCAGGTTTCCGCCGGTCTTGCGATAGGCGTCCATCATGCCAGCGAGACAGGGCTGCGCAGCGTGATGCAGCATATCGGGGAGCAGTAGCGCGAACGGTTCATCACCGACGATGTCCCGCGCGCACCACACCGCATGACCGAGACCGAGAGGCGCTTGCTGGCGGGTAAAGCTTGTTTGACCAGGGCCGGGGATGTCGCGGGTGAGGGCCGCGAGCTCTTTGGTCCGGCCTCGTTCTGAAAGCGTTCGCTCAAGCTCGAACTGGCAGTCGAAATGATCCTCGATCACGCCCTTGTTTCGCCCGGTGACGAAGATGAAATGCTCGATGCCGGCGGCGCGGGCTTCATCCACGACGTGCTGGATCACCGGCCGGTCGACGACGGTCAGCATCTCCTTCGGGATCGCCTTGGTCGCGGGCAGGAAGCGGGTACCGAGGCCGGCCACTGGGAAAACAGCCTTGCGGATGGGTCTGGCGGATGCGGTCATGCAGGTTTTATGGCCTCGTCTAAAGTGGCTTTCAATCTTCGTCTGCTAACGGAGGTGGTACAGGACTTGATTGCGCTCCCGTTAGAGGGCGGTTAACGGCCTATTATGCCGGAATGACGAACCAAAACGGCAAACGCGCATGCGTCGGAAGCGCAACGATAATGTGCCTATAGAACTCGGAGAATGGTTGCAACAATGAGCGTTCTGGTAACGGGCGGCGCTGGCTACATCGGCAGCCATATGGTTTTGGAGCTTGCCGACGCCGGTGAGACGGTGGTCGTGATCGACAATCTGTCGACGGGGTTCCGCTGGGCCGTGGCGCCAGACGCGGCGCTGGTCGTCGGCGATATCAGCGACACAGACCTAGTCAAGGCGACGATCGCTCAGCATGGCGTGACGGCAATCATCCACTTCGCAGGCTCGATCGTGGTACCGGAGTCGGTCGCCGATCCGCTGGGATACTATTCGAACAACACGGTCAAATCACGCGGGCTCATCGCGGCGGCGGTCGAGACTGGCGTCAAGCATTTCATTTTTTCGTCTACCGCGGCGGTCTACGGCAATCCAAAAGAGAACCCGGTGACGGAATCGGCTGCACCGGCGCCGATGTCGCCCTACGGCTCGTCGAAACTGATGACCGAGATCATGCTGGCGGATACGGCTGCCGCTCACGATTTTCGCTACGTGGCCTTGCGTTACTTCAATGTGGCTGGCGCCGACCCACAAGGCCGTTCCGGGCAGTCGACGCCGCGGGCCACGCATTTGATAAAGGTCGCGTGCGAGACGGCGCTCGGCAAGCGCGCGCACATGGAGGTCTTCGGAACTGATTATCCGACGCATGACGGCACGTGCGTGCGCGACTATATCCACGTCAAGGATTTGGCGCGGGCTCACATGTCGGCGTTGGCGCATCTGCGCCAGGGCGGCACTTCCGACATCTTCAACTGCGGGTACTCGAAAGGTTTTTCTGTGCACGATGTGATTGCCGCCGTGAAGCGGGTGTCGGGCGTCGATTTCATCGTCAAACTCTCGGCCCGGCGGGCGGGAGACCCAGCAGCCATCGTCGCGGCATCGGCCAAAATCCGCGACCAGCTTGGGTGGACACCGGAACACGATGACCTCGACAGCATCGTGGCTCAGGCGCTGGCCTGGGAAAAGCGCGTCGATCGGCTGAAAGCCGCGTCGTAACGACTTAGGTTTGCGTGTTGAGGTGCTTCTTGAGGGACAAACCGGTGTCCATCCCAGCCTTCGCTGGGACAAGCTTTTTCCGGAAGGCCACTAGGGTCCCAAAAAAGCCCAGAATCCCGGCATTTTGGATTACGTAGCGGTCCTTGTTGGCGCTCCGCCGAGGCCGCGGCCGGAGGAGGTTTTTTTTGCCAAGTTCTGGGATCACACGAGTTACGCGCAAGGCTCTCGCAGGCCTGGCAGCCGTACTTATGGCCTTCAGCACCCCGCACCACGAAGCCCGCGCCGCGGACGCCTTCCAGGCGTTTCTCGAAGGTGTCTGGGCCGACGTCAAAACCGAAGGCGTCAGCCGCGCGACATTCGATGCTGCGGTCGCCGGGCTGCAACCGGATTTGACTCTGCCCGATCTTGAAATCGATGGACGGCCGGCGCTCGACAACAAAGGTCAGGCCGAATTTTCGAAGACAGCCGCCGACTATCTCTCGAAGTCCTACATGGAGAAGCTCGCCGGTCAGGGCCGGACATTTTTCGCGCAGCATCGCGCGGCTTTGGAACGGATCGAAAAGGCCAGTGGCGTCGACCCCTCGATCCTGGTCGCGATATGGGGCCGCGAAACGTCCTATGGCTCTTACAAATTGCCGCATGACGCGATCCGCGTTCTCGCAACGCAGGCTTATGTAGGCCGGCGCAAGGACATGTTCCGGCAGGAGTTCATTGCTGCACTCAAGATGCTGCAGGCCGGTATTCCGCGCAGCGATATGAAATCGTCGTGGGCCGGCGCGGTTGGGCTGACGCAGTTCATGCCAACGGAATATTTCAAACATGCAGCCGACGGTGACGGCGACGGCAAGACCGACATCTGGCGATCTATCCCCGATGCGCTCGCCTCTGCCGCGCGCCAATTGCAGGGCAAAGGTTGGGTTCGTGGTGAGATGTGGGGCTATGAAGTCCGGTTAAGTGCCAAGACTGATTGTTCGCTCGAAGGACCGCCGGACGCACGCCCCATCGCCGATTGGGTCCGGCTCGGTACTGTGCGGTCCGGCAAACAGTCTTTCACGGACCAGGAAGTCCAGCAGGTCGCGTACTTGATGATGCCGGCGGGCGCCTATGGCCCAGCTTTCCTGGCGCCTGAGAATTTCAAGGTGATCCGTCTCTACAACACGTCTGACCTCTACGCGCTATTCGTCGGGCATCTCGCGGACCGTATCCGGGGCGGCGGAGACTTTGCCCAACCCTGGCAGCCATTCCAGCAGCCCAAGACCCGCACCGTCCACGATTTGCAGGCGCGGCTTAAAGCGCTGGGCTATCCGATGGACAAGACCGACGGCAAAATCGGGTCGAATACCAGAAAGCAGATCGGCCTGTATCAGAAGGCAAACGGTCTGAAAGTCGATTGCTGGCCGTCGGATGAGGTGCTGGCACATGCCAACGCCAACGCCCAGCGGTAAAGTTGTGGGCTTCGGGATTGGACGGGAGCCCGCGCAGCTGTAGAGTTCGCGTCCGTTGATTTAGCAATTATCAGGCCCCAGGAGGCTGGGAGTAGGCCGGGATCGCATGGCAGTACGACGCCTCAGGTTTGGCACAGCTGTCGTGGCCGCCGCCGCGATGTTGCTCATCTGTGCGCTGCCAATCGCCGCGGCAGAGGACGATACCGGCGCGAGCTTTCTGTCGCCGTTCCCCGAAGGCGATGTCTATCAGGTGACGGTCTTCGGCGACACCTTTGCCGAGGGTGTGCTCTCTGGTCTCGTTGAGGCAATGGGGTCTGACACGCGTCTCAATATTCAGCGCAGGGTGCGCGAATTTTCGGGCGTCATGAGCGCCGATTTTGATACCAAGGCCCGCGATCTCGAGGACAGCATTACGCGAGAGCCATTGAACCTCGCGATTGTGATGATCGGCGAAGACGATCGCGTGCCGCTCAAGAGTTCGACGGGCCGCAAGGTGCCCATAGCCAGTGTTGAGTGGATTGCCGAATACACCCGGCGCATCGACCGGCTGATGAAAGCCGTTAAGCGCAAGAATCCTGGTGTCTACTGGGCTGGCCTGCCAAATCTTGCCCGCGGCGACGCCAACGAGCAGGCGCGAGCCATGAACGAAGTTATCCGCGAGCGCGCTTATCTCAACGGCTACAAGTATATCGACGCCTACGCGGGCTTCGCCGATGAGGCCGGGGCTTATTCGGCTTATGGCCCGGATCTCGAGGGCAAGATACGCGTCCTGCGTCAGCCTGACGGGATACATTTTACCGATGCTGGAAATCGCAAGCTTGCGCATTTCGTCGAGAAGGAACTGCGCCGCGATTTGAATCAGGCGAAGGGCAATCGCACCGTGCCCTTGCTCGGGGCCGAGGCCGAGCAGGTGAAGATCAATCCAGACAACGCAGTGAAGACGCCGGCGCCGTCATCTCCGGCCGCTGAGGCGGCAGCAGCCCAAGCTCAGTCTCAGGCACCGATCGTGAAAGCCGCGAAAACCGACGGCTCGCCGCCCTCGTCAACCGCTGATGCCTCGGGTGACCAGAAGGCCGACAACAGCAAGATCTCGTTCAAGGCGATTGGTGCGAACGGCCGCGAGGAGGCAGCAAGTGTCGAGATTATCCGGCCGGCTATCCCTGCGTCCGTCGTCGCCCTAATGGCGCGGCGCGGAGGCTCTGCGCAGGCCGGCGATCTCCTCGTCGATCAGATAGCCGGCGGACTGACGCTGATGAGTTCGATCACGCCGGCCGGCAACAAGGCGCGCGGCAAGTTATCGCCGACGCAGGCGCCGTACTTCCGGCTGCTGGTCAAGGGCGAGCGGCTGACTCCCAAGCCGGGCAGAGCCGATGATGTATCATGGCCCGCGAAGGGCGATGCGGCGAAGCAGCAGCCCGCGCCACCAAAGGGTTGAGTTTCGCTCACCTCGGCAGCGTCGTCGTACCCATCAGGAACGTGTCGATGGCGTGCGCTGCCTGACGCCCCTCGCGGATGGCCCAGACGACGAGTGATTGGCCGCGGCGGATGTCACCGGCGCAGAACAGTTTCGGCGAAGCCGCGAGCTTGTAGTCCTTGTCGGTTGCGTCGAGGCCCTTGAAGCGTCCGCGGGCGACGACGGGCAGCTGCAGCTCTTTCACGACGTCGCTTTCGATGGGGCCGGAAAAGCCCATGGCGAACAGCACGAGGTCGGCATCGAGCGTGCCTTCGGTGCCTTTGATCGGGGCCATGTTGCCGTTGACGCGGGTGTAGTGGAGTTTTTTGACCCGGCCGTTTTCTCCCGAAAAGCCTGTGGTCGAGATTGAGTACTCGGTCTTGGCGCCCTCGGCTTGTGACGATGAGACGCGCATTTTCATCGGCCAGTGCGGCCAGGACAGCGCCTTGTTTTCCATCGCAGGCGGCTGCGGCATGATCTCGAGCTGGGTCACGCTTTTGGCGCCTTGGCGGAACGAGGTGCCAATGCAGTCGCTCCCCGTATCGCCGCCGCCGATGACGATGACATGCTTGTCTTTAGCCGAAAACTCTTGCGTCTTCGGCTTCTGCGCTTCGCCTGCGACGCGCCTGTTTTGCTGCGGCAGGAAATCCATGGCGTAGTGGATGCCGTCGAGATCGCGGCCGGGTGAATTTGCAAAAAAATCGAACGGGTTCTCCGAGCCGGTGGCGAGCAGCACCGCGTCGTGCTTGCCCTCGATGTATTTCGCCGAGATGTTCTGGCCGACGTGGACGCCGCAGTGGAACGTCACGCCTTCGGCTTCCATCTGTATGACACGCCGGGCGATGATGTCCTTTTCCATCTTGAAGTCGGGGATGCCGTAGACCAGCAAGCCTCCGGGACGCTGGCTCTTCTCGTAGACGTGCACGTCGTGCCCGGCGCGCGCGAGTTGCTGAGCGGCGGCGAGGCCGGCTGGCCCCGAGCCGATGATCGCGATCTTCTTGCCGGTTTTTGTTTCGGGCGGCTGCGGTAGCACCCAGCCTTCTTGCCAAGCGCGCTCGGCGATCGAGTATTCGATGGTTTTGATTGTGACCGGTTTGTCGTCGATATTGAGGGTGCACGAGGCCTCGCACGGTGCTGGGCAAATGCGTCCCGTCACTTCCGGGAAGTTGTTGGTCGAGTGCAGGTTGTCAGCCGCGTCTTTCCAGTCGCCCTGATACACGAGGTCGTTCCAGTCGGGGATCTGGTTGTTCACCGGACAGCCAGTGTGACAGAAGGGTATACCGCAGTCCATGCAGCGGCTGGCCTGCTTCTTAATTTCCGTCTCCGCCAGCGGAACGACGAATTCCTTCCAGTGCTTCACGCGCTCTCCGACTGGCTTGTACTTGCGGTCGGCGCGGTCGATTTCCAGAAATCCGGTTGGCTTGCCCATGCTTGTCTCTTGCTCGTGCGGCGATGTGCTGCCGTATTGGGTGTTTCGGGGTGACTATTGCTTGACACTCGGGGCGGGGCCTGTGGCGGCTGCGTCTCGTGCACTCGCAAGCTCGGTCAAAGCGCGGCGGTATTCCGTCGGCATGACTTTTCTGAACTTCGGCAGATAGGCCGCGAAGTCCTTGAGGATTTTCTGCGCCGTTTTTGAATTCGTGTAGTGCGCGTGGCGCGAGATCAGCGCGTGCAGGCGTTCGGCATCTTGGTCCCGCATATCGATCATGACATCGGCGAGTTTGCGCGAGACTGCGTCACCGTTTGCCTTTGAGAGCGCCGCGAGTGTTGTCTTATCGGCAGAGACCTCTTCGATCTGCACCATCTCCTTGTTCAGGCGGCTTTCGAAGTCGCCCTTGTCATCCAGCACGTAGGCGATGCCGCCCGACATTCCGGCTGCGAAGTTGCGCCCCGTCGGGCCGAGCACAACGACGACTCCTCCGGTCATGTATTCGCAGCCGTGATCGCCGGTGCCTTCGACAACGGCCGCGGCGCCAGAATTGCGCACCGCAAAGCGCTCGCCCGCCACGCCGCGGAAGTAGCACTCGCCGTTAATGGCGCCGTACAGCACCGTATTGCCGACGATGATGCTCTCTTCCGGCGTGATGCCGGATTTGGGATCGGGGCGCACGATCAGCTTGCCGCCCGAGAGGCCCTTGCCGACATAGTCGTTGCCTTCGCCCACGAGATCGAGCGTGACGCCGCTTGCGGCCCAGGCGCCGAACGCTTGTCCCGCCGTGCCCTTGAACGATAGCCAGATCGTGTCCTCCGGCAATCCAGTGTGACCGTAGCGTTTGGCGATTTCGCCCGACAGCATGGCTCCCGTCGAACGGTTGACGTTCTTGATCGTGACCTCGGCCTTGACCGCTTTCTTGTGTTCGAGCGCGGACTTGGCGATCTCGATCAGCTTGACGTCGAGAACCTTGTCGAGCCCGTGGTCTTGGCGTTCGGAGTTGAAAATCGCGACGCCCTTGGGCACATCCGGCTTGTGGAACAGCTTGGTGAAGTCGAGGCCGCGCGCCTTCCAGTGCTCGATGGCGCGATCCTTGTCGAGCTGATCGGTCTGGCCGATCATTTCGCTGAAGGACCGGAAGCCGAGTGACGCCATGATCTCGCGGACTTCTTCGGCAACGAAGAAGAAGTAGTTGATGACGTGTTCCGGCTTGCCTTGGAATTTGGCGCGCAGTGCGGGGTCTTGCGTGGCGACGCCGACCGGGCAGGTGTTCAGGTGGCACTTGCGCATCATGATGCAACCGGCCGCAATCAGCGGGGCGGTGGCGAAGCCGAATTCGTCGGCTCCCAGAAGAGCGCCGATGACGACGTCGCGGCCCGTGCGCACGCCGCCGTCGACCTGGACCGCGATGCGGCCGCGCAGGCGGTTGGCAACGAGCGTCTGGTGGGTTTCGGCGAGGCCGATTTCCCAAGGGCTGCCCGCGTGCTTGATCGAGGTCAACGGAGACGCGCCGGTGCCGCCTTCGAAGCCCGAAATTGTAACGTGATCGGCGCGGGCTTTGGCAACGCCCGCCGCAACCGTACCGACGCCGACTTCGGAGACGAGCTTCACCGACACGTCAGCTTTTGGATTGACGTTTTTCAGATCGAAGATCAGCTGCGCCAAGTCTTCGATCGAATAGATGTCATGATGGGGCGGTGGCGAAATAAGCCCGACGCCCGGGGTCGAGTGGCGGACTTTTGCAATCGTTGCGTCGACCTTGTGGCCGGGCAGCTGACCGCCCTCACCGGGCTTGGCGCCCTGGGCCATTTTGATCTGCATCATGTCGGAGTTGATGAGGTATTCAGTCGTGACGCCGAAACGGCCCGACGCCACCTGCTTGATGGCCGAGCGCATACTGTCGCCGTTGGGCAGCGGCTTGAAGCGGTCGGATTCTTCGCCGCCTTCGCCCGTGTTCGAACGCCCGCCAATGCGGTTCATCGCGATCGCCAAAGTGGTGTGGGCTTCGCGCGAAATCGAGCCGAAGCTCATGGCGCCTGTCGAAAAACGCTTGACCAGCGACGCTGCGGATTCGACATCCTCAAGCGCAACCGGCTTGCGGCCCATGGCCTCTGCTGAGCGGATGCGGAACATGCCACGCAGCGTCATCAGCTGCTCAGTCTGGTCGTTGATGGCCTTCGAGAAGTCGCGGAATTTCGCCGGGACCTTGCCGCTCATCGCGTCTTTATTTTCGGACGAGCGCACAGCGTGCTGCAAGTCGGCAACCGTTCCCGGCCGCCACATGTGGGCTTCGCCGCGGACGCGGTAGGCGTAGTCGCCACCAACTTCGAGCGCATTGGCGAGCACCGGCACATCGCCGAACGCGGCCGTATGCCGTTCGACGGTTTCGCGGGCGATCTCGCGCAAGCCGACGCCTTCGACCTGCGTGTGCGTGCCCGTGAAATACTTTTGCACGAACGCCGTGCGCAGGCCGACGGCGTCGAAAATCTGGGCGCCGCAATAGGACTGATAGGTCGAGATCCCCATCTTGGCCATGACCTTGAGCATGGCTTTGCCAAGGGCCTTGATGAAGCGCTTTTTGACCACGTCGGGGGTCGTACCCTCGGCCAAGTCGGGTAGCATTTTGTAGAGAGTCTCGAAGGCGAGATAAGGGTTAATGGCTTCGGCGCCATAGCCGGCGAGCGTGCAGAACTGATGCACCTCGTGGGCTTCGCCGGTTTCAATGACGAGACCGACAGAGGTTCGAAGACCCTGCTTGATCAGGTGATGATGCACGGCCGATGTCGCCAGCAGGGAAGGGATCGGGATGCGATCCGGGCCGGCGGCGCGGTCCGACAGGATGATGATGTTGTATTCGTTGGTGCGCACGTATTCTTCGGCTTCCGCGCACACGCAGTCGAGCGCCGGGCCCATACCGGACTCGCCCTTGTCGGCGGGATAGGTGATGTCGATCGTGACCGACGAAAAATTATTGTCCTTCACGGCGCCGATGCCGCGGATGCGCTCCAAATCCTCGTTCGACAGGATAGGCTGATCGACTTCGAGGCGCTTTTCCTTCGATGTGCCTTCGAGGTCGAGGAGGTTCGGACGCGGGCCGATGAACGACACGAGGCTCATGACGAGCTCTTCACGGATGCTGTCGATCGGCGGGTTGGTGACTTGGGCGAAGTTCTGCTTGAAGTAGGTGTGCAGCAGCTTCGACTTCGACGATAGCGCCGAGATCGGCGTATCGGTGCCCATAGAGCCGATGGCTTCCTGGCCACTCTCGGCCATCGGTGCCATCAGGAATTTCAGGCTTTCCTGGGTGTAGCCAAACGCCTGCTGTAGATCCAAGAGGTTGACGTTGGACTTCGGTGCCGCGGCCTTGGCCGGGAGCGGCAGATCGGCAACCTTGATTTGCGTGCGCTTCAGCCACGTCTCATAGGGGTGGCTGCCGGCAATCCCGGCTTTCAGTTCTTCGTCCGAAATGATGCGGCCTTTTTCGAGGTCGATGAGCAGCATTTTGCCGGGCTGCAGGCGCCACTTTTTGACGATGTTTTCTTCCGGCACAGGCAGCACGCCGGACTCCGACGACATGATCACAACGTCGTCTTTGGTCACGAGGTAGCGCGCCGGGCGCAGGCCGTTGCGGTCGAGCGTGGCGCCGATCTGGCGGCCGTCGGTGAAGGCCATGGCCGCCGGGCCGTCCCACGGTTCCATCAGGCAGGCGTGATATTCGTAGAAGGCGCGGCGCTTACCATCCATCGTCGGGTTGCCGGCCCAGGCCTCCGGGATCAGCATCATGGCGGCATGAGAGAGGGAATAACCGCCCATGGTCAAGAATTCGAGGGCGTTGTCGAAGCAGGCGGTGTCAGACTGGCCTTCGTACGAGATCGGCCAGAGCTTTGAGATGTTGTTCCCGAACAGCGGCGATGACACCGACGCCTCGCGCGCCGCCATCCAGTTGACGTTGCCGCGCAGCGTGTTGATCTCGCCGTTGTGCGCCACCATGCGGTAGGGGTGCGCGAGCTTCCACGACGGGAACGTGTTGGTTGAAAAGCGCTGGTGCACGAGCGCGAGCGCCGACGTCAGGCGCGGATCGGACAGGTCATTGTAGTAGGCTTTGACCTGATACGACAGAAACATGCCCTTATAGACAAGGGTGCGCGTCGACAACGATACGGTGTAGTGGCCGATGTCGCGGCCTTTGTAAGATTCGTGGATGGCGTTTGAGACGACCTTGCGCACGAGATACAAGGCGCGTTCGAAATCGTCCTGGTTTAATATTGATTTTGGACGGCCGATGAACACCTGCCGGTGCTCGGGTTCAACACCGCGAACCATGTCGGACAGGCAGGAATTATCGACCGGCACTGAGCGCCAGCCAAGAAGTTCAAGGCCCTCGTCCCTGAGGCAGCGGGCCCAAACACGTTCGCAGTGGGCGCGCAGCCGTTCATCCTGCGGCATGAACACGTAGCCGGCAGCGTAGTGGCCAGGGGCGGGCAGCGCAAAGCCGAGCTTGCTGCATTCGGCGGCGAGGAAATCGTGCGGAATCTGAATCAGGATGCCGGCGCCGTCGCCCGACAGCGGGTCGGCGCCAACCGCGCCGCGATGCTCGAGGTTTTCGAGAATGCTCAGCGCGTCTTCGACAATCTTGTGCGACTTGCGGCCCTTGAGATCGGTGATGAAGCCGACGCCACAGGCATCGCGTTCCAGCGCGGGATCAAAAAGTCCCTGCGGGCCAGGACGCCCGCTGCGCTCGGGGGCTTCGTCGTCAACGGGCGGCAGATAGCCTTCGCTCATAGTCTCAACCTCGGGTGCCCTTGGGGCGCGTCTTGATGTCTGTGTCTGCGTGATGTGCCAGCGGCCAATGAATGGGCCGCAGGGCTTTGTCACCAACCTGTCACTTCGTTGTTACGTAGAAGCGCGGCCGGTGGCCTTGCGTTTTCGGTGCATATCCGATCCGTCGCAACCCGCCGGAGTGGGGCTGTTGCCGCTGAACGCTCGCCGGGCATCAAAAATCGCCCGCATGTTATTTCGCCCAATCACTCGTCTCTGCCTTCACTCGTCTCTCTCCCGCGCCGTGCTCATCACGCCGTGTTGCAATCGCCTCGCAAACGCCCGGCCCTGGTGGCCTAGCACCTCCGGGACACAAAGGACAGCATTGTTGACCTATCTACAAATTCTACAGATTTCATGGTGCGGCACAAGCGGGAACACAGACACACGCTTAGTGTGCCTTACAGCGCGTGGCACCGGCAAAAAAAGCAACAAAATTGCTCAGCTGGGCCGGGCACGTTCACTGCAATGAAAAAGGGGCGGCCTCAGCGTGGTGACCGCCCCCTCGCAATGCGCAGGCCCTAGGACATTAGGGCTGGGGGACATTAGGCTCGGGCTTCGATCTGCTTTGCATCCGAGCCGGCTGTGATCGCGATGGCGCGGGGCTTCAGACGCTCCGGCACGTTGCGGCTAAGGTCGATGTGCAGCAAGCCGTTCTCGAAGGCGGCGGCGGTGACATCGACGTGGTCGGCGAGCTGGTAGCGCCGCTCGAACGCGCGCGCCGCGATGCCGCGATGCAGGTAGGTTTTGCCCGGCGCGTCGGCGGCCTTTGCACCTGAGACGGTGAGGGTCGTGTCCTTGACCTCGATCTTCAACTCGGACTCTGAAAAGCCGGCGGCCGCCAGGGTGATCCGGTAGGTGGTATCTCCGGTCTTTTCGATGTTGTAGGGCGGGTACGTGCCCTTAGCTTCGATGCCCGGCGCCTGATCCAGCATCTGGATCAAGCGGTCGAAGCCAATGGCCGAACGATAAAAGGGGGTAAAGTCGGTGTGTCGCATGACATATCCTCCAACAGAAGCAACATGTGTGAGCCTGCCCGTTATCTGGGCCAGGCAGTACGGTATGCGCCCCCACAGAGTGGCTGGCGCATTCGGGATGTGGGAGCGGCTCAGCAGGTTTCAAGGTATCGGCCGCCGAAGCTGGTGCCGTCTGCGAGGCTTTGGTTTAGGATAACCGCTGTGACGGTCTTGTCCGCAGAGGGAACGGCGAGATGAAACTGGTTTCTATCGCGATCAATCCGGTGCCGAGTGGCGCGACGGTTGCGGCCTTTGACGGCTACGACGGCGCCAAGCTGCGCTCGGTTCTGTGGCAGCCGACACGCGGCCCGGAGCGCGGCACCGTCTGCGTGTTTCCGGGGCGGGGTGAGTACATTGAAAAGTACTTCGAGGTCGTCGCTGATCTGCGCCGCCGTGGCTTTGCCGTTGCCATGATGGATTGGCGCGGCCAAGGCGGGTCTCAGCGCCCGCTTGCAAACCCTCGTAAAGGCCATGTCGTGGGCTTCACCGAATACGACCGCGATCTCGCCCGGTTCATGGACACTGTGGTGCTCCCGGCGTTGCCGCGTCCCTACATCGCCATGGCTCACTCAATGGGTGGCAATATCCTTTTGCGCAATGCCCAAGCGGAGGACAGCTGGTTTGAGCGCATGGTCCTGATCTCGCCGATGATCGCGATCCATGATGGCCAGATAGGTCCGCGCCGTGGCTTGGCGAGAGCGTACGCGGAAACGGCAAGCGTGATGGGGCTTGCGACCGCTTATGTCCGGGGAGGTGATGATGAGGCGGAAGAGCTTCTGGATTTCGAAGGCAACGACCTGACGTCCGACACGGTGCGCTGGACGCGCAACAAGGCTGTGCTTGAACAGGCCCCCGAACTTGGGCTCGGATCGCCGACGGTCGGGTGGTTTAAGTCAGCGCTACGCAGTTGCGCGCTGCTGCAAAAGCCTGACTATCCGAAGTATGTCACTGTGCCGATGCTGCTGTTTGCAGCGGGCGCTGATCAGATCGTGTCGCCGAAGGCCATCGAGGATTTCGCGGTCGAGCTCAAAATCGGCGGGCATATCGCAATGCCCGGTTCCCGCCATGAAATCCTGCAGGAGAATGACGCCATCCGCCAGCGCTTCTGGGCGGCGTTCGATGCCTACATGGGCATTTCGATTCCAACGGCGGCCAAAATCTGAACCACCGTTCTAGGCTTTGGCGATGAGAGCCATCGCCGCCGCGTGCACGCGCGCATCGCCTGCCGCGATGATATTGCCGCCCTGTGTCGCGGGCCCCCCGTCCCATGTCGTGATGCGGCCGCCGGCGCGCTCGATAATTGGGATGAGCGGCGCGATGTCGTAGGTTTTGAGCCCGGCTTCGACAATCAAATCGACGTGGCCCGCCGCAAGCAGCGCATAGCCGTAGCAATCGCCGCCGTAGCGGGTCATGCGAACCGACTTTTTGAGGCGATGGAGCGCTTGTTGCTGCTTGGGGCCCTCGAAGAGATCCGGATGCGTCGAGGTCAAAATCGCGTCTTCAATTGTCGCGCAGGCCCGCGTCTTGATGCGTTTTGGCGCACCGTCACGGACGCGGAGAAAGCTGGATTTCTCGCCCGACCAGACCCGTTCGCCCGTGAATGGCTGGTCCATGATGCCCAGAACGGGGACGCCGCCGTCCAACAGGCCGATGAGCGTGCCCCACAGCGGGCTGCCCATAATGAAGGCGCGGGTGCCGTCGATGGGGTCGACGACCCATTGATAGCGGCTCTCCGGGTTGCGGGCGCCGTACTCCTCGCCAATCAGGCCGTGGTACGGAAATCGGCCTTTCAATGCCCGGCCGATGACCCGCTCCGCCGCCCGATCCGCCTTGGTGACGGGATCGAAAGCACCGGGCCCGGCCTTGTTTTCGATGGAAATAGGCTTTCGGAAGTGTTGCAGGATGACTGGACCAGAGCGGTCGGCGAGGTCCTGTGCAAAACTCAAAAGCTGCTGGAAATCATTCGCCCGCGCGCGTCCCGCCACCGGGATACCTCATATTATCAGTTGCTTGCCCCAGACTGTAGCGAGATCTTGCAAGACCTGTATAGCGACGGTCCCGAGCTAGAACTGTTGCAATGTAACGCGAGTTGTTGCCCGCCCGATACATCTTTTTGTTAATACGTCAGCGCAATACTCGTAGTGATTGCGAGGGTGGCCGAAGCAGCTCATCGTGTCTCTACGGTTGCGCTGACACGCTTCTTTGCAATCGTTGCCCAATTTGGGCGTTTCCTCCCTAGACTTGGGCCGTTCGCTTTGCCGGACGGCCTTTCTTTGTAAGCCATGCCGTTCAGACGGCCCGCCTAGACTTTCAGCGCGAGATGCGCGCCTGAGTTCTTCCAGCCCTGCAGTAAACGCAATTGTTATTGGTGCGGTGCACCGCTTATTTTTGCACTGCGGCATGCTTAAGTTTTTGCTCGAGTATGTTGCGAGCCCTCCTTGGGCGTTTCCTCCCTAGACTTGGGCCGTCCTTTGCGGACGGCCTCTTTTTTTATTTGGCGGTCATTCTGCTGCGGCGCGGTATTCAAACAACGCCGGAACGGTCCGAAACAGTTCGGCGGCGATTGCCGACAGCGCGGCCTCGAGGCCGGGATAGCCACTGTTTTCCGTGAACGTTTGTTCGTTGATGTAAAGCCCGCGGTTGATTTCCAACTGGACAGCGTGGACTCCACGCACAGGGCGGCCCTGATGCTCGGTGATGTAGCCCCCCGCGTAGGGCCGGTTCATCTGCACCTTATAACCGCGTTTGGCGAAGGCATCGCGAATGAGTGCGGATAAATGCGGATCGGCCGAGGCGCCATAGCGGTCGCCGATGACGATATCGGGGCGCGGCCCACCGCCGGGGGTCATGGCCGCGGACGGCATGGAATGGCAGTCAACCAGAACGGCGTAACCGAATTGGCTGCGCGTGTTCTCGATGAGCCGGTTTAACTCGCCATGGAACGGGAAGTAGAGCTTATCGATCCGCGCCAGAACACTGGCCAGGCTCAGGCGTTCCCGGTAAATGTTTTCGCCATCCGCGACGATGCGCGCGACAATGCCAAGGCCACCGGCAACGCGGATGGATTGGGTATTGGCGTGCGCCGGCAGCGGCTCGTCGACGAGTTCGGGGTCAAGTTCGTAGGGCTCGCGGTTGAGATCGAGGTAGGCGCGCGGAAAGCGTGCTGACAACAGCGGCGCGCCGAGCCCCGCGACGGCGCGGAACAACCGGTCGACGAAGCAATCTTCCGATTTTCTCAGCGTTTGGGGGTCTAGGCGCGATAACGCCAAAAATTCATCCGGATAGACGCGCCCCGAATGCGGGGAAGAAAATACGAAAGGCGCGGTCTGCATCTTCGGCCTCAAAACATCGTATGAGGGAAAAAACGCAGCCGGAACGCTGTGCAAATCGCTGTGCGGCATAGCCCGACTACATCTCCTAAGCGACGTTTGTAGTGTACGAATAGAGTGTGCCAACACCGGGGCGCGAAGTCCATGTATCGCTCACGTCTCAGTCCGGACTGTGGTGGACAGGCGGTAGGCGTGAGCAAGCGCCCTTCGGCCCGAGGCGGGGCTATCCACAACTTCATGGTCCGTTTACCAAACTCACGTCAAGTTTGCTTGCGAGCCAATATCGGGTATCGATAATCTTGGCCGTCAAGTCTGATCGTCAAACCGGGCCGTTGTCTCAAGCGAGTGTCCATGACTGCAAAACCCTCAAGTCTGCCGCTCCGCCGAATCCTTCTGGCTGAGGATGACGATTCCATGCGCGGCTTCCTGGTCAAGGCGCTGCAAAAGGCCAACTACGACGTTGTCGCCTTCGAAAACGGCGAGGATGCCTATGAGCGCCTCAAGCACGAGCCGTTCACGCTGCTGTTGACCGATATCGTCATGCCGAAGATGGACGGCATCGAATTGGCCCGCCGGGCCAGCGAAATCGATCCCGACCTCAAGATCATGTTCATCACCGGGTTTGCGGCTGTTGTGCTCAACAGCGACAACGCGCCGCCGAAGGATGCGCGCGTCCTGTCCAAGCCTTTCCACCTCAAAGACCTGGTCCGCGAGGTCGATCGCCTGCTGGCGGCCTGATCTTTGCCCTCCGGGCGAATCCGATTGCGTCGGGACACCGCAAGCAAAGGCCTCGAGAACAGGCATTTTCTGGGGCCCAGAGGCTTGACCGGGGAGGCGAAGTCCCTCTAGAAGCACGTCTTCCCTTCGGGGCACTTAGCTCAGCGGTAGAGCACTACCTTGACATGGTAGGGGTCACAGGTTCGATCCCTGTAGTGCCCACCATCTATAACCGGTGTTGTGATGAAAGTTAGAAACTCCCTGAAGTCCCTGCGCTCGCGTCACCGCGACAACCGCCTCGTGCGCCGCAAAGGCCGCGTCTATATTATCAACAAAACGCATCGCCGCTTCAAGGCCCGCCAGGGCTAGGTGCGCTTGCCTAGCTTGCGTTTTCTTACGGCAATTTCACAATCCACGCTTTGACGTAGCCCCCGGCCCTCGATTAGTTTTGCGGGCATGAAATCATTTGCCCGAATTGTCCTGAACCTTGCGGCGCTCGGCTCAGGCTTAGCGCCTTCGTCCGCCGCCGAGCCGCCTGCGTCTCCTCCTGGACTGGACTCCGGGCAAGTCCAAGGTCCTGAGGCAGCCCCGCCCGCAGCCCTTCCAAAGACTGCAGCACCCCCTGGCACGAAACCGAAGGGCGAGCCCGGCATGATGGGGCTGCCCTGGCCGAAAACGCCTGAAGAAGCATTGAAGACGCTTAACTCGCTCTATGCCAATCTCGCGACGACAGACGATCATCGCCTTGGCGGCGACATCGGCGCGGCGATCGAAAAGCTGTGGCGGCTCGATGGCGGTGACACGGTCAACCTACTGATTGATCGCGGCGAAGCGTTTTCAATGCACATGGAGCAGGACAAGGCTTTGAAGCTGATGGACGCCGCCGTCGATCTGGCGCCAGACTATGCCGAAGCCTGGAGCCACCGCGCCTACGTCCACTACCGCATGAACAACTACGAAGCGGCACTCGGCGATTTGCGCCGCGCCCTCGCGCTCGAGCCCAACCACTTTCGCGCACTCGACGGCATGGCGAAAATTCTCGGCCTTCTGGGCGAGAAGAAGGGCGCGCTCAAAGCCTATGAGCAGCTGCTGAAAATCCACCCCAACATCGAGGGCGCACCGGCTGCGGCGGAAGAGCTGCGCAAGGCGGTCGAAGGGCAGGGGATATAGATTTTTGATGGCGCCCGGAATTTTTGGGCGCCCGGCGTGCTTGCCCGTCATCCTCGAAGGGGCGAGCCCGCGAGACCGTTCGGGGATCCAGCGGAAAAACTGCCGAAGGCTCGAAATATTTTGCGATAGGAGTCGTGCGCTGGATCCCCAAACCGCGATCCGGCTTTAAGGGCCGGACGCGATTTGAGGATGACGGCGTGTCCCAAAATTTCCCCTGCCCGTTGCGGGGAAGCGGTCCGAGCCGAAGGCTCGGCGCACGCGCGGAACGCCGGCGGCCGGCTCGACGTAGGAGAGTTGCCGGCGCAAATGAAAAACCTCCGCGCGTGCGTGACGCTTTTCAAGCGTCAACCGTATCACCGCAACGGGCAGGGGGGTGGGTGGGTCGACGCGTTTCCAGATTTGTCATCCCAGGGCTTGTCCCTGGGATCCATTCATCGGCTGGGTGCGGAGTTTGTGGAACGATGGATCCCGGCAATAAATGCCGGGATGACAGCGGTGGGTGACGGCACCCGGCCATATTGTGTCTACGGGTGGGCGAGATTTCTGCTTGAGGCCATCTGATGCTCTAGTCCGGAGGTTCGGATGGTATCCACTCAATTTTGTTTGGTTTCGACTTCGTTGATTAGTCCGATCGCTTCCCAGCAAAGGAATATCGCGGCTATCCTACCAGCCTCGGCGGCCCCCTTCTCCGAGGCTTTTTTGAAGGCAGCTTTCTGTATGTCGGCCCAATCGATCTTGAGACTATTGAGCTCGCCTAACGTGAGCGCATAATCCCAATCGTGTGCCAGCTTATTTCTAATCCTATTTAAAGACTTGAACGCGGATACGTGCTTCTCCTCTAATGCGTCGATCGCACGAACCAGTTCAACCTTGAGTTCAAACGTTAGGCCGCGATTGGCCAGCAGCTGTCTCGGATGAGCGAGCCGAGCACTGATCAGCTCATCGAGTACGCGCTCAACGAACAAATGCGCGGTCAAAATGGGAGACAGAGCCGTATTGTCGAATACTAGGCCGTGGACTCAATTGATCGCATCCAAATCCTCACCGCCGCAAGCTGGATGAAGGCGAAGTATGTGGCGCCGAGCTTGTCGTAGCGGGTGGCGATGCGCCGGAACTGCTTCAGCTTGTTGAAAAACCGCTCGATCA
>JANNEP010000030.1:0-14304 GCA_031378895.1 Hyphomicrobium sp.
GCAAAGCGCATTTGGTTGGAAAGAGCGAATCACACAGGTTCCGGCTTAAGCGGCGACTTCACTTGGTTCTGTGGTCTGCCGTGCGCCGCCTGGGGGCGGCTATCACCGACGACCACGCCAGGTACCGCGTCCACCTCTAGAAGTGATGAAGACGGGAGAAAGTCATATGACGAAATACAGTCTCAGCGCTCTGGTCGCTGCAGGCGTCCTCGCTGGCGGTCTCGCCACGAGCGCCTCTGCTGCGGACCTCGGCGGCAAGTGCGGCGCCGATCTCGAAGAACGCATTGCCGAACTCGAAGCCACCACGGCCCGCAAGGGCAACCGCAAGGTCTCGCTCACGGTCTCGGGCTTCGTCGCCCAGCAGGTCATGTTCTGGGATGACGGCATTGAAAGCAATGTCTACATCACGGATACGGGCTCGGTCTCGATCGGTACCCACGTCAAGTTCACCGGTCAGGCCACCATCGCGCCCGGCTACACGGCGGGCTACGTGATGAAGATCGAAGCCATCCAGAACGACTCGTTGCTGGTTGACCAGAACAACGACAACGGACTTTCTAGCAACGCGATGGCGGTCGTCGCCAACGGTGGCAACGGCGCGCTTGGCTTCAATAACTCTGCACTCGCCGTCGAAAGCTCGTACTGGTTCGTCAAGAGCGACCAGCTTGGCCGCGTCAGCCTCGGCAAGCAGTCGTCGGCGGCGGACAACCAGGCCATCCTGCCGGACGGCTCGGGTTCGCTCGTCGTCGCCAACTACGTGATGTATGACGTCAACGCCTTCCAAATTCGTACCACCGCTGGCGGTAACGTCACAAACTGGGGTTCGATCGCATCTTGCGCTCCGCTGAACGGCGGTGGTGGTGTGGCTGGCGACTGCGACGGTTATCCGAGCAACAACATCCGTTATGACACGCCTGTTTTCGCCGGCTTCTCGATGTCGGCCTCATGGGGCGAAGACGACATGTGGGCCATCTCGGGCCGTTACTCGGGTGAGTTCAACGGCGTCAAGGTTGCCGTTGCTGCTGCCTATAACCAGTCAACGGACGAAAACGGCCCGGGCAACCTTCTTGAGGTCAACGGTCCGGGCTTCGACGCCTCGGCCTTCCAGGTCGGTGGTTACGTTGAACACGTCCCAACTGGCTTGTTCCTCTACGCTGCCTTTGCCTCAGAGAATATCGACACCCCAGGCAACCTGAAGCCTGAAGGTGATATGTTCTACGTCAAGGGCGGTCTCCGCACGCGTGTCAACTCGCTCGGTCACTCGGTGTTCTACGCTGAGTACAGCGAAAAGGACGACATGATGTCGACTAGAACCTTCGACACGTTAGGCATCACGAGTAGTGAACTGCAACAGTTCGGCGTCGGTGTTGTACAGGAAGTCGATGCGGCAGCGATGTCGGTTTGGCTCGCCTGGCGCCACTACGAAGCTGATCTCGAAGCCGGTCCCGGCAACACCATCCCGACCGAAGACCTCGACATCGTGAAGGCTGGCGCTCTGATCAACTTCTGATCTTTGATCACGCGTCTGACTTGAATGAAACTTTGAAGCCGCCCTCACCGGGCGGCTTCTTTGTTTTTGCTGCGCCAGACCGGGGTCAGACCCCTGACAAGAAAGATAAGGTCAGGTACAAAGTTTCATGTCAGGGGTCTGACCCCTCTCCTCACATGCGGGGTCAGACCCCTCACAGGAAAGAGCGAGTGTGGTATCAGATTTTCAAGTCAGGGGTCTGACCCCGGTCATTCGGTCATTTGCAGTTTGCGTGGAGTCCAGTCATGCCGCGCCGGCACCGCGTCGACTATGAGGGTGCGTGGCACCACGTAATGAACCGCGGCATCGACCGCGAAGATGTATTTGCCGATGATCGCGTGAAGAGCGTGTTTCTTGTGGCTCTGCGCGAGGCTTGCGGGAGACATGGCGTGCAAGTTCACGCCTATTGCCTGATGTCGAACCACTACCACCTGCTCTTGCACACGCCCAGCGCAACTCTTTCAAATGCGATGCAGGCTCTATCGTCGACGTTCACCCAATCCGTAAATCGCTGGCAACAACGAGACGGTCCGCTATTTCGAGGCCGATACACATCCGTTGTTGTGAACGATGACGCACACCTGTCAGAAACAAGCCGCTACATCCATCGCAATCCCGTTGCAGCCGGGATAGTCGCCGATCCGGAAGCGTGGAAGTGGTCAAGTGCGCAAGCTTACCTTGACGAGAAGGCTAGGCCCGACTGGTTGTGTACCGGGTTCGTGCTGACGCTCTTCGGACATGTGAACGGTCGCGAAGCCTACCGAAAGTACCTGGAAGAGACCCGAGAATAGGGAATTGGGGTCAGCACCAAATGGGGTCAGACCCCTCACAGGTAAGTGCGAGTGTGGTATCAGATTTTCATGTGAGGGGTCTGACCCCGTTTGGTGCTCTATGTTCGCAACCTTCTTTCACGAGCTGCGCGGCGCCAAGCTCCCCGTAACGCTCAAGGAATATCTGGGGCTGCTTGAGGCGATCGATGCCGGCGTCGCTGCTGGCCGCGTCGAGGATTTTTATTACCTCGCCCGCGCTTGCCTCATCAAAGACGAGCGCAATCTCGACCGTTTCGATCAGGTCTTCGGCCACGTCTTCAAGGGCCTCGATCTGATGCGCGACGCCGTTGCCGCGGACATTCCAAGTGAGTGGCTGCGCAAAATATCCGAACTCAATTTGTCCGACGAAGACAAAGCCAAAATCATGGAACTCGGCGGCTGGGACAAAATCATGGAGGAGCTGCAAAAGCGCCTCACTGACCAAAAGGATCGCCACCAGGGCGGCAACAAATGGATCGGCACCGGCGGCACCTCGGCCTTTGGCGCTTACGGCTACAATCCGGCCGGCATCCGCATCGGGCAAAAAGAAAGCCGCCACCGCCGCGCCATCAAGGTTTGGGACAAGCGCGAGTTCAAGGATCTGGCCGGCACCGCCGAAGTCGGCACGCGCAATATCAAGCTTGCGCTGCGCCGCCTCCGGCAATTCGCCCGCACCGGCTCAGCCTCAGAACTCGATCTCGACCACACGATCCGCGGCACGGCGGAAAAAGGTTATCTCGACATCCACATGCGGCCTGAGCGCCACAACGCCGTCAAGCTGCTGATGTTTTTCGATATCGGCGGCTCGATGGACAATCACATCAAAGACGTCGAGGAGCTGTTCTCGGCGGCGCGATCAGAGTTCAAGCACCTCGAATATTTCTACTTCCACAATTGCCTCTACGAGGGCGTGTGGCGCGACAATGCCCGGCGCTATACCGGCAAGACCGATACCTTGCAGGTGCTGAATACCTATCCCGCCGACTACAAGGTGATCTTTGTAGGCGACGCCTCGATGAGCCCGTATGAGATCACGGTCGCGGGCGGCTCGGTCGAGCACATGAACCCCGAGCCGGGCGGGCTTTGGCTCAAGCGCGTGACCGACATTTACAAGCATACTGTCTGGCTCAATCCGCTTCCCGAACAGCATTGGGGCTGGACGCCGTCGATCGGCCTGGTGCGCAAGCTTTTGGGCAACCGCATGTACCCGTTGACCCTCGACGGCCTCGATGCCGCAACGCGCGAACTCATGCGTTAACGCTTCGAGGCCTCGGATAATAGGAATTGCCCAAGATCCGCCGGTTTATCGTGGGTTCCTGGCGTCTTGCGGTTGACCGGGGGCGAAGGCTCGGCCAATGCTCCGTTGCGAAATGCTGGCAAGGGTGGGCAGACACATGGCGCGAACAATCTGGGCTCTCCTCGGTGTTGCGGTTCTCGTGAGCGGCTGCGGCGCCAGTCTCGGCAATGTATCCACCGGATCTTTGTTCGGCGGCGCGCCGAAAGCTCCGCCTGCGGTGCAGAACGATCCGACGGCACGCGCCATGCAGGTCGGCACCACTGCGGCGCGGGCCATCAAGTGCGGCTATAATTTCGATCCCTCGAAACTACGCACGCAATTCCTGGCCGCTGAAACCGTTGCCGCTCCGGCAGACGCAACCAAACTTGCCCAGATCTACGACACGTCGTTCAGCGGCGTGTCGAAGGCCGTCGCCAGTCAGGGCGAAGCCTATTGCACGGCCGGCAAGACAGCTGCAATCAAGGAAGCCTTGAACCGCCACCTCGCTGGCGACTTCACGCCAACGCCGCCCGAACCGGTGGAAGAGGACATCGGTCTCTTCGGCGATGTCGGAGCGTCAGGGCCCGGCAAGGATCCGTCGATGAAACATCCGGTCGACGACTTGCACTGAGCGTCGTTCGGCCAGCTACCGGCATACGGCGACGGTTTCAGAGAACTAGGTCCGGGCCGTGCAACAAATTCTTTGGCTTGAAGTGCTCCTCAAAGCCGCAGCGGGTTTAACGCTCGTCCTCGTACCGCTGACGGCCATCCGCATCACCGGCATGCAGAAGCCTGAATCCGGGTTCTGGCCACGGCTGCTGGGCGCGGTCGTGCTCGGCATTGCCGCCGCCGTTTTCGTGACGCTGCAGTTTCCCGATGCCCGCGGCGGACTTGGCCCCGCCGGTCTGATCCCGATCAACCTTGCGGGCGCCGGCGCCATGCTCGCGCCGCTCATTTTGGGAACGGCCGCCCCAACCCGGCGCGGCCGGCTTTTCATACTCGTTAACGCGGTCGTGTTGCTGGCCCTCGCGTTTCTGGAAATCGCCCATATTTGAGGGTGTTAGCGCTACGCGGCGGCAATCGTAACCATGGCATAGGGTTTGCTTCTCATTGGGTTAAGGGCCGATGGCCCACCACAGTGCCCCAAACCGATGAGCCCGCCATGAACGCCACTTCTCGTTCGTTCAATTTCGCCGACGCGCACCGGATCGAGTGCGATGCCGCGTGGTGCCCAGCCCCGGCAGCACCGGCAAAAGCCGCAAACCTAGACCTCGCGCTCATCACCGATCGCGCCGGCTTCGACGCACTCGAAGCCGGCTGGAATGCACTGTTTGACCGGGCGGGACGTCCAGCGCAGGTGTTCCAGACCTTCAATTGGAATTGGCATTGGGCCAACCACTATCTGGCCGAGGCGCCCGGCGGCATTTCCGGCTTGACGATTTCCATTCTCACCGGCCGCCGCGACGGCCGCCTGGTGATGATCTGGCCGCTGGTATCTGAGCGCGTGCGCGGCATCACCCAGATCTTCTGGATGGGCGAGCCCGTCAGCCAGTATGGCGACGTTATCATCGACGATCTCTCCGACGCCCTCGACGTCATGCGCGCTGGTTGGGCCTATCTGTCAGCTAACGCCAAGGCCGATGTCGTGCGCCTCAGACGCGTGCGCGCCGATGCGGCGATCGCCCCGCTTTTGTCCGAGATCGGCGCCCGCGTTTCAGACCGCCAAAGCGCGCCTTACCTCGATCTCAGAAGTGCCAAATCCTTTGCCGATTACGAGCAGCGCTATTCGCCCAGAAGCCGCCGCAACCGCCGCCGCTTGGCGCGCCGTCTCGAAGAGCAAGGCGGCATGGCCTTCAAACGCTACAAGGGCGGCGTAGATGCCCGCGCGCTTGCGGTCACAGCCCTCGACCTCAAATCAGGGTGGTTGAAGGACCGCGGTTTGGTGTCCCACGCCATCGCCGACGCCCGCATGGCCCGCTTTTTTGCCGACGCCGCGGAGGGCCGCGATAAATCAACAAATTGCATCGTCGCGGTTCTCGAATGCCAAGGCGAACCAGCGGCCCTTGAAGTTTCCTTCATCTGCAAGGGCCGGCTGGCCATGCACGTGATCGTGTTCAATCTTAAATATGAGAAATCGGGCGCCGGCGTCCTGTTGCTCGAGCAAAGCATTCGCGACGGCTACGATGACGGACTTGATGTCTACGACATGCTCGCACCAGGCGATAACTACAAGCTCGACTGGTCGGACGCGACGGCCGAAGTGGTGGACTGGGTTAAACCGCTGAGCCTGGCCGGCTCCATGTATGCACGGCTTTATCTCGGTTTCCGAGCCCGAGCCAAGGCAGCGATCAACGCCATGCCGCAATCATTGCGCCGGATCATGACCAAAGGCTACGCCCTCACCCATTCGATTCTCTGAGGCGCACTACTTGACGCCGAGCTTCTTCTGCAGGCTCGACGACGACGTGGTGTACTGAAACAGCAGCTTCTTGCCGGGATAAACGATTTTGTGGGCCGCCTGCGCCATCAGTGCAGCCTCATGGAACCCTGACAAAATTAGCTTCAGCTTGCCCGGATAGCTATTGATATCGCCGATGGCGAAGATGCCTTTTTCGCTCGTCTCGAACCGCTCGGTGTCGACGGGAATGAGGTTTTCGTGCAGGTTGAGACCCCAGTTGGCAACGGGGCCGAGCTTCATCGTCAAACCGAAGAACGGCAGCAGTGCGGTGCAGGGCAGAGTCTCTACGCCCGCCGCCGTCTTGATCTCGACGCTCGTGAGCTGATCCCCATCGCCGTTGAGTTTCATCACCTGACCGATGGCCAAGCGCACCTTCCCCCCGGCGACAAGGGCGCGCATTTTCTCAACCGAATGCGGGGCTGCCCGGAACTCATCGCGGCGATGGATCAGGGTTAGTGACTTGGCGACCGGGTGCAGGTTCAGCGTCCAGTCGAGCGCGCTGTCGCCGCCGCCGGCGATGACGATATCGCGGCCGCGCATGGTTTCGATTTTGCGCACCGAGTAGAACACCGATGTGCCTTCATAGGCTTCGATGCCGTCGAGCGGCGGACGCTTCGGCGTGAACGAGCCGCCACCCGCGGCGACGACCACGACCTTGGTGAGAAACACTTGTCCCGCGTCGCTCATAAGCCGGAAGCGGCCATCGGCCTCTTTGGTCAAGGCATCAATGCGCTCGCTGAAATGAAATTCCGCACCAAACGGCTTGATCTGTTGCATCAGTTTGTCGGTCAGTTCCTGGCCCGTGACGATGGGCAGGGCTGGAATGTCGTAGATCGGTTTTTCGGGATAGAGCTCGGCGCACTGGCCTCCGGCGCGGTCAAGAATATCGATGACGTGCGCCTTGATGTCGAGCAGGCCCAGTTCAAAAACCGCGAACAGTCCGCACGGACCGGCCCCGATGATGACGACATCGGTTTCAACCACATCGGGTTTACTGTCCGCCGCTGACGGCGTTGGAGACGTATGAATGGTCATATTTTCAACTCTGGTCTTGATCTGCGGGCCCGCACCGGAAACCCGAGATTAAAACTGTTTGGCCGGAACGCGCACAATCAGTCCATCGATCGCGGCCGTGACTTTAATCTGGCAGCACAGCCGGCTGCCGTCGCGCACGTCGAAGGCAAAATCCAGCATGTCTTCTTCCATCGCCGCGGGCTTACCCGACTTCTCCCGCCAGGCTTCATCGACATAGACATGACACGTGGCGCAGGCGCAGGCGCCACCGCACTCGGCGTCGATACCATCGATCGTGTTGAGTTTCGCCGCCTCCATCACGGTGAGGCCTGCCGCGGCCTCGACTGTCTGGCTCTGTCCGTCGGGTTGGATAAACGTGATCTTCGCCATGGTCCTCGAAGTGCCCTGCCATTGCGATCCGGAACGGTGCCGCATCGGACCATGCCGGCGCGCCTCCCAAGATCTGAAACAGGGGCAGGCTTAGTCGCAGCCGCCCGCAAATTCAAGCAATTCGCTTGTCGCAGCGGCGACTTGGGCGAAGGACTGGGGCGAAGTTAGGCGCGCCCGCCATACGTCGTCAGGATGAAGCTGCGCGCCTCCTGGGCCGCTTCCTCGATGCGGGCGACGGCTTCGCCGCACGTGACCCGGTTTTTGACGCCCAAAACGCGCTCGGCCTGCTCGGCGAGGCGGGCAAGCCGCCATGCCCCAATAGCCCGGCCCGATCCCTTCAGCGTGTGCGCGGCAATGCGCCAGTCGCGGTCGGTTTCGGCATGACTAAGCGCGGCGATGGTCTGCGGCAGCTGGGCCAGGAAGAGGCCGAGAACTTCTTTTTCGAGAGCGATGTCGCCGAGCGTGTAGCGGCGCAAATGCTTCAAGT
Organism: Hyphomicrobium sp.; assembly: GCA_031378895.1. Lineage (GTDB taxonomy): Bacteria > Pseudomonadota > Alphaproteobacteria > Rhizobiales > Hyphomicrobiaceae > Hyphomicrobium_B. The sequence continues at coordinate 7,963 of JANNEP010000030.1, forward strand.
CGACAGGGCTGAGAAGCAGATTTTCGCCGCCTCCGGCATGGGTTTCCTGGTCGGTTGCGGCAAGGCTCGTTAGCATGGCCTACCTCTGACTGGACCGTTTTGAGAGCCGCAAAAATCCGGCGCTTTCTCCACTCTATTCTTCAATGGTCTCACGATCAGAATAAACGCCAGTAAAGCCCATCACTCAAAAGTTGAGCGTTGCGGCAAGACACCGGTAACAGATGCACCACCACCGCAGGAATGACCCAGCGCCGCCCGGGGCCGGCTTTGTTGCCACAATCCCGCCGCAGTGCTGCCAAAATCAGCGCTGGAAAAGAGTTGCAGCTGCCCGGAATCGCATGGTTTTTTCTGTAATTGATCTTTGTAGCTATGGCAAAAATCGCATAGATTGAAAACGACTTAGAGGCCCCCAAGTGGGGGCAGCGGGCTGCGGGGCTCGGTCCGCGTGGGGTGGCAGGGTATGGCGCAAGACCAAATTGCAAAGCTGATGGCGATCGCCGGACGGCAGCACGCGTTAGAGGCTGCTGCGGCTTCGAATGCCGGCGCTGATGTGCCCGAACAGGCTCTCGAGGCGCCGCCACCGCTTATGAAATCCGCGACCATTTCCGCGACCGTTATCGAGCCCGCACCCAAGTCCCAAGCCGCCAACGATCAGCCGTCGCGCCGTGTCGCCCGCCGCCGCCCTGCCGGTCCGGTGCGCGGCAAGATCGCCGCCAATGACGACGTGCCGAGCATCGGCGGGCTTATTTATGCGCTTGAGCAAAAGCCATCGACGAAGATCTTCCGCGTCGCGGCCGCTGCAAGCCTCGTCTGGGCTGTGGTCGGCATCGGCTTCGGCGTTCTGACGCTGGCGCCACAATGGACCGACACGACGACGCTCGGGTCCATGCTGCTCCACCCGGTGGCATTCTACACCACCGCGGCCGTCGTGGTGCCGATCGCCATTTTCTGGCTTCTGGCTCTGCTCAACTGGCATATCTCGTCGCTGGCCTTGAAATCCTCGACGATGACGGAAGTCGCGATCCGCCTTGCCGAACCCGATCGCGCCGCCGAGCAATCGATCGCCAGCCTCGGACAGGCCGTGCGCCGCCAAGTATCGTTCATGAACGACGCCGTTTCGCGCGCTCTTGGCCGCGCCGGTGAACTCGAAGCCCTGGTGCACAACCAGGTTGCCGATCTCGAGCGCTCATACGAGCAGAACGAGCGGCGCATTCGCGGTCTTATCTCAGAGCTAACAGGGGAACGCCACGCGCTGCTCAATACGTCCGAGAGCGTGACCGATACGCTCAAGACGCTCGGCACCGAAATTCCGATGCTGATCGAGAAACTGTCGACGCAGCAGGTCACACTCGCGGGCATCATCAGGGGTGCCGGCGACAACCTTGCCTCGCTCGAGGGCTCGCTGGCGGCGTCGACGGGACGCTTTGAAACCGTACTCGGTTCGCGTACCCAGCACCTGCAGACCGTGCTCGAAGATTACACGACGGCATTCTCAACCGCGCTTGGCTCGCGTACCGACCAGATGCGCGTGGCGTTCGACAGCTACATGCAGACACTCGATACGACACTCGGAAATCGCACGGAAAATCTGCAGACCGTGTTCGAGGAATACGCCCGCGCACTTGATACAACACTCGCCAACCGTGCCCAGGCGCTCGACATCCAATTGATCGAACGCACCCAGTCCCTCGACGACGCGTTCCAGAGGCGGCTCGAGCTGTTCGATGACCAGATCCTGCGCTCGACCTCGGCGATCGACAGCGCGGTCAGCGAAAAAGCGCTTGTGCTGACGAGCGCGCTCGATCTGCACTCGCGAACCTTCCGCGAAACGATCTCGAAGCAGGCGATCGACCTCGACGATTCGGTCATGAACGGCATCAACGCCGTCCGCCGCGTCAGTGAAAACATCACACGCCAGACGATGAAAGCCATTGACGGCTTAGAGCATCAGACAGGCATGCTGCAAAACGTCTCGGAGAATTTGTTCACCCAGATCCACGGCGTCACCAATCGTTTCGAAAACCAGGGCGAGCAGATTATGAAGGCCGCCGGCGTACTCGACGATGCCAATTTGCGCATGGATTCGACACTGCAGACCCGCCACGCCGATCTCTCCCGCACACTCGATCGCCTGTCCGGCAAGGCCGATGAGTTCGGCCGCACCATGGCTGGATACTCAACCAACCTCGAAGGCTCGCTATCGACGATCGAGCTGCGCGCCCGCGCCCTGACGGATGAATTGAGGGACGGCACGGAAATCCGCTCACGCGCACTGATGGCCGAACTTGAGCGCGTCAAGACGCAGACGGAAGCCGAAAGCGAACGCACGCTGTCGGATTTGCGCCACCGCTTCAACAGCGTCTCGGGTGAACTCTCTAAAGAGTTCGAGTCTCTATCGACGCGTCTGGCCTCGGCCTCCGATGAAACCCGCATGCGCGCGGGCCAGGCCGCTGAAACGCTGGCCCGTGAACAGGCCCGCATTCGTGAGGAATCGGCGCGGCTTCCAGCGTCCACGCGCGACACGGCGGAGGCGATGCGCCGCGCCCTCAATGACCAGTTGCGCGCCCTCGATCAGCTGTCGCAGATTTCAGCCCGCACCGTGCTCCAGCGCGACATCGTTGCTCCCGACATTCCGGTCCGGCACGTGCCCTCGCTCACGGCAGCCCTGGCTTACGAAGAGAGAAGCGCCCCGCGTTCCAAATTGCACACGGCTCAGTCTTCAGGCGAAGCCCGCGAGGGCTGGTCGCTCGGTGATCTTCTGGCCAGAGCCTCTCACGACGAAGAAGCCCAAGCCGAAGCCCGCGCCGCGCAATCGGCGGTGCAACCTTTCCGTCTCGACGTCAGCATGATTGCCCGCGCCGTCGATCCGGCCACCGCCTCGGCGATCTGGAACCGGCTGCGCGCCGGACAGCGCAACGTCATGGTGCGCAGCATCTATGCGCCTGAAACCCGCAGCGTCTTCGACGCTGTCGCAAGCCGGGTCAAGACCGACGCAGACTTGGCGCAAACCGTGGCGCGCTATCTCTCCGATTTCGAGCGCATCATCAAGGAAGCCGATGGCCGCGATCCGGCAGGGCGGTTGACTCACACCCATCTGATCTCGGACACGGGGCGCGTCTACCTGTTTCTCGCCCACGCCGCGGGCCGCATTGCCTGACGCATCTCCCGCAACGGCTGCGGGGTTAAGGTCCCAAGATGCGTCCGCTTAAGGTTCAAGCCCGGCACGAAGTCTGGCCGCTTGCAGAATCCTTCACCATTTCGCGCGGCTCGAAGACGGCCGCTGATGTCGTCGTCGTCTCAGTGAGCGACGGGCGCCATACGGGCCATGGCGAGGCCGTACCTTATACGCGTTATGGCGAAACGGTTGCCGGAGTTCTGGCCTTGATCGCCACCGCTGGGCCGGTGACAACGCGAGAAAATCTGGCGCAACGGCTCGCTCCGGGTGCGGCGCTGAACGCGCTGGATTGTGCGCTGTGGGATTTCGAGGCCAAGTCATCGGGCCTCACCGCCGCCGCACGTGCGGGCGTTTCGCCACTCAAAGCCATCACCACCGCCTACACGCTGAGCCTCGCTGAGCCCGCCGCCATGGCGCAAAAGGCGCTCAGCGTTTCTCACCTCCCCCTCCTGAAACTCAAACTCGGCGGCGCGGGAGACGATGCCCGCATGCGGGCCGTGCGTGCGGCCCGGCCCGATGCCCGCCTGATCGTCGATGCCAACGAAGCCTGGACGGTCGAGGTCTTCCCATCCCTCATGGCCGCAGCAGAGGCGACAGGCGTCGAGGTCATCGAGCAGCCCTTAGCCCAAGGCGCCGATGAGGCCTTGAGATCGCTGCCGCGGCCCGTGCCCATTTGCGCCGATGAAAGCGTGCACATCTCTGCTGACATCGCGCGCCTTGCAGGGCTCTACGACGCCGTGAACATCAAGCTCGACAAGGCTGGCGGGCTGACGGGCGGGCTGGCGCTGCATCGCGCGGCCAGGGCAGCAGGGCTCAAAATCATGATCGGGTCGATGGTCGCGACGTCCCTTGCGGTCGCGCCCGCCATGATCCTGGCGCAAGACGCCGATTGGGTCGATCTCGATGGCCCGCTGCTGCTGGCACACGACCGGGCTCACGCAATCGATATTCAATCCGGCGTCATGGCGCCTCCGGACCCGGCACTCTGGGGCTAATATCCGCACCCGGCCCGCGCTCCTCAAAGAGTAGGCCGCCGCTCCAAAGCCCTTGCAGCTTCAATCCCGCGACCAGCGCCAACACCGACAGCGCACTCATGGCAAAATAAGATGCCCCGCCGTAGACGGCGTAGATGGCGCCCGCAATCAGCGTTGCGATCCCCATCGCCAGACCCGCGGCAACCGTCGCGTACAACGCCTGGGCGCTGCCGCTCGCGTGGCGCGGCACCGCCTGATTGATGAAGTGAATGGCGCCGATATGCGCCGCGCCGTAGGTAATGCCATGCAGAACCTGCAGCGGTACAAGCAGAGAAAGCCCCGGATCAAAGCCCATGGCAATCCATCGTGCGATGGACGCCGCCGCACCAATGACGAGCAGCCGCACCGGACCAAAGCGTTCGACGAGCGCGCCGGAGACGGCGAAGAGCACGACCTCCGCAAACACGCCGATGGCCCACAGCGCCCCGATCCAGGCGCCACTGAGACCCTGCTTCTGCCAGATCAACGTCCCGAATGTGAGAAACGTCGCGTGCGCCGCCTGCACGAGGCCCGAGACCGCAAGGAACGCCAGAAACGCCGGTTGCCGCAACAGTGCCAGCGGCTCTGCAGCCGTCCACAATGACCCAGCCGCCGGCGCTGCGGCTGCATCCGCCGCCTGATGCGGCAACAGATGCGCGGCCATGACGGTCAGCGCGCATCCGATAATGACGAGCCATACTCCGGCGCCGCCGCCATAGTGCGCGACCGCGACACCGCCCGCGAAGCTCGCCGCAACAAACGTCAGCGATCCCCACAACCGCATGCGGCCATAGTCGGCGCCGCTGCGCCGAACACCCGACATGGCGACCGTTTCGGTCAGCGGCATGATCGTCGAGTTGCAGATCATCAGCGGTACGGCGAGCATGAGGATCGGCCAGAACGACGCCGCTTGGCTCAACGCAAGCGCAATCAGCAGGCTGGCCCAGGCGAGAGCGATCAGCACCTGGCGGTGATTGCCGTTGCGGTCGGCAGCGAGCGCAATCGCTGGCGTGATCAGCAGCCGGAGAAAGAACGGTGCCGCCATGACAGCACTGATCTCGCCCGCCGACAGGCCGCGCCAGTCGAGCCAGACGGGCGTGTACGGTACATGCATGCCGTAGACGACGAACAGCGCGCCGTAGAATAGCGCCACCCGGATCGCAAACCCACGGTCGCTCCCTGCCACGTCAGACATCTTTCCCCCTACCCCATCCGGCCCTCAACGCCCCGACAGGTGCCGCGAAGACTCACACGAAATGTTCCTAGCGTGCCGGGGCCAAAGACCCTTGCCAGCAGGGGGCTCGAATCACGTATGCCTTATTAAATCTGTGGAAAAAATGGAACGGCGATGCATCGGCTCTCACCCACTCAGGCCGAAGACACCGAGGGCGAATACCAGGCCATTGAAGCGGCTCTGCTCGAATCGGCACGCGGCCGCTGGTTTTTAGCCGAACATGGCCGCCGGGCCCGGCGCCTCGATAGCGCGCTGCTCGAAGACGCCATCGGCCGGCTGCAGACGTCGCTGCGCCAGCCGCCGGCGCTATTGGGTCAGCTGCAAACTGAAATTCACACCCTCAAGACGTATCTCGCTGAAACGCGCGTCGCACTCCTTGCGCGCTCCGGTGCAGGGACGCAAGCCGGAGACGCTGTCCAGCCGCAGGCCATTCTCAAAGCCGCGGAAGATATTCACGACATTGCCTGGGCGCTGCAGGCCAACCCGTTCGATCCCAAGGGCTGCGAGGAAATCGCGCGCAATGCCGGGCGGCTCTACACGCTCAGCCAAACCCAGGCGATCGAGTCCGAACGCGCGCTTGGCATGGCGGCAGCCCTCGACACGGCAGCCGCGCGTCTTGAAGCCATGCTCGAGACGGTCGGGCACGAACTGCAAATCGATCACGCGGCCGCAAGGTAGAGCAGCAGCCCCGCTTAGACCGATATGAAAATTTACGGGTACTTCCGTCATCCAAGAGCATTTTCCTAACACACGGCACTAGTTTCAGGATTTTCCTCTCCCGGAACGGGAGAGGATGCCCGAAGGGCAGGTGAGGGGCTATGACTAGGCGGGATCAATCCAAGCCCCTCATCCGCCCCCCATCCTTTGGCGCTACCGCGCCGGGCGGGGCACCTTCTCCCTTGGGAGAAGGAAGTCATTCG
>JANNEP010000062.1:0-11440 GCA_031378895.1 Hyphomicrobium sp.
GGAGGATCGATTACAACGGCGAACGGCCACACACGAGCCTCAACGGGCTCACACCGAACGAGTTTGCAAGCCGGTCCACAGCGGACCATAACCAGAACGGACTCTATCTATGAATGAGTACCGGTTGGGGGCAGGGTCACTGACAACGGCCTATCAATTGATTTCATTGGATTTGCATAAAGCAACTTTTGCGGCTCTTCGGAACGCGAATTGTGTGTCTTTGATATCGGCACCGGAACAGGCAAGAAATAATGCGCGCATCCCTGAACTTTCGCATTACGCCATTCCGCTTACGCTTTACGTCGACAGGAAATAACTCGCCGTACTATGTCCGCCGACTCTCGACGATTCCAAGGCGCATAAGTGTGATTTGCACGGTTTCCATCTGGGGAGGTAGGTCGGCTTAGCGTCAAAAACCGAAGTCCGGCTCAATGCTGCAAACACCGATCTGGACCCTATAAAACAAAACCGCCCGGAGACGGCTGTCTCCGGGCGATTGGGTTTGTTTCAGGACTGCCAGCGCAATCGAAGCCAACCCTTACGCCGCCTTGCGCTGTGCCTTGACGGCTTTGCCTGCTTTGCCCGCCGCCTTCACAGCCGGCAAGAACACGACGTCGGAATGCCGCGTCTTCTGGATCACGGCTTCGCGGGCCCCAAAAGCCTCAGCCAGCGCAAACAGCGCCGCATGGGCATCGAGGCCGGCACAGCCGCGCACGTCGACTGTGACAAAGCCGGTCGCCAGGTTGCCGCGGAACGACAGCTGCCCAACCGACAGCACGGCGACGCCCGACAAGGCGGACCCACCTACAACGCGGCTGACGGTGACGCTGACGAGCGACTTGCCGAGGCTCGTCATCGCAGACGCCATCGCACGCTCCGCCGACTTGGCGTCGGCGAGACGCGCCGCGCCGTGAAGATCGATGAAAAGGTGGCGTCCCGTGAACCTATTTACGTTGCCCGCAGGGCCCACTTGGACCTCGGAGCGCGCAACGGACGCAACATCGTGAACGTGATCTTCCTCTTGGGCGGTGCTTGAACGAGTCAAGTCCATCCCCAATTGGAAGAGGGTGTCATTAAAGGCCATGTGACCCTCCCCAACCAGTAGACAGTTTTGACTCGCCCGCTCCTTACCTCATTGGTTCTGGAAAACCTCGACCATGCTGGCAGGTGGACAGACGAGAGCGGATGCATATGAGGCCAATGCCCCCCCCACGCAAGATTTTTTTGCCCCCCAGACAAAAATATTTTGTCGCGTGTCTTTACGTAGATTTAACAGCGTGATGCTGCGCCTTGGTTGCGACGTTTCTGCGACACTTTTGAAGCCCGTTTTTGCTGCCGCAAAGTGTGCTGCGACAAACGCCGTAACAGCGCCCGCAGATGACGAAAATGCGCGGTTTATTGCGGCTTTAAGAACTTGTTCAGCAGGTCTTTGGCGCCTGACGACCCGCTCGTCGTGCCGTCGGGGTTTTTCTTGCCGAGCAGTTCGTTGACGATCTCGCCGGCATTTTTGCCCTTGAACTGCTTGCCGAGTTCCTTGACCGCCTCCAGCGCCTTGTTGGGGTCTTTGAGCACGCCGCCAAGGTCAGGTTCGTACTTCACGCCCGTCCACGTGCCGCTGATTCGCACTGGAATCTCGATGCCGGAAAGACCCTGCGCGCCCTGCTGGCCTTCGAGACTGGCGACGAGCTTTGGTTTGACCGTGTAGTCGACAGTTCGCTGCGGCAGCTGTACCGCGCCCGCGCCCGTGACCCGCAACAGCGGGCTGACGAGCTGCAGATCCTGGTTCTGGGCGATGCCGTTGGCGACATTGAAACTCGCCGACAATTCGCTGAAATCGGTTTTCTCAGATGGCGATTTTTTGAGCCCCGATAACTTGCCTTGCGAGATGCCGCGGATGGCGCCTGGAAGGTTGAAGCCAACAATGGCGCCATTGGCGAAAGCGAAATCCGCCTTGCCGTTAAGGCTTTCGACAAGCTGCAATTGGCTGGCGCCTGTCGCCGCGAGTTGAAACCCGAGCTTGGCCTTGCCTGAGAGCCACTCGAGATTGGCGGCATCCTTGAGGAACGGCAGCGCCGACAAACCGTCGAGCGCGAAATTGGCGCCGATGCTGGCGGCTTTGCCGGTGCCGTCAATATTGAGGAAGCCTTTGCCGCGGCCGTCGTAAAGCTGCACGTCGTCGAAGGTGGTTTTCATCACCCGGTTCTTGAGCCCGACCGTCAACGCCGACTGGCCGACCTTGATGTCCTGGAACAGCAAGCGGCCAACCTGAAGTTTGGCGTCCGCATCGGCAACGCCGAACAGGGCCAAGTTTAAGGCTTCGCTTGACCAGCCCGCGCGCTGCGTTGCGCCGTAGACTTTGCCAGGCGCCGCGTCATTGGGGGCATTAAGCAGCTTTTCGATGTCGTCCCCCGGCGCGGGTGCGCTCGCTTCCGGGTCCTTAGCGGGTACCGGAAACGGTGCCTGAGCCGGATCAGCAGGCGCTGGCGTGGGAGCTGCCGTCGCGATGACGCCGCCGCTCGACATGTACTTGTTGAGATCAAGCTCGCTGAGCTTGAGGTTGGCCTGCACATAAGGCCTGACGCCGCCCGTCGTGACCGTCACGCCGCCCGTAGCCGTCGCGCCATCGAGGCCGAGATTGGCATTCGACAAGCTCGTGACGTTGCCGTTGGTCTTGAGCGTGCCGGTGAGAGTGAGCGGCCCGAAACCCGGGACCGGCGGCAGCACCGTTCCAAGCCATTTGGCGAGCCCCTGCACGGATTGAGACTTCGCCGTCACCTGGCCTTCGAGATCGGCACCATCGCGCACGAGCACGCTGCCGTCGTAGGTTGCCGCGATGTGCCGGTTCGAGGCGTTGAACGCCAGCTGCGCCGGTTTTTCTTCCAGCACAGTTTTGGCGGTTGAAAGTTTAGCGTCGAAATCGGTCTTCTCGCCCTGCCACGCCAAGTTGCCGCTGGCGGTCAGCGGACTGTTCAGCGATTTAAGCGCGATCGTGACGTTGACGGCATTGACCTCCTGCGGCTTGCCCGCGCGCTCGTCGGTGTAGCGCAGCGTACCATCTTCGATGCGCACATCATCGAGCTGCAGATGCTGGATGTCAGAGAGTTTTGACGGCAGCGGCCGCCCCTGTATCGCCGTCGGCGGCGCGTCAGCATCGGTTGTGACGTCCTCGGGCCCGGCGGCTTGCGCGAAGCGCACGGGATCGTTGAGTTCGGCAAAATTCCAATTTTTCCGCCCCGCCTTGTCGACGCGCAGATCGAATACCGGCTTTTTCAAAATCAGGCGGCGGACTTCGACCTGCCGGTTGATGAGGGGCATGGTTTTAATGTTGACGTCGAGCGTCGCCATGGTCACCAGTTTGCCTGGCGATCCCGGTGGACCCGACAGCGACACGTCACTGAGCGAGACCCCGAGGCCCGGATAGAACGAAAACGACGCCGGGCCAGCGACGACGAGATCGCGGCCAGTCTTGGCCTTGACCTGCCCGGCAATGGTCTGGCGGATAAACTCGCTTGGCGGATTGATGACGAGGTAGCCGGCGCCGGCACCACCGATAATCAGCAGCAGCAGAAACAGATACAACATGCCGCGCAAAAACCCGCCACCCCGGCGCTGGGGCGGGCGTGGCCGTCCACCACTAGCCCCCGGCGGCCGGGGACGTGGGGTAAGCGTCTGCTGACCTCCACGCTCGTTGCTCGGACGATACGCCGCGAGCGGTGGCGGCGGGGGTGCGGGTCGTTGGGGTGTCATACATTGCCTCAAAGGGGGCGTGGCGGCTCGGGGGAAGCTCGCGCGCGATTCTCGTGATTTTATCACGGATGATTATGTCACTTCAGCGCCACTTGGGGCCATACCGGAAACACAGCTTTTCCACTGGGGCGGGGGTGGGCCGCTATCGAGGCTTTAAGGGTGCCACGCCGCGTCACAGTCCCAACCCAGTACGCATTAGAGTATGACGCGTCACACAAACCAAAACGGGGCCGGGATCATCATGCGTTTTCATTCAGGTCGCTGTGCTTTGATTTCAGCTCTCACGCTGATAGCGACCGCGTTCACTCTCCCAACCCACGCTGCCGCGTGTGGCAACGGCGCGGGCGGGTTCGACGCCTGGCTTACAGCATTCAAATCTAAAGCCTCCGCCCAAGGCATCTCGGCGGGTGTGCTCAATTCGGCGCTCAGCGGTGTCGGCTATGACCCGAAAGTCATTCGCCTCGACCGTAACCAGCATTCCTTCAAGCTGAGCTTCCAGCAATTCTACGCCCGCCGCGTCGATGGCGGCATGATCGCCAAGGGCCGCCGCTTGATGCAGACCCATGCCAGCACCCTCAACGCCATTGAAAAGCGTTTCGGCGTGCCGGGCGCCGTCGTTGTCGCCATCTGGGGCCTTGAGACCAACTATGGCGCCCAGGGCGGCGGCGGCTTGTCGATTTTGCGCTCGCTGGCGACGCTGGCCTTCGATTGCCGCCGCTCGGCGTTTTTCGAAAAGCAGTTGCTCGGCGCACTGAAAATCATCGATCGCGGCGACATGAGCATCGGGCAATTGCGCGGCGGCTGGGCCGGCGAAATCGGGCAGACGCAATTCCTGCCCGATGCGTACGTGAAGTATGCCGTCGATTTCGACGGCAACGGGCGCCGCGATCTCGTCCGCAGCGTGCCGGACGTGCTGGCCTCGACCGCCAATTTCCTCAAAGCCCACGGCTGGAGTGCAGGTGCTGACTGGGGTCAGGGTACCTCCAACTACGGCGTCATCCGCGACTGGAACCGCGCCGAGGTCTACGTCAAAACCATCTCGGTGATGGCCAGCAAGCTCGACGGGGGTTGAGCGCCTTAGTTGCGCCAGCGTCGGGACTGCGCTGGCGGCCGGCGCGCCGTAGGCATGTCGCCAGCGCCAAGTAAGACAAGTTGGGTGATGATCCCATTGCAACAAGTAAGCGGGGAGGCTAGATTTGGCCCGGCCTGCGATAACTCGTGCAGTTCATGGTCCGGTAGCGCCAACGTGGGCGCTTTTGGAGTGGATGGCCTTTGATCTCGATACACCAAAATCTTTTCGGGCCTTATACGGTGGCTCTATGCCGAGAATAGCCGACAAGAATGCTGATGGCGTTGCTTTCCTTTTCCGCACAGAAGAGGAGGCCAAGGCGCGCGAACGAGGTGGTGGGTCGGCCTTCATCGTCGGCCGACCGCTCAAGGATTCAGAACGCATTTTCGGGCGAACGCTCTATTTAGCGTATCTCGTGTCCAACAAGCACGTTGTGTTTGGTGCCAGCGCTTGCGTGGCGAGCGTCAATAGACGCGACGGAGCACCGCCTGACGTGTGGGACATTGATCAAAACGATTGGTATCCTCATCCAGGAGGGGATGATTTGGTCGCCACGAGTGCGCACCCGCATTTTCAGAGCCAGTTTCACAAGGTGAGCTTTATCCAAGAGGACAAGTTCATTGGCCCAAAAGAAATCGCAGATTACAATCTTGGGATCGGCGATGAAATTTTTATGATAGGACGGTTCTATAACCATCAAGGAGCTGCCCAAAATAAGCCCGCCCTAAGACTTGGCACTGTAAGCATGATGCAAGAGCCCATCTGGGTTGAAGAGGATGGACGATTCCAAGATAGCTACGCGGTTGAAATGAGGTCCAAGGAAGGCTTCTCTGGTTCGCCTGTCGCACTCTATCGCAAGCCCTGGACATATCTTGCGGAAGATTTGCCAGACGACAGGCACATGGACGATTATTGGGGGCTTTTGGGGGTGAATTGGGGTTACATAAACGACGAGCACGGAGAGAACACTTGGCTCAATGGCGTCGTGCCAGCTTGGAAAATTACGGAACTTCTAAACATCCCTGAGTTGCGTGCGATCCAGACTTTCCACGAAAGAGAAATCCAGAAAATGCCACAGAAAAGGGGCGGAGTATCGAAATCTTCTTATGTCCCCAAGCCAACTGCCGAGCCCCCCCAAAACCCTACCCACAAAGCGGATTTCAATCGTCTGTTAGGCGCGGCAGTGAAACGGCCAAAATCATCCGATCAAACATAACGGCTGGCGTTTTACGCATGTTGTAGCGGTAAGAAAACTCGGACACGTATTTCCAGGCATGACGCTTTGAAATGTGAACGTGAGTGCCTTTGATGCTGTTCTGAAGACGGCTCCAATAGCCTTCCAGTGAATTGGTGTGAACGTCGCCGCGCGCATACTCGTTCTTGCGATGATTAACCGATTGGTGGTCAAAGCCAGCGATTTTGAGATGGCGGTAGGACGTGTGTTCGTCCGTCGAAATCCTTGCCCCCGGCGCTACGTTCTGCACGATGGCTTGGTGTAAAGTTTCCAGCTTTACGTTCGGCACGACGCCAGCGCGGATTGGGCCGTCACGTTCGACAATACCCATCACGATTGTTTTGTTCTGCTTGGCCCGGCCACCCTTCTGATAGCCTCCAAGGTAGGTCTCGTCGGCTTCTATGTGGCCTGATAGCGGACCAGATTGCCCGCCATGATCGGCAGCGGCCATCAGTTTACGAAGCTCATGGGCCATCCGCCATGCGCATTTATAGGTGACGCCGATCTGGCGTTCCAATTCCCGCGCCGCAACGCCGTGACGGGTTGAGGTCATCAGGTACATGGCGAAAAACCACTTATTCAGCGGCGTGCGGGATTTCTCAAAGATCGTCTTAACGCAGGGGTAGACGTGATCGCCGCAGTGCTGGCAGGCGTAGGCCCGGCGCTTCGCGATCTTGTGGAACTTCGACTGGCGCTTGCAGTGCGGGCACTCAATTTCGGTGCCGCCGTAGCGCATGTCCATGACCTTATCCAAGCAGGCGTCATCGTCAGGATATTCGGCTTGGAACTGCTGGAAGGTGTATTTCGGGCTCGCCATTTTCCATCCCCATACTTGCTGAGAGGAATATAGCAATTCGACGTACTTGTGTCAAGGGGATCAACACCACAAGTTGCAGCCGCACTTATTGGTTGCATAATCGTGCCGCGAGTCCGCCCAGGTTGTGCCACACGACTCAGCGACCACTGTCGGCATGACGACCTTGGCGTTCCGCCTCACGACCCCGTCCTTCCACCTTAAGCGCGCTGGTTTAACCGCTGGCGCGCTTTTTTCATTGGGCCTGTCGCTCGCCACTGCTGCCCCCGAGCCGCCGTCCACGGGGGTCCTCTCTGGCCCCGCCCAGGTGATCGACGGCGACACCCTGGATATTGCCGGGCAGCGCATTCGGCTCGAAGGCATCGACGCCCCCGAAACCGCGCAAGACTGCACCGGCGCCAACGGCGCAAGCTGGCCCTGTGGCCGGGATGCGGCGAAAGTTTTGCGGGCTCTGACCGGCGGTGAGGACGTGGCCTGCGACAGCCTTGGCAGCGATAAATACGGGCGAACGCTGGCCATTTGCTACGTTGGCGGCCTCGACATCAATGCCGAGCTCGTGCGCACCGGCTATGCCTGGGCGTTCGTCAAATATTCGCAGGAGTACGTAGCCGCAGAAACTGAAGCCCGCGCCGCCAAGGCCGGCGTTTGGAAAGGTCCGTCCCAGGCTCCCTGGGACTTCCGCCACAAGGAGTGGCAGGTGGCCGAAACAGCCGCGCCCCAGGGCTGTGCCATCAAAGGCAACATTTCCAGCAAGGGCCACATCTACCACGTGCCCTGGAGCCCCTGGTACGGCAAGGTCAAGGTCGATGAAGCCAGCGGTGAGCGCTGGTTCTGCTCGGAAGCTGATGCCGTTTCGGCTGGCTGGCGCGCCGCCGCCGCCAACTGATCTGTTGATCGGCAATCCTCTGTTGACCGAACGGTCCAGTTCGCCTTGACTTAGTGGCCCGGTGCACGTGATAACAGCGCCCAACTTGGGCTTTCATACACGGCTCAGCTTAGCGAGGCTCGCCATGCGCGCTGCGACTGGAATTGCGAAATCGGCCCTTCTCCTGGCGGCGCTGTCGGTGCTTGGGTCAGTGCCCGCATCGGCCGGAAACGCCTGGGAAGAAATTCGCGGCAGCGTCTTCGGCACCAAGGCGATCGAAGATGGCCGCGGGATCGTGACGCTCGGCGCGCCGAACCGCCCCGAAGATATGCGGGCGGTGCCGATCTCGGTCGATGCCGCTTTTGCCGATGGCCGCACGGTCAAGACCGTGACCTTCATGATTGATGAGAACCCGACGCCCGTCGTCGCCGTGTTCCACATGGGGGGAGCACGCGAAACCGTCTCGCTCAAATCACTGTTCCGTGTCGATCGCCAGTCGGACGTGCGCGCCATTGTCGAAGCCAGCGACGGCAAGCTGTACATGGTCTCGCAGCTCGTGAAGTTCGCCGGTGGCCAGGCCTCGTGCTCGGCGCCGCCCATGGGTGATCCGGCGGATATCATCGCCAACATGGGTAAAATGCAGTTTGCCGAAGTCGCAGCCGCCAGTGCTGCAACAAAAGCGGCGGCTCGCGGAAAAATTGATCTCAATCACCCCAACCACACCGGCATGGTGATGGATCAGCAGACGCTGCTCTACACGCCGATGAAAATGGTGTCGGAGATCGCCGTGCATCAGGGCGACGACGTAATTTTCACCGCTGAGGGGTCGATTGCGTTTTCGCAGAACCCCGTTGTCGAATTCGATTTTAAGCGCACGGGCGCTCAGAATGTCGACGTCACCATGAAGGACACCGACGGCGGTGTGTGGAGCGGCAAATTCCCGGTTGGCCCGCAGAGCTGACGCGTCACAGAATTTTCCGGAATATTATGTGGCGCATGGCTAGGGCCGGCGCGCCACAATCATATTGATCAGTAGCGCCGCGGCTCACGCCGGTCACCGTCGTAACGGTCGCGGTCATCGTAGCGCCTAGGATCATCCCTGGGCTCATCGTTATAACGGCGCGGCTCGTCATCATACCGGCCCGGCGGCGGCTGTTGCTCTACTCCGCCGCGCGCCAGCAGCGGCGTGATGCGGCGAACGGCAACGCGCCGGTTGATACGCTCAGGCGCCAGCGTTCTGATTTTCAGATAATTCTCGCCATAGCCCTGCGTCGTCAGATTTTCGAACGGCACCTGGAACTGTTCCGTGAGCACTTGGGCAACGGCTTCCGCCCGCCTGTCGGAAAGCGTCAGGTTATCGACCTCAGAACCGACCGCGTCGGTGTAGCCCTCGATCAGGAACACCTCGTTCGGGTTGCGTCTGATCACCCGCATCATGGCGCGAGCGACGCGCTCGAGCTTGCGGTACTCGGCTGGATCGACATCCCAGGATCCGAACTCGAAATTGACGTCGTCGAGATCGACGCGGCGCATGCGATCGCGCAGCCTTTGCGTGGCGCGCACTTGGTCAAGCGTATAATAGCGCTGGACCCGTTCGACCGGCGGCGCGCTAAGGGCCTCGTAAACGTCCTCGTCGCTCGCATCTTCGTAGCGCACGATATACTTGTCGCGTGGGATGGTGACACGCGGACGCGGTACGTTAACCAGCTGGTTCAGAATAACGGCGCCTGCCACGACCCCTGCACCGATCCCAACCCCGATCGCGAGATCGCGGCCGTAGCGGTCCTTCTTGCGGCGGCGATTGTCGATGATGCTGGTTTCGAGGCCGCCTGAATCCCGGCGATAGCGGCGGACCAACTGGCCGTTTGTATCGGTCTCCGAGATAATTTTTACGTTTCCTGGACGCTCAACGACGGCCTTGGTGCCGCCACCGGTCATTTGTTCGAAGTTCGCCGTTGGTGCGACGCGCTTCATGCGTTCGTTCTCGTCGCTCTGAATCGTGAATGTGTTGTTTTCCTTGATGATGACGCGCTTGTCGGGCTCCTGGATGAAGACGCGGTTGCCGCCGGCTTCGACGCGTTCGACGCGGGCCTTCTTAATCTCCTGGAGTGTCGTCGGTGCAACGGTATTCGCGCCACCCGCTACGCCCGGAGTAACAACGGCTGGCGGCATAGCCGCCGCCGGTGTTGGAGTGGCGACCGGCTTCGGCATTTGATCTGCAGTTGGCGGTGGTGCCGCGCCGCTGCCAGACTGCGGCACAGCTTTCGCTGCGTCCGTGTTCGCAGCATCCGTTTTAGCAGCATCTGGGCCTTCGCCGCGCTCATTGCGCCGGCCGTCATTCTCACCGGTGCGCGGATCATTGTCCCTGTCCTTCTTCTCCGCGCGCGGTTCTGAGCCCGTATCTGGTCGTGTCTCCTGCCGGTTGTCTGGACGCTTTGCAGGTGCGTCAACTGGGTCCACGGCTAAGTTCTTCGGCGCTGTGATGGCCTTTTCCATCGGCTCAACCGGCATCGGTGCAATCGGGTCAGCAATCTTTGCTGGCGCTGGTACGATCGGCGCGGGATTGGCCAAAGGCTTTATAACCGGGGCATCTGGCACGGGTGGCTTTGGCGGTTGCGCGATTGGCTTCAACGGCATCTGGAGCGGTGCCACAGACTCTTGCGCTGGAGCAATCTCGGGCTTCGGCTTTGCAGGTTCTACGGGCTTCGCCATACGCGGCGCGGGCTCGATGGGTTCGTCCGCCGCCTGCGCTGGCGGGTTTGGCGGCGGTTGCCCGACCGGCGCAATGATCTTGGGTACGATGGGTGGCGCTTGCACCTGTGGCTCGGGTTTCGCGGCGGGCGGCGGCGGTGGATTGTTCTGTTCGGGCTTCTTTTTCTCTTTTAAGTCCTCGTCAGCCCCGGTCTCCGGGATCACCTGAACCGGGGTATCCTGCGCGACCCGCCACGCGCTCTCCGCACTCGCAACGGACAGTGGTGCCGAGACCGCAGCAATGGAAAGTAGCGACGAGGCGAAAACGGACGCCTTGCGGAATAAAGTCATGCGATCCTCACGATTGCGGCGGGCTTTTGATTTCAACGGCTTCGCCCGAACGAAGCCCAATGGCACACTCAGTCGCAGCAGACGCGGCTATAGGGGCTATTCTGCGGCACTGCTGCATGCGCGGATGATTACGCGCCTATGCGTGAATGAGACCTGAATGATCTGGCTGAGAAAAAATGGCGCAGGAGCCAGTCTGCCGCGAACGTGTCTCTGCGGGCAAATTCGGAATAACAGGGAAAATCTGAAGATTTGTGGCCGCTTATCATCCGAAAGTTCGCGATAACCGGCCAGAAATTGCAGTATGTGGTCCCAATTCCCTGAACAAAGAACAGGGAAAATTCTGGGCGGATATGGGATCGGCGGCACGCGAACAGGGAAGTCGTCGCCGCGATCAGGGAACGCCGTTAGTGCCACAACTACTGGATTTCGAGTCGCAGTAAGAATCCCATCTCACGAATGTTGTCATAGACGAGTAAAGGTAAGTCGCTCTTCGGCATACGCACGCGGCCAAGTTCGATAGCGACGGACACCGGAACAGCCGGAAACACATGGATCTTTGCGTTCTCGCCGTGGTGCGCTTTGATATCATCGTAAAGCTTACGCATGACAGTTCGGAACGCCCTTAGATCGACAGCATGGCGCATGACGTCGTTGCCGATCGGATCAGAG
>JANNEP010000002.1:0-12930 GCA_031378895.1 Hyphomicrobium sp.
TTTGTTTTCCAAGAGACCAACACGACCGGTCACATCAGTGGCGCCAATATGAACATGAACCGGCGTCCAGTGTTTAAGGGCGCGCGTCTCTTGGCGGAGCAGGCGTAGGCGAACGTCGAGGCGCTGCACTGGCGCGTGGACTTCTGGCGCCAGAAACCAGTCGCCGCGCTTCACGTCGTCTTTCTCGAACTTGCGGCCAGTGAGATTGAGCGCGCACCGTTGGCCTGCTTTTGCCACGTCTGCCTCGCGGTTTTCGGCGCGAATACCGCGCACGCGAACCTCCTGTCCTGCTGGCGAATGCAGCAGCATATCGCCCGCTTTGACCGCGCCCGAATACACCGTGCCGGTGACCACGAGACCAATCCCGGTCAATGTAAAACACCGGTCCACCGCGAGCCGGAAGTGCCCAGTAGCTTTGCGTGCGGCGGTGCCGCGTGCTGCTGCGGCGAGATGGCGGCTCAAGGCCGCAATGCCGTCGCCGGTGATAGCCGAACACGCCATGACGGGCGCGTCCTGCAGCGCAGTGCCGAGGGTTAAGTTGCGAATCTGTATTTCGACCTCAGCGATGCGCCCTGGATCAACGCGGTCTATTTTGGTCAGCGCAATGACGCCGCGCCTCACGCCGATGAGATCGATGACGGCGAGGTGCTCGCGCGACTGGGGCATCACGCCGTCATCGGCCGCGACCACCAGAATGACGAAGTCGATGCCGATGGCGCCGGCCAGCATGTTGTGAATGAGCTTCTCGTGTCCTGGCACGTCAAGAAAGCTGATCGACGGCGCATCCGTGAAGTGCTGATACGCAAATCCCAGATCGACGGTGATGCCGCGTGCCTTTTCTTCCGGCAGCCGGTCGGCATCCGTGCCCGTCAGCGCCTTCAACAGCGACGTCTTGCCGTGGTCGATATGACCAGCCGTGCCGACTATCACGCGACGTCTCTCCTACCGCCGAAAACGGTAAGGTAGCAGCATGGGCACGCGACGGCGATAGTCGCGATAGGCGTCGCCGAATGTGGTGACAAGGTCGCGCTCCTCGAGCCAGGCTCCGATCAGAATATAGCCCGTGGTGCCTATCGCGAAAAGCAAATGGCCGGCCGTCATGACCGGGGTGGCCCAGAGCGCCAGCAGGAAGCCGAGATAGATCGGATGGCGCACGAGTTTGTACAGCAAAGGGGTTTTGAATTGGGGCTGTGCCACCGCCGTGCCCGACCAGTGGTCGAACACTTGTTTGAGGCCGAACAGGTCGAAATGGTTGATCAGGAAGGTGCTGAACACGACGAGACCCCAGCCGAGGAAGTACAGCGCCCACAAGACCATGACGCCAGTCTCGCTAGTGACGGTCCAGATGTCGCCCTCAATCGGCCGCCACTGCCAGTAGATGAGGCCGAGGATCAGGGCGCTGAACAGCACATAGGTGCTGCGCTCGACCGGCGCGGGAATGATGCGCGTCCAGACTCGCTTGAATGCCGGTCGCGCCATGGTGCTGTGTTGGATGGCGAAGAGGCCGAGGAGAGCCACATTGACGACAAGGGCTTCACTGAGCGGAACGAGGGTACCGCTATCGATGGATTTTGGCACCCATAGATTGCCGGTAAAGCCGATCGCGTAGACGATGCTCGCCATGCCGATGGCATAGGCGATGATCCCGTAGAGCAACGTCAGAACGCGACCCATGAACGGTCCTCCGCTTATCGCATCCAAAAGTAGAGAAGGGCCGCAAGGCCCTTCTCCGTCGTCAAGCGCGTCGCGATGATCTTACTTCGCGACAGACGTCTCCGCCAGTTCCAGCATCCACGTCTCATACGGCGTGAATGCCACCCGGTTGGAGACGGCGTAGAGCTGGTTCGGCGAGGCCAGGAACACGGCAGGTGCCGTGTCGTAAGCCCACTGCTCCATCTCGGCCATCACCTTGGCCTGGGACGCAGGATCGGGGTTCGCCAGCGCTTTTGCGTAAAGCGCGTCGAACGCCGAGCTGTCGGCAGACGCCAAGAAGCCGCCACCCTTCGCGAAGAATTCGCGATAGACGACGCCCGCGGCAAATGCCGGCGACCAGTCGAAGTGTTCAACCAGGTTGATGTCCCAGTCGTCGCCTTTACCGTCGAAGGCCGTGGCTGCAACGCCCGCTTTCGCGAGGGAAGCTGCCATAGAGTCGACGATGGCCTTCGATCCGCCTTTGATCGTCAGCGCCTTGACGCCGGCTTTTTCGAGAACGGCTTTCGCCGCCGCGGGATCGAAGGCGTAGGGCTTGAGGCTGGCGTTGGCACCGGCGCGGCCAGGCTGGATCATGGCAGCCAAAACGGAGCCGTAGCCGCCCAAGCCGTCCTTCACCACTGCGTCCTTGTCGATGGCCATGTTCAAAGCCTTGCGCACCGCCACGTCGGCCAAGGGGCCACCCTTCTTCTGGTTGATGACACCAGCAAGGACGGTCTTGGAGTTGTTGGCAATGATTTTGGCCTTGTCACTCTTGAAGGCTTTGGCTTCGTCGACCGTGAGATTGCTCACGATGTCGATTTTGCCGTCACCGCCGGCGACCGACGCGATGGCGTCAGCTCTGGCGATGATATTGTCGAAAACGATACGAGCCTTTGGAACGCGATCTTTGTTCCAATAGGCAGCGTTCGGCTCCATCACGACTTCTGGAGACCGCTTGGCCAGCGTCGAAACGCCACTTTGGAGTACGAATGGACCAGTCCCCCACGGACCGGCAGCATCGATCACTCACCAATGGCCTTCGGCGTTCTTCTTTTCCGCGTCAACGAACGCCAGCTTGTCCCAGAAGGCGGACGAGCCAACGTGCATGCCACGGAACTTCATCATTGCCGCACCATCCGCTTTTGGGAAGGTGAAGCGCACGGTGTAGTCATCGACCACATCGAGCTTGGTTGCCTTGTCGAAGTTGAGGAAGGCGCCCGGCGGATGCGGGTTGTCCCACTTCTGCACTTCATCGAACGACTTGCGGAACACCTTCGCGTTGAAGGCCTCTCCGTCCTGGAACTTCACGCCCTGACGGAGCTTGAATTCCACGGTCTTGTCGTCGATCCATTTCCAGCTCTCAGCGAGGCCGGGCACCATGTTGCCTTTGCTGTCCACGCGGACAAGCTCTTCCATGGTGTTCCAGGTCACTGACAGCCAGTTGACCGGTGAGGTGTCGACCACCGTCACCGTGTTGCTCGCGTCCCATCCGGCAATTGCGAATGAAGGCGAGCAGGCGAGTGCCGCGGCAAAGGCAGCAGCTTTGAAGCCACTCCTTAACCCAGGCAGCCCGCCGTCGGTCTTCTGGTTTCTAGTCATGCTTCCTCCTTGATTTGCCTGTCATTGTTTGACCGGCAATATGAGACTTAGCCGCCGAGAAGTGGAGCAATGATGCTCTCTACCCGGCCGTCCTTGGTCTCACCCGTTATCCCCTCGACAATTTTTCCGTCCCGGCCGATGACGACCAGGAATGGAATGGCGCCGAGGGAATTTCCTAAATCCTTGCTGAGCTGAATGGCTTCACGGCCGCCATAGACGACCTGAAACGTCAACTGATGTTTAGCGACGAAGTCTTTGACTTTATCGGCGTTGTCCATGGCGATGCCGAGGACATCGACACCCTTGTCACGGTACTTTTCATATAAAGCCTTGAGGTGTGGTGCTTCTTTCTGGCAAGGCTCGCACCACGTCGCCCAGAAGTAAACGACGGCGATCTTGCCCTTAAGGCGCTCGAAGGTTTGCACCGCGCCCGTTGTGTCTTTGAAAGTCGCTGTCCACAGCGTGTCGGCCGAAGCGGGAGTTGCGGGTGCTTCAGCAAAGGCCCCATCAAGACGTGGAATGGCACCAACGGCGGCCGCAAATGCGAGTGCCACTGCGGCAGTTCTCATGGGATTTACGATCTGCGCCACGAATGTTCGAACGTGCATTAGGGTCTCCGCGTAAGGGGCAGCAGTGCCGAACCCTCGGTCCAAAAAACGGAACGTGCGGCGTCCCCCACGGACAAACCAAGTGTACTTTATTGTGCAATTGTCTTGCGCGCAATCTTTCTTCCGAATAGCGTGATGACAAATCGTGCGCAGGTGGTCGCTAGCTTTGCAAACCAAGGCAAATAAAGCCCAATTTCGCCTACCGTCGGTCGACGAGGTGCTGCGCCATGAGCTGTGTTTGGCAGCCGCGGCGCAGTTCGGACGGTCGCCAACTGTTGCTGCAGCGCGGCAAACATTGGACGCGTTGAGGACAAGAGTACGCGCTGGCGACGTCGACGCCCTCCCGAAAGACAATATCGCGACCGAGATCATGCGGCGGCTCGAAGTGAGCGAGGCTCGCAACCTTCGCCGCGTCTTCAATCTCACCGGCACCGTTCTTCACACCAATCTCGGCCGTGCGCTGCTCTCTGAAGAGGCGATCGCCGCCGCGGTCGGAGCCATGCGCTCACCGGTGGCACTTGAATTCAACCTCGACACGGGCGGGCGCGGCGAACGCGATGATGCCGTGCGCGGCCTAATTTGCGAATTGACGGGCGCCGAAGATGCGATTGCCGTCAACAATAACGCCGCGGCAGTCATCCTGGTGCTCAACACGTTTGCCGCCGGCAAAGAGACCGTCGTTTCCCGGGGCGAATTGATCGAGATTGGCGGCGCTTTCCGTATGCCCGACATCATGGCGCGGGCAGGCACGCGCCTCGTCGAAGTAGGCACCACCAACCGCACACATCTCAAGGATTACGTCGAAGTGATCAGGCCCGAAACCGGGCTATTGATGAAAGTTCACACGTCGAACTATCTCATTCAAGGGTTCACCAAAGAGGTCGAGCCGCGCGAGCTTTCAGCGCTTGCGCGTGAGAAAAACGTGCCGTTTGCCGATGATCTTGGATCGGGCACGCTCGTCGATCTCTCAATATATGGGCTCAGACGCGAGCGGACCGTTCAGGACGCCATAAAAGATGGCGCGGACATCGTGACTTTTTCCGGTGATAAGCTGCTCGGTGGCCCACAAGCCGGGATCATCGCAGGGCGCTGCGACCTCGTTCGCGCCTGTGCCAAGAACCCAATGAAGCGAGCTATGCGCCTCGACAAGGTGCGCCTTGCAGCACTCGAAGCGACGCTGCGGCTCTATCGCGATCCCGACACACTGGCCGCGCGGCTCCCAACGCTCAGACTATTGACACGCTCCGTGACCGAATTGGAAAACATGGCAGAGCGTCTGCTTGCGCCTGTGCGGCGAGGGCTCGACAATGCCTTCGACGTTACGATTGCCGCGTGCTCAAGCCAGATCGGATCAGGGGCGCTGCCGCTTGAGACCATTCCAAGCTGCGGTCTGTCGCTTAAGCCCAAGGATAAGAAAAAGCCGGGACGGCTGCTCAGCGCGCTGTCGCAAACACTTCGGGCACTTCCGATTCCGGTAATCGGCCGAATTGCTGATAACGCGATGATCTTTGACTTGCGCACCCTTGACGACGAAGCCGCGTTCGCCCAACAGATCGCAGGCATGGCTTTCCACCTTGGTGAGGTGGCATCGTAGTGATCAAAATCACGCCGTCGAATGCGCGACCGTGAAAAAAAGAATTGGAGGAGAATCGCTCCCCGGTGGGACGTCCGGACTTCAAATCCGGGAGGGGCGGCTCAAGCTGCGTCTGGTGGGTTCGACACCCACTCTCCTCCGCCAATTTTTGAAAGATGTCACAGCATGAGACCTGAGAAGCCCTGCTGATGCAATCGGGGGAGATTACCACTGATATTGTGCTTCTCGGCGGCGGGCATGCACATGTGTTCGTGTTGAAGGCGTTCGGCATGAACCCGGTGCCGGGGGTGCGCCTAACGCTTGTCGCCAAGGAGCTGGCGGCACCCTATTCTGGCATGCTTCCAGGCTTTGTAGCAGGGCACTACACCCTCGACGACTGCCAGATTGACCTCGTTCGCCTTGCGCGCTTTGCAGACGCTCGGGTGATCCACGGGAGCGCCAACGGCGTCGACCGTAAACAGAAGCGCGTCGCCATCGAAGGCCGCCCCTCGATCCGCTACGATCTCCTGTCCATCGATGTCGGCATCACTCCGCTGATCGGCGACATTGAAGGCGCAGCGTCGCACGCGATTGCCGTCAAACCGGTTTCGATTTTTGCTGCGAAATGGCAAGACCTCGAAGCTCGGGCATTGGAAAAAGATGGTCCGCGCCGGATCGTAGCTGTGGGAGGCGGTGCGGCAGGGGTCGAGCTTGTTCTAGCAGCGCGCCACAGATTTCGCACGCTGGCGTCTGGCGCCGGAATTGCCGCAGACGCATTCTCATTCGCGCTTCTGGCAGGCGGCAGTCTGCTGCCGAGTCACAACACGCGCGCCCGGTCGCTGGCGCGAAAGGCGCTGACTGACGCTAACGTCGATATCATCGAAAATGATTTGGCGGCCCGCATATCACTGGGTGCTGTTGCCTTGGCGAGCGGACGATCAATTGCGGCGGACGCGGTGTTGATCTCAACCAGGGCCGCCGCTCCGGCGTGGTTTGCTGCCACAGATCTCCCGTGCGATACGCAAGGCTTTCTTGCCGTCAAACCAACGCTGCAATTGATCGACGATGACGATGTATTTGCTGTGGGCGATTGCGCTTCTGTTGTCGAACATCTTCGCGCCAAATCCGGCGTCTTTGCCGTGCGTCAGGGACCTAAAGTCGCTTACAATCTGCGCCGTCGGGCGATGGGCCGGCCAGCAGCGCCCTTCGTTCCGCAACAGCAGTTCCTAACGCTGCTCTCGCTTGGCGACAAACGCGCAATCGCGGCGCGGGGGCCCTTTGCCTCCGCCGGGACATGGGTGTGGACCTGGAAAGACCGGATCGACCGCGCTTTCATGGATAAGTTCAATATCTTGCCCGCGATGAACTTCGGCGGAGGCGACGCTGAGCCTGCCATGCGCTGCGGCGGGTGCGCTGCAAAAGTCGGCCCGGCAACTTTGGCGAATGCCCTCGATCGGCTAGCGGGCACCACCGCAATACCCAAGATGCCGTCGCGCGACGACGCTGCGATCATCGACGAAGGCGGAGACTCATTAAGGCTTGAGACAGTCGATTTTTTCCGTGCGTTCTGGCCAGAACCTTACGTGCTTGGCGAGATCGCAGCAAACCATGCACTGAGCGATATCTTTGCCATGGGCGGGACCCCAAAAATCGCTCAAGCGATTGCGGTGCTGCCCCACGGCCGGTCAAAAATCGTCGAGGAAGATCTGTTCCAATTGCTCGCTGGTGCCCGCGCAGTCTTTGACCGCGAAGGCGTCGCGCTCGTCGGCGGCCACTCAAGTGAAGGTGCCGAGCTTTCAGTTGGCTTTGCGATTTCAGGAGCGGCTAAGCGCGACCAGCTGCTGCGCAAGTCTGGTCTTCGCCCGGGCGATAAACTGATCCTCACCCGTCCGCTTGGCACTGGGCTGTTATTCGCTGCTGCGATGCGCGGACTGGCCAGGGCCGGCGCAATACAGACCGCCATCACGAGTATGCGCCAGTCGAATCGCGCTGCCTCAGAATGCCTGACGCGGCACGGTACAACGGCCGCGACCGATGTTACCGGGTTTGGTCTTGCCGGACATCTCATTGAAATGCTCGACGCCGCAGACATGGCCGCGGAGTTGGATTTGACTGAAGTCCCTACGTACCCGCAAGCTATCGCGCTCGCGGAAGCCGGCATCGCCTCGACTTTGCTGCCAGAAAACCTCGCTTTAGCGTGCCGCTTAAGCGGAGAGGCGCCGCATTCCGCAGCCACACTCGCAGTGCTTTTTGATCCTCAAACGTCGGGCGGACTGGTTGCAGGCGTCCCAGCGAACCGCGCTCAAGCGTGCATCGACGATCTCCGCAAGTCCGGGATGCAGCATGCCGTGATCATCGGAGAGGTGCTGCAATCCGGCGGCATACCAGCCGGTCACCTGTTCGTCAGGGGCACGTTCTGCAAATGATGACAGCGGCCCGCAGTTTCTGGCGGTATCAAGTCTCGACTCGTCACAGCAATCCGGTCCAAAATTAGAGGCTAATATGCTTCATCCATTAAAGGGTTTTCAGCGCCACGTCGTCGTTGTGGCAACTGCCATTGCGGTGCTGGCGCCGCATTCAGTCCTCGCCCAGGGCGACCCTCAAAAAGGCGCTCGCACCTTCAATAATCTGTGCTCGCCCTGCCATTCTGTGGCCGCTGACCGGCAGATGACGGGTCCAAGTTTGGCGGGTATCGTCAAGCGCAAGGCAGGCTCGGTCGCTGGCTTTGACCGGTACTCAAAAGCGCTGCCTCAGAGTGCCATCGCGTGGAACCAGGAGACGCTGACCTCGTTGTTGACAAATCCGCAGGCGCTTGTTGCCGGCACATCGATGCCTGGCATCAATGCCGATGAACAAGCCCGCGCTGACATTGTCGCCTACCTCTTGGCAACACAGACGCCGGGCGCGCCACCCCGCGATGACATCCCAAAGCCACATCAAAAAATGCTCGACTTGAAAGCCGCAGGACCCGCGACGCGCATCGCATCAATAGGTCTCTGCCGGGACACGTACACCGTGAAAATGGAGAACGGCACGACTCTGCTTTTTTGGGAGCCAAATCTGCGTTTCAAAACGGACTCGAGCAACCAGGGTCCAACTCCTGCAAAACCTGTTCTGGTTCCAACCGGTATGCAGGGCGATCGCTCCTACGCCATCTTTGCGTCGCCTCAGGAAATCAGTGGCTTTGTGAAATCCGACTGCCCAAATCGCTAGTGAGTTTGCAAACGCACATAATAAATTGTGCGCAATCAAGTTGCGCGTTGCTCAATTTCGATGCAAGTTACGGCGAGACCGCTGAAGGGGATCGCGTCATGGACTTGAGTAGAAGGTCGGTACTGGAATGCACGGGCGCGTTCGCCGCTTCCTTCGTTTTTTCGCGCACGGCCCGCGCGGAAAGCACATTTTCACCGGTTCCGGGCAACTGGCGGACATTTGAAACCGTCATCAGCATTCAAATCGCGAAGCCCGAAGGTAAAGTTCAAGCGTGGGTACCACTCCCTGCAGTCGATCAGGACGACTGGATGCGCTCGGGCACAAGTACGTGGAAAGCTGACGGGGCTGACGCTGTCGTCGTATCAGAAAAAATCTACGGCGCGAAAATGCTGCACGTCGTTTGGCCGGAGGGAACAGTTGCTCCAGTCGCCGAAGTGACCAGCCGGTTTTCGACGCGCGACCGCGCTGTGGAGTTGACTGCTGCCGGCAATGCCATGCAGCTCACCAAGGCTGAACGTCAGCTTCACCTCGAAGGTACCACACTAATTCCTGTCGATGGGATCGTCAAAGAGACGGCCGATAAGATTACGGGCGGCGCAAAAACAGATCTCGACAAGGCGCGCGCTATTTACGATTGGGTGATCGAAAACACTTTCCGCAATCCAAAAACGCGCGGCTGCGGTGTTGGCGACATCACCTACATGCTTAAATCCGGCGATCTTTCAGGTAAGTGCGCCGATATCAACGCACTCTACGCCGGCCTTGCGCGGGCTGCGGGCCTACCTGCACGAGATGTTTACGGTCTGCGTCTCGGACCCTCGAAGTTCGGCTACAAGAGCCTCGGCCCTATGACCGGTGTCGTCACGAAGGCACAGCACTGCCGCGCGGATGTTTTCTTAGATGGCTTTGGCTGGGTTCCGGTCGATCCGGCGGACGTGCGAAAAGTCGTACTTGAAGAACCACCTGGCAATCTTGGAAATGACGACACTAAAGTTTTGCAAGCTCGCAAGACGTTATTGGGCGCCTGGGAAGGAAATTGGCTGGCCTACAATTTTGCACATGACGTAGCGCTTCCGGGCTCCATTGGCCCGAAAGTACCATTCCTCATGTATCCCCAGGCCGAGACAGCCGCAGGGCGCCTTGATCCGCTCGATCCAGACAGCGTCAAATACACCATCACGGCGCGAGAAATTTCCGCCTGAGAAAAGCCGGCGAAGATTGTTTAGAGGACAACTACTCGGCACCTTATGGGTAAGCTGGCGCCCCGTAGGGAAGTGGGAGATTGTAGCAATTGCAATTAGTTGGAAAAAAGTGGGACACAAAATCATTCCATACGTTTCCGTGGCTTCTCGCGGAGGAGTGTCCCACCTCTTTCGTTCCGTCCGCTCTTTAGGGTGAAGCGGACTCCCCCGGTAGCATTCTCTCACTGCCGCTCCTGACCCCGAGCTGACTCTGTGCCCATGCACAACACCTATGTTGCAGGGAATGTAGACAGGAACGAATTAGCTGGGTGGGGACGCTGTGCGGCGCCATATTCGCCAGATGCAGCCTCGCCCATCTTACAAGTCAGCTTCACCACCGCGACCCTTTTCATTCTCGATAGCGTTCAGGGCCAGAAGCGGCTGAAATGACGTAAGGATGGCGTCGCAGGAATTTGGCAGCCGCCTCATTCAGCGGCTTCTAGGAAGTGACCATCCCGTCCGCGTTGATCTCCGCAACAGCTTGCAGCTCCATCCTCGTGCGGCACGTTCATCATGTCGCCATCGGGCTGCACGGCTTGTTCCGTGCCCCGACAGCCCGGTGACAACCGCACACAGTTTCTGCCCTCCCGCTTGGCGACATATAAGGCTTCGTCGGCCACCTTCAGAACTTCCATTGGAGCGGCGCCCGAGTCTGGGAAAGATGCAACGCCGATCGAGATCGTTACCTTCGGTAGAATGCCCTCGGCATAGCGCACAGCTAGCGCTTCTATCTTTGCGCGAAGATCTTCGGCACGCTTCGCAGCGACGGCGGGTAACGCACCAGGTAGAAGGACTACGAATTCTTCCCCGCCAAATCGGCACGGAACATCCTCGTCTCTAAAGGTCGTATGAAGGGCTTCGCCGACGCAGCGAAGTACACAGTCGCCCGCGTCATGCCCGTGATTGTCATTGAAGGTCTTGAAATGGTCAACGTCGATGGAAAGCACGCTTACTGAGTGTCCCGCTCGCGCTGCGCGCTGGAATTCGCGACGACAGGTTTCAAGCATGTAACGACGGTTGAAGAGGCCGGTCAGAACATCTCTGATCGATTGGTCGCGGAGTTGCTCACGGAGTTTCACGTTGGCAATGGCTAAGCTGATGTGCTCGGCAGCCGCGAGGCCGAGACGCCGTTCTTCAGCAAAGGCAGTGTGGACGCATTTGATGCCGTGCGTGGTATCGGGAGCGAATTCCAGATGCAGCAGGCCGACAGTTTCTCCATGGGCGAGAATGGGGATGCAGCAATAATCGGTTCCGGCGTCCGAGTGAACGTGTGAGCAGTCGAACTCAATTTCGTTCTGCCCATGCGTATATGTCCTGCCTCGCCTCAGACCCCAGCAATCGTCTGGGTGCATCGTGCCAGTGCCTTGCTTGCCGTTCCAGACCTTTACACATTCCAGAATGTCGCGCGAATTCGCGTAAATGTAGAGGCTGCCCGTGCATGCCGGCAACATCCGCGACACGAACGTCGAGATCATCTGATAGAGTTCCACTTCGGATTTAGCCGACTGCAGCCACTCGTTGAGATCTGAAAGTATGCGAGATTCTCGTGTGAGCTGATTGCGCGCCACGGCATTTTTGCGGAATACTTCGACAGATCGCGCCATTTCGCCGAGTTCATCTTGGCGTCCGGTTTGAAAGACCGTTAGTTGCGATGGTACGGTATCAACATTCCCGCTAGCCAGCTTGTGCATTGCGCCAATCATTGCCGCGAGCGGGGACAGCACATCGCAGCGCATTACGTAGACCGCTATCGCGCTAATCAGAAGTCCAAAGAGCAGCCCCAATTGACTGAGCTGCTTGGCGAGAGAGGCAAACGCTTCGGCGGCGCTAGCTTCAGTCTTTGCAAAATCCTCGATCTTATCGCCGACGCCATCCATGGCGACTTCGAGAGCCGAAAATTGCTTATCGAAATCGGCCAACAACGCTTCGGCTTTTCGGTCATCTTCGAAAACCGCTTCGACGAGTTTCATTGCGGCGGAAATGTAACTTTCAAGCGGCTGCTCAACTTGAGACAGCGCAGCCTTCACTTCGGAAGGCAGCGTTAGGCCCTTATTCGCGGCTTCTAGAGAAGTGAAGGCAGCAGCGTGTTCCAGAGTATCTGCTACTATTATTTTCCTGCTGTCAGGTGATTTGGCAGCAGCAAAGAATGCCCGGTAGACGTCAGCTCTGATGGCGTCATGCATCATGTCGGCGACCGTATGATTTCGCAATGCGACTGTGGCCGCATTCGATCGCTTGAGCACCTCGGCAAAGGTCCTAGTTGATGAGATTGCCCCGAATGCCAGCATGGCAATCGTGCTAACACTTGCAGCTGTCACCAAAAAAAGTTTTGCTTTAAGCGTTAGGCCCATTGGGGTATCCTCAGATGACTGCAAGACCAGGGCGTCGTAGATCGGGCGAACGCGGGTGCTCCCATCGTTTCCGTGGTATAATTGTAAATTGATACTCTCCAGTGGTAAGGAAACTCTTAGTGTCCTATTCATGATTTGGTTATGACTCAAATCAGCTGAGAGAATGACTTAGTGATATATGACTAAATTAATTGTCATATATTTGACGGACGGGTTGTATCTTAATTTTGACGTTGATCGCCCCTGGTCGATATCACTAACGGCCTCGTGCAGGTCCGCAACGGGTCTGGGGCGGGTATAGAGGCGGCTAACGCTACGCGGCCGGTCTAGCTCCAGAAGATGTCGCCCATTGAGAAGATCAGACCTCATCTTGGATCCGGCGCAACAATTCGAACTGCGAACGCAGTGTGCCTTTGTGCCTCGAACAGCACGCTGCTGCTGATCGTCCTTGCTCATCATAGACCGTTGTTAGCCCTAGCTGACTGACCGAGGTGTCGTGTTTGACGTCCGTTATTGTGCAGGTTTCTCGGACGCCGGCATAACGCAGCCAGCGGCGATCTTCGGCGACCGGCGTCGGAGAAGCGCCAAGGCACGAAATCGCGGTCGGTGGGGCACGAAGGTGCGGCTGGCTCTATGGCGATTTGAGCTCAGGC
>JANNEP010000051.1:0-23064 GCA_031378895.1 Hyphomicrobium sp.
TGACCGCCTCAAGTTCTTCGGCGATCGCGCCGGTCTCGCTGACGCAGCGGCCTTCGCCGCCTTTCTCGCGCCGCTGCGCAAAGCCGAATGGGTGGTCTATTCCAAGCACCCGTTCGGCGGACCTGAGGCCGTGCTCGCGTACTTGTCCCGCTACACCCACCGCGTCGCGATATCCAATCGCCGGTTGATCTCCGCTGACGCAGGAGGCGTGACGTTCAAGGTCAAGGATTATCGCGTTGAAGGGTCTGAGCGCTACAAGACCATGACGCTCGCGACGAATGACTTCATCCGCCGCTTCCTGATGCACGTGCTCCCCAAAGGCCTGCATCGCATCCGGCACTATGGCCTGTTCGCCAACGGCAACCGCGCCGCTAATGTCGCCAAAGCGCGTCAGCTGTTGAACGTGCCTCAACCCGATCGAACGCCAGACGATCCCAAGCCCGCTGAGACTGCCGAGCCGCCGATGCGATCGCGTCCCTGCCCTTGCTGCGGCGGGCGCATGATCATCATCGAGACCTTCGAGCGCGGAAGTTCTCCACGATATCGCCCGGCGGCCCCGGTGGCTCCGATCAGGATCGACACCTCATGAGCCCGCTGGCGCCAGATACAAACGCTGTCCTCAACTGTCGCTGGTCCTCAACCGGCTACGACGGCGATCGCTCGAACACGGCCGTTCAGCACGGAATCTTGAGCCGTGTGTCCTGGCTCGACGCTGCTCCTGGTGGCTGGAACATCGCAAACCACCCGCCCGCCATCGCCACCCCCTACGTCGAACCGCATCGATCAGTCTGCCTAACCCCTTGGCCTGAGCTCAAATCGCCATAGAGCCAGCCGCACCTTCGTGCCCCACCGACCGCGATTTCGTGCCTTGGCGCTTCTCCGACGCCGGTCGCCGAAGATCGCCGCTGGCTGCGTTATGCCGGCGTCCGAGAAACCTGCACACGAGCGGAAATTCGAGACGTGCAGAAACAAAGGGTAAGGACTGCGGGCGTAAGGATGAATTGGGGCCACTAACTATCAGCCGCTTTGCCTTCGAGCCATTTCCACACACCTAAGGTAAATGAGTCGGCAAGCTCTTTGTCGGTGCTGACGGCAAACCAGGAAGATGCTGGATCAAGCGAGAGATTGACGGGGATCGTCAGCTTGCTCGAGGCGATTGAAGTCGCGGCCAACGGCAGGCTTGCAAGCGCCACGCCGAGGCCGGATTCTGCTGCGGCAAGGGCGAGATCGCTGTCGCTGAAGTCGATACCTGCTGAGACGTCTCTAGCATCGACGCCCGCCAGATAAAACCAATCCTCCCAACCCACGGCACGCTCGTCGTGCAGCAAGCCGATGGCGGGGAGGTCGCCCGCCTTTAGTCGACGCCGCCCTACAAGATCTGGAGAAACCACAGGCACCCGGCTATCGTGCGCGATCAGGATGCTGTGAAGACCTTCTGGCGGTTCCTTTGCATAGACGACGGCAAGGCTCACCTCCATTTCCTCGAAGTCGACAGCTGTGCCCGACGTGTCGATCCACGGATCGCAGTCCGGACAGGAGGATCTCAAATCGCCCAACCTCGGCAGCAGCCAGCGGCTTGCGAAGTCGCGTGGTGCATAGATCACGACACTTCCCGGTTTACGAAACGGGGCGAGCCTCCTGTGCCCATCCTCAAGAAGATCAAGAGAGCGGCGCACGCTGCGCTGATAGTCATGCCCAGCATCCGTAAGCAGCACCGTCCGGCCGACACGCCGGAACAGCGGCTGGCCAATCCGATCCTCCAGAAGCCGGATCTGGTGACTGACAGCCGACTGGCTCAGGCCCAGTTCTGCTGCGGCCTTGCTAAAAGTGCCGAGCCGCGCGGCGGCCTCGAAGCCGTGCAGGAACTGCAGCGGCGGGATGTTTCGATAGCGTCTCATATGAATTCCATTCATGCATGAGCGGAATCGTTCTTGTTTGACCGAGCCTGGGCATCGGCAGAAAATGCCGGCTTATAGTCAATATATGGGGACATGAACGAATGCTAGTCGAGGACTCAAGTGCCGGTGGTCTAGACCTTAAAATGAATGGCGTTCCACGTGACTTGGGGTTCCGGCGGCCCGCTGAATTCGAACCGCACGAGCGGACCTGGATGGCCTGGCCACACCGGCAAGACCTTTACGGTGACCGGCTCGCCCGTGCGCAGGCGGCCTATGCCGAAATCGCACGGGCTATCTCGGAATTCGAACCCGTCATCATGATTGCGCACCCCGATCACGCTGCCGCTGCCCGCGCTCAGTTGGGAAACGTTGTGCCGGTTCTCGAACTTCCGATCGACGATTGCTGGTTGCGTGATTCCGGTCCCACTTTTGTTGTCGGCACCGGCGGTCAGGTCGCAGGCGTTTCCTGGCGCTTCAATGCCTGGGGCGGGAAGCATTCTCCATGGGGTGATGACGACGCCCTCGCCGAACGGGTGCTTGCGCGGGAAGGCTTGGAAGTCAGCCGGTCCTGGCTGACATGCGAGGGCGGATCGCTCGCCTGCGATGGCGAAGGTACGGTCATCGTTACTGAGACAAGTATTCTCCATCCCAACCGCAATCCAGGCATCAGCAAGGCCTTCGCCACGGCGGAACTTAAAGCCATGCTCGGGGTCGATAAAGTGATCTGGCTGCCGGGCGATCCGCTCGACCTCGAAACCGACGGCCACATCGATGGCATGTGCTGCTTCGTCAGGCCAGGTGTCGTGATGTTTGAGGTGAACCCCGACCCGCGCGACCCGCATACGCGCATTCTCGCCGAAAATCTGGCGGTGTTGCGCCGTGAGACCGACGCCAAGGGACGCCCATTCGAGGTGATCCCTCTCGAGGAAGCGATTGAGGCCGAGGTGACGAGCGAGATTTACTGCCGCTCCTACATCAACTTCTATCTGCCAAACGGCGGCGTCATCCTGCCGGCCTACGGAACCAAGGGCGATGCCCGTGCCAAAGCGACAATCGAGAAAGCGTTTCCCGACCGCAAGGTCGTGCAAATCGACGTGACTGCAATCGCGCCGGGAGGCGGTGCTATCCACTGCATAACGCAGGAGCAACCGCGTTCCGCCGCAACGGGATCGAGCCTCAAGAATGGAGCGATCAAGTGATGACGCGTCGTGGAATGATCGGTGCGGGTTTCGCTGCTGGACTTGGCGCACTCCCGGGCCTGAGCGGTTCCGTGACAGCCGCCGAGCGGCCATCGGCACGTGCGGCAGGCTTCCGCATGCCACTCGAGAGCGCTCTCCACGAGCGAACATTCATGCAGTGGCCTGCCAGCGCCAGCATCTATGGCAGTGAGCGTGCGTTGGAAGCTGTCCGCGGCAAGATCGTTGTGATTGCGCAGACTATCGCCCGTTTCGAACCCGTCGTCGTGTTGGCTCGGCCCGACCAGATGGAAAAGGCGCGCAAGGCGCTCGGGCCCACGGTCGAACTCTGGCCGATCGAGACCGAGGATCTTTGGTGTCGCGACTCCGGGCCGACATTCGTGCGCTCAGCTAAAGGCGAACTCGCATTATCGGAACTCAACTTCAACGGTTGGGGCAACAAGCAGGTCCACGCCGACGATGGCCAGATTGTCAAGCGCGTCGCCAAAAAGCTGGGTCTGCCTGTCTTCGACAATGGCATCGTCGGTGAAGGTGGCGGTGTCGAGGTTGATGGCGAGGGGACCGCGCTCGCCCACGAGAGCAGCTGGATCAACAGCAATCGCAACACCAAGAGCAAGGCCGAGGTCGAGCGTCTGCTGCTCGACGCATTGGGCGCCGAGCACATGATCTGGGCGCCCGGCGTCAAGGGCGCCGACATCACCGACTATCACATCGACGCCCTCGCCCGCTTCGTGAAACCAGGTCAGGTCTTGATTCAATTACCGAAAGCAAAGGATCGAAACGACCCGTGGTCGGTGTCCGCATTTGAAACATACGAAGTT
Source organism: Hyphomicrobium sp. (assembly GCA_031378895.1). GTDB lineage: Bacteria > Pseudomonadota > Alphaproteobacteria > Rhizobiales > Hyphomicrobiaceae > Hyphomicrobium_B. The sequence goes on from JANNEP010000051.1 coordinate 3,916, forward strand.
CTGAAAACCGCACAGGACGCGAAGGGCCGCAAGCTCGACATCGTTGTCGTCCACGAGCCAAACACGAATCGCATTCGCTCGCAAAAAGCAGATTTTGTGTCCTGCTACCCCAACTACTACGTCTGCAACGGCGCGGTGATCGGCGCCGAGTTCGGTGACGACAAAGCCGATGCAGAGGCCAAGACAATTCTCCAGCAGCTCTACCCTGGCCGCGAGGTCGTCAGCCTCAATATCGATCCCATCGCCGAAGCCGGCGGCGGCATCCACTGCGCAACACAGCAACAGCCTGCCCAAAAGGCCTGAGACAAGGAGCGAAAGTCCATGAGCCACCTCATCGTTGGAGCAGTCCAGATTTCTTGTGGTGACGATTTGGACGCTAATCTCGACAAGATCGAGCAGCACGTGCGTGAGGCGGCCAAGCGCGGAGCCAAGCTCGTCGTGCTGCAGGAACTCATCGACGGCTGCTACTTCTGCAAAGATATCGACGCGCGGCAGCGGGCTCGTGCACGACCCGTCGAAGGCCATCCCGCCATCGCCAGGCTATCCGCACTTGCGCGTGAGCTTGGCGTAGTTTTGCCCGTGTCATTCTACGAAAAGGCCGGCGAGAAACGCTTCAACTCTCTCGCTATGATCGATGCCGATGGCGCCATGCTCGGCGTCTACCGCAAGAGCCACATCCCGGACAGCCCGGGCTACAATGAAAAATCGTACTTCGACGAAGGTGATACGGGCTTCCGCGTCTTTGACACCCAAGCTGGCAAGATCGGTACCGGAGTTTGCTGGGACCAATGGTTCCCGGAGGCCGCTCGGGCGATGGTGCTGATGGGAGCCGATATCCTCATCTATCCGACCGCAATCGGAACCGAGCCCAGCACGCCGGGTTGGGACAGTCGCGATCATTGGCAGAGGACCATGCAGGGCCATTCGGCCGCGAATCTGACGCCGGTCATCGCCGCCAATCGCGTCGGCGTTGAGCGCGGGACCGAAACTGACGTCACCTTCTATGGCTCGTCATTCATCACCGACTACACGGGCGCCAAAATCAGCGAGGCCGACCGCATATCGGAATGCGTCATCACAGCTCCGATCGACATGGCGGCGGCGCGTGAGTGGCGCAGCGCCTGGGGTGTGTTTCGCGATCGCCGGCCGGATCTCTATGGCCGTCTTCTGGAGAAGGCGCCGGATAGTCTTTTGCCTCCTGCACACTAACGCTAGCAACTCGATGTCACTCCAAAGTCTTGAACAGGGAGATCACTCATGCGCTCGCCATCAACCCCGAAAAATGCCGTCGCCGCATTCGCGTTCCTGATAGGAGCAACGGCCGCTACCGCCGAAGATGTGCACCTCTATTCGTGGTCGGACTATATCGGCTCGAAGGCCATCCCGACCTTTACGTCCGAAACAGGCGTCAAAGTCGTTTACGACGTCTTTGATAGCAACGACCTCGCCGAGACCAAGCTTCTCGCAGGCAAGAGCGGCTACGATGTCGTCACCCCGAATGTATCGCCACATTTTGCGCGCCAGCTTGTTGCCGGAATTTGGGCGCCACTCGACAAAACAAAGCTCGGAAACATCGGCAATATCGATGCCGAAATTATGAAAAAGCTCACGGCCATCGATCCAGACGGCGCCCATGGCGTTCCGTGGATGTGGGGCACGACGGGTATCATCTTCAATGCCCAGAAGGTGAAGGAGATCATGCCCGACGCTCCGGTCACCTCCTGGAAGCTCCTTTTTGATCCCAATGTGATCGCTAAATTCAAGACGTGCGGCGTGGTCATGCTCGATGATGCCGAGCAGGTTCTCGGCAGCGTGCTAATCTCCATGGGCAAACCAGCGGACACGGACAACGAAGCCGATCTCGCTGCAGCCGTTGACGTCATCACCAAGATCCGGCCCTTTGTGAGGAAGTTCCACAGCTCCGAGTACATGGACGGCCTTGCCAATGGCGAGTACTGTATCGTTCTCGGATTTTCGGGTGACGCGCGGGTCGCGGCATTGAGGTCAAAGGAGGCTAAAAGCAATTTCGATATCCAGTACCGAATTCCCGAGCAGGGTGCGCTGGTTTATATTGACGTACTCGCCGTGCCTAAGGATGCCCCCAACCCCGCGCGAGCCAACGATTTCATCAATACCTTGATGCGGCCGGAGATCGCGGCAGCGGGGGCTGTCGAGACAGGATTCGCGACCGCAAATGCCGAGGCCAAGAAGCTGGTGCCTCAGGAGATTACAAGCGATCCAAATCTGTATCCAACTCCCGAGATCATGGCCAAGCTGACGTTACCTAAGGTTCAAAGCCCGAAAGTCACGCGCATGTGGCAGAAGGCCTGGCAGAAAGCCATCGGACAGAGGTGATGAACGTCGCGTGACATTTGGTGCCAAGGCGTCTCCACACCATATGGGTCGAACTGACCAGGAACGACTTTGAATAGAAGTGCTGCGAGTGCGGCTGACAGTGCGAGCAGCACGTATTTTTGATGGAGTTCGAATGCGTTCCCTCCAAGTCACTGATGGTTCTAAAAATAATTTAAGTCGCCGCGGCAGCAGGAGCGATCCCCTGTAGCCGGTCAGTTTACATATAGAAATAACCTATTGAATACTTTCTTGCGGGGCGCCTGGCTTGCTGGGGCGCCTGCAAGTTGACCCTTTACTTGATTGTCTGTTGGCGCGTTTCAGCCGCGGCTTTCGGCGATAGAGCCTGTTCCGTAGCCGCTATTGGCAGGTTGCCACTTCCCGATGCATGAATTGCAACCACGGCGGCTTTCTGCCATTGAGCCTTTCGATAGTAAGTTGGGTGCCCACGACGGCCCGCCAACTTTCGCGCGGGGATTGATTCATGAAACTCGTTCGATTTGGCGCTGCTGGTGCGGAGAAGCCGGGCATTGTCGATGCTAGCGGCCAAATCCGCGATCTCTCGGGCCACGTGCCGGATTTCTCGGGCGGTGCACTTAGTCCAGCCGCGCTCGATAGACTCCGCAACATCGACCACACCTCCCTGCCGCTGGCACCGTCTGGCGTGCGGCTCGGCGCGCCGGTCTCGGGCACGCGCAATTTCGTCGCCATCGGCCTCAACTACGCCGACCACGCCAAAGAGACGGGTCAGGAATTGCCCGCCGAACCGATCCTGTTCAACAAGGCGCCGACGTGCATCTCAGGTCCCAACGACGACGTGATGTATCCGAAGAATTCCGACCGCATGGATTGGGAATGCGAGATCGCGTTCGTGATCGGCACGCGGGCCCGCTACGTCGATGAGAATGACGCGCTTCGGCACATTGCCGGATACTGCATTTGCAACGACGTGTCGGAGCGCCGCTTCCAGGTCAAGCGCAACGGCCAATGGGTCAAAGGCAAATCGGCGGAAACGTTCGGTCCGCTCGGGCCCTGGCTTGTGACCCCTGACGAGATGATCGATCCGCACAGCCTCGCGATGTCGCTCGACGTTAACGGCGAACGTAAGCAAACCGGGTCAACGTCGACCATGATTTTCAAAATCCCGAAGCTCTTGGCCTACGTCACCGAATTCATGGTGCTCGAGCCAGGCGATGTGGTGACGACGGGAACGCCGCCCGGTGTTGGTTCGGCGAAAAAGCCGCCCGAGTATCTCAAGGCCGGTGACGTGATGACGCTGAAAATTGAAGGTCTTGGCGAACAGCGCCAGACGGTTGTGCCATTCACGCTCTGACCGGCTCAACTCACGCCTCGCCATCGCTCAAAAGGTCGTCGCTACGCGGTCCGAACTTGTTCAGGAAGTTCGGCATGTCCTTGTTGTAGCCAGCCGCCAAGCGCTGCTTGATTTCGTCCCAGGAGCGCGGGTTCGACAGGTTCAGCTGGCCGAGACCCTCGCGCACATACTTCAGCTGATCCTTCAGCATCTGCTCGCCGTGTTGCAGCCCGTCATCGGCCTGTGCGGCCCGCTCAATCTCGTCGATCAGATAGTCGACCAGATGCGTCTCCGGAAAAAGCATATACAGAACAAGATCTTCCCGGATCTTGTCCTCAACCGCATCGAGCAGCGGGCGCTTTCTCTCGTCACCGCCGATGTCGCTGACGAGACCTGAGTAGACTTCGCTCAATTCGCGGTCCTGGGCGTTCTGGAACTCGCGCAGAACCGTGCCGAGCAGCATGTTCTTCTTGCTGTGGCCGTCCAACGACTTCCAGGCTTCGAGCATGGCGGTGCGGGCGACCGGCGTCGGTAAGCGCTGGTCGACGAGGGTGGCGTTCAGGCCGATGGCGCCGAGCAGGTCTTCGCGATAGCTGGCGACAAGGGCCGAACGCTCGTCCGGTAACAGCGGAGATACGCGTGGCAATTGCGCTGCAGGTTTCGGTAATTCGGCGGCGCGGGGCTGCTGGGCGACGGCTGGCGAAGCGTCACGCAGCCGCCCGCCATCGAGCGCCGGGCGCTCATGGATACCGGCGAACCGTCGGCGCTCGAACTCGTAGTTGGCAGATTCAGCTGCGGTCGCGCGGATCGTCAGCAGGGTCTCGTAGAGGCTCGGACGGATGTAATAGCGGTCATCGATCTTGACGTCGGGCGCCACGGCTTTGACGGCGGCGCCTGCGTTCATGACGCGGCGCACAACCCGGCTATCATAAGTGTCGGTGATTTCCGACAGCGTGACCATGGACGTAAAGCCTTCGGTCTCGCGGATCGGCTCCAGCGTGTGCAGTACGAGATCGGCATGTTCGCGCGGATGCGGGGCTAGCGCCGCGCCGACGAGTTGGTCGAGGCGGGCGCGATCCTTGGCGCTTGCGTCAGTCTTGAAGTGCTTGTCGCAGACGGAGGAGAGATATTCGCGCAGCTCGCTTCTGACGCGATAGCGCTCTGGGTTGTGGCTCGCGGTCTCGACCGCGCCGATGTCGGCGCCGGCCGTCAGCACCATGCGGACGCGATCGGCCGCCGAGCGCTCCATGACGCTGAGATCGGCGATTGCCGAGAACCCGTCGCTGTTGGTGGTTGGCCGGAGTGCGTTGAGCGTCAGCCACGCCGTCTCGTAGGGGTGCGGCCCAAGTGCGGCATTGATCGTGGCTTCGAGCTGAGACGCCGAGCGGGACTTGAAACTCGGCACGTCCGACAGCGGCGAGCGCACGGCATTGGCGCCAAACAGCCCCGACATGAACACGAGGAGATCGATCGCAATGGCGATGGCAAGCGCCAGATAGGCGAGCCGGTTGCCGTCGCTGAAGGCGTTCCAGGTCACGACGAAGCGGTGGGCTTTGTCGTCGCGCGCCAGTTCGATGCCGTTGATCTTGGTGCGCAGGACTTCCGTGTCCTTGCTCGGCAAAGCACTGTCGGCCAGACACCTGCGGACAAATCCGAACAGGGCGTCCGCCGACGTGTTGGCGACGAGCTTGTCGCCGCCGATGCAAATCTGTTCGAACACCTTCGTGCCGGCCTGCAGGGCGAAAAGCGCGCCTGCGGCATCGGCCGTCGCCTTGGGGTCGCAGTCGAGGCCTGTCAGCAGGGCATTGGTTTCCGGCGTCGCCGACAGCGCGCCGTAAATCTCGCCGCACAGCGTTTGCACCTGCGCCAGGCGATCGACGGTTGGCTCGGCGCGGAATTCGGACGTTGCCCGTTCGAACGCCGGCAAGACCCGCGTCGGGTCCATTCTCGGTCCCGCATCGTCCTTCGCCGTGTCCTCGGCGAGCTTGATGCGCTGTTCGGCGGTCTCGGCTTCGCCTTTCAGCTTGGCCAGATCGCCGTCGACATTGGCCAGTTCGCGGTCGATGGCGGCGAGACGCGTTTCAACTGCAACAAGACGCTTTTGCGCATCCTTCATGCGTTCTTCGGCAATTTTCTGCGTGCCCTGGAGCAGATTGAGTTCGCCCATGCGCTGGCGATAAATCGGCCCACGGCCTTCCTTGCCAGTGCCTTCGACGCCCTTGTCTTCGGCCAAGGCTTCGACGCGCTTGGCATCGACGTCCTTGGCCTTGGCATCGACGTCGGCTTTCTTGCTAGCTGCCTCGGCGGCGAGTTCCGGGCGCTGGCCGGCAATGCGGGCTTTTTCTTCGATCAACGACACCTTGCGGCCTGCAAGTCCGGCCTGACCCGATTGCGCCGAGGTCATGCGCTCCTGCTGTTCCTTGACGGCACGGCGGCGGGCTTCGATCTGGGCGTTGACGTAACGCTCGATCGCGCCCTCGGATTTGGCTGCGGCCGCTGCGACGCCATCGATCTGGGCTTCGTAGGCCGTCCAGGCTTCGGTTTTGAACACAGCCTCGGCTTCGGCGCCGCGGCGGCTGGAAATCGCCTGCTCGATGTCGGCCACCATGCCCGCAACCTGGTTCTGGGCCCGCAATTCTGCGGCGCGAACGCGCTCGGACTGCGGGAAGATCGACGTAAACAAGCTGTCGAAAGAAAAGAAGACGCTGGTTGCCATGCAGGCGAGAAACATCAGCCACAGCACCGAATTGCGGATGATGACCCGCGTGCCTTGAATATACGGCTTGACGATATCGCTCGCCGCATAAAGCGCGAACAACGCCACCAGCAGCAGCCCGGCGCCGAACATCAGGAATTTGTCGCCAGTCCTGGCCCACTGCAAATCACTGGCGCTAGCTTGGCGGACATCCGCCTGCCCGGTCCACTGCAGGAGTAACGTCAGGCCAGCGATAAACAGAAGCAAGCCGATTCCGGCGCCGAGCCATGTTTGTACGGCGGGATTGACAAGGCGTGATTCACCGCGCTGGCTCTGGGTGTTCATGCCGGTGGCGAAGCTCTCGCCTATAAGCCAGGCGACGATCAGCATGACGCCTTGGATGCCGAACGTAATCATGCCGGAGAGCAGCGGCTCGCCGGTGAAATTGCGCATGCCGTCCCAGGTCGTCCAGCCCGAGGCCAGCGACAGCACGATGCCGGTGGTGGCAAGCAGCCCCAGCTGCCAGTTCGAGAACATGGTTTCTTCGATCGACGCCCACAGCCGCTTGGCCAGCCGGGTTCTGAGCAGCAAGGCCACCACGCAAAAAATGAACAGCGCCGTACCCAGCGGCCGGGCGTTCTGGATCAGGCCGTCCAGCATCAGTTTTACGTCCATTCCGCAATCGTCCCTCGTTGTGGCAAGGCCGGCGTACGCAACAAACCCGCGGCTATAATGAGCAAAAGACCGGGCTTATTGGGGGCAAGAATAAGACGAATTGCGCCAGCGGGGATGAAATTATTTTAAGTTAAGAGCCCCGAAGTTATCCCCGGGGCGCGTTGTGGCCGGTGGCCTAGGCTGCTCCGCATCGGCGTGGCAACATTCCGCGAACTGTTATACTATACGCCAGAATTCGGCATATCCGGTTGGTCCGTGAAGGGGCTGCCGTCTCGGGTCCAGAGGACACCATGGCAGCTCACGCAAACGAAGAGCAGCGCAACAAGGACCGGGCGAAAACCTCGGTTGATCGCGCCGTCACCATCTTCGCCGAAAAGAACATTCGCTTTACCGATCTGCGCCGCAAAGTCTTCGAAGAGATCGCCTTGACCACCGCGAGCGTCGGCGCCTACGAGGTTCTCGACCGGCTGGCCAAGAAAGGCACGCGGCTGGCGCCGATCTCGATTTATCGCGCGCTCGATGCGCTTCTCGAAGCCGGCGTCGTACACCGGCTTGAGAGTAAGAACGCTTACTTCGCCTGCCGCCGCCTGCACCAGCCGCGCACCGGGCGCCGCCCGATGTTTCTGAGCTGCGAAGTCTGCGGCACCGTGCACGAGACTGATGGGCAGGAGATTTTCGATGCGATCGATGCTGCGGCGCGGAGCACAAAATTTGAGCCGCGCGTGAAGTTCGTCGAAGTTTCTGGCACCTGCCAAGAGTGCGCGGCTAAGCGCAAAGACTAATCGCACGTCCCTCGCCAGGAGACTGAAGCCGTGTCCGCCGAAACATCTATAAATCACGCGAAAGATCACGCGCACGACGAGCATGATGGGGTGTGCGGCTGTGGCCACGCGCATCCCGCACCTCTGGATGCGTCGGCCCTGGTCTCTGCCCGCGCCGTCCGCTTCACGCGCGGCGGTCGCGACCTGATTTCCGGCGTCGATCTCGATGTCCGCGCCAGCGAGATCGTGACTCTGATCGGCCCCAACGGCGCGGGAAAAACTACGCTCGTCAAACTCATCCTGGGGATCGAAAAACCTGACGGCGGAAAGATCTCGCGGCCCGCAACTACCCGTATCGGCTACGTGCCGCAACGCTTCGAGATCGAACGCGCAATGCCAATGACGGTCGAGGGCTTTTTGAGGCTCGGGCACGCAGTCAGCCAAGACGAGGTGCGCGCCGCCCTTATAGAAGTTGGGGCCGAACGAACCATCGCCCAACAACTCGTTAAACTCTCAGGCGGCGAGACACAGCGCGTTTTGATCGCCCGCGCTTTGCTGCGTGAACCCAATCTGCTCGTGCTTGACGAGCCCGCGCGCGGCGTCGACTACGTCGGCGAAGCCGATCTCTACGACCTCATTGGCCACATCAGGGATCAGCGCAAGCTCGGCGTGCTGCTGATCTCGCACGATCTGCACGTCGTCATGGCCAAGAGCGACCGCGTCATCTGCCTCAACGGTCATGTGTGCTGTTCTGGCAAACCGGAAACTGTCGCACAACACGCCGAATATGCCCGCTTGTTCGGCCCGCAAGCGGCCAGCGCACTGGCGGTCTACCTGCATAACCACGACCACAGCCATGATATTTCCGGCGCCGCACGCCCCGTGCCTGAGTCTAGTCCAGACGGCCAAGCCCGGCGCGGGGGGCTGTAAGTGTTTGAAACGCCCGAACCGTTCGTGTTGCGGGCGCTCGCCGCCGGCATCGGCTTGGCGATCATCGCCGCGCCGCTCGGCTGCATCGTCGTCTGGCGGCGCATGGCGTACGTCGGCGAAACGCTGGCGCAGGCCAGCCTGCTCGGCGTCGCGCTCGGCCTGGCGCTCAAACTCGATCTGACGTTCTCGGTCATTGTCGCGGCGGTGGCGGCGGCGGGAGTGCTGACTGCGTTCGGCCGCCAGAAACTCTTGGCGCTCGATTCCGTTCTCGGCCTCATGCATCACGCAGCGCTGGCACTGGGCGTGATCGCCATTGCCATGCTCAAAGGACCGTCGATCGACCTGATGAGCTACTTGTTCGGCGACGTCTTCGCGGTGACAACGGGAGATCTTTATTGGGTTTTCGGCGGCGGCGCAGTCGTTTTGGCGTTAACGCTGTGGCTGTGGAAACCCCTGGTGCGCTTGTCGCTGCACGAAGACCTCGCCACCGCTGAAGGCATAGATCCGCGCTGGCCCCGCGCGATGTTCGATATCTTGCTTGCGGTCACCATCGCTGTATCGATGAAAATCGTCGGCATTCTTCTAGTGATGGCGTTCCTCGTCGTGCCCGCCGTCGCCGCCCGGCCGTTGGCGACAACGCCCGAGCGTATGGCCGTGATCGCCGTCATTATCGCCGCATTGAGCGTGGTCGCGGGCCTTGCGCTCTCCCTCTACGCCGATGCCCCAGGCGGTCCCAGTATTGTGCTGGCTATGTGCCTGGCTGCCGCAATCTCCCTGTTGGCGATGGGGCGCCAAGCGGGCTAGAACAGTTTGTAAATCAGCGGAGACGGCACGGTATGACGGCAGCGGCAGGCATTGGTCTCAAGGCCCGGCATCAGACTGTGGCGGTTCCCGTCGGCGGCATCCAGGTTGGCGGCGGCGCCCCCGTCGTCGTGCAGTCGATGACCAATACCGATACAGCGGATATCGCCGGCACCGTCAAACAGGTGGCCGATCTCGCCCGCGCCGGCTCCGAGCTTGTGCGCATCACGGTTGATCGCGATGACGCCGCCAAGGCCGTGCCGCATATCCGCGACGGCCTGCGCAAACAGGGCGTTTCGGTGCCGCTGATCGGCGATTTCCATTACATCGGCCACACGCTGTTGGCGAACAACCCAGCCTGCGCGGAGGCCCTCGACAAATACCGCATCAATCCCGGCAACGTCGGCTTCAAGGACAAGAAGGACCGCCAGTTCGGCGCCATCATCGAGACGGCGTTGCGTCACAACAAGCCGGTGCGCATCGGCGTCAACTGGGGCTCACTCGACGGCGAGCTTCTGACCCACCTGATGGACGAAAACGCCAAGCTCACCGAACCCGCCTCAGCCCGTAGCGTCATGCACGAAGCCATGGTGCAGTCGGGCTTGATGTCGGCCAAGCGCGCCGAAGAAATGGGCCTCGGCGCCGACAAGATCATCGTCTCGGGCAAAGTATCCAACGTGCAGGACTTGCTTGCGGTCTATGCGCTGCTCGCCGAGCGCAGCCGCTACGCTTTGCACCTCGGTCTGACCGAAGCTGGCATGGGTTCGAAAGGCATTGTCGCCTCGTCGGCGGCGATCGGAATTCTGCTGCAACAGGGCATTGGCGACACGATCCGCTTTTCGCTGACGCCGGAGCCTGGCGGCGATCGCACCCAGGAAGTCCGTGCCGCACAGGAATTGTTGCAGACGATGGGCTTGCGCGCCTTCGTGCCGGTCGTCGCCGCGTGTCCCGGGTGCGGACGCACGACCTCGACCGTGTTCCAGGAACTGGCGCGCGATATCCAGGACATGATCCGTGATCGCATGCCAGAGTGGAAATCGCGCTATCCCGGTGTCGAGACGCTCAACCTCGCGGTCATGGGCTGCATCGTCAACGGCCCCGGCGAGAGCAAGCACGCCGACGTCGGCATCTCGCTGCCCGGCACCGGCGAAACGCCCGCCGCGCCGATTTTCATCGACGGTAAGAAGGCCATGACCTTGCGCGGCCCGAACATCGCCGCCGACTTCAAAGTCATTGTTGAGGACTATATCGAGAAGCGGTTTGGGGTTGGTGGCAGCGGCGCGGGGACACGCGCGGCGGAGTAGGGACGTTTCCGGCTTCCCCTTCTTCGCGGCCGAAGAAAATCCTACCCCAGACACCGGTCCACTTCATCAGAGGTGTGCAGAAGGATAACGATAGGTACGAGCTACAGGGGAATACGGTCATGAAGACCGCGTCGATACTCCTAGCGGCATTGATTGCCAGCGTTGCCTGTGTTGAAATTTCCAGGCCGGTGTGGGCCGACGATTGGCTCAAGCCTTGCTCCGAGCCGCCGGATCGCGATATCGAAAAGGCGATCGCCGCCTGCACGGACATGATCGGCAACAAAAAGAATGACCAAAAAACCGTGGCCTTTGCCCACATGCATCGTGGCAAGTGGCTGGCCGGGAAAAAGGATTGGACCGGGGCCTACAAGGACCTCGACCAAGCCATCATATTGCTACGCAGTCTGGCTTTTTATCTGACCAAAGCTGAAGTGCAGATGGCGCAGGGCGATCATGCGGCGGCTATCGCGACTTACGACGAAGCCCTATCGAAACTGCCGCGCGACACAAACTACCCGCAGATACACTCCGGGAGAGGCGATGCGTTCTTAAGCGCTGGGCAAAAAGAGAGGGCAATCGCAGACTTTAAGCGCGCCTTTAAAATCAACCCAGGCGACACTGCTACGTGGGAAAAGCTCAAGGCACTTGGGGTCGAAGTTGGCCCCTCACCGCCGTCCGACAGCGGTCAGGGATCAGACTATTGGGACGAGGATCCAGACTGACGCGCAAGCATTCCAGTCAACTCCCCCGTCTCCCCATAAACCTTGCAGCCTCGGCCAGCACGCTCGACTTCGCGCCGAACGGCTCCAGCGCCGCGACCGCTGCCGCGACCGCCTCGTCCATGTGATCGCGCGCGCGCTCAACGCCCGTCAGCGAAACGAGCGTGGCTTTCCCTGCAGCCGCGTCCTTGCCGGTCGCCTTGCCAACGTCGGCGGCCGAGCCCTCGGCGTCCAACAAATCGTCGCTGATCTGGAACGCAAAGCCGAGACATTCGCCGTAGTGCTTGAGGCTCGCGCGTTGGCTTGCCGAGGCTTTGCCGAGGATCGCGCCCATTTCGCACGCAACTGTAATCAGCTTGCCGGTTTTCATCGCCTGCAGCCGCGCGATGTGCCCGATATCGGGCTTTTTTGCAGCGTGCAACGTCCCGGCTTCGAGATCGAGCGCTTGACCGCCGACCATGCCGGGTGATCCAGCCGCCACCGCCAGCGCGTGAACAAGCTCCGCCCTGATCGCGGGGTCTGGGTGGCCATCGGGGGCACTCAAAATTTCAAAAGCCAGCGCCTGCAGTCCGTCGCCGACGAGGATGGCAGTCCATTCGTCATAGGCTTTCCACACCGTCGGCTGGCCGCGGCGCAGCTCATCGTTATCCATGGCCGGCAGATCATCATGCACAAGCGAGTAACAATGGATGCATTCCAGAGCGGCGGCGGCGTTCAGTGCCACACTCGCGTCAACGCCAAAAAGCCCGGAGCTTTCAAGCACCAGAAACGGCCGGAAGCGCTTGCCGCCGCCAAGAACCGCATGGCGCATGGCATTGATGAGGCGCTCAGGCGTGCCGCGCCCGGCTTCACGGTCGAGGATTAGCCCGAGCCGGGCATCGACTGTTGTGGCTGCGCAACTTAATTTCGTTGGGAATTGCGGCAATCGCTTAACCTCTGCGGCGATTTTTCAGGCTAGACCCCTCACCATGGCCATGGTTTCGGACTAGGAGCCAGCGCCATATCGCAGTCTCGGTTATAAGCAAAGCATGGATCGTTCGGACGACACTTGGGATGGGGCAGGGGAGTCGCGGACGCTGCGGACAGCGCCGCCGTCGCCGCTCGCGCGTTGCGCCGGTGCGCCCCAGGATCTTGTGATCTTGCGATATCCGCCGCCACGCCCAATGCCGCCGTCTAGCTATTCTGTGAGGCCGGACGCTGGGTCGACGGCCACACTTTCGCACGTCTCAACGCTGCCACCGGGACTCGATCGACTGCAGCACACAGCGCCGGAGCTTGTTTCGCCGCCAATGCCGCTGACGCCTGCTCGCTATGCCGCGCGCAACCCGGGTAGGTCGTCCTTAGCGCGGCCTGCTCCGGTCCCTGCGAACGCTGCACGGCCGTTTGATGCGAAAACGATCGATCTGCACGCAGCTAGCCTAAACAAATACGAGACTGCCCCATACCTCGATCCATTTGTCGCCTCGATCGCAGGTGTGCTGGCGGCGTCTACGCAGGAGCAGTTATCGCCGCCCCCCTCCGTCAAGCCCAATGCCTTTGACATTGGCGCCATGGCAATGCCCGTGACGGCATCGCGATCGTTGCCGAACGTAGTCAGCGCGCATGCCCCGCTTGTAGCCGCTGCGGGCGCTCGCTTTAACGAATCGGGACTTACGCCATCAGCCGAGCCGCATTGGCTGGTTCGAGTTGTCAAGATCGCCGGTCTCGTGGCCGCGGCGTGGCTTGCAGCGGTTGTGCTGTTAATCGCCGCCTATCGCTTTGTCGATCCGCCGCTTTCGGCATTAATGGTGCAGCAGCGGCTATCGGGTCAGGACATTATTCAAGATTGGGTGGCCATTGAGGATGTTGCACCGCCGGTCGTTCGCGCGGTTCTGCTCTCGGAGGACGGCCGTTTCTGCCAGCACAGCGGTGTCGATTTCGAAGAGATGCAGAACGCGATCGAACGGGCTGGCGACGGCGCCCCGCGCGGCGCCAGTACGATCTCGATGCAGGTTGCTAAAAACCTGTTTCTGTGGCCATCGAAAAGTTACGTCCGCAAAGCCATCGAAATTCCGCTGACCTTTGTGATCGAGACGCTGTGGACGAAACGCCGCATCATGGAGGTTTATCTCAACATCGCTGAATGGGGGCCGGGGATCTTCGGCGTCGAGGCAGCGTCGCAGTTTCATTTCAGTAAGTCTGCCAGCCGCCTGAACGAACGCGAAGCGGCGCGGCTTGCCGTTGCCCTCCCGAACCCTTTTGCCCGCGACGCTGGTGATCCGGGTCCTCGGACGCAGCGCCTCGCGGGCGATATACAAGGCAGAATGCGCGCCAGCTCAGCCAGCCAGACATCCTGCGTAACACGGGGCTGGTAGCGGCAGACACATCCCGGCGGCCGCACACCCGGGCGCCAACACTGGGCCTCAAAACCGGGGGCCAAACCTGGGGCCATATCCGGGGGACTGGCGCTCGGCCCGGTTTGCGCATATAAGCCCCCGCACGACGGGGTCGGGTAGGCCAACAGCATACCGCCTGTCAGCACATTCCTGAAGACTTTGGCCTGAGGACTTGGCGCCAGCGCCGCTTGAACAGCGGCCAACACCTTTGGGTTGGCGTAGGCCCGCATTTGGAGCAGAGACATGGCAGTTCCACGCAGTAAAATGTCGCCGATGAAGCGCGGCCAGCGCCGCTCGCATGATGCGCTGACAGTGCCGGCTTATGTTGAGGACAAGGACAGCGGCGAGCGCCGCCGCCCGCACCACATTGACCTGAAGTCGGGCAAATATCGCGGCCGCCAGATTCTGACACCGAAGTCCGACGCCTAAGCGCTCCAATTGGCTCGTGATGACCGGCTTGGCCGGGCCCTGCTCAATCCAGGATCCGGCTTTTGTGTGGGCGGCTTCTGCCTCGCTTGGCAAATGCAGTGTTGCGTGCCACAACGGCCCGCACGCCCATAGGGGCGAAGGACCGACCGGAGGACGCCTATGTCGCTCAGAGCCATCCCGCTCCTCATCATCTCCTTTATCATCTACAACGTCATCGTCTTGTCTTTTGGCGTCGAGGGACTGAACACATCGATTTTCTCAATGCATCTGCTCAGCGGCGGTCAATGGTCCTTCACCTGGGGCGACCTGATCCTGCTCATCACGCTCATCCTGCTGTTCATCGAGATCGTGAAATCGACGTTCACGTCGACATCGACGCTCATCGATCATGCGCTCTCGATGGTGGTCTTCATCGCTATGGGGACCGAGTTTCTGCTGGTGCCGCAGGCTGCGACGTCGGTGTTTTTCCTGATCATTATTGCCGCCCTGATCGACGTCATCGGCGGGTATACGATCGGCATTCGCGTCGCCCGCCGTGACCTCAGCATTGGTAGCGATCAGTAGGACCAGCCAGCAACCAAAAATAGTGGAACTGCTGACGGCCAGCTTCGCGCTGGCCGTTTGCATTGGGCCTTAGCTGGCTGCTGTTTGTATTATTGCCGGTTCGAGGCACAGCTTTAAGTGTTGTTAGGAAATTCAAACTAGGTTCGTTCCCAAGACTTGGAAACGTCATCTGCCGCCGCCGGTTCATCCGCGCGTCGATGGGGCGTCAGCTTGAGGTCAGCCGGTGGCTCCCCCGCCCAGCATTCCTGGACAATTTGCGGTGACCGCTGCGGCCGGCGAAGCTGCCGGAGGTAAGCGCGCGACCCTTGATCCCCTCACCGAGACGGAGGGGCTGGACCTCGTCGGAGTCCTGTCGGCGATCGACGAAACCGCCTATGTATTGGACTGCAAATCCGACCGGTTCGATTGGGAAAGCAATGCCGCCGCGATCCTAGGGGTTCATAACGCTTCGTTCATTACAACTGGTACGGCGTTTCAGTCGTTGATCGCCGCCGAACATATCAGCCGCCGCATCGAAGCCTTCACCGCCGTGCAGGCAGGTGAGCACGTTCGCGGTGTGCCGTACCGGATCCAATACCGGTTCCAGCCAGGTGGCCATCGCGGCGATACCGCGATCCGCTTAGAAGATCAGGGCCGCTGGTGGCCGGACGCACAAGGAAAACCCGAACGGGCCCGCGGCGTCATTCGCATCATCAACGACCGGTTTCTGGAAGAGCAGCGCCTGCTGTTCCGCTCGGACCACGACGAACTGACAGGCCAGCTCAACCGGATCAGGCTGACCGAAGCCGTGCAGGCGGTTCTGACCCGTGCGGAGCAGGACAGCAAGCCGTGCGGATTTCTGATCTGCGCCGTCAATAACCTTGCCGTCATCAACGAAACATTCGGTTTCAACATTGGCGACGAAGCCATCGCCGCGGTTGGGCGCAGAATCAAGGAAAAGCTGCGCGGCGGAGATATTATCGGCCGCTACTCGTCGAACAAGTTCGGTGTTCTGCTGCACGATTGCGGTCCCGGTGCCATGCGCATCGCCGCTGAGCGGTTCATGAAGACGATCAGGGATACGACCGTCAAAACCTCGGCGTGCCAACTGTCTGTGACAATTTCCGCCGGTGGCGTGTCGTTACCTGAGCAGGGACAATCGGTGCAGCAGGCGTTGAACTTCGCGCTGCACGCGCTGGATCGCGCCAAGACCAAGCGCTTCGACTGCTTCATGGCGTACGAGCCAACACCGGGTGCCGAAACGAGCCGGCGGCGCAGCATCGCCATTGCCGACAGCGTCATCGAAGCCATCGACGACCAGCGTATGCGCCTCGTCCTGCAGCCGATGGTTGGCGCGAAGTCCGGTAAGCCAGAGATCTACGAATGCCTGCTGCGCATGGAAAAGCCTGATGGCAGCCTCGTCTCGGCTGGCGAATTTATCCCCGTGGCCGAACAACTCGGTCTGTCACGGCTGATTGACCGGCGCACGCTTGAACTGTCGGTCGGGCTTTTGAAACGGCACCCAGATTTGCGGCTGTCCCTCAACGTGTCGGGGCTGACGTGCACCGATCACGAATGGCTGGTGACGCTGCAGCGCTTGACCGGCGGACGCCGGGACATCCTAACCCGCATGATCATCGAGATCACCGAGACAGTGGCGATCCAGGACCTCGATCAATCGATCAATTTCGTCGACACGCTGAAAGAGCTCGGCTGCCGCGTCGCCATCGATGACTTCGGAGCCGGCTATACGTCATTCAAAAACCTGAAACTCTTGAACGTCGATATGGTCAAGATCGACGGCGCCTTTGTCAAAAACCTTGCCGACGACACCAGTGATCAGATTTTTATCAAGACCATGATCGAATTGGCGAATACGTTCGGTATGGAGACGGTGGCCGAATGGGTCGGAGACGAGCGCTCAGTCAAACTTCTGACGGACGCCGGCATCACCTATTTGCAGGGCTTCTATTACGGCCTGCCGTTCGAGGCTTCGGACTACGGCAAAATTTGAGCGAAGTTGCCCGGAGTTCAGGCTGGCGCCCTCATTGAGTATAGCGATGTGCGAGTTCGTCGAGTGTGGTGCCAATTCAGGGCTGGTTTTGCGACAGCTTCTCAATTTTTTGCTGCATAGCCGATAGTTGAGCCTTGAGCTCGCTCAACTCGTCGCGTGGCTGGGCGCCTGATTTGCCACCTTTGGCAGCATCGGCATCAGCGGCGGGTTTTTGCCCCCCAGCCGCGGCCCCGAAGGACGCCCACATCGTCACGGCCTGCTCGAACATCGCCATGTTCTGGCGTGCCTGCGATTGATAAAAATCGAAGGCAGCGGTTGGGTTGGTGAATGCGGTTGCGAATTTATCGCGAAACTTCGATTGCTCCTTGACCAGGTGCTCGAGGCTGAACTGCAAGTAACTCGGCACCATCCGGGCGATGCTGTCGTCGTAAAACCGGATGAGCTGGCGCAGGAAAGGGATGGGCAACAAGGCCTGTCCACCTTCCCTGCTTTCCTGCTCGACGATGATCTGGGTCAGGACCGCGTGGGTCAGGTCGTCGCCGTTCTTGGCATCGTAGACCACGAAGTCGCGATCGCCCCGCACCATCTTCGCCAGGTCCTCAAGAGTGACGTAGGTGCTGGTCTCAGTATTATAAAGTCGCCGGTTGGCGTACTTCTTGACGACGACGGCTTCTCGCTTGGGAGCCTGTGCTTCGGCGTTACTCAACATCGCGGGCGGGTTCTCTCTTGGCGGTTGCGGCCATTGCTGCACTGCGGCAGCGTACCACACCGGCGGGGCGCACCGCCAGACGTTTCTGCCACCCGGCTGGGCAGTCCTTCGCGCCATTACGGGCAGGGTTAGGCAACTCGTCGCAATTGCTCAAATTCCGCACGCACTGCAAAGTGATTAGGAGTTAAACTGCGACATCACCGCCGATAAGCCAAAAAATTTTAAACAGTCGCGCCCAGGGAGGGGCCTCAATGAGCCAGGATGCTACGACGATCGTCATCGCCAGCGCTGCACGCACACCCGTCGGTTCGTTCAACGGCGCGCTCGCCAGCTTACCGGCGCATAAGCTCGGCGAGATCGCCATCAGGGCGGCTTTGGAACGGGCCAAGGTCCAGCCGGGCGACGTGTCCGAAGTCATCCTTGGTCAGGTCTTGACCGCAGGTCAAGGTCAAGGTCCGGCACGGCAGGCGTCCGTTGCTGCCGGCATTCCGGTCGATGCGCCGGCCTGGAGTATCAACCAGATCTGCGGCTCGGGTCTGCGCGCCGTCGCGCTCGGCATGCAGCAGATCCAAACTGGCAGTGCCTCGATCGTCGTCGCCGGCGGCCAGGAGAGCATGAGCCAATCGACCCACGCCGCGCATATGCGTGACGGCACCAAGATGGGAGATGTCAAATTCACCGACACGATGGTCAAGGACGGCCTGTGGGACGCCTTCAACAACTATCACATGGGCACGACCGCCGAAAACGTCGCGCGTCAGTGGCAGATTACGCGCGAAGAGCAGGACAAGTTCGCCGTTGCGTCTCAGAACAAAGCCGAAGCCGCACGCAAGGCCGGAAAGTTCAAGGACGAGATCGCTCCGGTCACGATCAAGGGCAAGAAGGGCGACACGGTCGTTGATACGGATGAGTACATCAAGGACGGCACGACGCTTGAAGGTATCGCGAAACTTCGCCCGGCCTTCGATCCGAAGGAAGGCACCGTCACCGCCGCCAACGCTTCTGGCCTTAACGACGGCGCCGCAGTTGTCGTGCTGATGACGCTGGCCGAAGCCAAGAAGCGCGGCATCACACCGCTTGCCCGCATTGTCTCGTGGGCGACAACCGGCGTCGATCCTTCGATCATGGGCACCGGGCCAATCTCAGCCTCGAAAAAGGCGCTCGAAAAGGCTGGTTGGACCATCAAGGACCTCGATCTGATCGAAGCCAACGAAGCCTTCGCCGCGCAGGCCATTGCCGTCAACAAGGGCCTTGGCTGGGACACCGACAAGGTCAACGTCAACGGCGGCGCCATCGCCATCGGCCATCCGATCGGCGCTTCGGGCGCGCGCATCCTCAATACGCTCGTGCACGAAATGAAGCGCCGCGACGCCAAGAAGGGCCTGGCGACGCTGTGCATGGGCGGCGGCTTGGGCGTGGCGCTCTGCGTCGCGCGCGAATAAGACGTTGAATAGAACGTGGGGTCAGACCCCTCACACCAGAAGTTTGAGTTCAAGCTCGAACCGCCTGTGTGAGGGGTCTGACCCCGAC
>JANNEP010000001.1:0-1898 GCA_031378895.1 Hyphomicrobium sp.
TGGTTCGTAGCAAAGCGTAAATGAAAGGCTACCGGGCGCGTCCAGAGCAAACTTGCCCAGAAACCCTTTGTGGCCGACTCGTCACGCGCTTTAGGATTCGCCCCACCAGATCCAATGAAAGTCGTCATTCTCTGCGGCGGACTCGGCACGCGCCTGCGCGAAGAAACCGAATACCGCCCCAAGCCTATGGTGCCTGTCGGCGGCCGGCCGATCCTCTGGCACATCATGAAAATCTACAGCCACTACGGCATCAATGATTTCGTGATCTGCCTTGGCTACAAGGGCTACATGATCAAGGAATACTTCGCGAATTACTTTTTGCACAACTCCGACGTCACCATCGATGCCCGCGGCAATAGCACTGAATATCATCAAACCCAGGCCGAACCCTGGCGCGTCACGCTGGTCGATACCGGCGAGCAGACGCAAACGGGCGGACGTCTCAAGCGCGTCGCGCCGTATCTGCACCCCACCGAGCCCTTTTGCTTCACCTACGGCGACGGCTTGGCATCGATCGATTTGACGAAGCTCGTGGCGTTTCACAGCGGCCACGGCAAAGATGCAACGCTCACCGCGGTCATTCCGCCGGGCCGGTATGGCGCCCTCGAATTGGACGGGTCGAGCGTCAAGAAATTCATCGAAAAACCGCCCGGCGACAATGCCTTCATCAATGGCGGGTACTTTGTGCTTAATCCCTCGGTGCTCTCGCGCATCACGCGCGACAACGACGCGTGGGAAGGCAGTCCGCTCGAGGGCCTCGCGCGCGACAATGAGCTCATGGCCTTCCGCCACAGCGGCTTCTGGCAGCCGATGGATACGTTACGCGATAAAGCCCACCTTGAGGATCTGTGGTCTCAAGGTCAGGCGCCGTGGAAAGTTTGGGATCATGCCGCGTCATGACCACCCTCCCCAAGACGGCGTTCTGGCGAGGGCGGCGCGTGCTGCTCACCGGCCATACTGGTTTCAAGGGCACGTGGACGGCGCTGTGGCTGGCTGAGATGGGCGCCCATGTGACGGGGTTCGCACTCGCGCCGAACTCGACGCCGGCGCTTTTTGATCTGACGCGTGCCGGCGAGAGCGTCACGTCGATGATCGGCGACCTTCGCGATTGTGCGGCCTTAGAGAGCGCCGTCCGTGACGCCAACCCCGATATCGTCATTCACATGGCGGCGCAGCCGATTGTGCGCCGCGCACTTGCCGAGCCCGTCGAGACCATCGCCGTCAATGTGCTCGGCACGGCTAACCTCTTGAACGCGCTGCGGGCCGCGAAAACTTTGTCGGCCATCCTCGTCGTGACGTCCGACAAGGTCTATTCCAACGACGGAAAAGGCCGCGCGTTCGCTGAGGCCGACCGGCTCGGCGGCAAAGATCCCTATTCGGCGTCGAAGGCAGCGACCGAACTCGTCGCACAGTCGTTTGCCCAAACCTATTTTGAACCGGCGGGGATCAAGGTTGCGACGGCCCGCGGCGGCAACGTTATCGGCGGCGGCGACTATGCCGAGGATCGCATTATCCCCGATATCGTGCGGGCGGCGCTGCGCGGTAAAGCGCCCGTCTTGCGCATGCCGGATGCGACGCGGCCGTGGCAGCACGTTCTCGATTGCGTCGCGGGCTACCTGGTCTATGCCGAAGCCCTCACTACAAATAGCGAACTTCCCCGCGCCCTGAATTTCGGCCCCTCGCCTGGCTGTGAGGCAACCGTCGCGGACCTCACGGAGGCGATGCTTGCAGCCCTCGGCCGGCCGCCGACATGGCGCGACGAACCGCAATCCGGCTCTAAGGAGATGGCGACGCTTGCAGTCGATTCTTCGCTGGCGCGCCGCACGCTCGGCTGGAGCGATCTCATCGGCGCGCGCGCGGTCGTCAGCTGGACCGCCGAATGGTATAGACACGTGCGC
>JANNEP010000032.1:0-54037 GCA_031378895.1 Hyphomicrobium sp.
CTGGGCTATTCCGTACTATAGGGAAGGTTCCCACGTGTTACTCACCCGTCTGCCGCTCCCATTGCTGGGCGCTCGACTTGCATGTGTTAGGCCTGCCGCCAGCGTTCGTTCTGAGCCAGGATCAAACTCTCAAGTTGAAAGTATTGATTCTGGATTTTGGCTTGGAAGTTAATCCAAGGAATCTTCTGCGTTACGGGCACCTTCACACTATGACGCCCTCTCCAGTTGCCCGAAGCGAACGTCACGGTGATGGTTAGTGAAACGCAGAGTTCTTCCAGAGTCTGTTATGACTTCGATCTCGCGATCAAAATCCGCCAGGACCCCGCCGTCTGCGTTTCCCTTCCTTCAAATTCAATTGTCAAAGAGCAAAATCGAGAACACTCACCCGCCCGGCGGCTGACCGCCGGATTTTTCGAGACAACAAGGCTCCAAACCGCATAGTCCGGTTCGGAACCAGGAGTTTCCAGAGTTGAATGCCCTAACCGGGCGGCGAAGCAACACGTGCCCCGCGCAAGCCCCGTTTAGACAACATGCAGGCCTTGGTGTCAACACCGATCTTAAAAAATCTTCGGCTTGTGGACGAGCTCGAGCGGCATCAAAAAAAACAACGTAATAACAAGCACATGGCCTAACCCAAGCTGGCGCTGCCATGGGTCCTGCAAAAAGTGTTATTGGCGCCCGATTTCGCCATGAGTCCGCCCGTTTTAACCAGTGAACTCCTTTGCGCTGATCACTGATTTGCTTTGTTGCTTCTGGCCTTCACCTTAAAAATCGGCGTAACACTGATTTTCAAGCGCGAAAGCCTAAGCATTGCCAGAGCGCTATCGGCTAACAGCTGGCGGGCCGCTGGCACGCTGGGCGTGTTACTTTGCACGCGGTGTCTTTGAAACCGGCGTCTTGGGTTCAAAATCCCTAGATGCTACGCGCGACTGGAACCCGGGGGAGACTGCGAACGGTGTTGCTCGGCCGGAAGAGATTATCGCGCAACGCTAGTGGTATCATCGCGCTCGAAACGCAGACCCGTGCCCTGCCGGTAACGTACCGCGGCAGGGGCGGAAGTTTTTTCAAAGACATCTACGACGCCGATCACATGGAGCCACGCCAAGGCGGCCGTTTCCGCTGGATGCTTTCGACCTGCCTTGCGGCAACCGTCGGGGCGATCGCGATCCTCGTCGTCGTCTACGGATCATCGGACGAAAACACGGCCGGCGACGGCCTGCTGCCGGCTCTGCAAAGCATGCGCGATGGTGCCATGCCGCTGCCCGTCACGCTGACACCGAAGAACGCCGAAGGTTTGAAATGGGTGACGCCCAAGACCGACCGCCTGCAGTTGACGACGGGGGCGCTGTCCACCCGCTACATCATTCACGAATCTACAAAGAGCCGCCGCGACGGCCGCGAATACGTGCGCCAGAAACCTTACGCCCGCATCGTCGCAAGACTCGCGCCCGTTGCTTCGAATGACGACGACAAGATCCCGCCATTCAACCCTTTCAAGCTCTACGCCAACAACGCACCTGTGAGCTCGAACAACGATTTAGATGAGAACGCCGGCAGCGGCCTGTCCCGCACCGACGTCTCGATCAAGGTCGTCGAACTTCTCGGCGGCATCCTGCCTGGCGAAGACGGACAAGAGCTTGATGCGCAGGAAGTGCAGGATATCGTCGAGCGCACAGCCGAGACACCGGCAGTGGCGGCTTTAAGCGCAGACCTTGCAGGCGAACCACTCGACGGCGTTGCTGGTGGCGCACTGCCCTCGGCGGCTCCCGGCGCCACGGCATCCGCTTGGCAGCCCAAATCTTCGACATCGCAAGAGTTGAACACGACCGACATTTACAAAACACCCGAAGCGCCAGAAGACCCAACTAGCGAGCTTGAAGGCGGCGAGGTCAGCCTCGTCAAGGTTGGCCGTTCCGATACGCTGATTAAAATTCTCAGCGATGCCGGCGCCGAACCTTGGCAGGCACGGGCCATGATCGAGGCAGCGCACAGCGCCTTCCCAGAGTCGGCGCTCGTTCCCGGACAGGAAGTCCGCATCACGCTCGTCGCCTCGCTGACCCAGGCGAACAAAAAAGAACCAGCGCGCTTTTCGATTTTTTCCGATGGCCACGATCATCTCGTCTCCGTGATGCGCAACGCCGCGGGCGAGTTTGTCTCATCCGCTCAGCCGTTGAGCCCGGATGAGATGCAGCGCGCGGGCGGTGACGGCGGCGATCCGCAATCCTCAAGCCTCTACGCCAGTGTCTACAACGCCGGACTGACACAAAAGCTTGCTCCTGAAACAATTTTACAGATCCTGCGCGTCAATGCCTTCGACACGGACTTCCGCCGCCGCGTCCGTCCGGGCGACACCATTGAATTGTTCTTCGACATGAAGGACGAGCAATCGACCGATGGCCCGCCGGGCGAACTGCTCTACACCGCCGTCAACAGTGGCGGCGCCGTATACCGCTTCTTCCGTTTCCGCACACCGGATGGCGTCGTCGATTACTACGATGATGAGGGCAACAACTCGAAAAAGTTCCTTATGCGCAAACCCGTTCGCGGCGATGACGTGCGTCTGACCTCCGGCTATGGCGTCCGCTACCACCCGTTGCTCAACACGCGAAAAATGCACACCGGTGTCGACTGGGCCTGTTCGCCAGGAACGCCGGTGCTGGCCTCCGGCAACGGCACCATCGAGGAAGTTGGCCACAAGGGCTACTACGGCAACTACATCCGCATCCGCCACGCCAACGGCTATCACACCGCCTACGGCCACATGACACGCTTTGCCTCTGGCGTCGAAACGGGCGTGAAAGTGCGCCAAGGACAAGTCATCGGCTACGTCGGCTCAACCGGCCTCTCATCCGGTCCGCATCTCCATTTCGAAGTGCTCGTCAACAGCCGCTTCGTCGATCCTATGTCGATCCAGGTGCCGCGCGAACGCAAACTCGAGGGCAAAGACCTCGGCGAATTCCAGAAAGAACACGCCCGCATCGAGGAGCTCATGCGCCGCGCCCCGGTGATGACGGCGAATAAGTGAGCCGCCTGCCTCACACCATCCCCGTCAGCAGCGATCGTGGAAACGCCCTTCCGCCATTCAATATCCAGGAGTCCAGTCCCGCGATTTCTGCCAGTAAATCTTAAAATATGATTCCGTCCTGGACTGGGTCCCGGTTCGAGCCGCCGGCAGCCCGCCCGGGATGACAGTGTGTGTTAAGCCGCCGCCCTCACCGGCCAGCCGTTGATCGTCAGTTCGCCATCGCGCACCGACACCACGACCCGGTCGCCATCCTTGACGCCGCCTGCCAGGATCTGCTCAGAGAGCGGATCCTGCACATGCCGCTGGATCACCCGCTTCAACGGCCGCGCACCGTATGCGGCATCATAGCCACGGTTTGCAAGCCAGCTGCGCGCAGCATCGTCGATCTCGATCGTTATCTTGCGGTCGGCCAGCAGCTTTGAAAGCCGCCCCATCTGGATATCGACGATTTTGCCCATGTCGGCGCGCTGAAGGCGATGGAACAGAATAATCTCGTCCAAGCGGTTGAGGAACTCGGGCCGGAACCGCGCCCGCACTTCCGACATTACCTCATCGCGCACGGCGTCCGTGTCCTCGCCTTCCTTTTGGCTGACGAGATATTCAGCGCCGATGTTCGACGTCAGGATGATCAGCGTGTTTTTAAAATCAACCGTGCGGCCCTGGCCATCGGTCAGACGGCCGTCGTCTAGGACCTGCAGCAGCACGTTGAACACATCCGGGTGCGCCTTTTCGATCTCGTCAAAGAGTACGATTTGATATGGGCGCCGCCGCACAGCTTCGGTCAAAGCCCCGCCTTCTTCGTAGCCGACATAGCCCGGCGGCGCCCCGATCAGCCGTGAAACCGAGTGCTTTTCCATGTATTCCGACATGTCGATGCGCACGAGCGAGGTATCGTCGTCGAACAGGTAGCCTGCGAGCGCTTTCGTCAGCTCGGTCTTGCCGACGCCGGTCGGGCCCAAAAACATGAACGAGCCGATCGGGCGATTGGGGTCCTGGAGCCCAGCACGCGCGCGCCGCACCGCCGTCGATACCGCGATCACGGCCTCCTTCTGTCCGATGACGCGCTTGGCTAACGCCTCTTCCATCTTCAGGAGCTTGTCGCGCTCGCCTTCGAGCATGCGGTCAACCGGCACGCCGGTCCAGCGCGATACGACGCCCGCGATCTGGTCAGGCGTGACGGCCTCTTCGACCATCGCGCCCTTGCCATCCTGACTTTCGATGCCGGCGAGCTTCTTTTCTAGCGCATCGATGACGCTGTATTTGAGTTCTCCAGCGCGATTGTAGTCGCCTTTCCGCTGCGCCTGTTCGAGTTCAATGCGGGCAGAATCGAGCTGCTCCTTGATTTTTTGAGCAGAGCCGAGCTTGTGCTTCTCCGCCTCCCAGCGCTGTGTCAGCGACTTTGACGCCTCTTCGAGCCCGGCAATCGATTTCTCGAGCGTCTGAAGCCGGTCCTTTGACGCTGCGTCGGTCTCCTTGCGTAGTGCCTCTCGCTCGATCATCATCTGCATGAGATCGCGATCGATGACGTCAAGTTCCTCGGGCTTGCTATCGACCTGCATGCGCAAACGCGACGCCGCTTCATCCATAAGGTCAATGGCCTTATCTGGCAGGAAACGGCCGGTGATGTAGCGGTGGGACAGGGTCGCGGCGGCGACGAGCGCGCTGTCGGTGATGCGCACACCGTGGTGTAATTCGTACTTCTCTTTAAGCCCGCGCAGGATCGAGACGGTGTCCTCCACCGTCGGTTCATCGACCATAATGGGCTGGAATCGGCGCGCCAGCGCCGCATCCTTCTCGATGTTCTTGCGATACTCATCCAGCGTCGTCGCGCCGACGCAGTGCAATTCTCCGCGCGCCAGCGCAGGTTTCAAGAGATTTCCGGCGTCCATCGCGCCTTCGGATTTCCCGGCGCCGACGATCGTGTGCAGCTCATCGATGAACAGGATGATGCCACCGGCGGCGGCCTCAACTTCCGATAATACGGATTTCAGGCGCTCCTCGAATTCACCGCGATACTTCGCACCCGCGATGAGCGCGCCCATGTCGAGCGACAGCAGTTTCTTATCTTTCAGGCTTTCCGGTACATCGCCCTGGACGATGCGCAAGGCCAAACCTTCGGCGATCGCGGTTTTGCCAACGCCTGGCTCGCCAATCAGAACGGGGTTGTTCTTGGTGCGCCGGGACAGCACCTGGATTGTGCGGCGGATTTCTTCGTCCCGCCCAATGACCGGATCGAGCTTGCCGGCTGCGGCGGCTTCGGTGAGATCGCGGGCATACTTCTTCAGGGCATCATAGGCCTGTTCGGCCGACGCACTGTCGGCGGTCCGGCCCTTACGGATATCATTGATTGCAGTGTTGAGTTTGTCAGGCGTGACGCCGGCATCGCGCAGCGCGCGTCCCGCGTCGGTCGCGGCATCAACGGTGATCGCCAACAGCAGCCGCTCGGCGGTCACGAATTTATCGCTGGCCTTGTCGGCGGCTTTCTCGGCGGCGTCGAATACGCGCGCAGTCTCGGGCGTTAAGTAAATCTGGCCCGACCCGCCGGATACCTTCGGACGCTTCGCCAGTGACCGCTCGACGGCTGCAAGAGCGGCGCGCGCATCGCCACCCGCCCGCTGAATGAGCCCGCTGGCCAAGCCCTCGGCATCGTCCAGCAGCACCTTTAAAAGATGCTCGGGCGAAAATTGCTGGTGGTTTTCGCGCAACGCCAAAGCTTGACCTGTCTGCACGAAGCCCTTGGCGCGGTCGGTATAGCGTTCGAAATTCATGCAACTCTCCTCAGCGCGCGTCCCCCGCCCATGCGGCACGGGGCAAGCGCCATGACATCCCTAGTCTTAGCGCGGTGCGGCCAAAGACCCTAAGATGGGCGTCGCGGCTGTCACCGTTGTTTTTGAGATATAGTGCTGTGGCTGATCTGCAAAAGGGGCTGCGGCTCGAATGCTTGCCGGGAAAAAGCCTGTCCCTGCGAAGGCCGGGATGGGGACCGGTTTTCCGAATAGAAGAACGTCAACGTCAATGCAAAAACTATGAGGAGATTATGGAATGCCGGAAACGATCGCGGGCCCTGTCGTCGCGTTGTACCGCTATCCAGTCAAGGGGCTGACGCCTGAGTCGATGCCGTCCGTCGTCCTCTCAGCGGATGAAACTCTGCCCTTCGACCGCGCTTACGCCATCGAGAACGGTCCTGGGCATTTCGACATCGACGACCCGAAACACGTCTCGAAGCTGAACTTCGTCATGCTCGCCCGCAACGAGCAGCTCGCGAAGCTGCGCATGCGCTTCGACGACGCGACGGAAACGCTGGCGATCCTGAACGGCGCGGAATCGGTGCGCGGCGACTTGCGAACGGCGGCGGGCCGCGCCGCGATCGAGGCGTTCTATACGCGCTACATGGGCGAGACGCTGCGCGGCGCCCCGCGCATCGTCGCCAGCCCCGGCCACAGCTTTTCCGACGTTGCTGCTAAATGCCTGCACATCGTCAATCTCGCCAGTGTGCGGTCGTTGGAAATGGCAATGGGTGTCGCGATCGACCCGCTGCGCTTCCGGCCTAACGTCGTGGTCGATGGCCTGCCTGCGTGGGCGGAATTCGATCTCGTGGCAAAAACACTCAAGGCCGGTGCCGCAACCCTCAACGTCTTCAAACGCACCGAGCGCTGCGCCGCGACCAATGTCGATCCCGAGACAGGCGTCCGCGACCTAAAGATCCCGTCGTTCCTGTCGCGCACCTATGGCCACTCCGACTTCGGTGTTTACGCCCGCGTCGCGTCACCGGGCACCATCGCCACCGGCGACCGGATCGCTGTCACGACCTGATGCCGCTGACAAATGCTCGTCATCCTCAAGCACGTAAGCCCGTTCCGGGCCACTTGACCCTGTCGTCATCCTCAGTCAAGCGCGCACTGCACTCGCGCGTCGATGGCGCGGGATCCAGCGCATGACAAGGTGACCGCCGGCGCCAAACAAAAAAAGCCGGAGCAGGGCTCACGGCTTTTTTTAATGCGACGAGTCCTTGAAGCTCAGTCCTGATCCTCGGCCGTTGGGCGGCGCGGAGGTGGAGCCTCGCTAGGTTCCTCGCGGCGTGGCCGGCGTACCGGGCGGCGGAGGAAAGCGGGCTGCTCCAGCTCTGGTGCAGCGGCCTGCGGAATGGGAGGCGGCGGCGCGGGTTGAGCCTGTACCGGCGGCGCTAAAGGCGGCGGCTGAAACCCACCCTGAGGCGCATCACGCTCGAACCCGTTCGGAGCCTCTTGCCCCTGAAACCGTTCGCGGCGGCGGAAACTGTTGCCATCTCCCGGCTGGCCGTCGCCAGCTTGGCCTTGATGCCGGCGATTGTCCCGGAACCCGCGCGGCTCGCTGCTATTGCCATTACGGTCATTACCGTTGCGATCGGGGCCGTTGCGGTCGTGACGATTATTGTCCCGGAAGTCCGGCCGGTCGCCGCGTTCCTGACGATCATTACGATCTGGGCGATCGAAACGCTGGTTGTCGCCACGGTCTTGGCCACGGTCTTGGCCACGGTCTGGGCCACGGTCTTGACGGTGATTGTTTTGCCGGTGGTCGCCACGGTTGTTATCGTGACGCGGCGGACGATTGTCGACACGCTGCGGCTGGTCAAAGGACCGCGGCGGTTGGAATTGCGCTGGCGGACCCTCGCCCGTTCCAACGGACGGCTGCGCTGGCGCGCCGAACTCGTCACCGTCCTCGTCACCAAACTCATCGCCATCGCCGCCTTCAGGGCCGGCGAGCGAATGCGTTCGCGCCATGGCGCCGCCATTAAACGGATCGACGCCTTGGCTGACCTGCTGTTCGCGGTAGCTCAGAATGATGCGGTTGTAATGTTCGGCGTGCTGCAGATAGTTCTCAGCCAGGACCGGATCGCCGGACGACTGCGCGTCGCGCGCCAGCGAGATATATTTCTCGGCGATGTGCGACGGTGTTCCGCGGAGCTTCACATCGGGACCCGCGCTTTCAAAGCTGCGCGTCAGCGGGTTCTGCGATTTGCGGCTGCCACTGCTGTTGCCATTATTATTATTATTATTATTATTGCTGCTGCGCCCGCGACCGCGGCGGTTTTGCTGTCCTTGCCTCATGGGCTCCCGTTCACTTTTGTTAGCTTTTGTCTTTGCTTTTTGTCGTCACGCCGACAGGCGCGCGCTTGCCTGGACCGTTGTCGTCCTATTCCCTCGAGTGCCCATCGACTCAGCCTAGCCAAGCCTACGCCCCCACGCTGAGCCGCCCGGCATCAGCGCATAACCAGTCATTCCTGTTTTGACACTTGTAACAAACTGTCTGAGCATCCAATCGGAAGCAGGTCACATCACACGAGGGCCGCGAACACGTTATCTGGCCCTTGATATTCGCCCGGCCCAACGGCCCGCGAAGAGTGCGATTTTCAACTTAAGCTGAGGCGCTTCAATCGAAGGGTTCTAACTGGGATAACCCATTTGACCCGTCGCAGCCCTCTAACCATTCCACAGATATACTATCCCGGAACGCGCAGGCCGCCAACAGAATTCGCAGGTTGTGTTACCGATGGTGCTCGAACGCCACAGCCCGGGTGTGGCCGCCGAGATCCCGGCGCTGACGCCAAAGTTGGGCGGCGTCCTTCGAGAATATCGCTGCAACGTCATCAGCTTGACCGGCTCCGACTTCAAGTGCAATCCAAGCATCTTGATATAAAAAACTGATTTCATTGGCTATTTCTCGATAAATTTCTAATCCGTCGGGGCCGCCGTCGAGCGCCAGCAGCGGGTCAAACGCCCGGACGTCGCGGCTGAGACCTGCGATGTTTGCCGTTGGGATATAGGGCGGGTTGGATACCACCAGGTCATAGGGTCCGGTCGTGCCGCCAAGCCCCCGGGTTTCCAAAAATTTGATGCGGCCGCTGACACCATAGCGCCGGGCGTTGGCCTTGGCGACGGCCAGCGCCGGGCCGCTGACATCGGTCGCGACGCCGGCCGCCAGCGGCAATTCTGCAAGTAGGGTCACGATCAGGATGCCCGAACCGGTGCCGATGTCGGCAATGGCGATCGACCGCTCGCGCCAGCCTTTCTCGTCCGCAATCTCGAGGACAAGCTCGACCAGCGTCTCGGTGTCGGCACGCGGGTCAAGCACATCCGGCGTGATCTCAAAGCTACGTCCATAGAAATCGCGGCTGCCCAAAATCCGCGATACGGGCTCGTGCGCGAGACGGCGGCGCACGGCCTCTTCCAATTGCACACACCGCGCCCCGAGAGGCCGATCGGGATCTTTCAACAGCGCCGCACCGTCAAGCCCCAGAACGCCCTTTGCCAAGAAGCGGGCGTCGATGTCCGCAGTCTCGAAACCTGCGGCCCGGAACAGCATCGTCATGGCGCGGAGTGCCGTGACAACAGGTGTGGTGTTATCGAAGGGACCGGGGGTCACGCGGCGCTCATCTCGGCGAGCAGGCCCGCCTGATGGTCGGTGATCAGGGCGTTGACCAGCCCGTCCAGAGCGTTGCCGGTCAATACCTCGTCGAGGTTGTAGAGCGTGAGATTAATGCGGTGGTCGGTGACACGCCCTTGCGGGAAATTATAGGTGCGGATGCGCTGCGAGCGATCCCCCGAACCGACTTGCGATTTACGCGCTTCCGAGCGCTCGGAAGCCAGCTTTTCTCGCTGCAGCTCATAGACGCGCGCCCTCAGAACGCCCATGGCGAGTCGCCTGTTCTGGTGCTGCGACTTTTCTGCAGAAACAACGACGATCCCCGTCGGCAAATGCGTCATGCGCACCGCGCTTTCCGTCTTGTTGACGTGCTGGCCACCGGCGCCGCCCGCGCGCATCGTATCAATACGAACGTCTTCGGCACGTATATCGACATCGACGTCTTCGGCCTCGGGCAGCACCGCTACCGTGGCCGCAGAAGTATGAACACGGCCGCCGCTTTCGGTCGCCGGAATGCGCTGCACGCGATGTACGCCGGATTCGAATTTCAGCCGTGCGAACACGCCAGCCCCAGTAATAGAGGCGATGATTTCCTTGTAACCGCCTAGATCGCTTTCCGAGATTGAAATGACTTCCGTCTTCCAGCCTCTGAGGTCGGCGTAGCGGGTGTACATGCGGTAGAGATCGGCTGCAAACAGCGCGGCTTCGTCACCACCGGTCCCGGCACGCACTTCAAGGATCGCGCTCTTTTCATCCGCGGCATCCTTGGGCAACAGGGCAATGCGCAAGTCCTGCACAAGCTCAATGATGCGGGCGTTGATGCCGGTCTTTTCGGCGTAGGCGAGTTCGGCCATCTCCTTGTCGGCCTTGGGATCGGCGACAAGCTGTTCGAGGTCTCGCACCTCGCCCTCGGCCTTGCGCAGCGCCTGGATCTTGTCGACGACAGGGCTGAGATCCGAGAATTCCTTGTTCAGCTTGGCGTAGATCGCCTGGCTGACGCCGTGATTGAGCTCGTCCTGTATCGCCGTCCAGCGTTCCACGAGGCGATCGAGTTTGTCTTGGGGAAGTGCTGTCATGCAATATGCCAGATTGCGTGCCTCATACCAGTCGCACTGTGTCGGAACAGAGTGTGACAGGTATCAGCGCGCGGGGTTGGTGGGGTGGCCGAACTCAACTAGAGTAGAATCCTCTCGCCCGCGGCAAGGGACCCGCATCTAACCCTAACGCTCGCCGATCCGCAATTTATCAGCGCGGCGCGTGCGCGGGTCGTCCACGTCAATCCAGCGGTGGCCCTCGCGTATGGGCGCAAACTGGACGCGCAGAACCTGCGTCACACTGCTCGCCATGCGCACGACCGGGCCCGCGACATGCGACA
Organism: Hyphomicrobium sp.; assembly: GCA_031378895.1. Classification (GTDB taxonomy): domain Bacteria; phylum Pseudomonadota; class Alphaproteobacteria; order Rhizobiales; family Hyphomicrobiaceae; genus Hyphomicrobium_B. The sequence goes on from JANNEP010000032.1 coordinate 10,803, forward strand.
GAACCGACGTATTGAGGGCGAGCAACAAGACCCCAAGCGGCAGGGACACCGCATAGAAGGCCCGCTCTGGCCGGTCGCGAACCTGTTGAAGCGCGTCTTTCGGCAGGCGCTTGGCGCCATTGGCGATCGCCGTGCCAGCCCGGCGGAGCTGATCGACGGGCAGCCTTGGCTGATGCGCCATACGTCCTGGCGCAGCCCGCGCGGCGGTGGTCATGGATGCGACTTCATGCAGCTGTTCGGCAATCACTGAGAGTGCGGGCCGCCCATCGATCCCCGCCATCGCCGCGTACGCCATGACGATGCGCGCGGTCTCCGGCCAGGGCGGGAGATATTCGACGTTACCACTCTCGAGCGCATCGATGGTCTCGGTGCGCGTCATGACGTGCACGGCAGCCTGATGCGGCGACAGACACAACACGCCTCTGAGATCGAGAAAAAAACGGGCAATTTTGGTGCGGTTGTGAGCACAAGCTGGCGACGGCGCAAAGCCGCGCTGCGGAGCCCCTCGTGATTGAACCACGAGTCTCGCCAGCTGACCGCGATGCGGAAAATCCGCCCCTACGCCCCTACGCATACCAACATTCGGCGATACCCCGCCGACCCCAGACCCTGAACGAGGTTGTCGGCCAAAATCCCGGTATTGTCAAAAGTGTTTTTCCGCAACAGCGAAGCCGCTCAGGTCTCGATCTCGACGCCCTCTTTTTCGGCAAAGCGTTGCAATGTCATGCGAACGTCCTTCGCGCCTTCTTTCACGAGGCCCTCAACGCACTCGGTCACTTTCTCGGCATTGAGCGAAAGGATCATGGCCTTGACCGGACCGATGGATGCCGGTGCCATGGACACGGCGCGCAGCCCAAGCCCGATCAGCGTCATGGCTTCCAGCGGACGCCCCGCCATTTCTCCGCACACCGTCACCGGCACGCGATATTTCTTGGCCGTCTTGATCAACGTTTTGAGGGCGCGAAGCGGGGCCGGCGAGAGCACATCGAACCGGCTTGCAACCCGGGCGTTGGTCCGGTCGGCCGCGAACATGAACTGCATCAGGTCGTTCGAACCGACCGATACGAAATCGACCATCGGCAGAAAAGCGTCGAGTTCGAAAAGCAGCGCTGGAACTTCCAGCATGGCGCCAATGAGAACTTGTGCCGGCAGCGGATAACCGTGCTTTGTCAAAAACGCCTTCTCGCCATCAACGAGCGCCCGGATGGCAATCATCTCATAGGCAGTGGTGACCATCGGAATCATGATGCGTAATTCGCGCTCTGCAGCCGCTTTCAGCATGGCGCGCGCCTGCAGCCGGAACAGTTCGGGGCGATCAAGTGCCATGCGGATTGCGCGCCAGCCCATGGCCGGGTTCTCTTCCTTTGGCTGGCGCAGATAGGGCAGCACCTTATCGCCGCCGATATCGAGCGTGCGGAACACCACCGGCTTGCTGCCCGCCTCTTTCAGAACGCCGCGATAGAGTTGCGTTTGCTTGTCGAGGCGCGGAAACGAGTCCGACAGCATGAACTGCAGCTCGGTGCGGTAGAGCCCGACCCCATCGGCGCCTGATTCCGCCAGATGCGGCATGTCGACGAGAAGACCGGCGTTGATGTGAACCCCAATCCTTACCCCGTCTTTGGTAATAGCTGGGCGGTCCCGAAAGGCTTGATAGCGCTTCTGTTTGCGGGCGCGAAAGCGAACCTTATCCGAAAATGCGGCGATCACTTCCGCGCTTGGGCGCAAGTGCACTTCGCCGGTTACGGCATCGACAATGGCCGCGTCGCCGGCATTGACGCGCTCGACGACGCCCGCCGCCTGACCGATCGCGGCGATGCCCAGCGCTTTGGCTACGACCGCGACATGGCTTTGGCTTGAGCCGTCCTCCACCACCAATCCGCGCAGTTTGGTGCGGTCGTAGTCGAGCAGTTCGGCAGGGCCCATGGTCCGCGCCACCAGGATCGTATCGGGTGGCAGGTCTGCGCCTTCATCGGCGCTTGTATAGCGGCCCGCTAGCACGCGCATCAGCCGGTCGGAGAGATCATCGAGATCGCGCTGACGTTCGCGCCAATAGGTATCGTGCTGGCGCAGCATCCTCGTGCGCATGGCGTTTTGCACCCGCTCGACGGCGGCTTCCGCGGTCAATCCGCCTTCCACAGCTTCGCGCAAGCGCCGGTGCCAGCCTTTGTCATGGGCAAACATGCGATAGGCTTCGAAAACGTCGCGATGCTCACCCGCCGCTGACACATGCTCATGTTCGAACATCTCGTCGATATGAGCTTGCAGCTTGTCGAGCGCGTCATCGAGGCGTTCGATTTCTAGTCCAGGATTATCTGACAAAAGCTGCGTGACGACAATGCGCGGCTCGTGCAGCACGATATGGCCGAGCGCGATGCCGACGGACAAGGGTTCGCCGGCGATGACCATCGGCTGCGAACGCGAAACTTCGATCGCCGCGCCAGTCCCTGCGACAGCACCGGAGACGAGATTTTCGGCGATGACCATCGCGGTGGCCTGAAGCACCTCGATATCCTCGTCCGAATATTCTTTCGGAGTTTTGTTCTGGATATCGAGCACACCGAGCACTTGCCCAGAGCGCGCGATCGGCACGGCAAGAAAGGAATGATAGATTTCTTCCCCCGTCTCAGGCCGGTACGAAAACGCAGGGTGGCTGGAGGCTTCGGGCTCGTTGACCGTGACGCCAAGTTCCGCACACCGGCCGACAAGCCCCTCGCCGCGTTTCAACCGCGTTGAGTGCACCGCGTCCGGGTTCAGCCCTTCGGTGGCAAAAAGTTCCAGCGACCCATCTTGGCGCTTGAGATAGATCGAGCAGACTTCGGCGACCATCACACCGGCGATCTGGCGCACAATGCGGTCGAGCTTGTCTTGGCCGTCGCCCTCTTCACCCATAATGGCGCGCAAGCGGCGCATGATGACGCGCAGCGCCGTCTCGCTGGGGAGTGGTCTTGGGTCTTCGCCGCGCCGCGTCACCATAGCCGTGAAATGCCTTGACCGCTGTTCCCGCCTGCCCTGGCGGCCATTCCGGTTGTAGGCGCGGCCGTGGCAAGCCGCGCTGTCAGTCGTTATCGAGATCGTACGCTGTGTGCAGCGACCGTACTGCCAGTTCGGCATAAGCGGCGTCGATCAACACGCTGATTTTGATCTCCGACGTCGAAATAGCGTGGATATTGATGCCTTTGTCGGACAAGGTCTTGAACATTTTTGCGGCAACACCGGCGTGGCTGCGCATTCCGACGCCAATTACCGAAACTTTGACCACATCGGCTGAACTCTTGACGTCGAAATAGCCGATGTCGGCTTTGGCCTTTTTCAGCACGTCTAGCGCCCGCGGCAGCTCGGCAGCCTGCACGGTGAAGGTCATGTCGGTGTGCTTGCCATCCGGCGTGATGTTCTGGACGATCATGTCGACGTTGATATTAGCCGCGGCCAACGGCCCGAAGATACGCGCGGCCACGCCCGGCTTGTCGTCCACCTTGAGCATGGTGACCTTGGCCTCATCCTTGGCGTAGGCGATGCCGCTTACAACTTGCTGTTCCACGATCTCATCCTCGTCGCAAACCATGGTGCCTATGTCTTCGATGTTCGACGCGTTGAACGGCCTCATGGCGTCTGGCGCAACAAAGCTCGAAAGAACCCGCGTGCGCACGCGGTACACCATGGCAAGTTCAACCGAGCGCGTCTGCAAAACCTTTGATCCGAGCGACGCCATTTCCAGCATCTCTTCATACGAGACTTTGGCAAGACGCTTGGCCTTCGGAACGATGCGCGGGTCGGTTGTGTAGACACCATCGACGTCGGTGTAGATATCGCAGACATCAGCCCTCAGTGCGACGGCCATGGCAACCGCACTGGTATCCGAGCCGCCACGCCCGAGCGTCGCGATGCGATTGGTATCAGGCTCGACGCCTTGGAACCCGGTCACGACCGCGATCTCGCCGTCATCCAGGCGCTTGCGGATGTCATCCCCCGGAATGTCGAGAATGCGGGCTGAGCCGTGTGCATCGCTGGTCAGGATAGGAATCTGCCAGCCGCTCCACGACCGTGCCTTCAGTCCCATCGACTGAAGCACGATCGCCAGCAATCCCGCCGTCACCTGTTCGCCGGTCGCGACCACGGCGTCGTACTCGCGCGGATCATAAAGGGGGGATGCCTCCTTGACCCAGGCAACAAGCTGATTGGTGGCGCCCGCCATCGCCGAGACCACGACGGCAACCTTGTTGCCGCCATCGACCTCGCGCTTGACGTGGCGCGCCACATTCTGGATGCGCTCAATGTTGGCGACGGACGTCCCGCCAAATTTCATCACAACGACTGCCATCGTCCGCCGCTTTCCCGCCCCTCACGCAGTGCGCTCAAGAGACCCTCGAGCACGCGTGTTAACTTTTGAAAAATCCTGTGAGACGCTCGCTTCTTAGCTGCATCGGCGGCAGCCCGCAACTGCGCTTGGCTCTGATGCGGCGCGATTACCTTGACAATCCAGCAGGCCGCACGGCGAGTACACGCCTTAGAGGAGACGCCGATGACCGCCGCACCGCAACACCAAGGCCGCACTGCCCCGGACGCGACGCTTGATGCCGAGGAAGTGAAGCGGTTTTCCCGCATCGCCACCGAATGGTGGGATCCGCTTGGCAAATTCCGCCCCTTGCATCAGATCGGCCCGCCGCGTTTGTCCTTCATCCGCGATGCGGCGGTGGACCACTTCGGCCGCGACGGTAAGAGCCTCAAACCGCTCACCGGCCTCAGCGTGCTCGACATCGGCTGCGGCGGCGGGCTGGTCTCGGAACCGCTGACCCGCATGGGCGCCAACGTCACCGGCATCGACCCCTCGGAGCGCAACATTGCCATCGCACGGGGGCATGCAGGACCTCAAGGGCTCGCCATCGACTACCGCGCCTTGCGTGTCGAAGACCTGGTCGCGCGCGGCACCACATACGACATCGTCGCCTGTCTCGAAGTCGTCGAGCACGTACCGGATGCCGGCGCCTTCATCGGCCAGTGCGCGGCACTCGTGCGCCCGGGTGGCCTCGCTATATTTTCGACCTTGAACCGGACCTTCAAATCTTGGGCGCTCGCGATCGTCGGCGCCGAATATGTACTCTGTTGGCTGCCGCGCGGCACGCACCAGTGGGACCGCTTCGTGACACCCGATGAAATGACAAGTTACGTAGAAGCCGCCGGCCTGGCGCGCCCGAACTTCGCTGGCATCACTTACAATCCGTTGAAGGATGTCTGGTCGCTCGCGCCCGATACCGAGGTGAACTATCTCGCGTCATCAGCGAAGCCGTTGTAATCCGATTCACTTGTGACATTTTTGTAATCGACTCTCTATTGTTGACTGTTTATATCAACTAAGTGGCACGATCGCCGCGACTGATGGCGGGGCCTTGAACCCCACTGATTGGGAGAAGTCAATGTTCGAGTCGATGCGCGCGCCCGCAGGCGCGCTGACAATTCCTGCTATCCGCAGAAACGCATCGCGGACCACGCTCTATTTCACAGCCAGCTTTTTCGCCATCGCAGCTGCAACAAGCGCGATCGCGCAGGAAAAACCAGAACTAACTGAACTGCCTCCCCTCACGGTCGAGACCGGGCCGGACGTTGGTAAGCCGAAACCAGCCTCACAAAAGAAGAGCAAGCCCAAAGCCGCGAAAGCCAAAAAACAGAACACCACGCCAGCACCGCAGCCCGAAGAACAATTCGAGTCTACGCCAATTGAAAGCGTTGCTGCGACCGGTCCGGCCGCTCAAGAATCGCGCGGCGTTCCGGGGACGGGGACCACAGGTATCGACGGCTACATCGCAACCGGCACATCATCGTCGACAAAGACCAACACGCCGCTGAAAGATATTCCGCAGTCCATTTCGGTTGTCACGAAGCAGCAGGCGGCAGATCGTGGCAGTGAAAGCCTTGGTGAAGCGCTGACGTATGTTCCCGGCGTGGTCGTGGCGCAAGGCGAAGGCCACCGCGATCAGATCACGATCCGTGGACAGGGTACGACGGCCGATTTCTTCGTCGATGGCGCGCGAGACGATGCGGAATACTTTCGCGATATCTACAATGTCGATGCGATCGAAGTGCTGAAAGGGCCAACCGCAATGGCATTCGGCCGCGGCGGCGGCGGTGGCGTCGTCAACCGGGTCACGACAAAGGCCGATGGCCAGCGCGTGCGTGAAGCAACCGTTAACTTCGGCATGTACGACCGCAAGCGCACAACGATCGACGCCGGCGACGCTATGACCAGCGCGGTCGCTTTCCGCTTGAACGCCATGTACGAAGACTCGGAAAATTTCCGCGACTTCTTCGAACTCGAACGCTATGCCTTTAATCCGAAGGTAGCTTTCAAGCTTTCTGATAGCACGACGGTTTCGTTGAGTTACGAGTATTACAAAGATAACCGCACCGTTGACCGCGGTGTGCCGTCCCGCAACGGCCGTCCGTCCGAAGGCCGCATCGAGACTTTCTTTGGACATCCCGGCGTCAGCTATTCTGATTTCGAAGGTCAAACCGCAACCGCAACTATTGAGCACCGCACGGACTTTGGACTGAACATTCGCAACCACACAGTCTACGCAGACTACGACAAGATTTATCAAAATACGTTCGCCAACGGTGCGGTTAGTCCCGACAACACCGTTGTATTGAGTGGCTACGTCGATCCGACACAGCGCGAAAACATCATCAATCAGACCGACCTGAGCTACCGGTGGGACTTGGGCGGCGGCATCCGGCATACCTTTGCCGTGGGATCTGAATTCTCACGCCAGGTTACCGACAATGCCCGGAATGACGCAAGCTTTGGCGCGCCTTTGGGGCCAACATCACTGACAGTGCAGTTGGCAAATCCCACGTCTTTCGCGCCCGTTTTTTTCAATCGGCCGAGCCGGCGCCGCCATACTGAAGTCGAGGTCGCAAGCGGCTACGTCCAGGATCAGCTCGAAATCACCAAGTACTTCGAGGTGGTCGGCGGTCTTCGATACGACCGCTTCTATATCGCCTTCGAGAATGGTTTGACGGGGGCAAGCATCGAGCGCGCCGATGACGTGTGGTCGCCGCGCCTAGGCTTTGTGGTGAAGCCGCTCGATACGCTGTCGATCTATGTGAGTTCCTCGGAATCGTTTCTGCCGGGTGCGGGCGACCAGTTCAATAACGTGGCTATTGTCAGCGGCTCGTCGCTCGCGCCCGAGGGTTTCGAAAATCATGAAATCGGCTTCAAGTGGGAGATCGCACCGCGGCTGTTCCTCACCGGCGCACTCTACGAACTGGAACGCACAAATCAAAATGTTACGATCAGTGCGGGCGTTTCAGCTCAGGTCGGCTTGACGCGGACGGAAGGTGGCGAATTGGCATTGACCGGCTATCTCACAGACAAGTGGCAGATCTCGGCCGGTTGGGGCCACCAGGTTGCTGAGGTGATCATCGGCAGCAATACAGGCGTGACCGCGGGCAAAGAAGTGCCATTCGTTCCCCACGACGTCTACTCGTTCTGGAACCGTTACCAGTTCACGTCGATGTTCGGCGCCGGCGTAGGGCTGGTCCATCAGAGCGGACAGTTCGCCGCAGCCGATAACGCAGTATTCCTACCATCCTTCACGCGTGTGGATGCCGCGCTGTTTGTCGATTTCAACGAAAGCTGGTCGGCGCAGTTGAATGTTGAGAACGTTTTCGATGAGGATTATTTTGCCTCAGCTCACAATAACAACAACATCTCGCCGGGCGCTCCGCGCGCTGCTTATGCGACCGTGAAGGCAAAGTTCTAGATCACGGTCGCGCGCCTCTGCGTCGACGGACTTCCCGTCCCGCAATGCAGAGGCGAGCGACAGTGCCAATCCGATCAGCACATGGTGTCGTAGCCGCGCATGCGCCCTCCCAAAAAGCCGAAAAAGTCAGACCTCCCGGCGAAGATCTGCGCGACATGCGGGCGGCCCTTCACGTGGCGCAAGAAGTGGGAAAAGGTCTGGGGCGAGGTCAAATACTGTTCGGACCGCTGCCGCACCGGACGCACGCCGTAGCCTAGCAAGCACCGCCCCGGCCCGCACGCATCCACAAAATGCGAAGACTGTTCCGCTCCAGCGCGGGCAATCGGGCGGCAAAAATTAATCGGCCATTCATCGGCCCGGGAGCTTTCTTGACCCTCCATAACGAGGGCTCTTGTGCGTGATGCGTTACCTCATACTGTACCGTCATTTTCGCACTATCGCGCTGCTTTGCGCTGCTTCCCTGCTTGCCGGCGGGTGTAGTATGCAGATGAGCAAATCGGAGCAGCCCGACTGGAGCCTCAACGGCCCGAAAGAAACTGCCAAGCCCGCAAAGAAGCCGGCAAACAAGTATGGCGACTGGAGCAGCCAGGGCGCGCCGAAGCCATTGACCTATGAGACTGATCGCTAGAATTGAGCCCAAGCGGTTATGACCGGTCGAGTGATTTCAGGAACTTTCCTGCACTTTGCCGAACTGCCGCGCGGCTCTCGTCACTCATCTTGCCCCAGGTTGCATAGGTCTGACCCAGCCGCGGGTTCTTGCCGAGCTTGTCGCGATTGCGATCGAGAAAATCCCAATACAGCGCGTTGAACGGGCAAGCCTTGTCGCCGGTCCGCTGCTTCACATCATAGCGGCACGACCCGCAGTAGTCCGACATCTTGTTGATGTAGTTGCCGCTCCCCGCGTAGGGCTTTGACGCCAGCAGCCCGCCGTCGGCAAACTGGCTCATGCCGAGCGTATTCGGCAACTCGACCCATTCGAACGCGTCGGCATAGACCATCAAATACCACTCGTGGACTTGGCGCGGGTTGATACCGGCCAGCATCGCGAAATTGCCCGTCAGCATCAGCCGCTGGATATGGTGGGCGTAGGCATGCTCAATCGTCTGGCCTACCGCGGCTTTCAGGCACGCCATGTCCGTCTCGCCGGTCCAGTAAAAATCCGGAAGCGGACGCTTGGCGTCGAAAAAATTCTCCTCAACATAGCCCGGCATCTTCAGCCAGTAGATGCCGCGCACATATTCGCGCCAGCCGATGATCTGGCGGATAAACCCCTCGACGGCGTTCAGCGGCGCCGCCCCCGCATGATACGCGAACTCGGCCTTGCGGCAGATTTCGAGCGGGTCGAGGAGGCCGGCATTGAGATATGGTGACAAGACTGAATGATAGAGGAACGGCGCGCCGGTCAGCATGGCATCCTGGAAATCGCCGAACTTCGCAAGCCCCACCTCGACAAAATGATCGAGGGCTTTGAGCGCGTCCTTGCGGGTCACGGCAAACCAGAACGGCTCAAGCGTGCCAATGTGGTTGTCAAACCGCCGGGCAACGAGATCGAGAACTTCGCGTGTTATCGCGTCCGGCTTGAACCGCGATACATCCGGCATGAAGAGATCGTCTGAAGCGGGCTTACGGTTGTCGTGGTCAAAGTTCCATTGGCCGCCTTCGGGATCATTGCCGCGCATCAGCAATCCGGTTTTGCGGCGCATGTTGCGATAGAAATATTCCATGCGAAGCTGCTTACGATCCTTGGCCCAGGCGGCGAACTCTGACCGTGAGGCGACGAAGCGATCGTCATCCAATATTTCGACGGGCAGACCGAACGCCGCGCTCCAGCTGCGCATCATCTCGAGAACGCGCCATTCGCCGGGCTCGGTGATAACAACCCGTGACGGCTGCAACCGTTTCACCGCGCGGCCAAGTTCTCCCGTGAAGCTGCCGGTGTTTTTAGGATCGTCGAGCTTGACATAGGCGACCTGCCATCCGGCTTTGTTCAGTTCCGCCGAAAAATGCCGCATGGCGGAGAGGATAAACGCGATCTTTTTCTTGTGATGACGGACATACGTCGTCTCATCCGCGACCTCTACAAGCAGGATCACGTCGCGATCCTTATTGGCCTGCCTGAGGCTCGGCAGCGTCAAGGACAGCTGATCGCCGAGGATGAGGACCAGGGTCCGGTCGTTTGCGGAGGACATGGGGGAGCTTTTGCGATGTGGCTGATTACCACCCTACGCAGTCTCCCAGGCTCTTGGATCGCAAAAGCACAATCGCTAACCGGCAAGGCTATGATCCCTGCCCGCTATCAAAGTTTGGCTAACCTACGCGCTGACGGCCTCAGAAATTGATCAGCGCTCCGGCACTGACGAAGTCCGCACTGTCGAGATTGGCAACAGCCGGGTTCAGGCCCGCTCCCGAAATGCCGGCGTCGTAGTGCTGATACTTGAGATAGACCGTCATCGCCGCAGTGTCGATTTCCTGGGCGATGCCGCCGCCATAGCGGCGCAGTGTGCTCGACGTCGCATTCAAGGCCAGAGCGCCGGGGCCGAGCTGATCGAGGTATTCCGCAAAGTCGCCATAGACCACCGTCGCGCCCAGCGCCGTCCATTTTTTGCGGATGCCGGACTTCACATACCAGTGGTCGCTGTCAGGCGCGATTCTGCCGTTGAGGAGCACTGTGTCGTTGTTCTTTTCGGCACCGAATGCGCCGTGCAGGAACAGACCTGTTTCCAGATGCTGAATGTAACCGCCGGCCTGAAAATACTCGGACACCTTGTGCAGTGATACGGGCGCGCCGGTGGTGTTCTCGTCCCTCATTTCCGAATAGCCGGCGCCGAACAGCATCTTGAAGCCGCCGAACTCGCCGGTATAGCGACCAGCGACTTCCCAGAAATCGTCTTCGCCCCAGCTCGCCGAGGCGGAGAAGCCGGCGAACGCCGGCGTATCGTAGCGCACGCCGTTCATAACGATGCCGTTGCAGTCGCCGCCGAGCGTCACGTTTTGCGAATAGCAGAATGCAAGCTGGCCCCAGGTGAGACTGGGCGGAGCGAGATCGCCGCCGCTGCGAATGACGAACTGCGGAAAGCCACTAAGGAAGGTGTAGTTATCGAAAACCTGGGTGCCGGACTGATCGGTGAACATCGCGGCACTCTTGGCGGCGTGCGCCAGGCGGCCGGCGCTTACCTTGCCGTAATCCTTGCTCTGCACGTACCAGTACGACATCTGGACGTTGAGGCCCTGGCTGAAATCGTCCTGGTTCTGGTTCAAGGCGTTGCCGGAGGTATCGCGGCTGAAGGGGTTGTCGGTGAGGTTTTGTATGCGGATGAGGTATCCGGCCGTAATGCCCGGTGCGATCTGCACCTGGCCATTGACCTTGAAGTGCGTCGCCTGCGTTGGACCGAGCCCGTGCAGGGTGACGTTCGTCTCGCCGCCGTCGTCCCAATACGTCACTTCCTGCGCCACATAGCCCGAGATCGTCAGCGACACCTTGCGATTGCCTTTGCGCGCCGTCGTCGCCTCGAGTTCGGCAATGCGTTCCTCAAGGCCGGCGCAACAGTCGCCGCCAAGATCTGCTGCCTCCGTGGTATCCGGTGCGCTCATGATGGCTAAGCCTGCCACTGCGGCGGCAAGACAAAGCGTCGAGGACAGGAATTTTTTCATTCAGACGGGCTCTCTAATTTGTGCATCGGGCGTAGCGAAGGGCTAGAAAAATAGAGTTGCTGCCGCCTGTAGGCGGCGGCCAGTAAAGGCCTGTGGCTGCGGCTGGTGGCCAACGCAGACCCACGCGTTCCGCCTTGGAACCTTATGAGGCTATGCGCTGCATCAGCTCGCGTCTTAGACAATTCATGTCCTTGACGGCGATGCTGCAAGCCGGTGACAGAGCTGTCACAGATGACTGATGTTGTTGCACTGTGATCGTTTTTTAGCGGGCTATATGCTCGTTTTTAATACGGCACGTACCGGAATCCGGGCGGCAGCGCGCTGCTTACAAGGCAGTGCATGTGCAATTTGGAAATGCGCCACCAAACCGCCTCTGGCGGTTTCGGGGTGTAACGCGATCAAATGGGAAAATGTGCGGACGCCCAACTCAGCAGCCATACAGCGCCTTGGCACTCGCAACGTTTTGGTACCGCCTCCCCGGTTTGAACGGGGGACCTCTGGTTCCACAAACCAGCGTTCTAACCAGCTGAACTAAGGCGGCATTCCGGCTCTAGGCACACGCAGGCCATGGCCGAACCCCTAAAAGGCGCTTTGGACCCTTTCCGTCAAGTAAAAATCCGCCGCGCCGGTGGTGGCATTTTGCGCCTATCATCGTTCTGACGAGCCGCCCGGAAGCGGATTACGGGTGCCTTGCGCCCGCGCGCCCCGCAATTCGCATGGACGATGCGAACGCACCGCGGTAACGATCTCTGAGGTTTGGCGATATTTACAATGACCTCTACCGCTCTGTGTAACGTTTCGGACGGGGTTTTAGGATTGAGCCTCGAGGATGAGCCGTGCCCAGCCTTCGTCGTCGATGCGGCGGCATCAGCTTTCCTCGTCATCAACGTCACCGGACGGACGCTGCTCGGACTTGAGCGCGACGTACTCCTCCCCTATCCACTTGACAGTGCCATGCCGGCGCTAGCGCGTTTGCGGCAGCTCGCTCGCAACACACCGGCGCCACGCACGCATGAGCGGCTAACGTTCTGGTGCAACGGCCGGCTGCACGCCCTGGAGTGTGAAGTTAACACGCTGGCGAACGGCAACGGCGGGCCGCTGTTTTCGATTATCTGCACAACAGCCAAGACCGGGATTGCAACCAAGACTGAACCTGAGGCGGGAGGCAATGGCGGCACGGCGGCGGATCACCCCGGCCATGACCGGTTAGATCAGCTTCAAACGCCTGCTGCGCACCCAGCGGCGCACAATGACTCGCCGCCTCGCGTCCCGCGCGACGATACCGAGACGCTCAAGGAAATCGCCCGGCGGATTCGAGAAGGCTATGAGGAGGCACCACCTGTTGCGATTGCGCCGGCCGATCCGGTTAGGCCGCAAGCGAGCGAGCCGTGGCTATGGGACACGGCTGCTCCAACGCCCATCACACCGCTGGCGCGCACGCTTCCCACCCCGCTTCAACCGCGCCCGATACCGCGCACGCTAGCGCCTGGCGAACTCTCTAAACTGGCGCACGAACTGAAGACGCCGCTGACGGCCATTGCCGCCGCCTCAGAGATCATGCGCGACGAAAGGCTAGGCCGCATGGGCAATGTCAAATACCTCGGCTACGCCGCCGACATCCACGACAGCGCCACGCACGCCCTCGCCGTTATCGCAACCATGCTGACGACGCCAGCCGAGGCCGACGATGCATCCATGGTGGCGTCCGATATCGACTTGAACGATCTCGTGGCCCGAACACTTTCGACCATGCAGCCGCTCGCGACTGAGCGTGGACTGACACTGGCGTTCGATCCGGAAGAGGCCGCACCGGTGGTGACGGCCAACGCCACGGCTGTGCGGCAAATCCTACTGAACCTTCTGACCAACGCGCTCAGGTTTACGCCGCCAGGCGGGGATGTGCGTGCGGTGACCGGGTATCTCGCCGACGGCTCGGTGTTTATGGTCGTTCGCGATACCGGCGCCGGCATCGATAACGCAGCACTCGACAGCGCCAATGGCGAAGACGAAACACCCGAGCCCGCACACCTCAGCGGCGGCCAGGGTATCGGCCTGCCTCTCGTGCGCCGCCTTGCAGCAGGCATGGGTGCCGAAATCGAATTCGATAGCGCACCGGGCAAGGGCACCGCCGTCTTGATGGCGTTTCCAAAGGCCTGACACGCGGGTCCGGTGCCGCCAGAAGGCCGTTCAGCAGCCACTGCTAGCAATCTGAAATTTATAAGAATTCTAAGTTTGAATCGCGGCAACGACAGTGTTGACCCGCTTGGTCTCGCCGCGCTAACACAGTCTCAAGGCCTGACATACGGCCCCGCGCTCAAGCTGACGCGCCAACCCGATGCCGGGGCCTTGAACCCCGAATATTGGAGATATCATGCGACTTTTCCACCGCGCCCTCGCGCGCGCCGTCCTCACATTTTTGCTTATGACTCCTGTCGCTGGCGCTGCGTACGCCGGCGGCAGCGTCAATATCTATTCGTATCGTGAGCCCAAACTCATCGAACCTCTGCTGCAAGCCTTCACCGCGAAGACCGGCATCACGACCAATGTCGTCTTCGCCAAAGAAGGCCTGATCGAACGGCTCGCCGCCGAAGGCCTGAACAGCCCCGCTGACGTGCTGCTCACCAATGAGTTCGGTCTGCTGACACAAGCCGCAGCCGCCGGCGTGACGGCGCCCGTCACATCGGACGTGATCACCAAACAGGTGCCCGCCGAACTTCGCGACCCCGCAGGCCACTGGATCGGCTTGTCGCGCCGCGCGCGCGTTATTTTTGCCTCCAAAGACCGGGTGGCTCAGGACCAGATCACCTACGAAGAGCTTGCCGACCCGAAGTGGCGCGGCAAAATCTGCTCGCGCTCCGGCCAGCACACCTACAACGTCGCGCTTGTCGCCGCGATGATGGCAAATCTCGGCGAGGAAAAAGCTGAGGCGTGGTTGGCAGGCTTCAAGTCCAACCTCGCGCGCAAGCCCGCTGGTGGCGACCGCGAACAGGTGCGCGATGTGCAAGCCGGTCTCTGCGACATCGCCATCGGCAACACCTACTACATGCTTGCGATGCTGAAATCGCCCGAACAGAAGCCGTGGGCTGACGCCGTCAAAATACTGTTTCCCAATGCCGCTGATCGCGGCACGCACGTGAACATCACCGGCATGGCGCGTGCCGCCAACGCCCCGAACGGAGCCAACGCCCTTCAGCTCATGGAGTTCCTTGTCTCCAGCGAGGCGCAAAAACTCTACGCCGACGCCATTGGCGAATATCCAGTCGTACCGGGCGTACCGGTGTCAGCGACGGTCGAGGCCTGGGGGCCGCTCAAGGCTGATCCCCTGCCGCTCAGCAAAATCAGCGAGCTGCGAAAAAAAGCGTCCGAAATGATCGATCGCGTGCGCTTCGACCAAGGCCCCAATTCTTAAATCACGCGGACGCCGGCGGCCTTCAAAGCGGCTCCGGTGCAACGCCAAACTGAACAGCCCAACTGAATAGGACGTGCCATGTCCAACATCCTCAACACGCCGCCTTCGCGATCCAGCCCAACGTCCGCAAAGATCGTGCCCCTGCCCAACCGCGCGCCGGAACGCCTCGTAGGTGTCGGCTTCCGCTGCTGGCTGTCTGGCCTTTCAACCGGCGATATCGGCTGCTGGGAAGACGCCTGGAATACATTTTCCGGCACGCTCGGTCACGACCACGCCAAGTCGCTGTTGATCGACCTGTCGCAGTTTGTCCGCGCCGTGAAGGCCAATACTCATCGCGACATTGAGGTCTATCCGTCGGGCTGCCGCGGCTTCTGCCGCGACGAATGCCTGGCGATCTCGATCATCGCCGCCTGCCAGCATGATGCCCGGCCGGCTCTGACGGCGTCCGCCGCGGCGCTGATCGGTTCCGACGATATTGGTGACACGCTCAACGGCGCGCAGACGTTCGCCAACGGGCTGCGGCAGGCGAACCAGTTGCTGTGCCCAGACTCCATTTGTCCGGCGACGTGTGGTCTCCGGGCTGAACGCCGCCGTTTGATCTGAGACTTATCCGAAGAGTGTGAGCCGCATGCCATCCGCTGCCCCGGCCGCTCAGGGTCTGCGTAACGCTCCGCCGCCAGCGAGGCAGCCGCGTTCGCAGGTCTTGCCCTGGAGCATTCGGAACGCAATGAGAGGGCACGGGTGGTCCATTGCGGCGGTCACATGCGCGGCACTGTTGTCGCTGCCGTTGCTGGCGGTGATCGCGATCGCCATTTCCGGCACCGAGAGCATTTGGCCCCACCTGCTCGCAACCGTTCTGCCCGGCGCGCTGGCCAACACGCTGCTGCTGATGCTTGGCTCGAGCTTGGTCACGGTCCTCATCGGCACACTAACGGCGTGGATCGTGACCATGCACCGCTTTCCGGGACGCGAACTTGCCGACCGCTTGCTGGTGCTGCCGCTGGCAATGCCCGTTTATATTGTCGCCTACGCCTATGTGGAGCTGCTCGACTACGCGGGGCCGGTGCAATCGGCGTTGAGATCCGCGTTCGGATTTTCAAGCGCCGAGGATTACGCATTTCCTGAAATCCGCTCGCTATCGGGCGCAGTGCTGCTGTTCTCAGCTGTGCTCTACCCCTACGTTTACTTGATGGCGCGGGCGAGCTTCGTGCAACAGTCAGTCTGCGTGCTCGAGGTGGCGCGAACGCTTGGACACACGGCCAATGAAACGTTCTGGCGGGTGGGATTGCCGCTGGCCCGTCCGGCCCTCGCGGCAGGCGTGTCGCTGGTCCTCATGGAATGTCTCAACGACCTGGGCGCCGTCCAGTACTTAGGCGTCGAAACGCTGTCGGCGAGTATCTACGCCACTTGGCTGCAGCGCGCTAACCTCGCAGGCGCAGCGCAACTCGCGCTTGTCATGCTGGGGCTGATCGCCATGCTCCTCCTGATGGAACGGCGCGCGCGCGGCAACAGCGCCGTTCACGCAACGACGGGGCGCTATCGCGCCATTCCCTTTGAGACGCTGACCGGTTGGCCGGCACATCTTGCCCTGGCCGTCGTGCTGCTTCCCGCTGTTCTGGGCTTTGCCATTCCGTTTGCCGTTCTGGCATCCCAGGCTCTCGCGCACCTGCCAGCGGCAAATCTAGGCTCGTTCGCCGCGGCGGCACGCAACAGCTTGATACTAGCTAGTGCTGCCAGCCTCGCCGCCGTCGCCTTTGCTCTGTTGTTTGGCTATGCGGCACGGCTGAACGGAGGCCGGGCCACGCGGGCGGCGGCGCGGACCGTCAGTCTTGGCTACGCACTGCCCGGCACCGTTGTCGCGATTGGCTTGCTAAGTCCTCTGGGCGCGCTCGACAATGCGATTGACGCCTGGATGCGGTCGACATTCGGGGTGTCGACCGGCCTCGTGCTCTCCGGCTCTTTGTTCGCTGTCACGCTCGCCCTGGTGATCCGCTTCTTGGCGGTCGCCCTCGGGTCAGTGGAAGCCGGGCTGCAACGTGTGTCCCCCAACCTCGACGCCGCGGCGAAAACGCTTGGCGCGAGTTCTTGGACGACGCTAGCCCGCGTGCATCTGCCGATCTTAGCGCCCGCCCTCGGCGCCGCCGCACTGCTGGTCTTCGTCGATGCCATGAAGGAGTTGCCGGCGACGCTGCTGTTGCGCCCGTTCAACTTCGATACCCTAGCGACCCACGTCTACGGGCTCACCGCCACGGAGCAGTTCGAGGAGGCGGCGCTTGGAGCTGTCACGATCGTGCTGATCGGGCTGGTGCCGGTTCTTTGGCTGCATAAGGCAATCGCAGGCGGACGGGCGGGCAGCGGCTGATCGCCGTCACCCACTCGCATGCCGTCAGAACCGCGTTGCTATTACCAGCTGCGCCGTTCGCCGTTGTCGATATGGAACAGGCCGCCGCCGTAGTGCTTGATGCCGCCAGCGCCCGTGCTCTTAAGGTAAGAAACGACCCCTGAATAGTTGCCATGAACGCGGAAGTCAGCCGCGTCGCCGCTCAAGTGCTTCGACTTACGAGCGCCGCCAACAGCACGGTTGTGACCCTTGCTGCGGCACGTCGAGCTGACAGTTACCGAGCCGTAGTTCGCCGCTACCTGGTAGATGATGCTCTTCAGTCCGCCATCGAGGCAGCCTGAAGAGGCAACCCAGCGCACGCCGCCGCCCGACAGGCTCTTCTTGGGTGCCTGATCCGGATAGTAGGAATTGCCCAGCGCCGCGACCTTGACACCCTTCTTCTTTTTCTTCACCGGTTCGGTCGCCTCGGCGTAGCCGCCGAGCTTCTTGTTGCCAACCTTGGCGTACGACTTCGAAGTCTTCTTCGACGCGACCTTTTTGGTGCCGGATTTCTTTTGTGCGTTGGCCTTGTCCAGATCTGCTTGCTCCCAGAATGGAAGGCTGTCGGCGCGGGCGCTCGTGCCCGAAAGACCCGAAACAAACATCAATGCAAGAACGGCAAGTGCGAGCGCTAGCGGGCGCTGCAGCGCGGCAAAACCTGCGGCTGCTATTGAACGCAATGTGTACATGAACCTCTCCGTTGCCAGTTCTTTTGCCAGACAATCGCGATGCAGTTGCTGCACCCTTCTGACGAAACCGGCCTGTCCCCTTAACCATTCACAACAACCGCCGCCTACACGGAAGATCAGGGCAAGACGACTCTAAATTTATCAAAATGGTTAACGCCGAATATAAGAGTTACCTTTTTGCTAAGATGCCCATCTGGAAATATATCTCGTTACTTGGGATCTATTGAATTGCTCGCATATGAAGTGCCAAATCTGTAACGGCGCAAGTTATCCACAGGATGAACTTGCCTGATGTGCGACGGCCTGCCGCAATATCTACTTTTATGATGAGGGTGTGGCGCAAGTACTGGCCAAGTGTTCGCCAACGGTCGCGTCAGTGGTCGCGCCATGCCTTTAGCTGCGATCAAGGACGGCCTGGACCCTTTGGTTCGCTCGCACACGGTCCTCAGCAGCGAGGTGCAGCCCGATTTTTGTCCGGCGCCAAAGCACGTCCTCGGCAGTGCGCGCCCACTCTTCGCGCTGCAAGAATTCAACTTCGCGCTCGCGCAATCCGCCGCCTAGTCCGGCACCAAGATCAGTAGCGGCGCGCGCATCTCCCAACAGCGTCTCAGTCCGCGTGCCGTAGCGGCGGGCGAGCCGTTCCAGGTCCGGCGCATCAAAGCCCGGCCGCCGGGCGGCGAGCCCTGCCAGCCAATGACTGAAGCCCGCGTCTCCAACATCGCCACCCGGCAGCGGCGCGTCAGCGGTCCACGCAGGACCCATGGGCGGCAGATGCGGCGCCAGCATCGCCAACGCTGCTTCGGCCAGCCGCCGGTACGTGGTGATCTTGCCGCCGATGACATGCAGCAAGGGGAGCGGCGCAATTTCGAGATCGAGCCGGTAGTCGCGGCTGACGGCGGCTGGGTCATCGCTGCCGTCGTCGTCGAGGGGTCTGACACCGGCGAACCGCCAGGCGATATCCGAGCGTGTCAGCGGTACCCTGAAAAACCGGTTGGCGAGCGCCAGCAGGTAGTCTTCCTCATCAGCGGTGACGTCGACGGCGCGGGGGTCGCCCTCGGCCCGGACGTCGGTCGTGCCGATGAGCGTAAACCGGTGTTCGAACGGCAAGGCAAACACCACCCGTCCGTCACGGTTCTGGAAGATGAAGGCGTGGTCAGCTCCGGCGATCCGGGGCACGACGATATGACTGCCTTTGACGAGGCGCAGATGCGGCGGCGAACGATTGTGGGTGCCTCGAACCAGGCGGGCGACGGACGCCACCCAAGGCCCCGCAGCATTGACGATTGTGCGCGCCGCCACGCGGCGTTCTGTGCCGCCAGACTCCAGCGTTACGGCCCAGACTGGGCCATCGGCTGCCAGCGCCGTAACCGCGGTTCGGGTCAGGATGCCGGCACCCTTCTCCCGCGCCGCGATCGCATTCAGGACGACGAGGCGGGCGTCATCCACCCAGCAATCCCAATAGGCAAAGCCGCGCCGGAGTTCCGCCTTCAGCGCCCGGCCACTCGGATGTGACGCAAAATCAACGCTGTGCGAGCCGCCAAGCGTTCGCCGCCGCGCCAAGTGGTCGTAGAGAAACAGGCCAGCCCGCAGCAAGGGCGCGGGCCGCATACCCTCAACATGGGGAAGAATGAACTGCATAGGCCAGATGATGTGCGGCGCCTTGGCGAGCAGCACTTCGCGCTCGGCCAGGGCTTCGCGCACCAGCCGGAAGGCGTAGTGCTCGAGATATCTCAACCCGCCATGAACAAGTTTGGAGCTGGCCGACGACGTGGCGCCTGCGAGATCATCCGCCTCGGCCAAGAGTACGCGCAGGCCCCGGCCAGCCGCGTCCGCTGCTATGCCGGTGCCGTTGATGCCGCCGCCGATCACGACGAGGTCGTAGAGGGTATCCGCCATGGCCCGTGCCACCCGAGGTTCGCTGTGGCCACTCTAGGGTGACTCGCGGAAAACGGAGAGTGGTTATGGCTGGCTTGTCGCGCCGCCGCTTTGCGTCCGCGTGCTGATCAGCGTCGCGATGGCCGCCGCGAGGAAACCAGCGGGAACTGCGAACAAGACGCTGGCCGCCGGTTTCAATCCCCACCAGTTGGCAATGGGCCCTGCGTGGGACGACAACGCCGCGTTGGCGGCCGCGCGCATCTCGGCGCTGGACGCGGCAGCGACGGCAGCCTGGAGATCAGCGAACTTGCGCACCGCACCGGGCGCCGCGTTCGAGAGCGCACCGGTCCACTCGAACATCGCCACTGGAAACAGTCGCACGCCAGCGGTGTAGAGTGCCGCCACAGCAAAGCCGCTGGCCATCGCGGCGATCGCACCCATCGCGGTCATGCGCCGCCAGTAGAGGCCCAGAACAAGCGCCGGGAACAGACCGGACGCGATCAGAGCCAAGCCCTCCGACGCCAGGGCTGGGATCTCGATTGACCCGAGCATGGCGACGAACAGGGCCGACAGCAAAAGGCCGATGGCAAGACCAACCGAACGGCCGTTGAGGGGGGCCAGATTGATCGCGCCGGAACGGCGCGCCTCGCCATCGGCACTCAACAATCCCGCCAGAATTGCATGCCCGGTGGCGAGCGCTGCAACCAGCACAGCGGCCCAGAGCGGCATGAACGCCGCGGCTGGCACTCCGGCGATCCAGGGCGCCGCGAAGAAAAAGCCATCGCTGGTGAAAGCCACGTCCTGCAAACGCAGGAACCCGCGATGCCCGGAGGCCTTTGCGCATGCGGCCGCGATATCCGCCGCCACACCGGAATTCGATCCGCAGATGTCGACCCAGCCAAGACCGCTGGCGCGCACGAGCTGTTGCGGCAACGCCGCAGTCTCGACGCCCGATGCTAAGATTGCCTCGACCCCGAAGCGGGCCATGACGGCAAACGCGGCCAAACCAAGAAGGAGCGCCACGGCGAACACAAGAGCGAGAGCGGCGCGGCGCGGCGCGTCTCCCGCTGCAACAACAGTCTGCGAAACATGACGGCCAAGAAGATGCGGCAAGGCCGCGACGCCGAGTGCGAGTGCCAGAACAAGACCGGCGAAGTTTGCCATCGAGAGCTGAAGAAACGGCGACGCCATGGGCTTCAACGATTTCACATCGGCCAGCTTGTCGATGACAAGTTTCTGGTCGAGACCCGCCAAATCGTTGAGGGCATATCCTGCCACAAGGTGCGGCAACGGCAGCCGTCCTTGATGCAGTGCGAGGACGACCAGAATGTGCAGGAAGCTGACGAGCAGAAAGCCATAGACGACACCGAACGGCACGCGGCCTGGCATGAAACTCCGCAACAGCCAGGCGAGCGTCAGTGCGACCGTCACAGTGGCGACGGCTGTCGCATAGTCGGCACCGGCGAGCCCCTGAACCGCGAGAGCCCCGCCCCGCACGTCGGCTGCAAGCAAGAGAACGGATGCGAGCCCAGCGATCGCCAGCGCCATTCGCCTGGGCCAAACGCCACCATAGCGCGCGACGAAAAATCCGCTGATGCTGCGGACCGGATACAGCGCGAAGCGCGGCGCGATGAGAATTGCGAGAAGCGCGAGCCCAGCCGCCATGCCAAGTGGATAAGCCAAGCCATCATACCCAAGCGCGGCAATGGCACCGGCAAAGCCCACAACCCCAACTGCACCGATAGCCTCGCCAGCAAAGGCGAGCGGCGGCATCAGCCCGCCGGTGCCGCGGGTACCGCCCGCACGCATCGCGAAGACGATGGCCAGCGTTGCCAGTGCCAGCAGCGCACCCTGTGCCGTGACCCAGTATCCGAGCGGAAATCCGGCGAGCTTCACCGCGTTCAAAGTCAAGGCGGCGAGCGGCAATGCGAAGACCAGGATTGCCCAGATCGCGAGCGCGGTGAGCGTCAAGCGGCGCGTCGGGCGGCTAGCTCCCTGGACCTCGCTTCCGGTCATTGCTGTCGTCCTATCCCCAGCTTACGCGGGCCCAATCTTGCGCCGGACTTGTGGCGCGAGAAGGCGTTGCGATCAAGGCATGGATTGACGGCGCAGACGGCCTCGTCCACCGTTCTTGGGGCGCGGCGGTACCGCCACCACCGGGGGAAACCACCACGATGAGCACTGCCAATGACCAGAGCCCAGCGCGCTCCGGGGCCCTGCCGCTCGGAGAGCGGACACCAGGCAAATTGCCCGGAGAGCGGCCGCCACGCATGACGCGCGAAGAACGCAAGGTCATCATCGCTTCATCAGCCGGTACGATCTTCGAGTGGTACGATTTCTATCTCTACGGCGCTTTGGCAACGACCGTCATTGGCCCGCAGTTTTTTAGCGCATACCCAGACTCGACGCAGGCGATTTTCGCGCTCCTCGCTTTTGCCGCAGGATTTATCGTCCGGCCTTTTGGCGCGCTATTCTTCGGCCGCCTCGGCGACCTGATCGGCCGCAAATACACGTTTCTCGTCACCATCCTGATCATGGGATTGTCGACGTTCCTGGTCGGTCTGCTGCCGAACTACGAAACAATCGGGGCAGCGGCCCCCATCGCGCTCATTGCGTTACGCATGGCCCAGGGCCTGGCGCTTGGCGGCGAGTACGGCGGCGCCGCGACCTACGTTGCTGAGCACGCCCCGAACAATCAGCGCGGCTATTTCACCAGCTGGATACAAACCACCGCCACGCTCGGCCTGCTGCTGTCGCTGATCGTCATCATGTTCACGCAGATTTTCATCAATGCCAACTATCCTCAGGTCGCGCTTGCCAATGGCGCAACCGTTGATGCCTTCAAGGCATGGGGCTGGCGTATTCCGTTTCTGGCATCGATCGTGCTGCTGGCGATCTCGCTCTACATCCGCCTGCAGATGAGCGAGAGCCCGGCGTTCAAACGCATGAAGGACGAAGGCTCCGGCTCGAAGACGCCCTTAAAAGAAGCGTTCGGCAATTGGCGCAACGGCAAAATCGCGCTTATCGCGTTGCTCGGTCTGACGGCCGGGCAAGGCGTCGTCTGGTACACGGGTCAGTTCTACGCACTGTTCTTCTTGCAGAAAATTCTTAAAGTCGACGACTTCACTTCGAACGTCATGATCGCCTGGGCACTGATCCTCGGCACTGGATTTTTCGTGTTTTTCGGGTGGCTATCGGATCGCATCGGACGCAAACCTATTATTTTATCGGGCTGCGTGTTGGCGGCTCTGACCTACATTCCGCTGTTCCATCTTCTGACCCAAACCGCCAATCCAGCACTTTATCGGGCCCAATCCACAGCAACGGTTACTGTTGCTGCCGACCCGGCGGAGTGTTCGTTCCAGTTCAATCCGACTGGCAAATCGAAATTCACATCGACCTGCGATATTGCCAAGGAACTGCTGGCGAAATCGGCTGTGCAGTACCGCACCGTTGCCGCCGCGCCGGGCACGCCAGCAACCGTCACCGTCAACGGCGGCGACGCTGTTGCGGCCAACGATGCCGATTTCGCAAAAAGGATCGGCGCACAATTGACCGCTGCGGGCTACCCCGCCGCCGGTCACAGCGAGATCGTCAAGATCGCCATCGATCCGGCGGCGGGTCTCGCGAACATGGCCAAGCTGCTCGATATCTGGGACGTCCAGAAGTTGACCATCATCGGGCTTCTGACCGTGCTCGTGCTCTACGTGACCATGGTCTACGGACCGATTGCCGCCGCCCTCGTCGAGTTGTTCCCGACCCGCATTCGTTACTCTGGCATGTCGCTGCCCTATCACATCGGCAACGGCTGGTTCGGCGGACTGCTGCCCGCGACCTCGTTCGCGATGGTGGCGCAGTCGGGCGATATTTATTACGGGCTCTGGTATCCGATCGCGATCGCACTGATGACCGCGGTCATCGGCTTTTTGTTCGTGCCCGAGACCTACAAGCGCGACATCTATGAGCCATCGCCCAACAGTTAGGGCCCAACGATGAGCGTCAAAAATGAGAAAGGGGCGGCGCGGTTGCCCGCGTCACCCCGTTCTTTTCGTCCCTAGACTTGGGCCTTTTTTGATTTTCGATGGCTCGGAGCCAGCCCAGGCATCGCAAGCGGCGGCACCATGTACCAAGGTGCTGCCTGCGTCAAGTAAGCGCACAATATAAAATATTTGTGTCACTGCCTAAACGCCAGTCAGCGTGATTTCAGTTGTGCTTCATGTGCTCGTGGTCAGCTTTGGTCTCGTCCGAAACCGGCTGGCTATCCATTCCGTGCGGTCCCATGGCGCCAATAGGCTCCACCGAGCCTTCGACCTCGATAGGGCCGGCCTTTTCGAACACCAGCGTCAGCTTGACGAGGTCGCCTTCCTTGAGGGGCTGTTTCAGGTCGAACAGCATCATGTGCTCGCCGGCGGGCTTCAAGATGTGGGATTCGCCGGGCTTGAGATCGAGGGCCTCTAGGCGGCGCATTTTCATGACATCGCCCTCCATGATGTGGGTATGGACCTCGACCCGGCCCGCCACCGGTGACGACGCCGAAACCAGCCGATCCGTGGTCCCCGCCGCAGTTTTGATCTCCATGAACGCAACGCCGACGGTCGACCCTCCGGGCGTTGCCCGGGCCCAGGGATGGGCGACCGTAACGCCCATGCTCGTCGTCTCGTGGGCAATGGCGGCGGTGCCAGTGAGGGTGCCAATGAGTGTGACGGCCAGCACGCAGCTGATGACAAGACCGGGAACGGCAGGTGCACGGCGCATCGATAAAACTCCATCAAACATCGGCTTTTGTGTCTCGATATAGGGTTTTTTCGGCCAAAACCAGCCTGTGGCCCAGCATGGGGCCCAGCATGGGGCATGGACGCGCCCAGATCGGCGTCCCCGGGAGCACTCATTAACGGCGGCGCCGGATGGCCCCTTAACGGTTCCCTGGCGTCGCGTATGCTATGACGCGAAGAGTTAGTTCCGAGGTTCCAATAGGCAATCGTTGCCGTGAAAAAGAGCGTTCTATTGATCATCGGCGGCGGCATCGCCGCCTACAAGTGCCTGGATCTGATCCGGCGCTTGCGCGAGCGTGGGCATAGCGTCCGCGCCGTAATGACCAAAGCCGCCCAGGAATTCGTGACGCCGCTTTCGGTTGGCGCGCTGACGAATGAGCGCGTTTTCAGCGAACTTTTCGATCTCGATGACGAGCGCGAGATCGGCCATATCCGGCTGGCCCGCGACCCTGACCTGATCGTCGTCGCCCCGGCGACCGCCGATCTCCTGGCCAAAATGGCCGGTGGCCGTGCCAACGACCTCGCGACATCAGTTTTGCTCGCGACGGACAAGCCCATTCTCGTGGCGCCTGCCATGAACCCGCGCATGTGGCTCAATCCCGCGACCAAGCGCAACGTCGCGCAGCTCAAGGCCGACGGCGTGCATGTCATCGGCCCTGCCATTGGCGAGATGGCCGAGCGTGGGGAGGCCGGTCCCGGACGCTTGGTCGAGGTGCCGGAACTGGTCGCGAAAATCGAGCAGCTGCTGGCGCCAGAAAAATACGAACGTAAGCCGCTGTCCGGCCGTCACGTGCTCGTCACCAGCGGGCCGACGCACGAGCCCATCGATCCTGTGCGGTATCTCGCCAATCGCTCGTCGGGCAAACAAGGCCACGCGATCGCAGCGGCGGCAGCCGAACTCGGCGCCCGGGTGACGCTGATCTCCGGCCCCGTCGCCCTGGCCGATCCGCCGGGTGTCGCGATCGTGCGCGTCGTCACAGCCGCCGAGATGCTCGACGCCGTCACGGGCGCGCTGCCAGCCGATATCGCCGTCTTCGCCGCTGCTGTCGCCGACTGGCGCATGGCAAAGCCGAAGTCCGAGAAAATCAAGAAGTCTGCAAATGCCGAGCCGCCTGCTCTCAAGCTGGCCGAGAACCCGGATATTCTCAAAACCATTGCCCATCTCGCCAAACAGCGGCCAGCGCTGGTCATTGGCTTTGCCGCCGAGACCGCGGATGTGCTGTCACACGCCAAGAAAAAGCGCAAAAACAAAGGCGCGGACTGGATCGTTGCCAACGACGTCTCGCCCGAAACCGGCGTTATGGGTGGCGATCGCAACACCGTGCACCTCGTTACGAGCGCGGGCGTCGAAAGCTGGCCTGACATGAGCAAGCGCGAGGTCGCGGACGAACTCATGCGGCGCGCGGCCGGCGTCCTCTCGCGCAATCAGGCAGCCGCGGAATGAAGCGGCCACTGTCACGCATCACCGTCAAGGTCCGCCGCCTGCCCCACGCCAAGGGGCTGCCGTTGCCGGCCTATCAGACACCCGATGCCGCTGGCATGGACTTGCTGGCCGCGATCCCGGAAGCCGTGACGCTGCTGCTCGAGCCGGACCACCGCGTCGTCATACCGACCGGCCTCAGCTTCGAGTTGCCGGGCGGAAGCGAAGCCCAGGTCCGGCCGCGCTCGGGGCTGGCGGCAAAATACGGCGTGACGGTCTTGAACAGCCCAGGCACCATCGATGCCGACTATCGCGGCGAAGTTTCCGTCATTTTGATCAACCTCGGCGCTGAGCCCTTTGCTATCCGGCGCGGCGACCGGGTGGCGCAAATGATTATAGCGCCCGTCACACAGGCGAAGCTGGTGGACGCCAAGACGCTGTCACAGACATCGCGCGGAGCCGGTGGTTTTGGATCGACCGGTGTTGCGGTTGGCGCAAAGACCAAGACCAAGCGGAAAAGAAAATCCGTTGCGCCGATGGCAGTAAAAGCGAAATCCGCCGCCTCAAAAGTGCTGGCCCGCAAGCCCCGCTAAGCGCGTCCATCGTGGCTGAGCAAGGACGTTCCCGGACTGGCTCTTGAGCCCGGCGCACGAACCTGCGACAACCCCGGCATGTGGCCTGCGCAGATTAAGCTCGGGCACCCAAAAGCATCAGGACCGGTTATGAACGACATGGATACTAAGAACGACATGGATATCAGGACCCTCGCCGCCACGCGCACCTGGGGACGCGGCCGCGTCTACGACAACATCGCCGAAACCATCGGCCATACGCCGCTCGTGCGCCTCGCCAAGGTGATGGCTGCGGCGAACGTCACCGCCGACATCCTCATGAAGCTTGAATTCTTCAATCCGCTGTCGTCGGTCAAGGACCGCATCGGCGTCTCGATGATCGACACGCTCGAAGCCCAGGGCAAAATCACGCCGGGCAAGACCGTTCTCATTGAGCCGACGTCGGGCAACACCGGCGTCGGTCTCGCGTTTGTCGCCGCCTCGCGCGGTTATCGCCTGATCCTCGTGATGCCGGAGACGATGTCGATCGAGCGCCGCAAAATTCTTACCCATCTCGGCGCCGAACTCGAATTGACGCCCGGCCCCGGCGGAATGCCTGCTGCCGTCGCCCGCGCCGAGGAACTGGCGAAATCTCTCCCCGATGCGGTGATCCCTGGCCAGTTCGACAACCCGGCGAACCCGCTGGTGCATGAGTTGACGACGGCTGTCGAGATTTTCAACGACACGGGCGGCAAGGTCGACGCGCTCGTCATCGGCGTCGGCACTGGTGGAACGCTGACAGGCTGCGGTCGGGCTCTGAAAAAACGCATCCCCGGTCTCAAAATTTTCGCCGTCGAGCCGTCGACAAGCGCCATCCTTTCAGGCCAGCCGCGCGGGCCGCACAAAATACAGGGTATCGGCGCGGGCTTTATTCCAACCGTTCTCGATCGCTCGCTCATCGATGAAGTCGTGACCGTGCCGAGCGACATGGCGTTGGAAACGTCGCGCATGCTGGCCCGCGTCGAGGGCATCCCGGGCGGCATTTCGACGGGCGCCAACCTCGCAGCAGCACTCACTGTTGCTCAGAAGCCCGGTATGGCCGGGAAAACCATTGTCACTTTCGCGCCGTCTTCGGCTGAGCGTTACTTCTCGAGCGAGCTGTTCCTCGACCCGCAAGTTAAGGCCTAACGCCCGCCAGGAGCGCCCATGACCACACTCACGGCAGACGAGGTGCAGCGCTACAAGCGTCACCTCGTTTTGCGCGAGGTCGGCGCCCAAGGTCAGCAGAAGCTCAAAGCCGCGCGCGTCCTCGTGATCGGCGCCGGAGGTCTTGGGTCGCCAGTGCTGCTGTATTTGGCGGCAGCAGGTGTCGGCACGCTCGGCATTATCGATGATGACCGCGTCTCGATCGACAATCTTCAACGCCAGATCGCGCACACGATGGCGCATGCGGGCACACTCAAGGTCGAGAGCGCGGCGGAGACCATCCGCAACATCAATCCGCTGGTTGCGGTTGAGACCCACGCGGTACGCCTGACCGCGGACAACGCGCTCGACATCATCAGCCGCTACGACATCGTCGCCGATGGCTCGGATAATTTCGCCACCCGCTATCTGGTGTCGGATGCCTGTTATTTCGCGCGCAAGCCCCTCATCTACGCCGCGCTCGGGGCCCTCGACGGCTATGTCTCGGTTTTCAAGCCCTACGCCAAGAAACCCGACGGCACACCGTACCCGACGCTGCGCTGCCTGTTCCCGGAAGCGCCGCCTGCCGGCCTCGTCGCCAACTGCTCGGAGGCCGGCGTGCTCGGGCCCGTCGCCGGCGTCATCGGCACACTGCAGGCGACCGAGACGGTCAAAGAAATCATTGGCCTTGGCGATAGCCTCGCGGGACGGCTACTGATCTATGACGCGCAGGCCAGCCGCTTCGATACCATCGAGGTCAGCTGGGATCCTGACAACGCACTCTCCGGGCGAGCCCCGGTGATTACGAACCTTTCAATTCACGCCGATGCGCCGGGTCCGGCATGCGCCGCGGAATAGCCTGTTCCCTCAGGAACTGAACCTTTCGCTGCTCCTGGGCGACTATGAGCCTATATTACGTTACGTGTTTCTTCGTATCAGCCCCTCATGGAGCCTCAACCCGGGAAGGAGGTAACGTGAGGGGTGATTGCGAGCCCGTTTGCTGACTGTGTGACGGAGCGAGGGGGCTAGGTGCCGCTATTCTTTTCCAATGTCTTTTTTCTGATCCGGGAATTCCTGCTCATTCCCTTCGATGTGCTGCGCGGCATTCAGCGGCGGCGCTACGCTCTGTCCTACGACGTCGATGCCCCCAAAGACGTGACGTGGTCGGTCATTTCGGCCAACAAAATTACGTTGGAGGGTTTTCCGCCGATGGAGATGGACACCGATCCAGACCCCGAGCGCCCCGGCGTCTACACCGGTTTTTGCCGGTCTCCCACGCGCAGTTATGCCTTCGCCTATCGCGTTCTCGACGAGCGGCCGGGCGAAGCCCTAACGTTGGAGATTATTCCGGAAGAATCCGACCCCATCTATAACTTTGGTGAGAATTATGTCGGCGCCATTGCCGTGACAGGCGATGCGCAGATGTCGACGGTGACAGGCCGTTATGACCTGACGCACACGCGCTTCATGACCCGAATTGTGATCCCGCTGGCCCTCGCGCACAGCTGCGTCCGCCTCAAACGGACAGCCGAACTCCACGCCGGCACGCTTGGCTCGCGATCCTCCGGGCAATTCAAAAATGCGGCGCTGACCGGCGTTCTGACGTTCGCGAGCTTCTTCGCTCTGTTCGGCCCGTCGGCTGCGGCGATGCTCATTTTTCTTATTCTCATCCACGAGCTCGGCCACGTCATCGCCATGCGATGGGCGGGCATCCCGGTGCGCGGCATCTACTTCGTGCCGTTTTTCGGCGGTGTCGCCGTCGGCGAGGGGGCGGCCAAGACCGAAGTGGCACGCGGCCTCGTCGCTCTCATGGGGCCAGGCTTCAGCATGCTCACCACGGCGCTGTTCCTGGGCCTCAATGCACAGGCTCCGAACACGATTATGCGTGAGCTTGCCTTCATGAGCGCGCTTCTGAACGGCTTCAACCTTCTGCCAATCCTGCCGTTGGATGGCGGTCACATCGTCCAATCGCTGTTGTCGCGAGCCGGGGCTGAGACGGCACGGACATTCCGCGTGATCGCGCTGCTTGCCGGCTGCACCCTGGCGCTGTGGGCCGGAGACTACCTGCTGCTGGCGCTCCTAGCTCTGCTTGCCCCGACGGTCGCGTCACGGCGCATGGATGAGACGCGACAGATGCCACCGCTGAGCGGCAGCGAACTCGTACTTCTCGCCAGCGCCTATGCCGCGGCGATCGTTTTCTATGCGACGGCGATTGCAGGCCTTTGGGGTGCGGCGGCATCAGGAACCGGGTAAGCCAGCGGTCCAAAAAAACTGATAAATTTTACGGTTCGGTCTTTGCATGACCGAGGGCAGGGGCGGCTCAAAATGGAGCGCGCAAATGCTAACACTCACTTTCGGATATTCCGGGCTCACTTCCCAGACCGTTTCAATTGCAGAGACCGAGACGGCCGCCGCGCAGACCGCCGCCATTCAAAGCGCACTCGGCGCCGTCGCCGGGCATAGCGGCGGCTTCGTTACCTTGTCGGCTGGAATTTTTACGCTGGCTGGCACGGGTAAGGCTTCAGACGGGGCCCTGCGCGTTGGCAGCGATACGGTGTTCAGCGGCGCCGGAATGGGCGAAACGGTTCTCAAACTGGCAGCGGGTTCGACGTCGGTTACCGGGATCGTGCGCACTGATTCAGGCGGTACAAACGCCGATGGCAGCGTCAAAACCACGTCAAACGTGCGCATTGAACAGCTCACGATCGACGGCAACAAAGCCGCAACGACCGGCGACGTCGATGGCTTCTACAGCGGTCCTAAACCCAACAGCGCTGCCTTTGACAGCAACATCACCCTCGATCACGTCGAGGTCCGTGAGGTCTCGCGCTATGGCTTCGATCCGCACGAGCAGACCAAGGGTCTGACGTTCTCCAACTCGGTCGCCCACCACAACGGCGCCGATGGCTTCACAATTGACTTCGCCAGCGACGTCAGCCTCGTCAACAACCAAGCCTACGCCAATGGCCGCCACGGGTTTAACGTCGTGACTAGCTCGTCCGATGTCCGATTTCTGGACAATGACGCCTGGGGCAATGGCCAAAGCGGGATCGTTGTTCAAACCGGGGACAACGAAATTCGCGCCTTTACGCACGACATTTCGATTTCCGGCGGGCATATTTATGATAACGGCCGGGCCGGCATCGAGGTGCGTCAGTCCAGCGACGTTGCAATCAGCGGTACGTGGATTACCGGCAACGCCAGCGACGGGATCATTCTGTCCGGCGTCGATGGCGCCAAACTTTCAAGCAACGCGCTCGCAGGCAACGGCGGCTCGGTTCGCATCGCCGGCATGATGCAGGACTTCGGCGATACCGATACCGGTAACGATCGCTATATCGCGACCCGCAACGTCACCATTGATGGCGTGAAACAGGCCGACCCAGTTGTACCGTCCGGCGTGACGCTGTTCACATCGTTTGTAACGACCGGCGCCGATACCATCACCGGCAGCAAAGGCCGCGATGCGATCGCGGCGGGCAGCGGCACCGACACGGTTTACGGACTGAGCGGCAACGATGCCCTGCATGGTGAAGGCGGATCAGATCGGCTCTTCGGCGGCACGGGGTCCGACGTGCTGTTCGGCGACGACGGCAACGACTGGCTCTCGGGCGACGCCGGTTGGGATACGCTGACCGGCGGGCGCGGCTCTGACATTTTCGCGTTCGGCACGGACTGGGGCACCGACACGATCACAGATTTCCGCAATGGTCAGGACAAGTTCGATCTCAAGGCTGTCGCTGGTTTCAAGAGCTTCTCACAGCTTGCGATCACACAAACCGGCGCCGACACCAAGATCGGTTTTGACGGCGACTATATTGTGCTGAAAGGCATCGCAACCACACAGATAGATGCGAGCGATTTCATCCTGATCTAGAGCGATTTGCGATCCGATGGAATCGGATCGGCGCTCTAGTCTCTTGCTTGGTCGCATTTTCTACGACGAACCGGTACCCACTTCGCCGGAAAATGCTCTAGTCTCTTGCTTGGTCGCATTTTCTACGACGAACCGGTACCCACTTCGCCGGAAAATGCTCGAGCAGGCGAACAAATAAGTCCGCTTACAGCATCGCCGGGTGCACGCGGTCGGGCGGTGCGTGGCCGTCGGCGAAGGCCTTGATGTTGATGATGACCTTCTCGCCCATGTCGACACGGCCCTCGATCGTCGCCGAACTCATATGCGGCAGCGCCACCACGCGGTCAGACGCCAAGAGCCGCGGATTGACCGCCGGTTCGTGCTCGAACACATCGAGCCCAGCGCCCGCGATAGCGCCCGATTCCAGCAACCGCGCCAGCTCGTTCTCGTCGATGACCTCGCCGCGCGCCGTATTGACGATATAGGCCGACGGCTTCAACAGCTTCAGCCGCCGCGCCGAGAGTAAGTGATACGTGCCCGGCGTGTGCGGGCAATTGACCGACACGATATCGACGCGGGTCAGCATCTGGTCGAGGCTTTCCCAGTAGGTGGCCTCGAGGTCTTGCTCGACCTCCTCCGGAACGCGGCGGCGGTTGTGATAGTGGATCTGCAGGCCGAACGCCCTGGCCCGGCGGGCGACGGCCTGACCGATACGGCCCATGCCGATGATGCCGAGCCGCTTGCCGTAAATACGGTGGCCGAGCATCCACGTCGGGCTCCAGCCATTCCACTTCGACGCCGGATCGCGCATGTAGGCCGCGCCTTCCGTGACGCGGCGCGGCACGGCGAGGATCAGAGCCATGGTCATGTCGGCGGTATCTTCGGTCAGCACGCCCGGCGTGTTGGTGACCAGGATGCCGCGATTTCGCGCGGTGTCGAGATCGACGTTGTCGACGCCGGTACCGAAGTTGGCGATCAGGCGCAACTGCGGGCCGGCTTGCGTCAAGACCCCACGATCGATGCGATCGGTGACGGTCGGCACCAGCACGTCAGCTGTTTGCACGGCCTTGACCAGCTCGGCCTGCGTCATGGCCTTGTCATCGACATTGAGCCGCGTTTCGAACAATTCACACATCCGCGTCTCAACGACATCGGGCAGCTTGCGCGTGACGATTACGATCGGTTTCTTCGGGGTGCTCGGCATTGGTGGTTCCGCGGGGGCGTCAGGATGGGCAGCCGGCAGATCGCCGGCCGGAACGAATTAGGGGGTGATGCGAATGTGTACTAACAGATGGCCTTGGCGATGACAAAGTGCTGATTAGTGTGCCGCTAGGGTGACCAACGGTGTGCCTGCCGGTGTGCCCGCCATTATGATAGACAACGTTTCTATTCTAATACTTGTCCGCGATCGCCATTTGTAAGGTTCTGAACCCACCCTCATGCCCATTGATGCAATGTTCCACCGGCAGCAGCCAGGCCGCCCGCCCGCCTCTCAGCCGCGGCGGCTCTTGACGCCATGGCTATCGCTGGCCGCGGCGCTGGTTGTGGCGCCGCCACAGCTCTTGGCGCAACCGGCTGGGGATGCTCCACTCGCCAGCGGCAGCGGCTTGCCCGTACCGCGCTTCGTCAGCCTCAAATCCGATCGCGTCAATATGCGCAACGGCCCTGGCACGGATTACCCGACCGGCTGGGTCTATAGGCGTGCCGGACTTCCGCTTGAGGTCGTCAAGGAATTCGAGGGCTGGCGGCAGGTCCGCGACGCCGAAGGGGCGACAGGCTGGGTTCTGCAGTCGTTTCTCTCTGGCCGCCGCACCGGTCTCGTGCTGCCATGGGAGCGCAAACCCGACAAATCGCCCCCGGTCGTGCCTATTCTCGCGAGCGACAGCACGAGTTCGACAGTCGTCGCCCAGGTAGAAGCTGGTGTGATCGCCAACTTGCAAGGCTGCGACGGCCGCTGGTGCCGCGTCACGATCGAACAGTACAGCGGCTACATCGAGCAGAAAAAGCTGTGGGGCGTCTATGAGGGAGAGGCGATCAAGTGACGGGTCGCCCATAAGAGACCGCTAACACGCGCCGTCCGTTATTTCATCGCTAAGCGCACAACCACATCGATGTGGGTGATGCGCATGCCCTCGGGCGGTTCAGGCAACCCGCAGACCTGAATGGTATCGCCGGGAATGTCCATCAGCCCGCCGCTGCTCTCAAGCATGAAGTGGCTGTGGTTGGAGGTGTTGGTATCGAAGTAGGCCTTCGAGCCGTCGATGGCGAGTTCGCGCACGAGACCGGCACGCTTGAACTGGTGCAACGTATTGTAGACCGTCGCCAGCGAGACGTGCTCGCCGAGGGCTTCGACTTCGGCGTGCAGCTGTTCAGCCGTGACGTGGCGATCCTCGCCACCAAAAAGTAACCCACCAAGAGCCAAGCGCTGCCGCGTCGGGCGTAACCCAGCCTGCCGGATCAAGTCCGGGACGGGTAGCCCTGGCCGGGCGTTGTTGGACTGGGCGTTGCTGTCAGGCATGGACGGTCTTTGTTCTTTCGACATCTCAAACGGCCGCGTCTGCAAGTTAGCCACGCCCGAAACGGGCAGACCTGCCTGCAATCCAAGTCGTAGCATAGCTGTTACAGGGCATAGCCGCAACTCAAGGCCGGGATACGGCTGAGGTGCGGTTTTTTGTCCGCAATGACGCACAACCAAGGGGCGTCGGTTGGCCGTCTCAGCTTTTAGAAGCGGGTTGGGTGTGTTACGAGACCCCGCGCCCGGGGCTGGTTTAGGGGATGCCGGCCACCCCGCCCGCTTGACTGGTCTCTCGGGCCGCGGCTGCGACGATAAGAGGACGATAATGGCGGATCGGCGTTCGAGCTACGAGTATGACGACTTATTGACTTGTGGACGGGGCGAGCTCTTCGGCCCCGGCAATGCCCAGTTGCCGCTACCGCCAATGCTTATGTTCGATCGCATCGGGCACATATCCGATACCGGCGGCGCCCATGGTAAGGGCATCGTGAGCGCTGAACTCAAGGTCGACGGAAACGCCCGGCTCAACTGGTTTTTCGATTGCCACTTTCAGGGCGATCCCGTTATGCCTGGATGCCTTGGCCTCGACGCCCTCTGGCAGCTGACCGGGTTTTTCCTCGGCTGGATGGGGCTGACGGGACAGGGACGGGCATCAGGCGTCGGCGACGTCAAATTCACTCGCGAAGTCACGCCGGACGTAAAGCACCTTGAATACGTCATCGACATCAAGCGCGTCATCGCGCGCAAACTTAAACTCGCCGAGGCCGATGGCGTTCTGAAAGCCGACG
The DNA here is from genome assembly GCA_031378895.1 of Hyphomicrobium sp. Taxonomy (GTDB): domain Bacteria; phylum Pseudomonadota; class Alphaproteobacteria; order Rhizobiales; family Hyphomicrobiaceae; genus Hyphomicrobium_B. Next base: position 45,651 of record JANNEP010000032.1, read on the forward strand.
GCGAGGTGATTTACACCGCCAAAGACCTGCGAGTTCTGCTTAAGTCGTCTGAGGCCTAGACCACACAACGGCACGCGCCCACCCGACCAGGGCCGCGGTGCGATCAAGAGGGACTGAAAGCGCATGCGGCGCGTCGTCGTCACCGGAATGGGTATTGTGTCCTCGATTGGCAACAACACCCAGGAAGTTCTAGCTTCCCTGCGGGAGGCGAAATCCGGCATCTCGCGTGCCGAAAAATACGCCGAACTCGGTTTCAAATGCCAAGTTCACGGCGAGCCCAAGATCGACTGGGAAACGATGGTGCCGAGGAAGCCGAAGCGTTTCATGAACCCCGGCGTCGGCTGGAACTGGATCGCCATGGATCAGGCAATCCGTGACGCAGGCCTTGAGGCCAGTGACGTCATCAACGAACGCTCCGGCATCATCATGGGCTCGGGCGGGCCGTCGACGCGGGCGATCGTCGAAGCCGCAGAAACCACGATCAAATCAGGCGGGCCGAAGAAAATCGGACCGTTCGACGTGCCAAAAGCCATGTGTTCCGGCCCGTCGGCGGCGCTGGCAACGGCGTTTCAGATCAAGGGCACCAACTATTCCATCTCCTCGGCCTGCGCCACGAGCGCCCACTGCATCGGCAACGCCACCGAACTCATTCAATGGGGCAAGCAGGACGTTATGTTCGCGGGCGGCTGCGAGGAACTCGACTGGACGCTGTCGAACCTGTTTGACGCCATGGGCGCCATGACGTCGCGCTTCAATGCCACGCCGGAGCGCGCCAGCCGCGCCTACGACAAAGACCGCGATGGCTTCGTCATCGCTGGCGGCGCCGGGGTGCTTGTGCTCGAAGAGCTGGAACATGCCAAGGCGCGAGGCGCAAAAATCTACGGCGAGGTCGCGGGTTACGGCGCGACATCCGACGGCTACGACATGGTCGCGCCATCGGGTGAAGGTGCTAGCCGCTGCATGCAGCTCGCGCTCAAAGGCTTCGACGGCAGGGCACTACCGAAAATCGACTACATCAACCCGCACGGCACAGGTACGCCAGTTGGCGATGCCAAGGAGATCGAAGCGATCCGCGCCGTGTTCGGCAAGGACGCACCCACAATTGCCGCGACGAAATCGTTAACCGGACACTCGCTCGGCGCCATCGGCGTGCAGGAGGCGATCTTCTCGCTGCTTATGATGAACAACGGCTTCATTTGCGAAAGCGCCAACATCGACGAAGTTGATCCGGCCTTCGCCGACATGCCGATCGCGCGGGCCCGCATCGACAACGCGGCGCTTAACTGTGTGATGTCGAACAGCTTCGGTTTTGGCGGCACGAATGCCACTCTCGTGTTCCGCCGGCACGACAGTTAACCAGCTCCGCCGCCTGGCTCCGCTTTTTGGGCCGGGTCTTGTATCGCGTAACGACTGACGGTGCCTGAGTATGAGAGTATACAAGCCTGGGGCCGGCTGGTTTGAAGTTCACGGACGTTCTTTTGGACGCAAAACGAGGCTCCCTATGACCGAGTTCGACATCGCAAAGCCGGGTCCGCTGATGGCAGGCAAGCGCGGCCTCGTGATGGGTGTTGCGAATGAACGTTCGATCGCCTGGGGCATCGCGCGTGTCCTCGCAGGACAAGGCGCCAAGCTCGCCTTCACGTATCAGGGCGACGCCTTTGGCCGCCGTGCCATACCGCTCGCGGAAACGACCGGTTCCGACTTGATCATGCCGTGCGATGTTTCCGATCTCAAAAGCGTCGACGACGTCTTCAAGGAAATCAAGGACAAGTGGGGCGGCCTCGATTTCGTCGTCCACGCCCTGGCCTTCTCTGACCGCCGCGAGTTGTCTGGCCGCTACGCCGACACGACGCGCGACAACTTCACGAACACCATGGTCATCAGTTGCTTCTCATTCACCGAGATCGCCAAGCGCGCCGCGGAACTGATGCCGAACGGCGGGTCGCTGCTGACGCTGTCCTACGGCGGGGCCACCCGCTGGGTACCGTCCTACAACGTCATGGGCGTCGCCAAAGCCGCGCTTGAGGCTTCCGTCCGCTACCTCGCGGCCGACCTCGGGCCCCAGGGCGTGCGCGTCAACGCGCTATCGGCGGGCGTCATGCGGACACTCGCGGGCGCTGGCGTCTCGGACGCGCGCGTCATCTTCAACTACCAGCGCGACCACGCCCCACTCAAACGCACCCCGACGCTGGACGAAATCGGCGGCGCGGCGCTGTACCTGTTGTCGCCGATGTCGGGCGCGGTTACGGGCGAGGTCCACTTCGTCGACTGCGGCTATAATACCGTCGCCATGCCGACCCTCGATACGCTCAAGGAGTTCGACGCCGAGGCTAAGTCGCAAGGCCGCTCACCCTCAGAGGCGGCGGAGTAGGCGGAACGCCACCGTTGACGGACCCCGCGGTGCCGGGCACACACCACACCCATGATCGGCGTCTTTGATTCTGGCCTGGGCGGCCTTACCGTGCTGCGCGAACTCTCGCAGCGGTTCCGCCACGCCGATTTCGTCTATCTCGCCGACCACGCGCATGTGCCCTACGGCAACCGCGCATCGGACGAGATCATCGAATACACACGCACGGCCATCGAGGATATGTTCGAGCGCGGGGCTAAACTTGCGCTTCTAGGATGCAACACGGCGACAGCGGTGTCGTTGCGCCGCCTGCAGCAGCTTTGGCTGCCCGCCAGCCGCTGGGCGGGTACGCACAATGTGCTTGGCATCGTCGCGCCGACCGTCGAAGCCGCGACGCAAACGCCGTGGGCCGTGACCGCGCCGCAGTATCCGCAAAAGTACAACACCGACACGATTGCCGTGTTCGGCACGATGCGCACGGTCTCGTCGGGTGTGTACCCTGAGGAAATCCGCAAGCGCTGCCCCAAGGTCACGGTGGTGCAGCAGGTGTGCTCGGAGCTGGCGGGCGCGATTGAGGATAAGCGGCCCGAGGCCGAGCTGGAGCGCCTCGTCGCCGAGGGGGTCACGGCCCTCATGGCGCAAACGGCCAACATGCCGCCGCACCGCGCCATACTCGGATGCACGCATTTTCCCCTCATCGAGCATTTGTTCCGCCGGCATCTGCCGCCCTTCACGCGCATTCTCTCGCAGCCCGAGGTCGTCGCCGACAGCTTTGAGGATTACTTGGCGCGCCACCCGCACTATCTCGCCGGCAACGAGGGCGGACGCCTGACGTTGCTCACAACCGGCGATCCAATCGAGGTCAGCTCAAAGGCTCAGGTGTTTTGGCCGGACGTCGCGGCGTTCTCGAAGGCGTAATGCGGACGTTGCACTTGCGCCCGCCAGCGGCCATGTAGTGAGCATGGAGCAGATTTATAAAATATCCGGCATGCACTGCGGTGCCTGCGTTGGGCGCATTACGGCGGCACTGAGCCCCTTTGCGGAACGGGTGTCGGTCACACTGGCCCCGCAGCAGGCCATCCTGACCAATCCGCGGCTAAGCGATCTCGCGAAACTCAACGCGGCAGTCGCGAAAGTTGGCGCTTACACACTGGTGCCGGTTGGACATGCGGCAACATCTGCAACACCGCAAGCCGCGGCTGACAATGACAGCGCGATCGCGACGTATTTTCCGCTACTCCTGATCGCTGGATATATCGCCATCGCCGCGCTTGCCGGGACAGCTCACAGCGGCGGTTTTGACGCGCAAGCCTGGATGGCGAATTTTATGGCCGGGTTTTTTCTCGTGTTCTCGGCTTTCAAGTTTCTCAACCTCAGCGGCTTTGCGGACGCCTACGCCAGCTACGATCTCCTGGCCAAGCGCTGGCACGGCTGGGGCTTCGTCTATCCGTGCCTCGAACTCGCCCTTGGCCTCGCGTATCTCTTCCGCATCGCACCAACGCCAACCCACGCCGCAACAATCGCGCTCATGGGCTTTTCGAGCCTCGGCGTCCTCGACGTGCTTCGGCAAAAGCGGCGTATCCCCTGCGCCTGCCTGGGCACTGTGCTCAATTTGCCCATGTCAACAATCACCCTGGTCGAGGACCTGGCCATGGTCGCCATGGCCGCCGCGATGCTTTTCTTGAGCAGCCATAATTGAGAGGTTGGCGAGCCTATCCGTGCTGCGCTAACCTCGATACGTCCAACACGTTTGTGTGGGGGCTAGGCTTTCTGGACTTTTGGGCCTGCCTTTTGGGCCGGACTTTTGGGCCTGCCTTCTGGGAAAGAGGAGTATGCACGCATGATTTCGAAACTCTCGCTAACGGCTGCAACGCTGGCCGCAGCGATTTTTGTGGCGACCCTACCGGGCTCTGCAACCACGGTCGGCGGTCTCGCGCCGCTCAAGACGATTGCCGGCGCGCAGCAGTCGATGGTTGAAAAGACCTTCGGATGGCACCGCACCTGCCGCAGAGGCCTCACCGATTGGCACAAACACGTTCCGGGCGTCGGCCGCGTCACGTGCACGACCAAAAAGTGCACCGTCAACAGGCTCGGCGTCAGGCGCTGCCGTTGGTACTAATCCAAAGGCTGCAGTCTAACACAAAGGCCGCCGGATCGAACGATCCGGCGGCCTTTTTTGTTTGGCGCTTCCGACTCCGCTCTGCGGAACCGGCTCGGCAAGCGCCGATTCTTGTTTTGTACGGATCAGCGGCGGGGGCCGCGCGGGCCGCCGCGGCCACCACCAGGTCCATCACGGCGCGGTGGGCGTGATTCAAACACTTCTTCCGGCTCGCCTTCGGCACGCGGGATTTCTTCGCCCGTCGCCTGGTCGATGATCTTCATCGACAACCGTGTCTTGCCGCGATCATCGAAGCCCAGCAGCTTCACATAAACTTCCTGGCCTTCCTTGACGACATCGCCAACGGTTGCAGCACGCCCCTGCGTCAGCTGCGAAATGTGGACGAGGCCATCCTTGGAGCCGAAGAAATTCACGAACGCGCCGAACTCCATGATCTTGACGATCTTGCCTTTGTAGATCGTGCCGACTTCCGGCTCCTGCGTAATGCCCTTGATGCGGGCCATCGCCTTCTCGATCGACTCGCGGTTTGACGACGCGATTTTCACCGTGCCGTCGTCCGAGATGTCGATCTTGGCACCGCTTTCCGCAACGATCTCGCGAATGACCGAGCCGCCCGTGCCGATCACTTCCCGGATCTTGTCGGTCGGGATTTTGATCGTCTCGATGCGCGGCGCATGTTCGCCGAGTTCTTCACGAGCGCCCGTCAGAGCCTTGGCCATTTCGCCGAGGATGTGCAGGCGGCCAGCTTTCGCCTGATCAAGCGCGATGCGCATGATTTCTTCCGTAATGCCGGTGATTTTGATGTCCATCTGCAGCGCGGTCACACCGTTCTCGGTGCCAGCCACCTTGAAGTCCATATCGCCGAGATGATCTTCATCGCCGAGGATGTCGGAAAGCACAGCGTAGTCGTTGCCGTCCTTGATCAGACCCATGGCAATACCTGCGACTGGGCTCTTCAACGGAACGCCAGCGTCCATCAGCGCGAGCGACGAGCCGCACACCGTTGCCATCGACGACGATCCGTTACTCTCGGTGATTTCCGAGACGAGACGCAGCGTGTAGGGGAAGTCTTCCTTCGCTGGCAGCATGGGGCGAATGGCGCGGTACGCCAGTTTGCCATGGCCGATTTCGCGGCGGCCGGGCGAGCCCATGCGGCCAACTTCACCGACCGAGTAGGGCGGGAAATTGTAGTGCAGCAGGAAGTTTTCTTTACGCGTGCCTTCGAGCTGATCGACGTACTGCTCGTCTTCGCCAGTGCCGAGCGTCGCGACGACGAGGGCCTGGGTTTCGCCGCGGGTAAACAGCGCCGAGCCGTGCGTACGCGGAAGCACATGCACCTCCGACACGATCGGACGCACGGTTTTGAGATCGCGGCCGTCGATGCGGAGCTTCGTCTTCAGGACGTCGCCGCGCATGATGTCCATCTCGAGCGCCTTGAAGGCGTCCGTGAGCAGGACTTTTTCGTTAGCGTCATCGGGGATGTCGATACCGGCAAACACGGCCTTCTTGGCGGCGCTGACGAGATCGTTACGCTTGGCCTTTTCCTTGGTCGAAAAGGCTTCTTTGAGGGCGCTCTCAGCGATCTTCTTGACCTGGGCTTTGTACTTGCCCTTGTCCGGGATCTTGATGTCCCACGGCTCTTTTGCGGCCTTTTCAGCCAGCTTGATGATGGCCTGGATGACCGGCTGCATGTGCTTGTGGCCGAACATCACGGCCTCCAGCATCTGCTTTTCTGGCAGTTCCTTGGCTTCCGATTCAACCATCATGACGGCATCGTGGGTGCCGGCGATGACGAGATCGAGCGCGCTCTCCTTCATCTCGTCGACCATCGGGTTCAGCACGAATTCGCCGTTGATGACGCCGACGCGGGCACCAGCGATCGGTCCGAGGAACGGCAGGCCCGACAGCGTCAGCGCTGCCGACGCCGCGACCAGGCCGAGCACATCGGGATCATTTTCGAGATCGTGCGACAAAACCGTCACCACGACCTGGGTTTCGTTTTTGAAGCCCTGGACGAACAGTGGCCGGATCGGACGGTCGATCAGGCGCGAGGTCAGCGTTTCTTTTTCGGTCGGACGGCCTTCGCGCTTGAAGTAGCCGCCGGGGATCTTGCCGGCCGCGTACGTGCGCTCCTGGTAGTTCACGGTGAGGGGGAAAAAGTCGATGCCGGGCTTGGCGGAGCGGGCGCCGACGACGGTCGCCAGCACGGTTGTTTCGCCATACTGGGCGACCACGGCTGCGTCAGCCTGGCGGGCGATGCGGCCGGTTTCAAGCTTCAGCTTGCGGCCACCCCAGTCAATTTCCACGCGATGGATGTCAAACATGTTTTGGTCTTTCGTTTTCGCTTTTTCTCGTTCCACGGACGGCCGGTCATACGGTTGTTTGGCGTGTTTTTTTTCGCTTACGCTGAACGCAGTCTGCGCCAGCACCACAAAACGGGCACCGGCGCACAAGGCGTTTTCTAAGGCTTGATCACTCTGGCGGCGAAAAAAGGAGCCGCACGTCAGCGCGATGGCGCCCTACGAGGCGCCTTAGCGGCGGAGGCTGTGTTTTTCAATGATCTTCAGATAGCGCGCGTTGTCCTTGCTCTTGACGTAGTCGAGCAACTGGCGGCGCAAGCTGACCATCTTCAACAACCCGCGGCGCGAGTGGTTGTCTTTCTTATGCATTTTGAAGTGATCGGTCAGCTCGTTGATGCGGTGCGTGAGCACGGCAATCTGAACTTCGGGCGAACCGGTGTCGTTGGCCTTCGTGGCATGGGCTTTGATAACAGCGGTACGTTCCGCCTTACGGTGCGGTGCGACTTCCGACATCGGGAGCTCCTTTCGACTTTGGAGTTGGAAAAAAACGGCCGGGCCGGGATGTCGTCCAGCAGGGTCGCAAACGAAGGCCGCGCGGAACGGTTGCACTCCACGCGGCAGGCATACTTATACACGAAGCTCTGGCAAACGCGAGTTGGTTTTCTGCGGCGGATTATCGAGTGAATTCAATTGAAATTACCACATCTGACGCCGTCGTGCCCAGCCGGAACCCAACCGATTTCGCGGCCCTCGGTGTCCGTGATGCGCATCCAACCGATGCCTTCCTTGTCGCTTTTTTCCCAGCGGAATTCGGCACTCCAGGACGACTTGAGGGTGACGGTTTCAGTACTCTCCAGGAAGGCGCCGGGCGAAACCTCAGCGATGACGCCGTCGACGACGGTGCACGGGCCGGCCACGGCGGGGGTGGCGCAGGCGAGTACCGCGCATGTCAAAAGGCTGGAGCGAGCAATTATCATGGGCCGGGATGTCTCTGACAACGGGCTGAAGCTTAGCTACGAACCCGCCACGGGATCGGGTCTCTCTTATCTTGGCGCTTCCGACTCTCCTTCGTCGAGCCGGCCGGAAGCGCCGCTCTTATCTTGGCGCTTGCGACTCGCGCTTGCTGGCACCCGGCGACTCGCCAAGGGGCGAGCCGGCCGCCGGGTGCGGTGCTCCAGCGCAACTCCCGCAAGGGGACTTCCAAGTGGTCGCGCCCGGCACGCTCGGTGAGCGTGTCGGTTGCGCAAAGCAAAGTTGCGCCAAACAAAGAAGGGAGGCGACGACGGCCCGGCCTTCAATTTTTGTCTTCGATGCGGCCAAGCCGTCATCGCCCGCAGCCGGCGTGGTGATCGCCCGCACACCCCATGCTGCATCACCTGCATGGGCATCGAGGTCACGACCCCTGGGGATCGTCGACGCCTCGATGGCAGTACGCCCGCGGAGAAGCTGATGTCCACGGCACACGTCCAGCGCCGCGCGTCGTGACGGATAGCAGCGGGTACCCATAACCCCTTCATGACACGCGTGCGATCATCATGCGCGCGGCGCGCCGAGCGGGGATAAGTTTTTGTGAGATTTTTTGAAGAATTTTTGTTGGAGGGTTAAGGGCGGGGATAAG
>JANNEP010000055.1:0-114738 GCA_031378895.1 Hyphomicrobium sp.
CCCGCGTTGCTCGTGAACTCGATGCAGCCATCGCCCGGCGCAAGGCCAAGCCGCGGACGTGCGTGTCGGACAACGGCACCGAACTGACCAGCATGGTGATCTTGAAATGGAGCAGCGCAAGCGGCGTCAACTGGCACTATAAGATCTCACCGCCCCGGGGCTAAACGTGGACGGCTCAGATTCAAAAGCAGACATGGCTCCGGGTAGCGTACGGGTAGCAGAAAAGGTGGTTTCCGGTGGAACACATCGAGACTGAACGGCGCTCGGTGAACCAGGCTCCAAAAAAGCCATCCACTCCAAGACGTTACCCCGGCGTGTTTCACGGGGTTTACAGCCGCGCTGTTGGTAAGGGAGAGGTCGAGAGTTCAATCCCCTCCGGCAGCACCAGATTCTGCACAAAATTACGGCATGCCGAAGCTGCTGGGCCGAGGCTGCCGGACTTGTGGTAGGATTTTAACAGCTAGTGCCCGTGCACCCCAGAGCTTGCGAGATATCCTCGGGCTCCCCAAGTAAAATTTCTGCGCTGGTTCAGGGGCGACCGTGACAGCGCAATTAGCCAAGTTCATCCGTTGCCATTCTTTGAATGACCAGAGCCGGGACATACCCATGCTTTTTCGAATACCGATACTTTGGCGCATGCCCATACTTTGTCGCATCATCGCCGCCGGTCTCGCGCTTGCCGGAGTGACTGCAGTGGCTGCCGCACAGGGCGCTCCGCCACCTCTGCCGGTGACCGTGTCGGCCCCACTCGCCAAGCACATCACGCTTTGGGACGAATACTCGGGGCGCTTCGAGGCCGTCGAACGTGTCGAGGTGCGCCCGCGCGTCTCCGGATTTATCGAGCAGGTACATTTCAAGGATGGCTCGCTGATCAAGGCCGGCGACCTGCTGTTCACGCTCGATAAGCGGACATTTGCAATCGCAGTTGAGAGCGCGAAGGCGGAGATCGCGCGGGCTGAATCCCAAGTTCTTCTGACCGGCGCCGATGTCGAACGTGCCGAGCCGCTGGCCAAGTCCAAGGTCATGAGCGAACAGGTTTTCGACCAGCGCAAAGCCAACTTAAGCGGCGCGCAAGCGCAACTGATGTCGGCTAAGGCCGCTGTCAAGTCGGCGGAGCTCAACCTCGAATGGGCCGAAGTGCGGGCGCCGATTTCAGGCCGCATCTCCGACAAGAAGGTCGATCCCGGCAATCTTGTCGCCGGCGGGCAGGCGCAGGCAACCCTGATGGCGACGATCGTGTCGCTCGATCCTATCCACTTCGTCTTCGATGTGTCGGAAGCCGACTATCTGAGATATTCACGCCTCCGCCTATCCGGCGAACGCCCGTCCTCGCGCGAGACGGAAAACCCGGTTCGCGTCAAACTCGCCGATGAAGACACGTGGGCCCGCGAGGGCCACATGGACTTTGTCGATAACGCGTTGAACGAGCGCTCTGGCACGCTGCGCGGGCGGGCTATTTTTCCCAACACGGACGGCCTGCTGACGCCCGGCGTATTCGCACGGCTCTCGCTCTTTGGCGGCGAGACCGATGCGTTCCTCGTGCCGGATACGGCGATCGTCTCGGATCAGGCGCGCAAGATCGTGTTCACGGTCAACGCCAGCAACGTCGTGACAGCGGCGGCCGTGATCTTGGGGCCGATCACCGATGGGCTGCGCGTCGTCAGAAGCGGTCTCAAGGCCGACGACCGCGTCGTCATCGAAGGCCTCGCCAACCCGGCTGTGCGCCCGGGTGCCACGGTTGCCCCAACAGCCGGCATGATTGTCTCGGCCCAGAAGTAGATGCCCAGCGCAAAGGCCTCCTGAATGCGATTTTCCCACTTCTTCATCGACCGGCCGATTTTTGCGTCGGTCTTGTCGATGATCATCACCATCCTCGGGCTTATTGCGCTGCGTATTCTCCCTATCGCGGAATACCCGGAAATTGCCCCGCCAACCGTCAACATTAGGGCCAACTATCCGGGCGCTTCGGCCCAGGTCATCTCCGAAACTGTCGCGACGCCGATCGAACAGGAAGTCAACGGCGTCGACAACATGCTCTACATCGTCTCGCAGTCGACGGGCGATGGCCAGGTCTCCATCAACATCGTCTTCAAGCCCGGCACCAACATCGATCAGGCGCAGGTGCTGGTGCAAAACCGGGTCGCGGTTGCCGAGCCGCGCCTGCCGGAAGACGTGCGCCGTCTTGGCATTTCCGTGCGCAAGGCCTCGCCCGACCTGATGATGGTCGTGCACATGACGTCGCCCGACGGCACGCGCGATCAGCAATATATTTCGAACTACGCGACGCTGTACGTCAAAGACGTTCTGACGCGCATCGACGGCGTCGGCAACGTCAACGTATTCGGGGCCCGCGACTACGCCATGCGCATTTGGCTCGATCCGGCAAAGATCGCGGCGCGCGGACTGACGGCCGGCGAAGTCGTGCAGGCGCTGCGTGCGGCGAACCTGCAAGTTGCTGCTGGATCGATCAATCAGCCTCCCGCGACCTCGCCAGGCGCGTTCACGCTATCGGTCAAGACACTGGGGCGGCTTACGGCGCCGGAGCAGTTCGAGAATATCGTCGTGCGCGCGGAAACCGGCGGCGAAGTCGTGCGCGTCAAGGATATCGCCCGCGTCGAACTCGGCTCGCAGGACTACACCGTCAACGCCTATCTGGACAACAAGACCGCGACGGCGCTTGTAATCTTCCAGAAGCCTGGCTCCAACGCGCTGGCGACGGCATCGGCGGTCAAAGCGCAGATGGAGCTGCTGAGAAAGGACTTTCCGCCAGGTGTCGGCTACTCGATCGTCTACAATCCGACGGAATTCATCCAGTATTCGGTCGATGCGGTCATCACGACCTTGATCGAGGCCATCTTGCTGGTCGTGCTCGTCGTGATCGTGTTCCTGCAGACGTGGCGAGCGGCAATCATCCCGATCCTGGCAATCCCCGTGTCGCTCGTTGGCACATTCTTTGTGATGAGCCTGGTTGGCATCACGTTTAATACCTTGTCGCTTTTCGGTCTCGTGCTGGCTATCGGTATCGTCGTCGATGACGCCATCGTCGTGGTCGAGAATGTCGAGCGCTATCTGCGCCAGGGAATGTCGCCGAAGGACGCCGCGCACAAAACCATGGACGAGGTCGGCGGCGCGCTGATCGCGATTTCGCTGGTGTTGATCGGCGTGTTTCTGCCGACGGCGTTCATCACCGGTTTGCAGGGAACTTTCTACAAGCAATTCGCAATCACGATTGCGGCGTCGACAGCCATTTCCGCATTTGTATCGCTGACCCTCTCGCCTGCCATGGCGGCGCTGCTTTTGAAGGCGCACGTTCCTGATGACGGCCACAACACCAGCCTCGCCTACCGGCTTGGCGCGCCGCTGCGCAGCTTCTTCAATGGCTTCAATCGGGCGTTTGACGGGCTCTCGCATGGCTATGCGTGGCTCACCGGAAAGCTTGTTCGCCTCATTACAATTCTGCTTCTGGTCTACTCTGGCCTGCTCTACCTGACGTACGACCGCCTGGCGAAAACCCCGGCTGGGCTCATTCCCCAACTCGACCGCACCTATTTCATAACCGCCTTCCAGCTGCCGCCGGGCTCGACACTACAGCGCACCGATGTGGTGGTGCGTCAGGCGACCGACATCATGCTATCGCGCCCGGGTGTCAAAGCTGCGGTTGCCTTTGTCGGCTTTGATGGCGCGACCTTCACGAACGCGCCGAATACCGGCGTGATCTTCGTCAGGCTTGAGGCATTTGAAGATCGTATCGCGGCCGGTTTGACAAAAGACGGCATACTTGCCGATTTGCGCCAGCAAATGGGCGGGCTCAAGGACGCCTTCGCCTTCGTGATCGAGCCGCCTTCGGTGCCGGGTATCGGCACGAGCGGCGGCCTCAAGGGCTACGTTCAGGACCGCTCGGGGCGCGGTTTGCCGGCGCTTGAAGGTGCCGCGTGGGCCATGGCCGGCGCCGCCGGTCAGACGCCCGGCATAGCCCAGGCGTTCACGCTGTTCAACGTACGCACGCCCGAGGTCTATGCCGACATCGACCGCACCAAGGCCGAACAGTTAGGCGTGCCGATCACCAAAGTCTTCGAAACGCTGTCGACGTACATGGGGTCATCCTTCGTCAACGACTTCAACATTCTGGGGCGCACTTACCGCGTCACCGCCCAGGCGGACAACCCATTCCGCCTGTCGCTGCGCGATGTCGCCAATCTCAAGACGCGCAGCACCTCCGGCGACATGGTGCCGATCGGATCGGTCGCGACGTTCTCCGACACCACCGGCGCCTACCGCGTACCACGGTATAATCTCTATCCGGCGGCCGAAGTTCAGGTGCAGCTGCAGCGAGGCTTTGCTTCGGGCGAGGCCATCACGCAAATGGAAAAGATTGCTGAGAGCAAACTCCCGTCTGGTTTCGGTTTCGAATGGACCGAGATCGCGCTGCAACAGAAGCTGACCGGCAACACGGCCATCGTCGCCTTCGGGCTTGCCGTCGTTTTCGTGTTCCTGCTTCTGGCGGCGTTGTATGAAAGCTGGCTGTTGCCGCTCGCCGTTATTCTCATCGTCCCGATGTGTATCTTGGCGGCGATGACCGGCGTCAATATTCGCGGCCTAGATCGCAACATCCTGGTCGAGATCGGTCTCGTGGTGCTGGTTGGCCTTGCGGCCAAGAACGCCATTCTGATTGTCGAGTTCGCCAAGCAGGCGGAAGATCACGGGCTTAACCGGTTTGACGCCGCAGTCGAGGCAGCCCGCACGCGGCTGCGGCCGATCCTGATGACATCGCTGGCCTTTATTCTCGGCGTCGTGCCGCTGGTGTTCGCAACAGGTGCTGGCGCTGAGATGCGCCAGTCGCTCGGCACGGCGGTGTTCTCAGGCATGATCGGCGTGACGCTGTTCGGCCTCATCTTCACACCCGCGTTCTACGTTCTGGTGCGCACACTCGCCGCGCGCGGCAAACGACAGCATACCAACGGCCTCACCGAAAGTCCTGCTGACACAGAAGCAAAGCTTTTGACTTAAACGCCCGGCACAAGCGCGATGCGGCCGGATGGCGAATGCGGTCCAGATCGTGTGCAAACACCGCTAACCCCGCCTGCAGAAGCACTCGAACCGGCACCTGACAGAAATGATCTTTAACCAGTCCAATGACGTATTCCAAGCTTGTGATTAGTCCTCAAACGCGGCAACTGTTGTAGCGTTTCAGAAAAACTCAAACCAGAAGTGCGGGTCGTCGTCCTATTATGACAAAACACTCAAAACCAGCCCGCTCCGAGGTCGAAGCGGCGTTCAAAACGATTATCCGCTGGGCTGGAGACGATCCTGCACGCGATGGCCTTAGAGAAACGCCGGCGCGCGTCGCCCGTGCCTTCGAGGAATTTTTCCGCGGCTATGACGAGGACCCGGAAGCAATCCTGCAAAAAACCTTCGAGGAGATCGAAGGCTATGACGAGATGATCGTGCTGCGCGGCATCCGCTTCGAGAGCCATTGCGAACATCATATGGCCCCCATTATTGGCCGGGCCTGGGTTGCCTACATCCCGCGGGGCCGTGTGGTCGGCATCTCCAAGCTGGCTCGCGTCGTTGATTCCTATGCCAAGCGGCTGCAGATCCAGGAAAAGATGACGGCCCAGATCGCCAATACGATCCAGAAGGTTCTGGAACCCGAGGGTGTCGCTGTCGTCATCAAAGCCGAGCATCACTGCATGACGACACGCGGCGTGCATAAGCACGGCACCGATATGGTGACGAGCCGCATGCTCGGGGCATTCCGGGATAGCGCCATCACGCGCCAGGAATTCCTGGCCATGGTCACCGAGGATCAGCAGCGCGGCTAGGCGCTTTGCGATCCGATGGAATCGGATCGGCGCTCTCGTCTCTTGCTTGGCCGCATTTTCTACGACGAACCGGTACCCACTTCGCTGGAAAATGCTCTAGTCTCTTGCTTGGTCGCATTTTCTACGACGAACCGGTACCCACTTCGCCGGAAAATGCTCTAGGCGTCATAGTCCACCTGCGCAAGATAAAGCCCGCAGGCCGGCGCCACAGCACCGCAAGCCTTGCGGTCGCGCGCGTTCAGGGCCGCGGCGAGCTCATCTTTCGTCCAAGTACCATCGCCGACGCGTTTCAGGCTGCCGACCATCGACCGCACCTGATTGTGCAGAAATGAGCGCGACGCGAGGCGGCAATGGATCTCCTCACCCGCTCGGGTGACATCAAAAACATCCAGCGTCTTCATCGGAGAAAGCGCCTGGCACTGGGCCGCGCGAAAGGTCGTGAAATCGTGATGCCCGATCAAAACGGCGGCTGCGTCCGCCATCCGCTCACAGTCGAGAGGATGGACCATCCACCAGAGACGATTGCGCTCGAGCACCGGCGGCGCGCGCCGCATCAATATCCGGTAGAGGTAATGCCGCTTGGTGGCGCTGAACCGGGCGTCGAATGCGCGTGTGACCCGGTCACAGGAGAGCACAGCGGCGGGCAGCGGTTTGAGGTAGTGGTTGATGGCCGCTGCGGCGCGATGTGCGTCCCAATCCTTGGTCAAATCAAAATGCGCAACCTGGCCAAGCGCGTGGACGCCGGAATCCGTGCGTCCTGCGCCGCGGATGACTACGGTTTCGCCCGAAAATTTCAGGATTGCATCTTCGAGCGCGCCTTGCACCGAAAGTCCGGCGGCTTGACGCTGCCAGCCAACAAACGGCGTCCCATCGTATTCGATGGTGAGGCGGTAGCGGGACATGGATTGACCTCTGCGGCCGGTCGAGGAAACACGGACCCGTTCCCTAGCGGTTCGCGCCCGCCATCACAACCGCGGAGGTTGTCAGCTCAGTTCAATGACCGGAGCGGCCCGTGGTAACTCCGCCAACGCCCAGGTGCATGTAGCCGTAGCCGCCGTACCCCGCGCCATAGGCGCCATTGGTGCCGTAAATGACGCGGCCATAGGTGGTGCGGCCGCCGCCATTGGCGTTTAAGTTGTAGTTGCGAATGACGCGGTTTTCGTAGACCCGCGTTTCGTTGAAGCCGAGCGTCAAAGCCGTGCCGTGATCGGGATTTATAATCACGTGACGTTCAGGCGGCAGCGGACGGATGACGCGCACACCTTCTTCGAGCGTTACGACGGCGCCGTAGAACGGGCGCGGTTCGATGCGTGTGGTGTAGCTCTGAGCGGCGGCGGCACTGACCATCACCAGAGTGGCGGTTGAGGCAGCGGCAAGCGAAATCGCGAGTGCGCGGATCATATGATTTGGTCCTCTGGCAAGACGGAAGGCAGGCCTGAGATTAGCGTTACCCGGAGAAAGTCACCGGCTCATCGCAGAGTATGATTAACGCCGCGGCGCCGCGGCGCTTAAGTGAGGCGGGTCCCAGCATCGAGTTTGCAGCCGCGCAAAAACTCGTCGGCGGTGACCGGCTTCTTGCCGGCGCGTTGGACCTCGCGCAACCGGACCGCACGGCTTCCACAGGCAATCGTCAGGTGCCCGTCGAGAACCGTGCCTGGCTGGCCGCTGCCTTCTGCGACAGCGGCCGACAGCACCTTGACGCGCTCGGGCTTCGTGCCGCCGGTCTCGAACCACGCACCCGGCGCTGGCGATAGCCCGCGAATGTGGTTGACCACGTCTTCGGCCGGCTTTGTAAAATCAATCCGCGTTTCGCGCCTGTCGATTTTGGCGGCATAAGTGACGCCAGCCTTGGACTGCGGCGTGCTGGTCAACGTGCCGGCTTCAAGACGCGCGAGGGCTTCGGCCATCACTTCTGCACCCGCGACGGCGAGATCATCATGCAACGCACCCGCCGTCATATCGGGGCCAATCGTGATATCGCGCCCCAAACAGACCGGTCCCGTGTCGAGGCCCTTTTCCATGCGCATGACATTGACGGCGGTGATGCTGTCACCGGCCATGATGGCGCGCTGGATCGGCGCCGCACCGCGCCAGCGCGGCAGTTTCGACGCATGGACGTTGAAGCACCCCAAGCGCGGCGCGTTGAGGATGGCTTCGGGCAGCAACAGCCCGTAAGCGACGACCACAGCGGCGTCGGCATGATGTGCCGCGAAGGCCTCGCGATCGGTTGAGTCTTTGAAATTGAGAGGCGTCAAAACCTTGATCCCGCGAGCCTCGGCCACACGGTGCACGGGTGATTTCATGTCCGCCATACCGCGGCCCGCAGGCCTTGGCGGCTGGCTGTAGACGGCGGCGATGCCGTGACCTGCGGCAGCGATGGCCTCGAGCACCGGCACGGCAAAACCGGGTGTGCCCATGAAGACGATGCGCAGCGCCATGGACGTCCTTCCGCTTTCAGCTCGTTTTGCTTTGTCGTGCTTCGTGAGGGACAAACCGGTTCCCATCCCCGTCTGTACGGGGACAGGCTTTTTCCCGGCAAGCACTCTAGTCGCGCATCTGCTTCTTGAATTTGCGGATGATGATATCGCGCTTCAGCCGCGACAGGAAATCGATGATGAGTTGGCCGTCGAGATGATCGAGCTCGTGCTGGATCGCCGTCGCCAAAAGTCCTTCGGCGGCGAGTTGCTGCGGCTTGCCATTGCGGTCGGTGTAGCTGACCGTTACCGTCTCCGGCCGCTCGATATCGACGCGTACGTCCGGGATCGACAGGCAACCCTCCTCGTAGATGCGGGTCGTCGACCCGATCTTGACGATTTCCGGGTTGACCATGGCCAGCGGCTTCTTCGCCTCGCCGTCGTCGGCGGTATCGAGCACGATGATGCGCTTCGGGACGCCAACCTGGATCGCGGCAAGGCCAACGCCGGGTGCCGCGTACATGGTCTCCAGCATGTCGTCCATGAGTTTGACGACTGCGCTGTCGATGTGCTCGACCGGGTCCGAGATTTTTCGCAAGACCGGATCGGGAAGGGTGATGATGGGTAAGATGGCCATGGCGCTGACATATGAAAGCCGGGCGTGCCGGTCAATGTGCGCCGGTGCCGCTAGAGCATTTTCCGGCAAAGTGGGCACCGGTTCGTCGCAGAAAATGCGACAAAACAAGAGACAAGGGCGCCGATCCGATTCCATCGGATCGCAAAGCGCTCTCGTCCAATCCTGGATGCTTAATCGCCGTCAAAGCCGATGACGGCAAGGCCACGGGAGGTTTTCGCCGTGAGCTTGGCGTCGCCACTCTCGTCGAAGCCGCAGTCTGAGACCGTGACGCCGCTGCCCGCGCCGGCTCGTCCGCCCGGCAGCGCGCCAATCAGCAGTTCCAGGGTGGCGCTGCCGTTGCGGCGCAGGGCGAAGTCGCCGCCGTCGCAACTGGCCGAGCAGAGGGCGACATCGTTGTCCCAGGAGCTGCACTGGCCGCGCGCGCCGGTATACAGCCGCCCGCCAGCGACGACGAACACACGGACGCTGAAGTGTCCACCGCCAGCCTCGGGGACAGTGCCATTTGCGCCGTGAAGCGACACGCGGACGTCGCCGCCGGGCTTGAACACAAAGAGCGCCATATCAGTGACGGACTGGCGATCGGCGGCGGCAACGCTTGGATCAGACAGCGCCACCTCCACGGCCGCGAGCGCTTGGCGGCTCGCGAGAGCGAATTCCAGCGAGGCCTTGGCCTCCCGCGCCCGGGATGCGGCAAAGCCGGGTGACGCAGCGGCAAGTGTCACAACCATCAGGATTGCCCGGCGAGTCATTGGCCCAGACCTCGAATCACAAGACCTCGAATCATATGTGCAAACGATAGCGATGTGCGGCTAGGGCCGCGAGCCATCAGCGGTGTTGGATGGCCGCAGCAAGGGCTGCCAGCGTCTCGTCGGGCGGCGTCCACCCGGTCGCACGCAGGCGTTCCGTTGTGACGGCGAGATCGCCGAACAGACGCTGCGCCAATGCCTCCCGGCCCAGAGCTTTGCAAATCCTAGCGGCGTGCGTCTCTGAGAACGGCAGCAGTCCGGGCTTGCGTCCCAACCCGGCGCGGAGTGCTGAAATGATCTCCGGAATGGTCAGCGGCGCGGTGTCGGCGACGAGGAAGGTGGCGTTTGCCGTTTGCGGCGACGTCAAAACGTGGGCGATGGCGCTGGCGAGATTGCCGATACTGACGAGTGAGTGTTGGCCCGTGAGACTGCCCAACGGCAGTGGGATTGGTGCCCGCGCCAGGCGAAACAGCGTTTGCATGTTGCCTTTGACGCCCGCGCCGTAGACCAGCACCGGACGCAGGACGGTCCAGCCGGTCTGAGACCCTGCGAGCGTTTCCGCAATTGCCGCCTCGGCGGCGAGCTTGGAGCGGCCGTAAGCATCGGTTGGAGCGGGAGTCATCTCCTCGCGGACAACGCCGGCGACCGACGGCCCGCACTGGGCACGGACCGACGACACGAAAACGAACTTTTTGACGCCGGCGTCGCGCGCGGCTTCAGCAAACCGGCGCGCGGAGTTGGTATTCACGGCCTGGTAGGCTGTCTCGGGCAGCGCCACCTTCGCGTGCGCGATACCGGCGAGGTGCACGACGGCATCAATGCGCGCGACGACGGGGCGGGCGTCGAAGGGTTTGGCCAGATCGGGAAGGACCGCATATTCGACGCCGGGCAGCATGGCCTCAAGCGGCGACCGCGCCGCTGCGCGGACAACATAGCCTCGCGTCGCAAGTTCGCGGACGACATGCGGGCCGATGAAGCCCGAAGCTCCGGTGACGAGAACCCGGCCACCGATCCCCGTGCGACTCGGGCTCACGGCAGCTCCAGGGCCGTCATCAGACGGGCGTTGACGGAGATTTGCGAGAAATGCCGTTCGGCCTTCAGGCGGCTGGCGCGGCCCATCAGGGCGATCAACTCAGGGCGTTTCAGCACGCGCCGGAACGCCTCGGCCAGCTCCGCGGCATCGCCCGGGGGAACCAGCAGTCCGTTGACCATCTCGTCAACGGTTTCGCGGTTGCCGGGGATATCGGTCACGATGCAAAGACGGCCCGCCGCGAGCGCCTGAAGTACCGCATGCGGCATGCCTTCGCGATGCGACGGCGCGACAAAAACATGGGCCGCGGCGAGGATCGGCTTCAGGCCGTCAACATGGCCAGTGCGCGTGATCGCGCCATCAAACTGCGCGAGTGTTTCCGGCGATATGGCGTCCGGGCCAGTGCCGGCTTCACCGGCGACAACAAATTTGGCGGCGGCGCCTTCGGACTTGAGCTGGCGTGCAGCCTGGCAAAATTCGAGCACGCCCTTGGCTTTGTCGAGCCGGGCGGCCATGACAAAAATAATCTCAGGCTCAAGCGGCGGCAGCGTGAGGCCATCGAAGGCCGCGAGATCGGCGCCCGCACCCGGCAGCTGCAAGACGATGCGGCGTTTGTCTCGCAGTTTGGCTGCCACAACGGCGCGAAAATCTTCTCGGTTGTGGGCGACGATGACGTGCGTGGATCTCAGCGCCCGGCGCAGGGGTGCGGAGAGGGCACCGTTGTCGAGTTCGCTGAGCAGGACCGCGATGCGTGGAACACCCGCTCGCTGCGCGGCCCGCACAGCCAGGGGCACGAGGCTGGCGCCGTAGACCAGGACCACATGCGGCTGGATTTCGGCCAGTTGCGCGGTAAGGCCTTGGAGCACGATCCGCGCCGGCCAAAGCGAAAATCCATCCGGCTGCATTTTGATCTGCGAGACGCTGACTCCGCGATCGCTCAGCGCCAGCACATCCGGCTCTCGCGCATCCTGCGTCAATGCCCAAACCTGATGCCGGCGCGAGACAACATCGGCCATCAGTGCGCCGCGAAGCGTTTTGAGAGAGCGGGCCGACGGGCCGGCGATGACGAGGCGCTTGCTGGCTGTTTGGGCCGCCGCGGCACGATTGATGTCTGTGGCCATATCAGTGGCCATATCAGTGGAGAGTCCGGGACGGTGCGACCAGAGACGGCATGACTTTCACGATGACGGGGTAATTTTCCAGCTCCTTGAGAACCATGCGGCGCGCGTTGCGCTCATGTGCTGGAATGGCGAGCAGAATTTCCTTGACTCCGAAGCGCTCGATGATGCGGCCGAGTTTCTCAGGGCGATAAACACGAATACCGCTGACAAACTGACCCCAGAGCACGGCGCAGAGTAGCAGAAAATCCAGGATGACAAGCAGAATGCGCTTGTGGTGGCGTGGCAAATCCAAAAGCCAGCGCCGGCCCGCGTCCAGGGATTCGTAGCGCTGATTGAATGCTTCGTTCGTCACAAAATACCTGCCTGCGCAAGCGCAGCAAACTGGACAGTAGCCAACACAATCATATCCAGTTTATTCCGCCGCTGATTATCTCATGTTCGAAGCCGAGCCAAGGCCATCTATCTTTTCCCCTAGGGAACAAATGATTCTACCAGAGTCTGGTGATGCGCAGACAATACGAAAAATTTGTTGTGGAAAACACTTGTTGCGGACCTAACGCATGCGCCGGAGCTTCAAGTTCAGATCTGCGCCCTGGCCTACAGCACTGGTTCGAAGCTCTGGCCGATGAGCCGGTAGCCCATCCAGACGCCTGCTAAGCCAAACAGAATTCCACCGATCATGTTACCCGCCAGCGCCCCCTCTGCCCCGGCGCTCGCTGCTCCTGCGAGGACGAAGGGTACGGTGCCTATGGTGGCGCGGCCCCAATTGAGGGCGGTTGAATAATGGGCCTTGCCCAGCGTATTGAAGACGGCATTGGCGATGAACAGGGCGCCGAGGAACACGAACAGCGGCGACAACCAGCGGCAGAACCAAACGATCAGGCTGCGGGCATCTCCACCGGCATTGAAGGCGCTGGCGAGAGGGCCCGCGAAGACTGCCAGCACAATCCAGGCGATGGCTGTGAACGCCGCCATGACGGCAAGCGACAGTGTGAAGACGCTGCGCATGCGCTCAATCTGTCCGGCGCCGAGGTTCTGACCGAGGATCGGGCCAACGGAGCCGGAAAGCGCGTAGATGGCCCCGAACGCCACCGGAATAATTCGGCCGATGATGGCCCAGCCTGCGACCGCGCCGTCACCGAACGGAGCCAGAGCCGCCGTCACATAGGCATTACCCGCCGGCGTTGCGACGTTGGTCAACACGGCGGGGATGGCAATGGCCGCGAAGGTCGGGGTATCAAGGCTGAGGGTCGCCAGCTTCGGGCGCCCCATGAGACCGTGCACGGCGATGACACCGTAGAGCCCTATACCCATGACCGCGACGCGGGCCAGTGCCGACGCGACCGCGGCCCCCTCGATGCCCCATCCCAAGTGCAAAATCAAAACCACATCAAGCAGCGTATTGACGACGGCACCGGCGAGCGTCACGTGCATGGCGCGCCGCGCGTCGCCAACCGAGCGCAGCACCGACGACGACGTCATGCCGAGCGCCAGCATCGGCAAGGTCGGGATCAGGATCGTGAGGTACGCCGTCGCCAAAGCATGCGCCCGGCCGACCGCGCCGAGTTTGGTCAACAGCCATTCGATGGCGAACCATAAAACCACGCTCAAGAGCGCCGAGACGATGAAGGTCAGCACATGAGCGTGGGCGGAAAGGCGGCGTGCCCGCGCCCTCAATCCGGCGCCGAGTGCCGGTGCGACGAGCGCGGTCGCGGCAATCGAGAGGCCGATGCCGATGGAGGTTGAGAAGAACAGGATCGAGCTGGCATAGCCGACCGCGGCGACGACCGCATCGTCACCGGCGAGGGAGAGAAAATAGATATTGGCGAGATCACCGGCGAAAATCGCCATCAAACCTACGGCGCCCGCGCCGGTCATGACGAGGATGTGGCGCAGGATCGAGCCGGTCACGAACTTAGGGGCATCCACTTTCCGGCGGGAGCTTGCGGCGATGTTCATCCGTGATCCTTGGCGCGCACGCAGTGCGCCTGAAATTTAAATTTTGCGGCGCGCTTTGAAGGCTGCAGCCAGCGTACCCTCATCGAGATAGTCGAGTTCGCCGCCAATCGGCACGCCCTGCGCAAGACGCGAGACGGTCACGCCAGTTTCGAACAATTGGTCTGATACGTAGTGCGCGGTCGATTGGCCTTCGACAGTGGCGTTGAGGGCGAGGAGGATTTCTTTCACCTCCCCGCTCGCCGCCCGCGCGACGAGGCTCGCGATGTTGAGCTTGTCGGGCCCGATACCATCGAGCGGTGAGAGGTGTCCACCTAGCACGTGATACTGAGCGGAAACGATGCCTGCGCGCTCGAGCGCCCATAGGTCGCCGACCTCTTCGACGACGACGATCAGCGATGTGTCGCGGCGCGGGTCCCGGCAGACGCTGCAGGGGACGACGGTGTCGAGATTGCCGCAGACCGGACAGTCGGCGATTTTATCGACGGCGTCCTTCAAGGCGTCCGTCAGCGGCAACAGCAGATCATTGCGGCGCTTGAGTAATGCGAGCACGGCTTTGCGCGCCGACCGCGGCCCAAGGCCCGGCAGGCGCGATAAGATCTGCACGAGGCGCTCGATCTCGGGCCCTGCTATTTTTTTAGACATTGGCCGCGCTTTGGAACCGCTTCACCTCAAAACAGCTTCATGCCGGGCGGCAAAGGCAGGCCGCCGGTGACGTCCGCCATTTTGGCCTGCATGGCGATGTCGGCCTTGCTGCGGGCATCGCCTGCCGCAGCGACGATGAGGTCTTCGAGGATTTCGGTTTCATCGGCTTTCATCAGGCTCGGATCGATGGCGACACGCTTGACCTCGCCCTTGCCATCGACCGTGACCTTGACCAGACCACCGCCCGATTGGCCCATGATCTCGGCGCTCGCGAGCTCGTCCTGGACTTCCTTGAGGCGGGCCTGCATCTGGCCGACCTGCTTCATCATACCCATCAAGTCTTTCATTAAAATCCTCGTTGTGACGCGGCGGCAGGTCGTCAGGCGCCCGGCTGATTATCCAGCAGCGCTCTCATCGTCTTCTGTCTCTAGGCGAGTAAGATGACGCACCTCAGCGATTCTGGCATCCGGAAAAGCCTCAAACACGGCGCGCACGGCGGGATGCGCCTTCAAGCTCTCGAGGTCCTCAGCTTCGCGGGCGCGGCGAACAGCGCCGATGGCCGGCGCGCCCGCTGCCTTCGAAAGCACCACGACCCAGCGCCGCTTGGTCCAAGCGTTGAGCTTTTCGCGCAGGTCGTTGGCGATCTCGGGCGGCGCACCGGGAAGTAGAAAAAGATCGATTGAGCCAGCGGTTGCGTCAAACTTGACGAGGCTGACGTGGTCCTCGAGGTGATACATCAGCTTGGCGTCGCGCTTCGTACTCGCCAGTGCCACGACATCGGCGAAGGAACGCGGATCGGGATGTTTTGCCAGCGGAGTGGCGAGCGCGGCGGGTTCAAAATCGAGATCGAGACCGTCCATGTCGCCGCCAGCATCGTCGTCGCGGTCGAAACCATCGCCGTCATCGGGACCTGGCGCACTGGCGGACGGTTCGGCGCGCACCGGCAGTTGATCTGGCGCGGTGATTTCATTCAAGGGCCCGCGCTCTTCCCTTTGAGGCGGGCTCGGGCGGGATGGGCTGGCTGCGCGTGAAACAGCCGCGCCTCCGAGCGTGCGGATCAACTCGTCAGGCGTCGGCAAATCAGCGGTGTAGGCGAGGCGGATCAAAACCATTTCGGCGGCGGCGAGCGGGTTCGGCGCCCGCGATGTCTCTTCGATGCCTTTCAGCAGCATTTGCCAGGCGCGCGCGAGGTACGGCATCGACAGGCGTTCTGCCAAAGCGGTGCCACGCTGCTTTTCCTCGCGTGACAGGCCTTCGCTGGCAGGTTCTTCACCAACGGCCTTGATGCGGGCGACGACGTGCACGGCTTCGGCAAGGTCAGAAACGATTTGCGCCGCTTCCGCGCCGTCGTGGTGCAAACTCGACAGACCTTTGAGTGCTCCTGCTGCATCACCGCGAAACAGGGCTTCAGCGAGATCGAACACGCGGGCACGATCGGCCAAGCCGAGCATGGCGCGCACTTTTGGCGCCGACACATGCCCCTCGCCCATGGCGATCGCCTGGTCGAGAATGGAGAGGCCATCGCGGACCGAGCCTTCGGCGGCGCGGGCAATCAGGGCAAGTGCGTCGTCGTCGGCTTTGGCGCCTTCGGCGGCAACGATCTTTTTGAAATGCGATGCGAGCACCGGCTGCTCGACGCGGCGTAGATCAAAGCGCTGGCAGCGCGACAGCACGGTCACGGGAACCTTGCGGATTTCCGTCGTCGCGAAAATGAAGCGGACGTGGCTCGGCGGTTCTTCCAGCGTCTTGAGGAGCGCGTTGAAGGCGCCCTTCGAGAGCATGTGAACTTCGTCGATGATGAAGACTTTGGTACGGGCGATCAGCGGCGTGTACTGCGCGCTCTCGATAATTTCGCGGATGTTGTCGACGCCGGTATTCGACGCCGCGTCCATTTCGAGCACGTCGGGGTGACGCCCTTCCATGATCTCGGGGCAATGGGTGCCAAGGCCCGGCATATCGATCGTGGGCCGGTCGATGCCGGGGGCTTCGTAGTTCAGCGCACGGGCAAGGATGCGGGCCGTCGTCGTTTTGCCAACGCCGCGCACGCCGGTGAGCATATAGCCTTGGGCGATGCGGCCCGAGGCAAAGGCATTGCGCAGCGTCGTCACCAGCGCGTCCTGGCCGATCAGGTCGTCGAAGGTGGCGGGGCGATACTTGCGCGCCAGCACAACGTAGGGCTTCGCCGGGCCGGTGCCGTCCGTGCCCGTGCCGCTGTCGTCCGAACTCGTGGATTTCTTCTTGGCCATGAACCCGATTAAACCTATTGGCCCGAAGGACCAGGGAGCCTATTGGCCCGAAGGGCCAGGAAGCCTAATGGCCCGAAGGGCCAGGGAGCAAGGCGACCCGCGGCGAGCCGCGCCCCCTTTTCCTTTTCGGGCTGCGCCCGGGGGTCGGGCCAGTCCATCGCGGCGCGATGGGCGGTGCAGCCCGTGAGCGAAATCATGAGAGGCTGGCGAACGACCCGAGTTCAAAATCGTTAGGGCTGCTTCCTTCCGGACCTGACCCGGTTGGCGACGAATTCGTCCGCCGCCAACCTCCCGGTGTCATAATGGTCTTTCTGGCCGCGCGACACAACCCTTGCCCAACAATGAGGCAGCGATGCCGCACAATAAAAGTCTGGGATTGACCTACCGCTGAGCGGTATCGCGCCACTGTCACAATGGCCTGGGATCATAAGTACTGGGACTTTAAATCTGCGGATCCGGACCTAGATACGTGTGCTGCGCGGTGCTGCTGTTGCGTTTCACGAGGTTGTGGAACATCGCAGACCCGCTTAGCGTTGAACAACATCAGCCTAGAAGCCAAATGCCGGGGACCCTTTAAATGGCGCAAACCATCACCGTCAACGGCGAGAAGCGATCGATCGATGCCGATCCCGAAACGCCGCTGCTGTGGGTTCTGAGAGACGACCTCAGATTGACCGGCACAAAGTTCGGCTGCGGCGCGGCACTGTGCGGAGCGTGCACCGTACATCTCGACGGCGAAGCCGTGCGCTCGTGCCAGATCCAAGCCCGCGACGCTGACGGCCGCGAGGTGACAACGATCGAAGGCGTCTCCGGCGATATTGCTAAGGCGGTGCAGGCGGCGTGGATCAAGCTCGATGTCGCCCAATGCGGCTACTGCCAGCCGGGACAAGTGATGTCGGCCATCGGGCTTTTGTCGCAAATCCCGAAACCGACGGACGACGATATCGACAAGGCGATGGACGGCAATGTTTGCCGCTGCGCCACCTATCACCGCATCCGCGCGGCCATTCATGAGGCCGCCAAAGCGATCTGAGGATTTGGCAAACTGGCATTTGGCAGACCAACGATTGGCATTCAGGCATCGAGAAGACTGGCATTTAGAAGACTGGCATTTAGAAGACTGGCGAAGGATTTTTTTATGCGATGGCTACGGTCACATGTTGCGTATATGCCGATTGCGGCTGCGGTGCTTGCGGGCATCACTGGCGCGATGCTGCAGACCGGGTCCACGGCGCCTGCGTTTGTCGCACAGGCTATGGCGGCGTCTGAAGCTGGACTTTTCACCCCCGTCGCGGCTGTGCTTCGGCATCCGCGCTGCATGAACTGTCATCCGCGCGATGATCGCCCGCGCCAGGGCGATGACCGGCATCCGCATCTGCAGAATATTGTGCGCGGCGGCGATAACCTCGGCTTCGTCAACGCCCGTTGCACCGCCTGCCATCGCGACGAGAACAACAGCTATTCCGGTGTACCAGGCGCGCCGTCGTGGCATTTGGCGCCGCTGTCGATGGGCTGGCAGGGACTAAACGACACCGATCTGTGCACGACACTCAAAGACGAAAGCAAAAATGGCGGCAAGTCGATCGCATCGCTTGTCGAGCACATGGAAAACGACAAGCTCGTGCTGTGGGGCTGGCAGCCGGGCGGGAAACGCACGCCAGTCGATACGCCGCACGCCACGTTCGTGACGCAGCTTAAGGCCTGGGCGGACGGCGGCGCGCCGTGCCCAGGAGTGGCTAAATAATTGGAAGCTGTTTCTGCTTTGAGGCTCACATGACAACGTCAACCCTTGGCGAAATTTTCAAAATGCCGCCCGTACAGCTGCCGGACGCGTCGCGACGGCTGTTTTTGAAGATATCAGGCGGCGCAGGAGCCGGGCTGATCTTGGGCCTGGCAGCGCCGATGCCGGGCGCGGGGTCACGCGCCGCAGCGGCGGCGGCAGGAACATCACTGGCGCCGAACCCGTTTGTGATCGTCGCACCCGACAACACCGTTACCGTGATCCTCAAGCATTTGGACAAGGGGCAGGGCGCGGCGACGGGTCTGGCGACGCTCGTTGCAGAAGAACTCGACGCCGATCATGCGCAGATCAGGACGGAGTTTGCCCCCTCTGACCCGGTGAAATTTAAAAACTTCGCCTTCGGCGTGCAGGGTGTCGGCGGGTCAACGGGGCTGTCGAACTCCTACGAGCAATACCGCACGGCAGGTGCCACAGCGCGGGCCATGCTCGTTGCAGCGGCAGCGCGTGCCTGGGCCTTGCCTGCGGGCGAGATCACCGTCAAGGCTGGCAAGATTTCGCATGCGTCGGGCAAGTCAGCGACGTTCGGCGAGCTTGCTGTCAAGGCCGCGGCCGAGAACGTGCCGGAAAAACCCGCTCTCAAAGACCCTAAGGATTTCGTCTACATCGGCAAGCAGTTCCCGCGCGTCGATAGCCCGGTGAAAGTCAACGGCACGGCGAAGTTCACACTTGATCACCAGTTCGACGGCATGCTGATCGCGGTCATCGTCCGCCCGCCGCTGTTCGGCGCCAAGGTTTCGGCCTTCGACGCTGCGGAGGCGATGAAGATCAAGGGTGTCGTCACGGTTTTGCAAGTCCCGCAAGGCGTCGCCGTGCTCGCGGACAATACCTGGGCAGCGCTCAAAGCCAAACGCCTGCTGAAAGTGACTTGGGACGACAGCGCCGCCGAAAAGCGCGGCTCGGAGGAAATTGTCGCGATCTACAAGGCGTTGCTGGACAAGCCGGGCATCAAGGCCCGCGAGCAGGGCAATATCGAAGACGCGTTCAAGTCGGCGGCGAAGGTGATCGAAGCCGATTTCGAATTCCCTTATCTTGCGCACGCGCCGATGGAGCCGATGAATTGTGTTGTGCGCTTTGATGGCGCGAGTGCTGACATTTGGACAGGATCGCAACTCCAGACCGTTGATCATGGGGCCGCCTGCGCCGTGCTCGGCTTGAAGCCCGAAGCGATCAACCTGCATACCGTGTGGGCGGGTGGATCGTTCGGCCGCCGCGCCGTGCCCGACGCCCATTACGTGCGCGAAGCCTGCGACATCGCCAAAGCCTATGGCAAGCCGGTGCCCATCAAGCTCATGTGGACGCGCGAAGATGACATCACCGGCGGCTGGTACCGTCCGATCTACGTGCACCGCATCAGGGCCGGGCTCGACAAGGACGGCAATATCATCGCCTGGTTGCACCGCATCGCCGGGCAATCGATTATGGCCGGCACCGCGTTCGAGGCGATGACCGTCAAAAACGGCATCGACGAAACATCAGTCGAGGGTGCGAGCTCGCTGCCGTATGCAATCGCGAACCTGCGCGTCGACTTGCATACCGAAAAAGTTGGCGTGCCGGTGCTGTGGTGGCGCTCCGTCGGCGCGACGCACACGGCGCACGCGACCGAGCATATGATCGACATGCTCGCCAAGGACGCGGGCAAGGACCCGGTGGCATTCAGGCTAGAACTCTTGAAAGACAAGCCGCGTCACGCCGGCGTTCTGAAACTCGCCGCCGAGAAAGCCGGTTGGGGTATGCCGCTTCCTCCTGGCAAGTTCCGCGGTGTCGCCGTGCATGAGAGCTTTGGGTCTTACGTTGCCAACGTCGCAGACGTATCATTGCGTGACGGCGGCACAGTCAAAGTCGAACGAATTGTCTGCGCCATTGACTGCGGCCTTGCCGTCAACCCGGATGTCGTCGCGGCGCAGATGGAAGGCGGCATCGGCTACGGTCTCGGCGCGGCACTCAAAAGTGCGATCACCCTGAAGGGTGGCGTTGTCGAGCAGACAAACTTCGACGGTTACGATGTGATGCGGATGTCCGAGATGCCGAGGATCGAGGTCCACATTGTGCCGTCGGCCGCCCCACCGACGGGCGTTGGCGAACCCGGCACGCCCGTCGCATTGCCAGCTGTCGCGAACGCGCTGTTCTCAGGAACCGGTGTGCGCACGCTCCAGCTGCCGATGAGCCGGCAGGCGTACAAGGCGAAGGTTTAGGACTTCACCGGCCGCTCCTCCCCGGCGCTTTAGGCTTCGACCAAGACGCAAGCTCACTGCCGCCCGGTGCCGCACCGGCACCATGAATGACTGAAATATCGACAAACGCGACGCCAACGCGTTCGCCAAAGTGGTGGCGGATCTCACAGCCGTAGGTCTTGTCTTCACCTTCGATCGTCAGCAGGAACCCGAACGGCAAACACTCGGGCCGGTCAAAGACGAGCATAGCGCCACCGTCGGAAATATTGCGGATGATGCAGGTTAGCGCGGCGCGGCCCGCAAGTTTGATCCGGCCCGTGACATGGGTATGGCGGCGGCCGAATTGGCGGCGGTCTGCGTGTGGATCGTTGAGTGACATGACGTGCTGGCTCTCATCTGATCTGAGCCCCCGGCGCATATTATAAATGACATATCATTGCACCGCGTAAAACTGCGGTCCGCTATTTTGAATTTGCCTTGACGTGTATTGACAGCGAAGTCGAAGAAATATTGCGATAAATTTTTAAATACATCTCCCGCCATCGACCTCGATGGCGATGCCGGTAATGAATGCGCTGGCCGGATCGGCGAGGAACAGCGCGGCGTTGGCGATATCGCGTGGTGTTGAAAAACGCCCCAGCGGAATGCCGGCAAGAAATTTCACGCGGTTATCAGGCGTGTCCGGCATGCCCATGAACTGCTCGATCATGCCGGTTTCTCCGATAACCGGATTAATGGCGTTAACGCGGATATTTTTAGGCGCGAGTTCTGCGGCCATGGACTTGGTCAGCGTCAGCGCCGCGCCTTTTGAGCCATTGTACCACGTCAATCCTGGGCGCGGACGCAAACCGGCCGTCGATGCCGTGTTGATGATGACGCCACCGCCACGCTTTTCCATCTCAGGGACGGCCGCGAGCGTCGCGAGGTATATCGATTTGACGTTGACCGCGTAGATGCGATCGAACTCGTCTTCAGTGACGGTCAGCAACGATTGGTTCTTGTGCGTGATGCCGGCGTTGTTGACGAGAATGTCGAGCCCGCCGAAGACATCGACAGCGATACCGATCATCGCATTGACGTCGTCGCGCTTGGTCACATCGGTTTTGGTGGCGACCGCCCTGCCCTCGCCAAGCGCACGCGCAACTTCGAGGGCGCCTATGCCGTTGAGATCGGCGACGACGACATTCGCGCCTTCTGCTGCAAAGAGTTCGGCGATGCCGCGGCCGAACCCTGATGCCGCGCCGGTGACGATGGCGACTTTGCCTTGGAGACGCATATCGTCACTCACCGAGGATGCTTGACCGGGATCTGGCCCGTGGCCGCGAGTTCCGCGGCTTCCTTGCGATAGGGACTCGACGGATAGGTGCCGAGCACCTTCACTTCAGTCGAGAAGAACGACAGCTCCTGCATCGCAAGCTGTACCGGGCGTTCCTTCATGTGGCCCTCGATGTCGGCGAAAAACATCGTGGCGTTGAAGGTGCCCTCGGTCTGATAGCTCTCGAGCTTGGTCATGTTGACGGAATTGGTCGCAAAGCCGCCGAGCGCCTTGTAGAGCGCGGCCGGCACGTTGCGGACGCGGAAAATGAAGGTGGTCACGACAGCGCCGTTATCCGGCTCGGCATCATCGGGCTCTTTGGCCAGGATGACGAAGCGCGTGGTGTTGTGGACCTCGTCCTCCATGTCGCTCTTGAGAATGTTCAGACCGTAGATTTCCGCAGCAAGCTTGGAGGCGATGGCAGCCGTGGTCAGGTCATCGCTTTCAGAGACCATGCGCGCGGCCCCGGCGGTATCAGCTTCCGGCACCGGCGTCAGTCCAAGCTTGCGCAATGTGTTGCGGCATTGGCCAAGCGCCTGGGTGTGGCTCATGACCCGCTTGACGGAGCTGAGCGTCGCACCGGGCTTGGCCATCAGCTGATGGCGCACGCGCAGGAAATGTTCAGCAACAATGAAAAGGCCGGCATCGGGCAACAGGTGATGGATATCGACCACCCGGCCAGCGACCGAGTTCTCGATCGGGATCATGGCATAGAGCGCGTCGCCGTTCTTGACGGCTGATAGTGCGTCCTCGAACGTCGGATAGGCGCTCGCTTCAAGGTTTGGAAAGGCTTCGCGAACGGCAAGATGCGAGTTCGCGCCCGGCTCGCCTTGATAGGAAATTTTGCCGTGAGGGTCGCGCGAAGGGGATGGCATGGCGTGAGGATGCTCTTGTTGGAATGTATTTGAGGAAGCCGTCACGGGGAGAGAAGCAAACGCCGGGCGCGCTCGAGATCGGCCGGATTATCGACACCGTGGGGAACAGTGTCAACGATTGCCGCATCGATACGCATTTGAGCTTCGAGGGCGCGCAGCTGTTCGAGCTTTTCGCGGGCCTCGAGGGTCGAGGGTTTGAGTGTAACAAAGCGCGCAAGGCTCTCGCGCCGGTAGGCGTAGATGCCGATGTGGTGGTAGAGCGGGCCATCGCCTGACGGGGCCGTGGCACGGGTAAAATAAAGCGCGCGTAATCTATTGGCGGCAACGGGTGTGCCGATCACTTTGACGACATTGGGGTTGGTGCGTTCCCCGGGCTCTGAGATTTCAGACGCGAGGGTGGCGATTTCGACAAGCGGGTCAGCCAGCGGCGCGATGCAGGCCGCGATGAGTGCAGGATCGAGCGTCGGCAAATCGCCTTGCAGGTTGACGATAATTTCCGCCTCGCAGCGCGGATCAATTATGGAGACGGCTTCGAAGACGCGATCAGAGCCAGAGACGTGACCGGCGCGCGTCATGACCGCGTCGCCACCGGCGCGGCGCACCGCATCCGCAATCTCTTCACTGTCGGTTGCCACAATCACGCGCCCGCACGATGCCGCCAATGCCCGGCGCAAGACGTGGACGATCATCGGCTGGCCATGAATATCGGCGAGCGGCTTGCCGGGTAGCCGGGTCGCGTGCATCCGCGCGGGGATGACGATGAGGGTCTTAGGTGACACTTTTGTTCGGGTCTCCCGGATCGGTGACAAACTGTCTCGCACCACCCGCTGTAAAACGGAGCTTTCCGGCCTTGCAAGGGGAATGCGAGCTTATATACCTCGAAGCAGCCGCTTCACGCATCGATTTGCTGGCCCGAAGGCCGCACCCGCGAGGATCACGAACAATGGACAATTTCGAAATGACGAAGATTGCAGGCGCCGTGCTGTCGGCCCTGCTGCTGATCTTCGGCGCCAAGACGGTCATCGAAATGAATACCGGCCCAAAGGGCGCGGCCCCCGGCTATTCGCTGCCCGGCTTCGAGCCTGCCACCGAGAAAAATGAAGCGGCGGCGACAAAAGAAGCAGCCGTGAAGCCCGAGGCCGCAGTTGCCGCCAAAGACGGCACGGCTGCACCGGCGGCGGAAAAATCTGAACCCAAAGCCGCGGCAGCAAAGGCCACGGACGTTCCCAAAGAGGCTGCGGCGAAGGCTGGTGCAACGCCTGCTAAAGTCGACGCCGCAGCAGCCCCGGCTAGTGGTGGCGACGAGGTTGTCGCCCTGCTTGCCAAGGCCAGCGCCGACAACGGCAAGACCATATTCAGCAAGTGCAAATCCTGTCATGTCGCCGAAAAGGGCAAAGCCAGCACCGTCGGCCCGAACCTATGGGGCGTCGTCAACCGGGCGAAAGGGTCGTACGATGGCTTCACGTACTCGGAAGGCATGAAAGCCAAGGGCGGCGACTGGGGTTTCGCGGACCTCGCGGCGTTTATCCGCAACCCGAAAGGCTATGTTCAGGGCACCAAGATGGTGTTCAACGGCATCCCGGATGCGGCGGACCAGGCGGACGTGATCGCTTACCTGGCAACGCTGGCGGATACCCCCGTTTCCCTGCCTAAATGACAGCAAGTTAACTCGCTTGCGCCGTTAATTTTTGCGACCTTGCCGGGAAACTGGCAGGTTTTTTTTTGCTCAAAGCGGCCAAAGTTATCCCCGCTTTTTGGGCGCATGGTACCCTGGCGGTTAGTGCTGTGTTTGGACGAAAACAAAGGATGACCGGGACGATGCGAGCGAGCCGTTTACCATATGCGACCCTATTGGCCGCTGCCGCCGTGTCGTTTGCCGGGCTGGGCGCCGGTGCTCCGGCCGCGGGCGCCGAGGGCGCGACGTGCCATCACGCGCTGTCTCTTGTCGGTAAGCCGAAAATGCCCGCCGGCTTCAAGCATTTCGACTGGGTCAACCCGGACGCGCCCAAGGGTGGGGCGCTGCGTGAGTTTGCCGAAGGCACGTTCGATACCCTCAATTCTTTTTCTGAAAAAGGCATCAAGGCCTTGGGCCTCGGCGTTCTCGTCGATGGGCTGATGGCGACAAGCCCCGATGAGCCGTCCACCGCCTATGGTCTGATCGCCGAGTGCGTATCGTTCCCGGACGATTTTTCGGCCGCTACATTCAAACTGCGGCCCGAGGCCAAATTTCACGACGGTAAACAGATCACGCCAGACGACGTTGTGTTCTCGTTCGAACAGCTGAAAAAGGTCAACCCGTTCTACGCGTTCTATTACAAGAACGTCGCCAAGGCCGAGAAAACCGGCGACCACGAGGTGACGTTCACGTTCGACGCCAAAGGCAATCGCGAGTTGCCGATGATCGTCGGCGAACTTTCGGTGCTGCCGAAGCACTACTGGGAGGCTAAGGACGCCAACGGCGAACCGCGTGATCTCGACAAGACGACTGTCGAGCCGCCGCTCGGTAACGGCGCCTACAAAATCAAGTCGTTCGAGACCAGCCGCAAGATCACTTATGAGCGCATTTCCGACTATTGGGCGAAAGATTTGCCGGTCATGCGCGGACAGTTCAATTTCGACACGCTCGAGTTCACCTACTACCGCGACCGCACCCCGGCGTTTGAGGATTTCAAGACCGGGCGGCTCGATCTGTGGGTCGAAAATCAAGCCGGCGCATGGGCGACGCAGTACGAATTCGATGCGCTGAAAAAGGGCCTCGTCAAAAAGGAGGCGATCCCGGTTCAGCGCGTCGCGCCGATGCAGGCGTTCGTGTTCAACACGCGCCGCAAACAGTTCGAGGACCCGCGCGTGCGTCAGGCCTTTGGGTTATTGTTCAACTTCGAGGAAGCCAACAAGAAGCTGTTTTATGATCTCTATGTGCGCGTCGGCAGTTTTTTTGAGAACTCGGAACTGCAATCGAAAGGCTTGCCGGAGGGCCGCGAGCTCGAAATCCTGAACGAGGTCAGAGCCGAAGTCCCGCCCGAAGTTTTCACGGCGGCATGGAAAAACCCGCTCAACAAGGAGCCGGGCGACTACCGGAAGAGCCAGCTGGCGGCGATGAAATTATTCAACGCGGCAGGGTGGACGCTCGGTCCGGATCGCGTTTTAAAGAACGCGGCAGGCGAACCTCTGGTCGCAGAGTTTCTCATCGACAACGATACATTCCAGCGCATCATTCTGCCCTACGTCAAGGATCTCGAAACCCTTGGCATCAAGGCGAGCGTGCGCGTCGTCGACAGCTCGCAGTACAAACAGCGCGAAGACAAACGCGATTTCGATGTCATCGTCGATAATTTCGCGCAGTCGCTCTCGCCTGGAAATGAGCAGCGCCAGTTCTGGGGATCGGAGGCAGCAGCTAAGGACGCCAGCCGCAACACGGCCGGGATCAAGAACCCGGCGGTCGATAAGCTGATCGACAAAATCGTGTTCGCCAAGGACCGCGCCGAGCTGGTGGCGGCGACGAAGGCGCTGGACCGCGTGCTGCTGTGGAATTTCTATTGTGTGCCGCACTGGCACTACCCGTACGAACGCCTCGCCTACTGGGACATGTTCGGCCGCCCGGACAAGCTGCCGTCGCAGACGTCGGCGCCCGCACAGGTGTGGTGGCTCGATTCCGCCAAGGGCAAAGTTGTCGACGCGGGGCGGGCGAAGTAGTGCGCAAGATAAGCATGACCTGCATGAGATTGGCGGCTGGTGTTCTAGCCTTGGTGCTTGCGAGCATATGCACCGCAGCCGCCGAGCCGCGCCATGGCCTATCGATTTTCGGCGATCTGAAGTACGCTGCTGACTTCACGCACTTCGACTACGTCAACCCGGATGCACCCAAGGGCGGACGCATGGTGACGATGGGAACGGGCGGCGCCAACACCTATGACACGTTCAACCAGTACATTTTGAAGGGCGACGCGGCACAGGGACTCGACAGCCTTTTCGACAGCCTCATGGTGCGGGCCAACGACGAGCCCGACGCAGTTTATGGCCTGATCGCGAAGTCCGCCGACGTCGCACTAGGCGGGATGTCGGTGACGTTCAAGCTTAGGCCTGAGGCGAAGTTCTCGGACGGAACACCGGTGACGGCGGCGGATGTCGCGGCGTCTTTCACGTTGCTCAAAGACAAGGGCCATCCGTCGATCTCGCTGACGCTCCGCGATGTAGTATCAGCACAAGCCGTCGATGCAGAGACCGTCACATACACGTTCACGGGCGAGCTGACGCGCGATCTTCCAACAATTGTCGCGACGCTGCCGGTGCTGTCGAAGGCATTCTACGCGACACAGCTGTTTGAAGAAACATCGTTGAAGCCGCCGCTGGGGTCAGGGCCGTATAGAATCAAGGACTTCAACGCCGGGACCTTCGTCACGTACGCGCGGCGCGAGGACTATTGGGCGAAGGATCTGCCGGTCAATCGCGGGCGCTTCAATCTCGATGAGATCCGTTACGACTACTACCGCGACCGCAATATCGAACTTGAAAACCTCAAATCAGGTCAGTTCGATTTCCGCGAGGAGTTCACGAGCGTCAACTGGGCCACCGCCTACGATATTCCGGCGGTCAAGGACGGCCGCCTGATCAAGGACGTGCTGCCCGACGACCGGCCATCGGGGGCGCAAGGGTTTTTCATCAACACGCGGCGCGATACGTTCAAGGATGCGCGCGTGCGGCAAGCGCTCGATCTCGCCTTTGATTTCGAGTGGTCGAACAAGAAGCTGTTTTACGGGCTCTATAAACGCACGGCGAGCTTCTTTGAAAACTCCGACATGATGGCGACGGGAAAGCCAAGCCCCGAAGAGTTGGCCCTGCTCGAACCGTTCAAGGACAAACTGCCACCTGAGGTGTTTGGCGAACCCTACGCGCCGCCCGTGACCGACGGCAGCGGCAACAATCGCGACAACCTGAAGAAGGCTCGCGATCTGCTGACCGCTGCGGGCTTTAGCAAGGACAAGCCGCTCCAACTCGAGTTCCTGATGTTTGAACCAATGTTCGAGCGCATCACGGGGCCTTACGTCGAAAATCTCAAGCGCATCGGCGTCATCGCCACGATCCGCATGGTCGACCCGGCGCAGTACGAGCGGCGCATGAAGGCGTTTGATTTCGACATGGCGACACAGCGTTATTCGCTGCGCCTGACGCCCGGCGTCGAGCTGCGCGGCTATTGGGGATCGGAAGCGGCCAAGACCGATGGGTCGTTCAACCTTGCCGGCATCTCGGACCCGGTGATCGACGCTCTCGCCGACAAGGTCATGGCGGCAAAATCACGCTCCGAGCTGGTGACGGCGACGCGGGCCATCGACCGGGTGCTGCGAGCGGGGCACTATTGGGTGCCGCATTGGTACAAGGCCTCCCACGCTGTGGCCTACTGGAACAAATTTTCGCGTCCCGCCATAAAGCCGAAGTATGATCCGGGTGTCTTGGATACGTGGTGGTTTGATTCTTCTAAGGCTGAGGCGCTGGCCGCCAACAAGTCGCAACCACAAAAACCGCAAGGACATGAATCGGAAGGACCGGCGGCGCCCTGATGGCAACCTATCTCCTCAAACGCCTGCTCCTCGTGATCCCGACGCTGTTCGGGATCATGCTGTTCTCGTTTGTCATCATCCAGTTTGCTCCGGGCGGGCCGGTGGAGCGGATGATTGCAGAACTCATGGGGCATTCGTCGTCGGTGGTGAACCGCATGGGCGGCGGCGGCGGTGATGGCCTCGGCGGCGCGGGAGCAACCGGCGCACAATTGGGCCAGGGTGCGGCCGACGCGGTGTCGGCCAAATATCGCGGCGCGCAAGGCCTCGATCCGGAATTCATCAAAAGCCTCGAAAAACAGTTCGGCTTCGACAAGCCGGCGCACGAGCGCTTCTTCCTGATGATGAAGAATTATTTGACGTTCAATTTCGGCAAGAGTTACTTCCGCGACGTCTCGGTGATGCAGCTCATCAAGGAAAAACTGCCCGTGTCGATCTCGCTTGGGCTGTGGATGACGCTGCTGACATATCTGATCTCGATCCCGCTCGGCATCCGCAAGGCGGTGGGCGATGGCGAGAAATTCGACAGTTGGACGAGCGCGGTCCTTGTGATCGGGTACGCGATCCCCGGGTTCCTGTTCGCCGTGCTGCTGCTGATTTTGTTCGCAGGCTCTTCGTTCCTGCAGTGGTTCCCATCGCGCGGGCTGTTTTCCGACAACTGGAACGAGTTGTCGTTTTTCGGCAAAGCCGTGGATTATTTCTGGCATCTGACGCTGCCGTTGATCGCCATGGCGGTCGGATCGTTCACGGCGATGACGTTCCTGACCAAGAACTCGTTTCTGGACGAGATCCGCAAACAGTACGTGATGGCGGCGCGCGCCAAGGGCCTGAACGAGAACCAGGTGCTGTATGGGCATGTGTTCCGCAACGCCATGCTGCTCATTATTGCGGGTTTTCCGGCGGCTTTTATAGGCGCATTCTTCTCGGGCGCGCTGCTGATCGAGACGATTTTCTCGCTCGACGGGCTCGGACTGCTGGCATTCGAGAGCATCGAGAAGCGCGACTATCCGGTCGTCTTTGCGTCGCTGTATATTTTCTCGCTCGTTGGCCTCATCGTCGGCATCGTCTCGGATTTCATCTACACGCTCGTCGATCCGCGTATTGATTTCGAAACGCGGGAGGTCTGAGGCCGATGGACACCAAGACAGAGCCAGAGCTTCTGACCAAATCCATGCCGCCTGTCCGCTCGTGGATCGAGCGGCTGGGACAGCGCTTTGGCTGGCACATGACACCGGTCAATCGCCGCCGCCTCGAGCGCTTCAAGGCGCACAAGCTCGGCTACCGCTCATTCCTGATTTTCATGAGCCTGTTTCTCATCACGCTGTTTGCGGAGTTCATCGCCAACGACCGGCCGCTGATCGCAAGCTATAAGGGCGAGATCCTGTTCCCGGTGCTGGTCGATTATCCGGAAGAAAAGTTCGGCGGCTTTCTCGCCATCACGGATTACCGGACGCCTGATATCCAGAACGAGATCAACGCCAGCGGCTGGATGCTATGGCCGCTGATCCGCTATTCCTACGATACGATCAACAAGGATTATCCCGGCCGCAACGGC
Organism: Hyphomicrobium sp.; assembly: GCA_031378895.1. Lineage (GTDB taxonomy): Bacteria > Pseudomonadota > Alphaproteobacteria > Rhizobiales > Hyphomicrobiaceae > Hyphomicrobium_B. The sequence continues at coordinate 29,887 of JANNEP010000055.1, forward strand.
TCGAACGACGTCTGTCTTGGCTATCCTGCGCCGCCGCCGTGGTCGTCGAAGTTGACGCTGTGCGAGGCACCTGCCGACCAGCTGCAGCGCTACCATGCACTCGGCAACATGAACTGGCTCGGCCTCGACAACCAGGGCCGCGACGTGCTGGCGCGGGTGATTTACGGGTTCCGCGTGTCCGTACTGTTCGGGCTGCTACTGACGATCGTGTCGTCGATCATCGGCGTACTGGCCGGCGCGGTACAGGGCTACTTCGGCGGCAAAGTCGATTTGTTCTTCCAGCGCATCTTGGAAATCTGGAATTCAATTCCAGAGCTGTTTGTCCTGCTGATCATTTCCTCGATGTTCATTCCGGGGTTCTGGACGCTACTCGGCATTTTGCTGCTGTTCAGCTGGACCTCACTCGTCGGTGTGGTGCGCGCGGAATTTTTACGCGGGCGCAATCTCGAATACGTACGGGCGGCACGCGCCTTGGGATTGTCCGACTGGCAGATCATGTTCAAGCATTTGCTGCCGAACGCCATGGTGGCGACGCTGACGTTCCTGCCCTTCAAGCTCTCGGGCGGCATCGCGGCGCTGACGGCATTGGATTTCTTGGGGCTTGGCATGCCGCCCGGATCACCGTCGCTCGGCGAACTACTGCTGCAGGGCAAGAAGCACCTCGAAGCGCCGTGGCTTGGAATTTCCGGCTTCGTCGCCGTCTCGATCATTCTGTCGCTGGCGATTTTCATTGGTGAAGCGGCGCGCGACGCGCTCGATCCGCGCAAAACTTTCAAGCAGGGGAAGACGTGATGAGCGCGAACGCCCCCCTCGTCGAGGTCAAGAACCTCTCCGTTGAATTCGGCGAAGGGGACAGCGCCTCGCGCGTCGTCAAAGGAGTGTCGTTTCACATCGCCAAGGGCGAGACGGTGGCTTTGGTTGGCGAATCTGGTTCGGGTAAGACGGTCTCGGCACTGTCGATCCTGAAACTCCTTCCTGGTTCTGCGTCGCATCCAACGGGCGAGATCCTGTACGAGGGCAAGGACCTGCTCAAGGCGGACGAGTCCGTGATGCGCGGCATTCGTGGTGACAAGATCTCGATCATTTTCCAGGAACCGATGACGACGTTGAATCCGCTGCATACAATTGAAAAGCAGGTCGGCGAAATCATCAAGTTGCATCAAAACGTCGGCGAGGACGAAACGCGCCGCCGCGTGGTCGACCTATTGACTAAGGTCGGCATCCGCGATCCCGAGAAGCGGCTCGATTCCTATCCGCATCAGCTCTCCGGCGGGCAGCGTCAGCGCGTCATCATCGCGACCGCGCTCGCCAACGAGCCCGACATGCTGATCGCGGATGAGCCAACGACGGCGTTGGACGTGACAATCCAGGCGCAGATCCTCGAATTGCTCGCCAAACTGCAAAAAGAGATGGGCATGGCCATGCTGCTCATCACCCATGATCTGGGCATCGTGCGGCGCATGGCCGATCGCGTCTACGTCATGCGTGCTGGCGAAGTCGTCGAGAGCGGTACGACGAAAGCAATTTTTGAAAGTCCGCAGCACGCCTATACCAAACATCTGATGGCCGCCGAACCTAAAGGTTCGCCGCCGGATACGAACCTGTCGGGGTCCGTCGTCGTCGAAACAGACAACTTGAAGGTCTGGTTCCCGATCAAGCGCGGGCTGCTGCAGCGGACCGTCGATCACGTTAAGGCAGTCGACGGATTGTCCATGAAACTGCGCGCTGGTGAGACACTTGGCGTTGTCGGCGAATCCGGTTCAGGCAAGACGACGCTGGGCTTAGCGCTGCTGCGCCTGCTCTCATCGGAAGGTCCAATCGCCTATGCCGGCCGCCGCATCGACGGTTTGACAAATAAGGAAATGCGCCCTCTGCGCAAAGAAATGCAGGTCGTGTTCCAGGATCCCTATGGGTCGTTATCGCCGCGCCTCACCGTCGGCCAGATCATCGAGGAAGGGTTGCTGATCCAGCAGCCGGAGATGGACGACGGCGCCCGGCACCTGCGCGTTGCCGCGGCGCTGAAGGAAGTCGGCCTCGATCCCAACGCCCAGGAGCGCTATCCGCACGAATTTTCCGGCGGCCAGCGCCAGCGCATCGCCATTGCCCGCGCCATGGTGCTCGAGCCAAAATTTGTGATGCTGGATGAGCCGACCAGCGCCCTCGATGTCAGCATTCAGGCGCAGATCGTTGATCTTCTGCGCGACCTGCAGACGCAGCGCAAACTCGCGTATCTGTTCATTAGCCACGATCTCAGGGTCGTTCGCGCATTGTGCAACTACGTCATCGTGATGAAGAACGGCAAGGTGGTCGAGGAAGGCTCCGCAACGGACATCTTCGAACACCCCAAGGACGATTACACCAAGGCGCTGCTGGCGGCGGCGTTCGATATGAAGGTCATCAATCGCGGCGTGCTTGCGAGTTGACGCGCCGCTGAGAGGAGTATCGGGACATGAGCGCACTGCCCCTCATCCATTATCATGCTCCCAACACACGCTCGGCGTCGATCCGCTGGCTGTTCGAAGAGCTTGGCGTGGCGCACGAGATGCGCGTGCTCAATCTCGCCAAGGGTGAACACAAGGCTCCGGCGTATCTCGCGGTCAACCCGATGGGTAAGGTTCCGGCGATCGTGCATGGATCGACGGTGGTGACGGAAGCGGCGGCGATCTGCCTCTACCTCGCCGATCTTTTTCCCGAAGCCGGGTTGGCGCCGAAAATCGCCGATCCCGCGCGTGGGACATATCTCAGGTGGATCGTATTCAACCAAGCCGCCGTCGAGCCAGCTATCGGCGACAAGGCTATGAAGCGCGAGCCCGGTCCGCCGTCCATGCTGCCGTATGGCACTTACGACGCCACGATCGAGGCTCTGGCGGGGGCTTTGGCCAAGGGGCCCTATCTTCTAGGTGAGCAATTCTCGGCCGCCGATATCGTCATCGGCTCGGGCGTGCGCTGGATGCTGATGTTTAAGCTGCTGCCTGAACGCCCCGAGTTCACAGCCTACGCCAGCCGGCTTGCTGCGCGCCCGGCGTTACAGCGCGCCATTGCCAAAGATCAGGCGCTTGCGGCGGCGCTGGCGTCGTGAGCCTCGTCAGGTCTAAATCGATGGCTTCAATCGCCCGCTTGAAACGCGCAGGCGTTCGGCCATTCTCAAGTCTGGCGAAACTGCAGCGATTCGAAATTCCGCATGTATTCCGACGATGTCTTCCGCAACCGCCTCGAGGAGGCAATTGACGGGCTCGAAGCCTGGAGCGTGCAGCACCGTGATGCCGCGGACGTGAACATTGCATCCAGTGCAGCGTATTGGAAGCTTTCAGTCCGGCCGTTCATGCTAGGCGCGTGCGCCTTTGACATCGTGCTGCTCGCCAATCAGCGCTACAGCCTCGATATCGCTGGCGAGGTCTACGAAGACAAAATCATCGACCGCTTTGATTTCTTTATCATGCTGGCGCGCGCCATCGCCAGCGGCAACGCCTGCAGAATTGAAACGAGAAGCGCACTGACAGCGGCGCTGGAGATAATCGAAACCCGCATCGACCTCGAGGACGGCTGGGCCTGGATCGGTGAGCGGCGTGTGGGCGCACGGACTGCCCGAAATCTCGAGTCCGCGCAGGAAATCCGCACGCGGCGTTTTCTGCCGTACAGGCGCTAGGGCGTTTCAGCGTTTCTCTGAATCGTTTCAACACCCTAGATGTGAACTTTGGTTTGCCGTGCTTCTTTTCAGAAAACCGGTTCCCATCCCCGTCTGCTCGGGGACAGGCTTTTTTCCCGGCAAGCACTCTAAGCCGTCATCGCTGCTGGCCGCTTGATGGCGGTGATCGGTCCAGACGTTTTGGCGATACGGGCGGCGGCTTCCGGCAAAGGTTCGGCCGTGACGGTCATATGATGGGCGTTGGCATGCACCATCACGATGCCGTCGGTCATGATGCCGACGTGGCCATTCCAAAACACGAGATCGCCGCGCTGCAGGCCTTCGAGGTCTTCGGGCACGAGCACGCTGTCGCCGAGTTCGGCGTGTTGCATGTCGCTGTCGCGCGGCGCCGCCAAACCAGCCGCCTGGAACGCCGTCTGCACGAGGCCCGAGCAATCGATGCCGATGCGCGTGCGTCCGCCCCACAAGTACGGTGTGCCGATGAAGCGCTCGGCGATCTCGACAAAGTCGCGGGCCGGACGGCTCAATTCCACAACGTGGCGGCCAATTAGAAAGCCGCCTTGAACGAGCTCGGCGAAGCGGTCGTCGCTGGAGCGGACGGCGACCACCGCATTCATAGCGAGATGCATCAGCGGCGGGGTTTTGATATCGGGCGCGGAGTAGAGGAACGTTGCCAGCGCTTGCACCCGATGCGTCGGCTGCACGACGTCTCGTGTGACAGCATCTAAGGGGATGTAGCCGACGTAGCCGTCGCGATGCAGCTGGACCCAGGCCCAATCATCCGCTTCGTCGAAGAGTGTCAGCGTTTCGCCGTAGAGCGCCTCGGTCTCGAGGCCACGGCCAAAATCCGGCGTTTTTCTGAGCGGAACGGACGCGCGGATGATTTGAGCCGGCACGCCCTCGGTGAAGTGTTTGGCCTCAACCATGCCTACGAGGGAAGCGGCGGCGAGACCGGCCCGGAAGGCGTTGCGGCGCGGATCAAGTGGTCCCGGCGTTTCAAGCGGCGCGTTGGTGTTCACGATTGAAGCTCCCGCCTTAAGTGGTCGATCACGGCGCGTGCCGTCTGCGGCTCGCCGCCTTTGGGGCCGAGCGGACGATTGGCCGGTCTCCATCCGTAGAGATCGAAATGGGCAAAACGGCGGGCGTTTTTGACGAAACGGCGGAGAAACAAGGCGGCCGTGATAGCGCCTGCAAACGGCGTATCCCAGACGTTGTTCATATCGGCGATATCGCTGTCGAGATGGCGTTTATATCCGTCCCACAGCGGCAGCCGCCACAGCGGATCGCCAATCGCGGCCGCCGAACCTGGAAGACTGCTGCCGAGCGTCTCGTCGTCAGTAAAAAACGCCGGCAGGTCGGGGCCGAGCGCAGTGCGAGCGGCACCTGTCAGCGTCGCAAACACGAAGATGCTGTCCGGGGTCTCTTCGTCGGCAAGCGCGAGAGCATCGGCGAGCACGAGGCGGCCTTCGGCATCCGTGTTGCCGATTTCAACGGTGATCCCGGCGCGGCTCTTGAGAATATCGCCAGGGCGGAAGGCATCGCCACTGATTGAGTTTTCCGCCGCCGGAATCAGCACGCGCAAGCGGCAGTTGAGCTTCTCGCTCATGATCATGTGGGCGAGCGCCAGCGCCGTTGCCGCGCCGCCCATGTCCTTTTTCATCAGCAGCATGCCGCTTGCGGGCTTGATGTCGAGACCGCCGGTATCGAAGGTGATGCCCTTGCCGACAAGCGTGATTTTCGGCGCGTCGTCAGGCCCCCATCTGAGATCGATGAGGCGTGGTAGACGCGGGCTGGCGCGCCCGACGGCGTGGATCATTGGCAAATTGGCGCTCAGGAGGTCGAACCCGCTTGTGACCGAGACCGTTGCGCCGTGCTTGAGCGCCAGCATCCGCGCCGCGTCTTCGAGATCGGCCGGGCCCATGTCGGAGGCCGGCGTGTTGATCAGATCGCGGCCGAACCAGATGGCTTCGACCGTGGTCTTGATGCGTTGAGCGTCGACGCCCGCTGGCAAGCGCAGTTTCGGCCGGACCTGTCCGCCGTCGTTGCTGCGATAGCGCGCGAACGTGTAGGCCCCGAGACCCCAGGCGATGGCAGCGAGTTCGGCTGCGGCTGACGAACTGGCTATGCTATAAGTGCCCGGCATCAGAATTGGCGGCAACAAACCCGCGAGCAGCTCAGACGGTCCGCTCGGCTCTCCGGCCGCGCCATCACCAAGCCCGAGTACAATGCCGGCAAGCGTGCCATCCGGTGCAGGCAGTTGGACAAGCTTCTTGGCGCCGCCGGTGAATTTCTGCGCAGCGAGCCAGGCACCCTGCGCAGGATCGAGCTCCAGGTCTTGCGCTGGCGACCCTGCAAGGACCAGCCACAGCGGAATGTCGTGCGCTTCGCTGGCGCCATCCGCGAAGACCTCAGCCGCCGTCCAAGCCGTCGTCTCGACCATTGATGTTCTCACTTTTCAGCTCTCTCAGCGTCAGCGCCGATTGAACGGCCGCCGTATCATGACCACGCGCCGTGATCCCGCGCCCTACCAGATACGGCCCAGCGGCGCGCCTGCAAGCCCAGACCGCAAGCCCAGACCGCCAGAAGCCCACATGAGTTGTAGGACCCGTGCGCCGGGCCGCCCAAACCTTAAGCGTTTATTGACCGCTGTCCCGGAGACTGACAGTCGCAGAGATTCGCTCAATCCATCAAGGCTTGGCCATCAAGGCTTGGCCAACAAGGGTTGGCCATCAACGATTGGCCGTACAACGGAGACTTATCATGGCGCGTGATCCGCAGCAGACTATGCGGTCCCTTCGGCCTGGAGCCGCCCGCAACTTCGCGGCGCTGACGTCCGCATTGATGCTGAGCGCCTGCGCCCAGACCGCGGACCTTATGCCAAAATCAAACACCCTGGTTGCAGATGCCGCTGAGCCAGCGGCCACCGGTCAGTCCGAGTTGCAGCGGGCAACGATCTACTGGGGTCAAGAATATGCCAAAAAGCCCAGCGAACTTGAACCGGCGCTGAACTACGCCCGCAATCTCAAAGCCTTGGGACAAAAGCGGCAGGCCTTGGCCGTGCTTCAGCGGGCCAGCGCCATTCACAGCAGCGATCCTGACCTCGCCGGCGAATATGGCCGCTTGGCCCTCGACCTCGACCAGTTGAGTGTCGCTGGAAAACTCCTGGAAGTCGCCGACAACGCAACCAAGCCCGACTGGCGCGTGATTTCTGCGCGTGGCACCGTCCTCGCCAAGCAAGGGCAATATAAACAAGCAATCCCGTACTACGAGCGGGCGCTGGCGCTGCAGCAAAACCAGGCCTCGGTGCTGAACAACCTGGCGATGGCCTACGCCATGAGCGGGGAACCGAAGAAGGCTGAAGAGTTGCTGCGTCAGGCTTCGGCGACACCGGAGTCATCGCCGAAAATTAGGCAGAATCTGGCGCTCGTGCTTGGCCTTCAGGGGCGGTACGACGAGTCTAAAACCTACGCCGTGACCGACCTTGCAGCTGACGCCGCGGCATCGAATACCGACTACATCCGGCGGATGGTAAAACTGGAGCCCAAGGCGGCACCGGTTGCAGCAACTCCAACCGCCGCGTTCACGACAGACGTGGCGCGGGCACCTACGCCGCAAGCAACTCAGGCGGCAACTTTGGCTGCAACACCTGCTTCCTTTGCGACCGAGGTTAAACGTGCTGTGGCGCAGCCAATGGCTCCGGCAGCACAAGCTCAGCCTCTGTTCAAACCGGCAGCTCTGGACGTTGTACCTGTGGCCGCGAACGCACCCGCTTGGCAAACCAATGTGGCGGCATCGGCCTCACCGCCAAACCGCCCAGCCGCAAGCCCTACCGCATCTACCCTCAAAGGCTCGTCGCAATGAGCTGACGCGCGTGTGCTGACAACGGCCTGAACTTTAGAAATCAACGCGCACTGGGCAATCATTGTCCGGTGCGTTTTTTTGTGACGGCAACGACCGCTAAAATTACAGCTGCACTCAGCATGTAAAAAAAGCCCCAGCCAAGAGATTGGCTGGGGCTCGACGCAACACGGGTCCGAAGATATGCGCTTCAGCAAAGCGGCGCTGTCGCGTGGTTTTACTTCTCGAGGGCCATATAGCTGATACCGGCCGGGCCCAGAATGACGATAAACAGAACGGGCAGGAAGAATATGATCATCGGCACGGTTAGCTTTGGCGGCAGGGCCGCAGCTTTGCGCTCGGCTTCCGACTGACGGATTTCGCGGTTTTCCTTGGCCATCGTGCGCAGGGCTTGCCCGACCGGCGTACCGTAGCGCTCGGCCTGAATAAGTGCGGTACAGACAGCCTTGACGCCCGGCAGTCCTGTGCGCTTGGCGAGATTTTCATATGCTTGGCGGCGTTCCGAGAGGTACGACAGTTCAGCCGTCGTCAGTGTCATTTCTTCAGCCAATTCGATCGACTGGGGGGCGACCTCTTTGCCGACCTTTGAAAACGCCGTTTCAACCGACATGCCCGACTGAACGCAGATCAGCAGCATGTCAAGCGCATCCGGAAATGCCTGCTTGATCGAGAGTTGCCGCTTTTGCGCCCGGTTCGAAATGACGACGTTGGGCAAATAAAAACCCAGATACCCGGCGCCGAGTGAGATCATCACGTTGATCAAAGGCGGATAACCCGTCGGTTCAACAAAGAAGACATAGAAAACTGTGAGTACGAAAATCACGATCGGAGCGGTGGCCCGGAAGAACATAAAGTACACGACTTTGTCCTGGCCCCTTAGGCCGGCGCGCTTCAGATCCTCACGTAGAACTTCGTTGTCGAATTTATCACGCAGGTTGAACTGGTCGACGAACCGCTGCACAAACCCCTTCGGAGTGGTTCTCAGCTTGCCGCCGCCTTGACGATCCTTTGTGACCATCTCAGCAAGGCGTGTCGACCGCATCTTACCGCGCTCAACCGCCATTTCTTTCATGCGGCGATTTCTTTGATCGCGCTGAAGCATCGGCAAAGCCACCGATAGAACGGTCGCGAACACGCAAATTGCGGCCAACCATGTGGCCATCAACTGCGGATTCATCACGGTTTCAACGAAATCGCCCATGTCGTGACCGTTCCTGCTTTGGCGAGATGCCCGCCTTAAGTAGTTTAGAACTTGAAGTTGATCATCTTGCGCATGATCAAGACGCCCGTCAGCATCCACAGCGCGCCACTGATGACCATGAACTTACCAACGGTGGTCGTGAACAGCGGCAAGATGTAGTCGGGTGAAGTGAGCCAGACCATCGTCATGACACCAGGCGGCAAGGACGCGAGCACCAAGGCAGACGCCTTGGCTTCGGCAGACAGAGCCTTGACCTTCATGGACAACATGAAGCGATCGCGCAAAACGCTGGAAAGGTTGCCCAAGGCTTCAGACAGGTTGCCGCCCGCTTGCTGCTGAATAGCGATGACGATGGCGAGAAAACGGACCTCTGCAAGCGGTAGCCGATCGCACATGCGCTCAAGACCCTCGCCCAAGGGAACACCGAGACGTTGAGCTTCGACCACCTCGCGGAACTCTCCTGCCAACGGCTCAGGGCTCTCACGAGAGACGACTTGCAGACATTCGTTCAACGGCAGACCGGATTTGACGCCGCGCACGATGACGTCGATGGCATTGGCCAGCTCAGACACGAATTTATTCTGCCGGCGCTTGATAAGTTTTCCCAAAACCCAGCGCGGCAAGCCAAACGCTGCGATGAAAGCCACAACACTAGAGCCGACGAGTGGAACGTTCATGCCCAGATAGGCGGCAGCACCACTGAGCACTCCACATATGCAACTGATGATGTAGAAATCACGTGGCGTTGTAGCGAGGCCCGCACGCTGCAAGCGCATGCTCAGCGTCACCTTCTCCTTGGCCTTCTGACGGCTCTCGATTTCCTTGAGTGAGTCGGCCACCGACTTTTTGCGGTTCGATTGTGCTTCTGGTGCGGCCATTCCGCTCTTGCGCCCGCGCGGCGACGTCAAGCCTTCAAGCCGCATGTCTTTTTGACGGTCTTCCGAAATGTACGGATAGACAAAGGCAAAAACGGCGCCGGCGAAGGCCAGCGCGATCAAACCAGCGATGAGATAGGGACTTAAAACGCCATCAAGCATTCTGCTCTCCAAGCGGATTGCCGTTGCCGTCGGCGACTTCCGATTCTGCTAGCGCCCGGGCTAAGCGTTCCGTCTCGCCGTAGTATTCTGCCCGATCCCAAAAGCGTGGACGGGCGATGCCGGTCGACCGGTGGCGGCCAAGAATCTTGCCGTTGGCGTCTTCGCCGGTGATTTCAAACACGATGATGTTCTGCAGCGTGATGGTTTCTTCTTCCATACCCAGAACTTCGGTGATGTGTGTAATTTTACGTGAGCCGTCACGAAGCCGGGACGCCTGCACGATCACATCGATAGAGCCGCAAATCATTTCCCGGATGGTCTTTATCGGCAAGGCGTAGCCGCCCATCATGATCATAGATTCGAGACGGCTTAAGGCTTCGCGCGGGCTGTTGGCATGCAGTGTACCCATCGAGCCGTCATGGCCCGTGTTCATAGCCTGCAGAAGATCGAAGGCCTCGGGGCCGCGGACTTCGCCGACGATGATGCGTTCGGGCCGCATACGCAGGCAGTTTTTGATGAGATCGCGCATCTTGATCTCGCCTTCGCCTTCAAGGTTTGGCGGGCGTGTTTCAAGGCGGACGACATGGGGCTGCTGCAGCTGAAGTTCGGCTGAGTCTTCACAGGTGATGATGCGCTCGTCCATGTCGATCGAGCCGGTCAAACAGTTGAGCAGCGTCGTTTTACCGGAGCCCGTACCACCTGAGATGAGAGTGTTGCAGCGCACGCGGCCGATAACCTCGAGGATGACCTTGGCCTGCGGCGTAATCGAGTTGAATTTGACCAGCTGCTCAAGCCGCAGGCGGTCCTTCTTGAACTTTCGAATGGTGAGCGCGGGCCCATCGATGGCGAGGGGCGGGGCGATGACGTTGACGCGCGAACCGTCCGGTAGGCGAGCGTCGCAGATCGGGCTCGATTCATCGACGCGGCGGCCAACTTGGCTGACGATGCGCTGGCAGATGTTCATCAGCTGCTGGTTGTCGGCAAAGCGCACGCCGGTCTTTTGAACCTTACCGCCAACTTCGATGAAACATGTGCCGGCGCCATTGACCATGATGTCGGCGATATCATCGCGCGCCAGCAAGGGCTCAAGCGGGCCATAACCGAGTACGTCGTTACAGATGTCTTCAAGCAGCTCTTCCTGCTCGGCAATCGACATGACGACATTTTTGATTTGAATGATTTCGCTGACGATATCGCGAATTTCTTCGCGCGCCGCTGAACTGTCGAGCTTAGACAGCTGCGTCAGGTCTATCGTATCTATGAGCGCGTTGAAGACGGTCGTCTTGACGTCGTAGTATTCCTCGGAATGCTTGCGCTGCTGTTCCGGTGCCGGCGGTGGCGGAGCCACTGCGGCGACCTGCCGTGGCGGCGCCGCCTTGATCTCAGCTGGCGTCGATGCTGCCGCCGCAGCTGCGGTCTGCGGCGCAATACGCTTGGGGGCCGAAGACTCGTTTGAACGCCTGCCGAACATGTGCGTGAATTCCTTAGCGCTTGAGTTTCAGCATTTCGAGGTACGGCACGAGGGCAGCCAACGGCGAGACCGGAGCTTTTTCGACCTTGACGTCCTTGCGGCGGGTCATTTTCATGGCAATTTCGCGGAAGTTTTCAGCGGCCTTTGCCTTGGCGTTCATTTCCTCGATCATCTGGCCGTTGTTGGCGGCCTGACTGAAGGTTTCACAGTCGTACTCGATCACCGAGATCGCCTTGATATCGAGAGCCTGCTCAAATTCCTTGAGCGTAATCTCCTGACGCTTGGGAACATTCGTCATGTTCAGAACCAAATGCGGCTTGCTGTCGTTTTTGCGCGACAGCTTCAGAAGGTCGACGATATTTTTAGCATTGCGCAGATTGGCGAGATCGGGTGCCGCCGTGATGATCACCTCATCGGCTTGCAGCAGGATGCGTTTGCTCCAAGGCGACCAGCAGTGCGGCAGATCGACGGTTACAAAAGGCACGTTTTGGCGGACAACGTCGATCACCATGTCGCACGCGTCCGGTGAAATATCGTAATCCTTGTCGAGCACGACGGGCGCTGCAAAGATCGATAGGTGCTCGGAGCATTTGGTCAATAGGCGATCGAGCAGCTGATCATCGAGCCGTTCGGGTGCGGCCAGCGCTTCTGCGATACCTTGGACAGGGTCTTGATTGAAATCGAGACCCGTCGTCCCAAACGCAAGGTCAAGGTCGGCGATGGTGACGTCGGATTTCAAGACTTCCGAAAGGGTCCAGGCGACGTTGTGACAAATGGTCGACGATCCGACGCCGCCTTTTGCGCCGATAAAAGCAAAAACGTGGCCAACGGGGTCGGTGTCGGGGTTGTTATAGAGATTGGAGATGCTTTCCATCAGGCCCATCGGCTCGATGGGCGTCACCAGGTATTCACTGACGCCGCGCTTCAAGAGTTCGCGATAGAGCATGACGTCGTTGTGGCGGCCAATGACAATCACGCGCGTACCGGGATCGCAACTCTCGGCGAGAATGTCGAGTTCGGGGAGGAGAGCGGCACCTTTCAGCCCGCTGTCAACAATGATCAGGTTCGGCGTCGGGCTATCGACATAGTGCGCAATGGCAGCTCCAATGCCGCCCATATGAACGCTGACGTGCGCCTTCGAGAGCCGCCGGTCTTCCGCCGCATATTGCAGAACTTCGGCAGAGCGGGCATCGTCGCAAAATGCCTGAATGGAAATTCGCGGGATTGGCCGCGCCCGCTCACCGGGCGTTGAATCCTGCGGTAGATCCTCATGCAGATACTCGTCTTCGGCCTGTGCAGCGGAATGTGCTTTGCTAGACATGAACTTCCCTCAACCTTAGTTCGCACCCTGGACCTGGACGCGCTCGTCCTCAGTTTTATCCGACGCTGTTGTTTCGCCCTTAACCCACTTCTCCATGATCACGTCGCGGCGCTCGGAATAACGAGGGCCTTGGGTGCGGGGGCCAAGCAAATCAGCAGGATTAGCAATCATGGCCGCGAGATTACGCTGATGCGTACAGCCAAAATTCGGATGCCCGACGTTCTTGTAGTCTGTCGCAAGATTTTCCGACCAGTCATGGCCGCACTCGGGTCCTTCGGCCACATAACGCATATAAGAGATGCGAACGGGCGGTTGATGACCACTTTCATCGTGATAGGCTTCGATGGTAATCGCGGACTCACCAAAACCGCCGTCCAGAAGCAGTCCGCGGATATCATCAACCGCGGTCATCGCTGCGACTTCATTGGCTGCCCCGCTCGGAGCGGCGATCACGATGCGGCTATTGCCCGCGTCACTAGCGCGATACCGGCCAGCGAAGTTCATGACCTCGGCGCGCTGCGAGGGTGTTAACCCTTGAGAGCCCCGCGCCACGTTGAGATTGAGATGCGACGGCTGCTGCGACACCATGATGGGGTGGCGCTGCGTAGGATCGACAAGCGACCAGCCTGCCACCTCCGCTCCTTGGCCGGTGTGTTTGCATCCCGCGAGTGCCAAGGACAGAACCGCGAGGCACAAGGCCGCGGATTTGCCGGACTGGCTAAAACGCGATCCGAGAGTATTGAACTTTGCGAGCGTCATGATGCGTCTCCCGGACGTCAGCTATTCGACAATAAAACCGTAATCGCCTTTGAGATCGCCCGCGGGCGGCGTTTCGCTCTTGCCGTAGATACGATTGATATGGCCGAGGAAATTCGCCTTCATATCGGTCGCTGCAACGAGGCCGTCACCAGGCGTTGCCAGTTGTTGGCGCGCGACCGGTTTGACGAGGTACGGCGTGACAATGACGACGAGTTCGGTTTCGTTCTTGATGTAGTCACGGCTGCGGAACAGCGTGCCTAGGATCGGAATGTCTTTTGCTCCAGGAAGCCCGTCGATGTTCTGGCGGACGTCGTCCGAAATGAGGCCCGCGAACGCCAGCGTACCGCCAGAAGGTAATTCAACAGTCGACTTCGCCTGCCGCTTCTTGATTGCGGGAATAGAAATACCGCGGAGCACGACGGCACCTTGCGTGGTCAGCTCGCTGACCTCGACTTCGATCTTCAGGCTGATGCGGCCTTCCGATAAAACGATCGGGGTAAATGCGAGGCCAACACCGAATTCCTTGAACGTGACGCCGAGCGCGCCGAGTGAGTCGACGGTTGGCACGGGATATTCACCGCCAGCGAGGAACTTGGCAGGTTCACCCGAAATGGCTGTGAGATTAGGTTCAGCAAGCGTGCGGATCAGACCGTCACGTTCGAGTGCACGAATGGCGGTTCTGACCTGGTCGCCGCCGGAGCTCCAGCCACCGCTGGCACCACTGTTTCCGAACGCAGTCGCGCCAGGGCCTTGGTTGAAGCCGCACAACTGACCGACGGCGCAAGCAATCGAAGGATCGGATGGATCACCCGATGTCGAGACGCCAAAAATAGGCAGCGTTCCAAGGCCAGCTGCGGCCGTAAGGGGCAAGGCGTTTTCGGTGAGAAGTGTCGTTGCAAAGTTACCGGCCGAAATCACACCACCGAGGTTGATGCCCATCTGCTTCATCAAAGAACGCTGGACTTCCGCGACCGTGACCTTGAGCATCACCTGCTCTTCGGCCTCGACGACGAGCATATTGATGACCGTTTCGCTGTCGGACTTGGCAAACTTGTTGACCGAGGCGCCTTCGGCGACTTCCTTTGACGTGACTTCGAATTCTACAGTCGCGAACTGCTTAGCAATGTTGGAAGCACGTGTAGCATCGCTCGGGTTCCTCACCGAGCCCGTCAGCACGACGGTCTGGTTCAGCATTTCGACCTTGATGCTCGAGCCCTGGATCAGGCGGTTCAAAAGGCTCTCAAGCCCAGCAGTTTCGCGCTCGACATAGAGTTCCATGGTCGCGAATTGTTCGCCGGCCGTGTCGAAAAAGAAGGCATTGGCTTCGCCAATCCGTCTCGCCAGAAGAAAGACGCGGTTTGAGCTCAGCACAACTGCATCGATTGCCTGCGGGTTCGAGACCATGACGTCGCGCACGTCGCGCGGGAATTCGAGAAGGACAGATTTGCCGAGACCAATCTTGATATTTTTCTTCAGCGTGCCTTCGCCATTATCCTGTATCCGGATAAACGATTGATGCGCCGTTGCGGGGGCAATTTCGCGCCCTGCGCCCTTGACGGGCACATCATTTGCCTGCGCCAGCGAGGTGACGCTCGTGTGGAGCGCGGCTGCAGCAGCAAGCATGAGCAGGACTTGGCCTGCAAAACTGCGAAGTGAACTAACATTATTCGACATGGGTTCTCTGCCTTATGACGACTACCGGCTAGGGTGTACTCAGTTCACGCCGTACACACGGGACTTAGCGCCGTAACGCAGAACTCTCACAGCGCTGCCGCGCTGCTTATTGAAATCGCCCGCACCGGATGCGGCGGGATCTGTGCTCATGTCCGCGACGCTACGGAGCGATAACGTGATTTCACCCATTGAGTTGGCCAGCGCCATCATCTCCGTCTGGCGCGGTGTCAACTCGAGTGTTGCCGTGCTGGCACCGCCGTCGGCAGATTTCTTGCCCTCTTTGGTCTCGATCTGCTGACCGATGGCGATGACGCGAACATTGCGGAACAGCGTATCGCTGACGACTTCTTCGGCGCCGGACTTGCCGCGCAGGCGGCGGATCAGAATGACGTCAACGTGGTCATTGGGAAGGATGAGGCTGCCCGCTGCCGTTTCCGGCTTGATCTTGGTCGAGATGGCACGCATGCCCTGCGGCAGGATCGCGGCGAGAACGCCGCCTTGACCGGCCTTGATCAGTTTCAGCGATGTGATCGGCTCGCCGGCGAGGAGCGCAGAGCGTGCAATCGACCCTGAGAGGTCGCGCATGCGGGCGATGCCGCCGTTCTGCTTGGTAATGTAACCGCGGGCGGCAGCTTCAGTCGGCCACGACACCCAGCGGAAGTTGCCTTCGTTGACAAGCTGACCGATCGAAATATCAGCACCGGCAACAAGAACCTCGGTGCTATTGACCTGCTTTTCCACCGTGACCGGGGCTGCCGGCGGCTGGATAAACGAGCTTGCGAAGAAGAACGCCAGCGCCGCAGCGGCAAGAGCAACGGAGAAGCCAATGACTTGGACTCGTTTCATCGCGCTCCCAGACCTTTCTAAGCATGCTTCCAAATTGGATTACGGTGACAATGACAATCAAATATCACCATCAGGTTAATCGCCGTTTCAGAATGATGCGGATGGCTGGAAAGCCGCTGCAAGCGTTAGCGCCGGGTAAATAATAAAGCGGGCAGGTCTTGCGACCCGCCCGCTGGTAAGCACCGTCTGAACAGTCCCGCTTACGACCCAGAGAAGGCGCGGAACCAGTCTGTTGAGGGATAGAGCATCAGTCCTGCGGCGGCGATGGCAATGCCGTATGGGATGCCGGTTCCGGTCACATGCAACCGCATGGCCCAGGGCGGCAGCGGAAGCGCATTCGCCGGAATAAATTTGCGGTAGAACAGAATACCGACGGCAAGGACGCCGCCAAAAATTGTCAGATACGCCAGATAAGGCAGAGCGTGTTCCGGGCCCATCCACAAGGCGCCAGCCGCCATCAGCTTGGCATCACCGCCACCAAGCAAATTGTAGGAAAACAGCACGAATGTTGCCGTCAGAACGGCCGCAGCGATACCAATGTGGGTTCCAAACAGCTCCAGCGGCATGCGAATGACCAAGGCAGCAGCAAGGAAGCAAGCGATCAAGACCAGCGAGATCTTGTTGGGTATTTTCATCGTGAAGAGGTCGTTGGCCGCAGCAAAGGCCATGGCAACGGGGAACGTAAGCAGTAGAATGAATTCGATCACCGGCTTATCTCCTTCGGCAGATCGGACAAT
Source organism: Hyphomicrobium sp. (assembly GCA_031378895.1). Lineage (GTDB taxonomy): Bacteria > Pseudomonadota > Alphaproteobacteria > Rhizobiales > Hyphomicrobiaceae > Hyphomicrobium_B. The sequence continues at coordinate 46,437 of JANNEP010000055.1, forward strand.
GAGATCGTTAGATCGCAAAAATGCCCTGCCGCGATTGACAATCGGTTAAGAGCTGTTCCAGCGCCTAGCGGCAAGTCTCGCCGGCCGGCCGTCAGTTCGTCGCCGACTTAAAGCCGATGACGACGCTGGTGAAGGCGTTTTGGATTTCGCCGCGCACCAGGGTTAGCGCTGCAACAATTGAAATACTGAGGATGCCCGCGATCAGAGCGTACTCGATGGCCGTCGTTCCAGCTTCAGAGCGGATGAATACTTCTATTTGAGCCAGCATGCGCGTGGTGACCTCGCAGCATTGAGTACAATCGTCCGTCGAGGCGCTTGCGTGCGTTAAACCGGCCCGCTTTGGTGGCTAGTTCGTCGCACTTTTCAATTCGGTTGATACCTTGGTGAACGTGCTCTGCAGTTCGGCACGCATGGACTTGAGCGACGTAATGATCACCAAGCTGATAATCGCAGCAATCAGACCGTACTCAATGGCGGTTGATCCTGACTCGTCGCCCATGAAATTGGCAAAACGGCTGGCCATAGTACGTCTCCCGCTCACCCGTTCGTCACTCCGTCCAGGCTGCCGCCTGAGCTTTGTCCGCAGCTCTGCACGGTCCCGAACGCAAACCCTAATGCTCGCGAGGCGGATGAAAGCCCCTTACATTTCGTTGGTACGTGTTCCGAACAAGCCGAAACTCTTAACCTCTGTCCTGATAGCAATCGCCCGGAGAATTTGACTCCGGGCGCTTGCGGTGAGGCGTTTGCGCGCTCCACCTCTTTGGGTCCGCCGGCAGCGTCATTAGTTCGTCGCAGACTTAAGCTCGGTCTGCACTTTGGTGAAAGTGCTCTGCAACTCGCCGCGCACGCTCTTAAGAACCGTGATGATGCCGACGCTGTGAATAGCGGCGATGAGGCCGTATTCGATAGCCGTGGCGCCCGACTCGTCGTTCATAAATTTCGTCAAATTCTTGCTCATAACCCTGCTCCTGCACGCCCGTTTGTCACTCCGCTTCCCACACGAGCCGGCGCTCCCAGCCGATCCATGCGACGACCGCAATAGTAATCTTTCCGCTCCCGGGACCGGCCAAATCAGGCCGAGCTTCGAAGGCGCTAACTCAGTTGAAGCTTGCCCTGCCGTTTGCGGACACCGCTATAGAAACGCCCGGAGCCTTAACCCCGGGCGCATCTTGTAGAGCGCTTGTACACTCCACCGTGTCGGGTCCGCCGGCAGTGCCGGCAGCGCGATTAGTTCGTGGCGCTCTTCAGTTCCGTTTCGACCTTGGTGAAGGTCGCCTGCAGCTCGCCGCGCACGCTCTTAAGAACCGTGATGATGCCGACGCTGAGGATAGCGGCGATGAGGCCGTATTCGATAGCCGTGGCGCCCGACTCGTCGTTCATGAAACGCGAAAACTTGGTCATGTTACTCTCTCCCAATTTACTCAGACTGTGATCACTCGATCCGGTACATCGGGGGAGCACGTCCACACCGTTGACCTGAAGCGACAGTAGTCCCGAGACATTAAGGTGAGGTAAAAAGCTTCAATATCCGAATAAATAAGTCCTTCCGCAATGTTAAGCTATCATTTTCAAATAGAAATAATCTATGAGTTCGGAATATATTGCATGTTTTAGCAAGTATACACCGGTTAATTGCTGATAATACTATAGATGGCAACTCGCTTTCAGTGTTAATACTTTGTTTCTTAAGCTGATGTTGCTCCTGCCCTTGCGAGTTGCGCGGCTCAGACGTCGCGAAGCGCTGCAATAGAAGCGCACCAGAGCCAACGATGACCTTGCGCCATCAAGCATAAGTCCAGGGCGGCGAAACCCTCATACCCACGGCAAGCCGCACGCGTGGCGGCCTGCGACGGACGCCTGTGGCCTCAGACCGCGCACGAGCCGAGCGTAGGCCAGGCTTGGCCAAGCCTGGCCAAGCCGCTTTGTCGCGTCATGCGACAGCTGTTTGCAGTTCCTTCACCTTTTCCTGAGGTAATGCGGAAGACTGACCTCAGATGGGACTTCGTATCATGCGGCCTTGGCCAACTTTTTCTACGACTGTCACAGCTTTCACCGCTTTTCGCGCTCCTGCCGCCCTACCAGCGCTGCTGATCTCGCTGGCGTGTGTCACGGGATTGCCCGGCGCCAAACAGGCGTTCGCGGGAGACCTGGTGGTTCGCTATGATCAATCTCAGCTGCTCCGCCTGCCCCGCGCCGCCACAGAGATTATCATTGGCAACCCTTCAATCGCGGATGTGTCACTGCAGGGCGGCAATCTCCTCGTCGTGACCGGCAAGACCTTCGGAATTACAAATATCATTGCGCTGGATGCGGAGCGCAACATCATTCAGGACCAGCGCGTTCTCGTCGAGCGCGATGAGCTCGCCGTGGTCAATCTCCACAAGGGCAGCACCCGCTTCACCTATTCGTGCACGCCCAACTGCGAGCCTAACCTGACGATCGGCGACGACAAGATCTTCTTCGAAACAGTCCAGAAGCACAATACCGACAAGACCCGCTTCTCAGAAGGCGCTGCAGATAGCGCGAGCGCGGCCGGAAACTCGCAATAGCTGCCGCCATGGCTGACGGTGCAAAGCCCATAAATCTTTCAACGTATATGTATATAGAGAGTAGCAAGTCGCTGGCGCGGTATCGATAGGGGCATATCGATACCGCGCCGATTGGCGTTATCGCCGGACCAGGGCGCGAAAGCCGGGCCGCTGAGCGGCACCATGCTGCTAAACCATAGCCGGCACGCCCCTCACCATCTCTTTAATGAGCGGCCTTGTCGAAAGGGGCCGATGAACGTCGCTAAGGCTGTGTTGCCGGAGCCTGTCAAATTCGCAGCGCCATATTAGCTTTTGTTAAACCAAAAGAAGCAAAAGCCGTATGATTAAATGTATCTTTAATCCCTCGCGACCTAACCTCTCTCCACAGGACATTTGGAGCGGTGAGGTTTGTGATGCGTATGTCAGTGCCCGGCAGTCATAGGGTTGGCCCGCGATCATTCAACGGTAAGCTGGCGCGTTTCCGCCGCAACGACGATGGTGCCAACTCGATCGAGTTCGCGGCTGTCTCAATACCGTTTTTGATATTTGTGTTTGGCTTGATCGGCTTGGCCTTCAACTTCTTCATCCAGAATTCCATTGAGAACGGCATGTCCCGGACAAGCCGCCTCATTCGTACCGGCGAAGCCCAAGCCCAAGACATGACCGTCAAGCAATTCAAGGATAAGATCTGCGCGACAGCCGGCGCCTGGGTCAAATGCGACAGCTTGCAGGTTTTCGTTCAAACGTATGCAGATTGGGACTCGGCACAGCCGGAGAATTGCGTCGTCAACGGCAACGCCGTTGTCAACAGCACCCCCGGCGGCACAAAAATCGCAACGTCAGCCGGTGCTGCGAGCGAAATCGTTATCGTGACGGGCTGCTACAAGTGGGATTTCACCGCCGGTCTCCCATTCGTCAAGCTCGGCAACATGAACGATAAGTCGCTCATGATGCAGACGATGACGGCCTTCCGGGCAGAACCCTACACACCGCCGCCGTAACCAGGCTCGTGAGACCCATCGCCTCACTTCACCGCTCTTTGCAGGATCAAGTCCAATGACTCCGCGTTCAAGTCTCAAGCGTCTGCGCTTTCCGCAGCTGCAGCGCTTTGCCCGCAGCGTTACTGGGGTTGCCACCGTCGAGTTCGCTTTTTTGATCCCGATACTGATGCTGATGACGTTCGGCACCTTTGAGGTCGGCCGTGCGGTCATCGTCCATAAGCGCATGCAGCGTGCGACCGATATGGTCGCCGACCTCGTTGCCCGCGAAGAGTCACTCGGCTCCAGCTACACCGCAGCTGATGATGCGCTCGACGGCATCATGCGTGCAGCCGAGCACTCTATGCACCCCTATAGCCGGGCGCCGCTTAAAATGGGGATTATGTCGATCCGCGCCAACATCACCAACGCCAACAACACGACGGTCGAATGGTCGTACAATTTTAACGGCAAGGGCGGCGTTACAATTTGCCCCGCAGCGAAGGCTATGCCGCAAACTGGTATGCTTCAGGCTGGCAACACGGCCATCATGGTCGAAACCGAGTACCAGTATACGCCCCTGCTGACGAACATCATTCCAGGGCTGGTCGTGCCGATCCTGTTCAAGGACACGATGGTCTACTCGCCGCGCAAAGGCCCTGTCGAGGTCCCCAAAGACGACGATAACAACCCCGGCAACGACCCTGCTTGCCCACCCCCAATGTCTGGCTCACCGAGTTGATCGGGCGCTAGCAGCGTAATCTCGTAAAACGCCGTTCAGAAAAATAATGCTATGATCTGGCCTCACGGCCGATCATTTGCGGCACGCCATGCTTTTGATCTACGGCGGGTGCGGATGGATTTACCTCGCTCCACCCGTTTGCCTGTTTTTTAGCTCCTCGCAACTTATTGCGTGTACCCATCATCTGCATGCAGGGCAGGGTGAACTGCTTGTTTTGCTGTCCTTTTCGGCTGTATGGTCGTTAGACTTACGACAACAGCCGAGGTGGGAGCTGTAGCCGTTCATGGGACGCCGTTCAGTCCATACGCCCGAGGAGCTGCGGCAGCTGATCCTCGACGCAGCGAGAAGTGTTGTCGAGCGCGACGGTCTTGTTGGACTTTCGGCACGGGAAATTGCGCGCCTGATCGGCTACTCCGCTGGAACGCTATACAATATTTTCGAGAACCTCGACGATGTTCTGCTCACCCTTCAGGTGCAGATGCTCGGAGAATTGGTCGAGCGCTTGAAGGCCGAGCCGCATGATGCAAACCCTCACAAAAGGGTCGAGGCGCTGGCACGGTGTTACGTAAGTTTCGCGCTTGAGAACCGCCGCTTGTGGAACCTTTTGTTCGCCCACCCTCTACCGGCTGGCGTCGCCGTGCCGCCGGCGTTTCATGACTACGTCAATTCTGTCGCCGCGGTTATCGCCGACGCCCTGTTGCCGTTAATGCCGGCGGCAAGCGCCGCGGACGCCGATACAGCTTCCCGGACCTTGTGGGCCGGGGTCCATGGCATCACGGCCATCGCCGTCACAGAAAAAGCGCCGACCATGACGTCCGCCACGGCACAAGCCTATGTTGCGGCGCTGACGAAAACCTTCATCAAGGGCTTGAAGGCAACTTAGCTATTTTCAGTCGCGCCCGGTCACGGGTTTTCCGCAGCCCTTGGTGCGGGACCAATCGAGCCCGTCGCAATCGATCCCGTTATCAGCCCGCTGGCGTCTGGTCCACCACCCCAAGCAAGGCTTGGCCCAGAGATCAGCCCAAACCATTTTCCATCCGGCAGCAGCCGCTGGTGAAGCCCACTCCACAGACTGGCCGAGCCAACACCATCGACAAATGTCTTGGTCGGTGGGGCAATCATAATCGCGGCGGCTGTCGCGGCAGCCATGCCGAGGGACGCACCCAAATGCCGCCTATCGATCAGCTTCAAAGCAGTGCCGAACGATGACTTGACGCGGACGTCCATCACATCGACGGAATAGATCTCATCAAGCACGAGGTGCGTGAGAAAACCTAGCATCATGAAGCCTGCTGCCAGCCACGCCACGCCTTCGTGACGGCCGAGGACGTGATAGAAAACGATGGCCGTTGCGACCGATGAAAATACCCCTGCAAGCACCGAATGCCAGACGCCGCGGTGCACGGAAATCCGGTGAAAGATATAGTGCAGACCATAGCGTACACCAACGAGCGTACCGAGCCAGAGAATCCAAAGCTCGGCGATGGAATAGGTCATGGCGGCATTGAAAAGGACCGCAAACGAGAAAAAGATCCCGAGCCCGGCAAACATCGCCCGGCCGGGCCGCGAATCCTTGAGATCGATATCAGGCAGAACGGACCCGAGCACACCGGCCATCGTGACGGCGACGAGATTTTCCGGCGCCACGACGTCGGCAGCCAGCGTCAGCGTGGCAAGCGCGCCAGAAACAACCGTTCCGACGGCGATATGCGTGGTAAAATTAGCCATGGGATCCTCTTGTCGAGCGCGATGGACGGCGGTGCGCGGGCGCGGCAGGACCGTGATCATATCTCCAGCATCAGATTCGCGTGGCTAGAGCGAGAGCGCGGCTGAGCTGCTGTGTGGATAAGCCAGGCTGGGGGTGCCGCCGGTGCCACGACTGTCACACTGGCCTGGAGAGGCTGAATGTGGCACCAAGCTCGAACCCGTTGAAACTGTCCGCCAATTGGGCCACTTCCGCATGCGCGCGCACGACCGGACTTTGCCTGACCAAATAACCCGCTTCGCCGGGGTCAATATTGCGGTGGCCGCCGCCGTGATGGCGATCAAGTATGCCGCCTATCATGTGTCGGGTTCGGTTGCCCTCTACTCCGACGCGCTCGAAAGCATCGTCAACGTCTTGACCGCAGCCGCGGCCCTGATTGCCGTGCGGATCGGTGCCAAGCCCGCCGATACCGACCACCCGTTCGGGCACCACAAGGCAGAGTTTTTCGCCGCCATCTTCGAAGGTGCGATGATCATCGTCGCTGCGATACTGATCCTGGCCAAAGCCTACGCCGCACTCAAGCAAGGCAGCACCCTGCAGTCACCCGCGCTAGGTCTCGCTATCAATGCCGTGGCGGCGGCGATCAATGCCGGCTGGGCGTATCTGCTCATTCAGCGGGGCCGGGCTTGGCGCTCTCCAGCGCTCGTCGCCGATGGCTGGCATCTTGTCACCGACGTTATTACGTCCGCCGGTGTGATCTTAGGACTAGGGCTCGTGATTTTGACCGGATGGCAAATCCTGGACCCCCTGCTCGCGGCCGCCGTCGCACTCAACATCCTCTGGACCGGGCACAGGATTGCGCTGACTTCGATGTCGAGCCTGCTCGATCAGGCGGCAAGTTCCGAAATCGAGCAGCGCATTCGCCATGTCATTGAAACCAATGGTCACGGCGCCTTGCAAGCCCACGATATCCGTACCCGCCAGGCGGGGCGGGCGCTGTTCATCGAATTTCACCTCGTCGTGCCCGGCACCATGACGGTTGACGCCGCGCACGTCATTTGTGACCGGCTCGAAGCCTCTATCGAAGCCGATATTGACGGCTCGGAGGTCGTGATTCACGTCGAGCCTGATTACAAGGCCAAACCGGAGGCCAAGGGCGCCGTCAATTTAGAGAGTGGGCTTGAGAGTAGACTTGAGAAAGGGCCGGCTGAGTTGTGAGGCTCAAACCCTCTCTGCCCAGAGATCATAGTCGCCGGCGTGCAGAACTTTTACACGCACCAGGTCGCCGACTTTTACGTTCCCCTCACCGTTGAGAAAGACGCTGCCGTCGATCTCGGGGGCATCCCACTGCGAGCGCGCGACCGCGCCGTCCTCGTCGACCTCGTCAATCAAGACATCAATCTCGCGTCCGGCTTTGGCGGCGAGCAATTCAGCACTGACGTCCTTTTGCGTCGCCATGAAGCGATGCCAGCGCTCTTCCTTGATCTCTTGCGGGACCGCGCCATCAAGGTCGTTGGCCTTCGCACCCGCTACGGCTTCGTATTTGAAACATCCGGCGCGATTTATCTTGGCCTCGCGCAGCCATTGCAGGAGAAACTGAAAATCCGCCTCCGTCTCACCTGGGAAGCCGACAATAAACGTCGAACGGATGGCGAGGTCGGGACACACATCGCGCCAGCGCCGGATACGCTCTGCCGTCTTTTCCTGCGACGCCGGCCGCCGCATGGCTTTCAAGATGGCAGGCGAAGCATGCTGAAACGGAATATCGAGATAGGGCAGGATTTTCCCCTCCGCCATCAGCGGGATGACATCATCGACGTGCGGATAGGGATAGACATAGTGCATGCGCACCCACGCGCCGAGGTCCCCCAGGGCGCGCGACAGATCGAGAAACCGGGCTTTCAGCGGCGATCCCTTCCACGGGCTTTCGGCGTATTTGATATCGAGTCCGTAGGCACTGGTATCCTGGCTGATGACGAGCAGCTCTTTGACGCCAGCTTTGACGAGGCGCTCGGCCTCCAGCATTACCTGATTGGCCGGACGGCTTGCGAGGTCGCCGCGCAGCGACGGGATGATGCAGAACGAGCAGCGGTTGTTGCAGCCCTCTGAAATCTTCAAATAGGCGTAGTGGCGCGGCGTCAGCCGAATGCCTTCCGGCGGTACGAGATCGACAAAGGGATCATGCAGCGGCGGTACCGCATCGTGCACGGCTTCGACGACTTGCTCATACTGATGCGGCCCTGTGACCGCGAAAACGCCAGGATGGGCTTCGCGGATGCGGCCTTCTTCAACGCCAAAGCAGCCGGTAACGATGACACGTCCGTTTGCGGCCATGGCTTCGCCGATGGCGTCGAGGCTCTCCTGCTTGGCGCTGTCGAGAAAGCCGCAGGTATTGACCACGACCACATCGGCGCCGTCATAGTTGGCCGCGATCTCGTAGCCTTCGGAACGCAACTTGGTGATGATGCGTTCGCTGTCGACGAGCGCCTTGGGGCAGCCGAGTGAGACAAATCCGACTTTCGGCGGCGTCTTGGATTTGGTCCCCTTGGGCACGGCTGCGGCGCGGCGCGTTTTCGGGCTTGCGTTCGACAATGGCTTCGCGGACGTTTGGGTCATAGCGGCGCTTCTAGCCCCGGGACCCTCGAAGCGCAATTGCGAGAGTGAAGCAGCCCGGAAGCGCAACCCAGGATCAAGGTCACCCGTGACATCAGATGCCCCCGCGTCCAGCCCAAAGCGCCCCCTCGACCCGATCGCCGCGGCAACCCAGTGGCTTAACGAGGGGCGGGCCGTGGCGCTGGCCACCGTCATCGAAACCTGGGGTTCGGCGCCTGTCCCGGCCGGCGGCCAGATGGCCATCGCCAGCGACGATACGTTCCAGGGTTCGGTCTCGGGGGGATGCGTCGAAGCCGACGTCATCGCCGCCGCCCTCGACGTGATCACGGGAGGCCAGCCGCAAACATTATCGTTTGGCGTGGCGGACGTGACGGCGTGGCGGGCTGGTCTCGCGTGCGGCGGAAAAATCCGCGTTCACGTGGCGCGATTGGATCGAACCCGCGACCTCGCGCTGTTCGCCAACTTGGCTGATGCGCGCGCCGCTCGCACGGCGATCGTGGTCGCGACGCACCTCAGGAACGGAACGCGGCAGGTTCTCGCGGCCGCGGTTCCCGGTATACCGGGCGTCGCTGAAGCCCTCACCACCGGTCAAAGTACGGCCATCGAAACCGCGGATGGCGAGCTCTTCCTTCACGCACTGACGCCGCCGCCGCGCATCGTTATCGTTGGCGCGACGCACATCGCCCAGCACCTCGTCGAAATGGCGCGCTCCATTGGCTACGAGGTCGCCGTCATCGACCCACGCCAAGCCTTCGCGGGCGCCGCCCGGTTCGACGAAGAGATCGTCACAACCGCATGGCCCGAAGCCGGGTTACAGAAGTTCATCGACCCGTTCACGGCGGTCGTGACGCTAACCCATGCCGACGCGATCGACGATGAAGCCTTGAGCATCGCGCTACGCACGCCCTGCCGCTACATCGGCGCGCTCGGCTCGCGCAAAACGCATGGCAAACGGGTGCAGCGCCTAAGCGAGGCGGGCTTCACGGACGCGGATATTGGCCGTATCCAAGCCCCCGTCGGCCTCAATATTGGCGCCAAAACGCCGGGCGAGATCGCGGTGTCGATCCTCGCCCAGATCACCGCCGCATTCCGCAAGGGCGTGGACACGTGAAAATTTCGGCGATCGTTCTTGCTGCTGGACGGTCATCCCGCTTTGACGGCGGCAACAAGCTGCTGAGCCAGATCGACGGTGTCCCAATGATGAGGCGCGTCGCTCTTGCGGTTGCAGCCGCGCCCGTCGACGACATCATCCTCGTGACGACCCCTGACGGCGGCGGCGTCCTGAAGGCTGCGGGCGATGGCCGCTGGCGCAGCGTCGTCAATCCCAATGCTGGGCTTGGCCTGTCATCGTCTGTGCAGGCGGGCCTGCAAGCGCTCGATGCGGCGGCCGATGGCGCCGTCATCGTCCTCGGCGATATGCCCGCGCTCGCCCCGGGACTTATCGCGAAAATGTGCGAGGCGTTCGAGGCGCAAGCCGGTTTCGCAATTGTCTTTCCGCAAAACACGGCAGGCCAGCAAGGCAATCCGGTTCTGTGGCCTCGCGCGCTGTTTCCCGATCTTATGCGGCTGACCGGCGACGGTGGCGGAAAAAGTCTGCTCACAACCCACGCGCACATGTGTCACCCCGTCACCGTGTCCAACGGCGGCGCCTTCATGGACATCGACACCCGCGCCGATCTCGAGAGTTTCAAGAGTTCCCTGCGCTAGCCGCTACAATTTCAAGACTGCACTGCCTTCGGATGTGCTTCTTCTCACCGCCATACCCGGGGAAGCGGGCATGACGGCGGAGAGGTACCCGGCTCATTGGCCCAGCGCTAACCAACACGCCGCAAATGGTTGTCGAACGCGAGACCTGCGATCTCCGCCGCCGAGACGATCGGCCCGCCGACGCGTTCGTGACGCAGCGCCCCAAATCCCGACGTCGCCGCGAAATCCGCGACGTCGTCACAGGCTAAGCCGCACACGTCCTTGAGCAGGCTCCCGGCTGTGATCATACCCGACGCGACGTCGATATAGACAATCCGCCCGGCCTTCGGCGCACTGGCCGCGATGAACCGGCCATCCCGGCTGGCAGCGACCGAGCCGATGTAACCCTTGAGATCGACAGCGCCCGTGTCCGGCGGCGTCATGAGACGCAACGCGCGATCCATTCCGGCGGAGCCTATCAGCTGCGGCGCCGAAGTAAGCTCGCCCTCCCATTGACCGCCAAACCAAACATGGCCATCGTGATCCGCCGCGATATGGCGCAGAGACAAACGCCTGAGGTCCGTGGGCAGCGTGTGCTTGGCGCGCAAAACCCCGCTCGCCGCATCGACAAACGTCAGCGACGGTTCCATGGCGTCAAGGTTGAGATTTTCTCTGGCTGCTTCCGGCACGGTGTCGAGCCCGCCATTGGCAACAGCCAGCGTCTTGCCATCAGCCAGCAGGATGATCTCGTGCGGGCCGAGACCGTAACTCGCGTGCTCGCCGATTTTTCGATACCCCGCGGCCACGTCATAGATGCCGATCACGCCCCGCGCCCCGGCGATATCGTTTTCCGACACATAGAGCAGGCGGCCATCACGTGAGAACGCACCATGTCCGTAGAAGTGCCGGCCCTCGTCAGCGTTGAAAATCACAGGCTCCCTCGCCTGCGCCGTCTCGAACGCGACCGCGAAGGTGCCGGGCCGCCGGGCAAAAGCCACAGCGCGCCCTGATGCAGCATCGAGCGCGATGTCGTGCCCACGCGCCGACAGCGGGATATCGCGAACGATTGCGCCATCTTCGGTCAAAAGCACGATCGCAAAGGCCCCGTCGCCCCGCCGCGCCGCCGAGGCAAAGGCGATCTCTGGACTAGCACCCGAGGCCGCACACACCGGCCGCGCGGCGATGACGCTCAGCGTTCCGAGCAGCAGCGATCTGCGGTCAATCGCCATCAAGTTCATTGAACCCCACAGTCAATCCCGCTGCGATGGACATTTCACCCACAATCAGTTTTCGCAATCCGCTGATCCTGTCGTGCAGCACCCTCAGCGCCGGGGCATCATCTTGCGCCACACCCGCGGCGTGCCCGCCCGCGCCATCGCTCGCAACCATGGTTCGCCAGGCGCCGCCGGCCCAATTCTTCACCCAGTCTTTGTTTTCGGGCAGATAATCCTCGAGCGCCATTGCGTCGTACAGCGCCTGCAACGACGCCACGCTGGCCGCGTAATAGGCTTTCGACAGATTGGCTTTTTCGTACGGACCTGAAACTTTTGCTTTTGCCAAAAGCTGCGGCTTCACCTGCACATCGCCGACAAGCTGAAAACCGACGAGCAGCGCCTTGACGAGTTCGGCAGCTGATTCTTGAGGATCCTTGTAGGTGTCATTGTCAGACCCGGGGCGCAGCATCTTGTCCTGCCAGCCGCCGGACTTTGTCCACGCGTCATGCAGCTGATGCGCGAGGGTCGCTACATTGGTTGCTATCGCGGTCGCCAGCGCACAGCGGAACTTGGACGCGTCGCCTGGTGCGAGCGGCACGTCCTTGTCCGTCAGCAAAACTTCGAGAGCTGGCAGGCCCTGCAGGGCGGCGCTTTGCTTGGCGATGGCCCCAGCCTCTGCCACCGTCATGTCGTTGCTGGCTAAGAGCTGGCGCAGCTGCCGCGTCATGATCCCACGCGGATCGGGCCAGAACGATACTTTCTCGCGCAAACCCCCAGCGATCATCGGCCCAAAGCGCAAAAACTCGACGCCAGCCCAGGCCTCGACCGTCTGGCGGAACTGCGCCCCAAGCTCCTCGCGTGCCGCGTCGTCACCGCTCTCGCACACGCGCGTAACGGCATCCGGCAGAGGCGCCGCCGCCCTGTCAAACGCCGCGATGCGCGGGATCACATGCTTGTCGAGCGCGTTCTGCACAAGCACGTAGTGGCTTTGTACCTCGGCAGCCCTTGCACCCGTACCAAAGCTCACCAGCGCCAGCGCCAAGGCCAGGAGCGGCGTCACAAACAAACTAGGCGTACTTTTTGCTGTCATTGCTGTTCCACGTATTCAATCAATCTTCGCTTCGCCGAAGCGCTTAACGCTGTGTAGGCTTGACGGCTCTTTTTCGCTTCTCCTCCATGTTTTTCAATGGCTTGCTCCAACGTTGCGGCGGCTCCGTTGTGAGTATACCGGCGTTGAAAACCGCGGGGATAAGTTTTTATCAGCGGTGCCGTCCGCCATTCCGATGCGGCAACGCCCGGCTCGCCAACGCCGTCGTCCAACTCCGGCCCCATGTCGTGGAGCAGAAAATCGGTGAAGGTCTTAACCGTATTGCCGTTCGTTATCTGAAATTCTGGTACGTGGCAGGCGGCACATCCAGATTTTTCGAACACCGCAGCGCCAGCCGGATCAGACGGGTCATCGGACGCGGGGGGGGCACGCACGGTCTCGAGATACTGAGCCACGAGATCAAGCATGGCGGAGGAAACTTCGCGATTTTCAAACAGCGCGCTCTCGCCCGTTGGCATTAGCCGGCATGTGGTTTGATCGTGAGTACAGTCGCCATAGGGGAGCGGCGCGCGCGGGGACGACAGCCCGATATCGATGGCAAACGCGTGCGCGATCTGATCCATGAGCGTCGCGTGGGCCGCCTTCCATCCGAACCGGCCGATACCATTTCTCACGCGATTGACCCGCCCGGAAATGCCGTCACCATCCCGATCGTCAGGATCAGCGCGTTTCAGAATGTCCTCGTCCGGAATTTTATCGAATGCGGCGCGCTCCGCCAAAGATGGCGCTAACCGAGGCCCAGCGGCGATGCCGGGCGCGAGCGGCGGACCCTCGACGCGAAACGAAAACGACGGCAGAAACTGCGCCACAGCCTCGGGCATCAAACCCGGCACAGCGTCCGTCTGCAGTTGCAAGCCATAAAATGGATCAGCATCACCGGCGGCAGTCCCCAAGCGCACGACCGCACCGGTTACTGTCGTCTCGCCGTCCGCTCGTGTCACCACGCGCGACGGCCCGGCCTTGATATGACACCCCGCGCACGAGCGCGCATTAAACAGCGGCCCCAATCCGTCGGACGCATTGGTCGAAGCGGGTGCAGGCACCCAGATGCGATCAAACAGCGCCTTGCCGGCCGCCGCATCCAAACCGTCCGCCGCCACGGGTGCCGCACATGCCAGCATCAGCGCCACTGCTACCAAGGTGCTCGCACGTCTCATGATACGTCGAGATACCCCATCATGCCCGTCTCCTGATGTTCCAGGATATGGCAGTGGAACATCCACTTTCCGGGATTATCGGCGACCAGCGCGACCTCGAGCCGCTCTTTGGGCAACAGCAGAACCGTGTCGGCGCGATGCGGCGGCAGTTTGCGCAGGTTTGACGTCAAAACTTCGAAGGTGTGGCCGTGAATGTGGATTGGATGCGTGTGTGGCGTTAGATTCTTGAGTTCGAAAATGTAGCTTTGACCTTGTTTTAATCGCGCCAGCGGCGGGCCGAGCTGCTTGTGATCAGTGCTCGACCACGCCTGCTTGTTGATCGCCCAGAAGGTTCTCTTAGTGAGACAGAGCGTGCCGATTTCCAGACCACCTGACGCTGCCGCCAGGTCCGCGATTGCCTTACCGGTTGCCGTCGCCGAAAATTCAAACGGCAGCCGTTCGGCGGCTTTCTGATCCGCGCGGCGAACCCGGCCAGGTTTCAAAGGTTTGGCAACAAACACATCCCTCCGCTTCGGCGCTCCCTCCGAGGCAAACTCGGCGAGCACCACGGGCTCAGCCGCAAAATAGTCCATCAAGCGAACGGTTTTGCCGGGTGCGCCAGAGCGCATGAGAATATCGAGGCGTTCAGCCGGCCCGAACCGCCAAGATCCCATAGGAATGGGCGGACACGCGTTGCCATCGACGGCGATGATCGCCGCGTCCGCGCCCTCGATACCGATTTCCGAAATGCGCGCTGGATCGATGTTGAGAAGCCGGATGCGCACGTTGGCGGACGCCGGAACCTTGAACATGGGCTTCGTGACACCGTTGACCGACCGCACGGTGCCCGTTGTCCCGGCCTTTGCCGCACCCGCGTCCGTCGAAAACGGCAGAAATTCACCCGCCGGTCCGAGGCGCCAATCCTTCATCAGCAAGACAAGTTCGGCATCGGACGGCGACACTTCATCGCCCTCGACGATCAGCGCGCCAACGAGACCGCGGCCGAAGTGCTCAACCGAGTTGCAGTGGGTATGGAAAAAAAACGTTCCTGTTTCCGGCGGGGAGAAGGCGTAACGGCCTTCTGCCCCCGGCTGGATCGGCTTCTGCGTCAAGTATGGAACGCCGTCCTCGCGATTGGGAATTCTCAGACCATGCCAATGAATGGTCGCGTGCTCGCCGGGCCGCGTGAGGCTGTTTTTAAAACGCACATCAAGCCGCTCGCCAAGCTTCAGGCGCACGATGGGAAATAAAGACCCGTCCTGAAACGTCCATAGCGGCATCGCCTTGCCGCCAAAGCACGGCAGCGTGGTCAATCGCTCGGCGATGTCGAAAACGACTGGCCCCGCCGCAGCTTGCACGCTCGGCAGCGGCGCCGCCGCTTCGGCGCGGACCTCCGACGCCCAAGGGCGCGCCGAGAGGGCGGCACCGGTCAGCGTAGCGCCCCCGAACAGTAGATGTCGGCGTGTCAGCATCGCGGGATTTCTACAACGCTTTCTTTAAAGTCCCAGCCTCAGCGTACCTGTTACTTTGCGCTGATGGTCTCTGGTTTATCGAGACTGTCGGAGCCTTCGAGGGTGATTTTCAGATTGAGCGCGGCGACAACCGCTTCAATCGACCGTGCTTGCACCACGAGAGCATCGACGGCGTCGAGGACCATCTTGTTGCCCGCATCATTACCGGCCGCTAGCATCTGGTCATACGCCATGTCACCCGTATCGGCCTTGTCCTTGATGACTTTTAATTTGGCGAGTGTGGTGGCCATCGCCTCATCGACCCGCTTGGCGGCGTCCGGCGATTTGCGGCGCGCCAGTCCGGCGATGCTGGCGCCGCTGACGGTCTTTGACCCTTCGTAGCGGCCGTTCCAGATCGCCATCATGCCGACCTGATCGTTGTAGTGGCTGTTGTGTGTGTTATCCGAAAAGCAATCATGCTCTTCCTCGGTATCGTGCAAGAGTACGCCGAGCTTCATACGCTCGCCCGCGAGCTCGCCGTAGGACAGCGAGCCAAGGCCGGTCAAAATGGTCGCCAGCTGCGCGTTCGACTTCTGCTGCATGACGGCCTTGCGCGCCGGGCCACCAGCTTTCCAATTCTTGGCCATGGCCGCGAGGTCATCAATCAGCAGCGACGACGCCGCCTTCAAATAATCCCTGCGCCGGTCGCAGTTGCCACCGGTGCACGCCTTGGTATCGAAATCGGTCGCCGGTCTTGCGCCGGTTCCCGGCCCGGTGCCGTTCAGGTCCTGGCCCCAGAGCAAAAACTCGATCGCGTGATAGCCAGTGCCGACGTTGGACTCGACATCCAAAGCGCTGTTGAGCTGACCGATCACTGACTTGTTGATGGTCTTCGCGTTCAGCGTCTTGGCGCCGAGCCGAAGCACTTTGTTGGCGACGATGTTGGCGGCATACAGCGGATTTTCGTCTTTCGTTTCGCCGTAGGAGGCCTTGTCGACGTAATCGATCAAGCCTTCGTCGAGCGGCCAGGAATTGACATTGCCTTCCCAGTCATCGACGATCTTGTTGCCGAAGCGAAAGCCCTCGGTCTGCATGTAGGGCACGCGCGAGGCTTTCCATGCCGTCCGGGCCGCGTCCAGCGCCGTGCTCGAGGGTGCCGCAAGCAAACCATCGACGGCTTTGTCCAAATCTTTGGCCTTGGCCAACGCATCCGAATACATCGCGGTGGCAATGTCGGCATAGGTCGTGACGATGTCGCCGTTGGTGGGCGCAGCCATAACGGGCGGGCTTGCAGCCGCGGCAATGGCTGAAACAACTGCAATCATCAACAGACTGGGCATTGCTGGCGTCATGGGACCTCTATCGACCTCTTTAAGTCAGCCGGCCGGATCATACCAGTCACGGACTGAAACCGCTGCGAACGCGGCATGGATTATTTACGTGAACAGTATACAATAAAACTGGGACCATTTGTCAAGAACGGCGCCTGAATCTTGGCGGCGTGCGCGGCCGCACCCTTGCCACGGCTGCGCAAAACGTGAAACAAGCGGAATTCTGCCCGGCGAGACTGTTCTCGCGGGCCATCGAAGGGCCTCTGCGGCGATGCGACTGACAAAGCAGACAGGTCACGCGATCCGCATTTTGGTCGACTGTACGCAGGCGGCCGATCAACTCGTCAAAGTAGCCGAAATTTCCCAGCGCCTCGATATTACGAAGCAAAACGTCTTCAAGATCGTTCATATTTTGTCACGCGCGGGTTTCGTGGCGCCGGTTCGAGGTCCAAGCGGCGGCGTTCGCCTTGCCAAGCCGGCGGCGTCGATCCGGGTTGGCGACGTCGTCCGGGCAATCGAGGTGACGCGCGTCCAGGTCGACGGCGACCGGGAAGCGGCAAACATCCTGCCCAATGACGGCACCGCACTCAACTCCCTGTTCGACGATGCCCTGACGGCCTTTATCTCTGTCCTGGACCAGCACACGCTGGCCGACTTGGCACAGTCTCAGCGTTTCGATATCGACGGGATTGGCGGTTCAAGAACCTCCGGCCGGCCTCGCGGCGGCGCAGCGCGCGCCAAGAAGAAACCGGCCAGGGCGGCGCGACGGTCTTGACGGTCTTAAAGTCTCAACTCACCAAGACCTACGGCTGCGGTGTATCAGGTCATACTCACCGCGTAGGCGGCGTTGGCCATGTGGGCGTAGCGCACCGACCACTCGACCGGGCCAAGTGACATGGCGCGCGAAACGCGATCGATGCGCATCAAGGCTTGGCCGGCGTCGACATTCAATTTTTTGGCGAGCACCTCATCGGCGTTGAGACAAGAAAGATGCTCGACGACCTTCGCAATCACAATGTTGTAGTGCCGGCGGTACAGCGGGAACAGAAACTGCCCGCTTCTGATCTCGTGATTTTCCAGACCCGCAAAGCGCGCATGCGACACGCTGATGCGTTCCGCCACGCGTAAATTGTCAGATGCGGACCAAACCGATTCAAACCGTATGACCTCTCCGCCCTCAGGCAGGTTCAGCCGGACGCGCTCTTCGTCGCTGGCGGTTCCGACCGACGCTGACATGGGTGCGGGATCGGCTTTCAGCTTTTTGCCGCCGGCCACGAGATTGGAAAACCGCTCAAGCTCGGTGTCCTCCGAGATCTCGACTATGAACGTGCCCCGGCCCTGACGGCGGAAAATGAGCCGCTCCTCCTCGAGCATCTCAAGGGCTTTGCGCACGGTGCCGATACTGACGCCAATATCCTTGGCAAGAGCTGCTTCATTGGGTAAGGGCGCGGTGGGCAACCATTCGGAGGAACAGATTTTGCCCCGAAGCATGGCAGCCACCTGGGCATAAAGGGGGCCTGCGAAGGGCCGTGCATTTGCAGCCATGGTGTGAGCCGTCATCTCGCTCTCCTGCTATAGTCCGGGAAGACCATCGGTATGGGATCAAATGCCCTTCAGAGAACCTTTGACGCGAGACAGAGAATGATCTCCGTTAGACAAAGACGAACGTTCAACGCGCGACAGCGTCGACTTGGCCATGCTTCGGTGCCGGGCACTTGCCAGATCGGTGTCAATGTGTGTCAAGCCATGACGATTGTGCCGGAGAAGGACGTTGACTCTGGCCGTGCTTCGACCACTCGCGCGCGCCCGATGCGGCCCCCGGTGGCGCATGGCTGACGACGACACCCACAAACCCAACGAAGGCCCGGACCCGCAAGCTCCACAGCCTGATGGGATGGCGCGGGTCGCTGGCGGGTTCGCGCACAACTTCAACAATCTCCTGACCGTCATCACCGGCAATCTGCAACTCGTCGAGATGCGGGTGCGGGACGAATCCTTGAGATCTTTGCTGCGCGAAGCGTCACTCGCCTGTGCCATGGGCGCGCGCATGACACAGAGCCTGCTGACCTACGCGCAGCAGCGGCGGCTCGCTCCCACTGTCGTCGATGTCAATGCCGCCATCCGGTCCATGCGCGGCGTACTTAAGCAGGCCGTGGGTGACGCCATTGACGTCGTCCTGACCAATGATGCAACGGTTCTGCCCGTGCTGCTGGACCAAAGTGAATTCGAGAGCGCGGTGCTCAATATTGTCCTCAATGCCCGCGATGCCATGCCCGGCGGCGGCGTTCTGACCCTCGTAACCGGGACGGTTTCTCTGACAGGGCAGCACGCATCCGAGGTCCAGCGTCTGCCACCGGGCCGTTACGTGCGGCTGTCGATCCGCGATACCGGCACTGGCATGACGCCTCAGGTTCTAGCCCGCGCGCTCGAGCCGTTCTTTTCAACCAAAGACCCGGATCGGGGCACGGGACTTGGGCTCGCCACCGTTCAAGGCTTTATCGAGCAATCCGGCGGCGCCATTGAACTTGAGAGTTCCCCCCGTGAGGGAACGTCCGTCACTCTCTACATGCCTGCTGTATGAGTGCCTGCTTTATAATGCAGCTGGCGCGGACGAACTTATTCAGCGCACCTGAAATGCCGCCACCTTCGCCGCAAACATGTAACCCGCACCGCGAACGGTCTTGATCAGCAGCGGCGCAGCAGGGTTGCGTTCGATCTTTTTTCTGAGCCGCCCGACCAGTGTGTCGATCGCCCGTTCGAGCGGCTCGGCATCCTGGCCGTTGACGAGATCAATCAGCATATCTCTAGACAACACGCGCAACGGCCGCCGGACAAAGGCTTCCAGAAGCTTGAACTCCGCCGCCGTCAGATCGTGAGCAAGCCCATCAGACGCGGTCAGCTGACGCCCGGCCAGGTCCAGTTCCCAACCTTCAAAGCGAAGACAATCATTTTTTTCGATCCCCTGCCGCCGCGCCCGCGGCTCAGTACGGCGCAGTACCGCGCGCACACGGGCGAGCACCTCACGCACGTTGAACGGCTTGACGATGTAGTCGTCGGCACCGAGTTCCAACCCGACGACCCTGTCGACATCGCTGGCCTTCGCCGTCACCATCACGATCGGCACGTCACTGAGGGCCCGAACGCCGCGCGCAATCGCCAAGCCGTCTTCGCTGCGCAAAGTCAGATCGAGTGTGATGAGGGAAATATCTTGCGTCTCAAGACAGCGCAGAAGTTCAGCCTCGTTGCGGGCTTCGGAGACGGCATATCCCTCGGCCTCGAAGAGGTTGCGCAATAAGCGGCGCACCGGTTCTTCATCCTCGACGACAAGAATACGGCGCCGCGGATTTGGCTGGCCGCCGCTCAAGCCGGGATCGTGCCGGGACATCTGATCTGCGCTCATGGGTCTGCACCTGACTAAGATGCCGGAGATGATAGCGCACCGGCCGGCCTTTGACGTCATCGAAAGGGCCGCTCAGACGCCAATCCTACAAATCATATCCTTCACAGGATATGCGTCTAATTTCAGCAGCTCAAGATTTCTACGTGTTAGCGCACAGCTTTTCATTGTGCAGCAATCAATGCATGGCATTTTTTTTAGCAAGCTCTCGATCCCGACGGCAACATAATCGTCGGGCCGGGAGTTCAACGTCTTCCCGGATGCGCGTGCGAAGAATTTATTCTTCGCCGCCATCCTCTGCGATGGGCCCAGCGGACATGACCTTCGAGTCACTCTTCAACGCGTTCACTTCTGATGACGTAACGGCCAGCTATGATGAGGATCGCGCCAACGCACCGCGCGTGCTAACGGCCGTTGTGGCTGAACTCAATTTTGCATTGGTCGCGACTGCCGTTACCACGAGCCTTGTTACAGCGCGGGCCATGCTGCGTCCGCTAGCACCGCAATATTCGCCGCTGTCCTATCTTCCACCCGAGCCGGCGTTGTCATCCGCCGCCGCGATGCGCGTCACGGGTCACGGCCTGCCAAAGTCTTTCAAGACCGCTTTACGGACTTTCCACGACGCCTTGTCACCGGCCAAAGACTTGGCCTTTGAAATCCAGGCTGTTACAGATCTCACCCCCGCCGCCTCGGGCAAACACTGGATGGCCTTGAGCGGCGTGTGGCGCCGGTGCGCTGGCGCGGCTCTCAAAGCCGGCGACGCGGCGCATGACGTGGCGTCAAGTGCAGGAGTAGGTGATGACGCGCACGCTGGCTGGGCCGAACTGCGAAGCCTTCTCCTGGCTGTTCGGGATGGCCAGTCACCGTGCGTCTCGCCGCAAGGCCATATCGTCTTTCCCAACTGGGCGGATCGCAGAAGCAGTCGCCGCAAGTCGCTTGGCAAACCCGCCTGGCACTGCGCCGGTGCGCACAGGCATCAGGTGATGTTGGCTGACATTTCGCAGACAGGTTTTGGGCTGTCGGACTGTCACGGCATTTCGGCTGGCGATCCGGTTGCGGTTGAGATCGCATCCGGGCGCGTCTTGTCCGGCGTCGCCATCTGGTCCCAGGGGAATCGCGCCGGGGTACGGTTCAGAGAACCTTTAAGCCGGACCGACACGCTCTTGGCGTAAGGCGTTCGCGACTGAGACCAACACGCACCTCAACTCACAGGCTGCAGACAGCCTCTGATGTTGCGGGCAATGCCGCGCATGAGCTCGAAATACAGCTCGGGTCCGGGCGTCAGCATCTGGCCTTCCGCGTCCAATGTCCCAGACCGGGCATTGGTGCCCTCCGTCACTGCGGCAACGAGTTTGGGCTGAAAGCCCGGCTCGGTGAACACGCACACGGCCGCCAGCGCGCCAATTTTCTTGCGCACCGCCGTCAAGCGCTTGGCGCTTGGCTGAACGTCGGGGCTGACCGTGATAGAGCCGGACGCTGCGAGACCGAAGCGGCTCTCGAAATACTGCGTGGCATCGTGAAAGACGATGAAGGGCTTGTCCTTCACCGGATCGACCAAGGTCTCGATTTCTGCCGTCAGCGCATCAATTTTCGCCAGCACGCCCTTGGCGTTGGTTTTGAGTTTCTCAGCACTCTCTGGATACTTGGCGGCAAGCGCCTTGACGACCTCTTGAACGATGACCCTGGCGTTTGCCGGGTCGAGCCAGATGTGGCCGTCCTTGCCTTCGTGCCCGTCGTCATGCCCGTCTTTGTGCGCTTCACCGTCGTGGCCGGCGGGCGTCTCATCCTTGGCGTCATGCGTCCCAGCATGATTAGCGCCGTCCTCATGCTCGTGCTCCTCGAACGTGCCGCCCTCGCGCTGATCAAGAAGCTTCATCCCGGCCACATCGGTCAGCGTAACCAGCGTGACGGAACTAGGCAGAGCCGCAACGATCTTGCGTGTGAAGGGCTCGACGGTCTCGGAAATGCGAATGAACACCTCGGCGTCATTGATGGCCTTGGCGCCCGATGGCTTCAACGTAAACGTGTGCGGCGACGCGGCCCCATCGACGATCAGCGCCGGGGTGCCCACCCCGTCCATGATCTGGCTGACAAGTGCATGAACCGGTTTCAGCGTGACGACGACTTTAAGTTCCACGGCAAAAGCCGGGACCGCCGGGGAAGCTAAACAAACAGCCACGACTCCGCCAAAACACAAGCGCTGCAAGCCAAACATATGCGAGCCTCCAATCCAACTTGGATCGTTTCGTATAATATAACAAACGAAGTGTCAACAGCCGCGCCCGTTCAAGCGGCGGCCTGGAATAATGGCCGTCGCATTGCCGCCATGTTCGGCGGCATCGTGCATAGAGTTGGCTGTTGATTTGCTTGTGAGTGAGCAGCCGTGGCATTGAACGTCGCACAGGGTGAACGGAGCGGAACCTTCTGATGAGCATTCGAACGTGGACGGGCAGAGTGTTCGCGGCTGCACTCGCCGTCAGTGGCGCAGCGAGCAGCACTAACGCCCATCCGCACGTCTGGGTCACCTACGAGACGACGGTCAGCTACGACAAGGGCGTCGTGACGGGCCTCGAACATGTCTGGACCTTCGACGATATGTACACCGCCATGGCGGTGCAGGGGCTTGATAAGAACGGCGACGGCACATACGACCGCGGCGAGCTTGCCGAATTGGCCAAGGTCAACATGGAAGGCCTCAAGGACTTTGATTATTTCACATTCGCCAAGCTCGGCACGGCGGAACTTAAGTTTTCAGGGCCGGTTGATCCGTGGCTCGAACACACCAACGGCATCCTGCGCCTGCACTTCCGTTTGCCGCTTGCCGCACCGGTTCTTGCCGACGCCGAGGGTTTGAATTTCTCGATCTATGATCCGTCGTTCTTCATCGCCTTCGAACCTGAAAAAACCGACGCCATTAAACTCGCGAGCGCACCCGCCGGATGTTCGGCGTCGATCGGTGATCCCGAAGCCGATAAGGCTGCAGCCGAAGCCCAGAAGCTCGGCGACGCGCTGGCACAGCAGCTGGGCGGGCAGGGCATGGGGTTCGGCATGGCCAAGACCGTCTCGGTATCATGCAAAAAAACCTGATCCGCTTTTTCTCAGCGGCCTGCGCCAGTCTTGTGTTCGCGGCTTTGCTGGCCTTCTCGGCTTTAGCGGAGCCGCAAACACCGAAATCGCCGCTCGGATTGCCGCTGCCGGCTCAAACCGTGCCGGCCGTGCCCGTAGCAGCGCCGCAGACACCGGCGGCGCATGGCGTCCTCTCGCGCATTTGGGTTTGGGTGTTCGAGACGCAAAGCCGGTTGAACCGCGACATGGCGGCGGCGGTTCGCAACCTCAACAGCGAAAATCCGGTCACGGCGGCGCTGGCGCTGATCGGCATCGCCTTTGCCTATGGCGTTTTGCATGCCGCAGGCCCCGGGCACGGCAAGGCCGTCATCTCATCCTACGTCCTCGCCAACGAGGAAACGGTGCGCCGCGGCATTGCATTGTCGTTTCTGGCAGCCCTGTTTCAAGCCCTGTCCGCGATCCTGTTTGTCGGCATTTTGGCGTTGATCCTGAAGCAGACAAGCCTGCAAATGCGGTCAACGGAAGCGACTATTGAGACGCTGAGCTGGGGGCTTGTGGCGGCGGTTGGCGCCTTTTTGCTGTGGCGTCAGCTCTCGCCGCTCGTCGCAAAGAAACAGGCGACGAACGGCGGCCACGTCCCTCAACAACATGACCACGAGCACACACACGGCCACGATCACGGAGCTGACTGCAGCTGCGGGCACAGTCACATGCCGGCGCCGAAAGATCTGCAAAGCCCGTCGTGGTCGTGGCGCGAATCCCTGCCGCTGGCCCTGTCGGTTGGTATCCGGCCCTGCTCTGGTGCCATCCTGCTGCTGATCTTCGCCTTGAGCCAAGGCATGCTCTGGGCAGGCGTCCTTGGCACCTTCGCCATGGCCTTCGGCACCGCAATCACGGTCTCCATACTTGCAGCTTTTGCGGTCAGCTCGCGAAATTGGGCGCAGCGCCTTTCGGGCCCGGGAAGCGTTTGGGCCATGCGTATTCAAACAGCCGCCGGCGTCGCCGGTGCCGGCCTCGTGTTCCTGCTTGGGACCGCATTTTTTATAGCGTCGCTCAAAGGCGCCGGCCCGCTCTGACGCGCCAACCCTACGTCCCGGCCCTACGTCCCGGCCCTACGCCCCAGCCCACACCCCGCCTACAGCCTTGGCCGTGGCCACCCAGCCGCATAAATTGGCACACCGGTTAACCAGGGATTCAACTCTTGGCCTCCTCGCGGGCTCAGTCCCGTAAACTACGCTGCGGGTTCGGTAGGGTCTGTTGACGGGACACTGGTATGCGCACGGTTCTGAGAGTTGTTTTGTTTTCCTGCGTGCTTGTGGCCATGGCCGCCGGTCTCGAAGCCGGGATCGATCCCGATGCTTCGACCCCCAATGCCAGCAGCCTGCAACTCGTGGTGATGGAAGCACCCGGCTGCACATATTGCGGCATCTTCCGCCGCGATGTGCTTCCGTCTTATGAAGCGTCCGAGCGCGCCAAGGAACTGCCCGTGCGCTTCCTCGACGTCAATGATACAGCCGTTGCTGAACTCGAGCTGCAAACCTCCGTCAATATCGTTCCAACCTTCATTGTCGTTAAAGACAACAAGGAAATAGGCCGCATTCCCGGCTATGTTGGTCCGGAAGATTTCTACCACTCGATCAACTATTTGCTGTCGATCGCGCCCTGATCCCGGCGGCGATCGCCCGCCCAACGCCGCAAAATCCCCCGATTGCCATGCGAGCCTCAGCGAGCTGTAATAGCGTCCGCTGATCCGTCATCAGGCAGAAGGTTTAAGCCGCGTGGACCGCCGTGATTTTCTAAAATCATCGTCTCTCACAGCCTTGAGCACTGGTCTCGCGGCGCAGGCGTGCGCCGCCGCGCCGTCATTTGTGCCGAAAACCCACGAACTGGTACTTGCGAGCCCTTGGCCAGCGAGCAGCGGCGGCTATGCCGATGACGTCCATTGCTTCGCCCGCCGCCTCGAGCGCGCCGCCGGTGGACGCTTAAAACTCCACCTGATCACCAGTTGCGCCAGCAGCGCCAGCGCGCTCGCATCGGGCGACGCTGGCATGCATTTCGGATTAGAGCACGACAACGTCCAGCACCATCCGGCGTTCGGCTATTTTGCCGGGCTGCCGTGCGCGATGGGAATGTCCTTCGCCGCACTCGAGACCTGGCTGGTCGCGGGTGGTGGCGATGGGCTTTGGGATGAACTCTGCGAAGACTTCGGAATTAAAACGCTGCTCGCAGGCCACACCGGACCCATGGCGGGTCTCTGGTCGTCGGCCCGTCCCCTGATGTCTTTGAATGATCTCGCGGCTCAGCCTGTTTTCACGCGCGGTCTCGCCAGTGAGGTCGCCAAGGGACTGGGGGCCGATGTCGCAAACCTCACGGCGGAAACCGTTGCCGGAGAGCTTGCGACCGGCCACATCCGCGCCGCCGAATGGGGCAACGCCGCGCAGTGCCTCGCCGCTGGCATTCCCAGGTGTGCGAAATTCTGCACGACAACCGGCCTGACGCCTGCGGGAAGTGCGCTTTCCATCAGCGTCAAACGCAGCGTCTGGCACCGGCTTGGCGATGAACTTCAAATAGCGTTGCGCCTGACGGCGGCGGCTGAAGCCCGCCGCTCAGTCGCGGACGCCGAGGCCAACGACGCCATTTTGCGGCGTGCCCTCGCCGAGGTGCATGCCGTGCAGTTCTATGACATGCCGCGGGATATCTGGCCGGCCGCGGTTCGGGTCTCGGAGGCCGTGGTGGCCGACATCGCGACCCGCGGTGCGCTGTCAGCGCGCATTAACGCCAGCTATATCGAGGTGCGTAGGCTCGAAGCACGCAAACCGGCGAGAAACACAGCAATCTCCTGAACACCATTTAGTTGCACGCGCGCACGGTGCGGGACTTCGAAATTTCTCATTGGCGTCATAAACTGTTTTCCAGGGTGTGTGCCCGATCGCCCATAATCGCCCAGGCCACGCCGCATCGCGGTCACGATGCTTCGGCACTAAAACGCTCCGGATCGCGAGATACTTCGACGACCTGCCCCCCGAAAGGAGTCGATCCATGAGCCTCAACTACGCCGACGACATCAAACGCTACCAGCCCACCGTCAACGAAAAAGCCGTTGCCGGCATCGTCAAGCATCTCGGTATTGCCTTGAAAAGCAACGATGCCTCGCTCGTTTCATGCTCCAGCAAAGACGAGCTGACCCGCGTGCGCGACAGCTGGCTGAAGAAGAAATTGGCGCTTACCGACGATGACGCCAAACTCGACAAAGCCATCGGCGACGTCTGCACGGTCATGAAGGCTGACGGCAAGAAACACCGTGTCACCTTCTACTATTTGCTGGCTGAGAAGTACGGCAAGCTTGCAGCCCTCGGTGGCTGATCGCCGGGCTCGTCACTGTGGCCTTGGCCCTAGCGCCGGGTATGCTCACCAGCCGGGTGTGCCTGCGCGGGCTGGTTAAGGCCGTCCCGCCGTTAGCTCGTGCGCCCAGAAGCTGCCCGGGGCTAGGCCCGGCGCCAAGACGTGCGGGTAAGCCTTTGGAAATGCCCTTGGAAATGAAAGAGTGTCTTCCGTTTTTTCACCTAATCGCCTATGGTCTTGCGAACTCAACATCGAGCCTGCGAGTCCTGCGTCATGAATGCGCCTTCGCTGTCGGAAATTCGAAGCGCCGTTGGCCGCGAGCTATCGGACGAGAAAATGGATCAGGTCCGGGAACTTCTTGTGGGCGACGCCGTTCGCCGTCTCGAGGCGCGCATCACTGATGTCGAGGTCGGCATCGGCCGCCAGCTTGACGCTCTCGAAGCCCGCATCGAAGCCCTTGCAGGCGCCTCCGAAGGCGACCGCCGCGCAACGTTCGAGGCACTCGCCCACTCCGTCGGGGAATTGAGTGAGCAGATCAGGCGCATCTCGCGCGGCTAATTCTGAGCAGCATTTCGCCCGCGCGTGAGCGCATGAGGACTGATGTCACAAAGCGTCGATCGCCTCAAAGAACTGCTGTTCGATGACGAAGCCCAAGCGCTGCACGAGCTCGCGCGCAAAGTCGAAAGCATCGCCGACATCGATGCCCGCGGCCGCGAAGACCTCCGGCAAAAGCTGGAGCAGGTTTTTGAGCGGGTCGGCACCAACGAGCAGTTGACGGCAAGTGTTGCTGAAATTCTCGACGAAGCCCTGCGCCGGGCCGAAGTGGCCCAGCACGCCGACCTGTCCCGCGCGATTGCGCCGCTGATCGTGACCACCATCAAGTCCGAACTGCGCAACAGTCAGGACGAGATGGTTGAGGCGCTTTATCCTATCACCGGCCGTCTCGTGAAGTCCTACGTGGCCAGCGCCATGAAGGATCTTGCCGACCAAATGAACAGGCGGCTCGAGCAGAACCCGCTGATGCTACGCCTCCAAAGCCTGACAACCGGCCGCTCGGTGGCGGAATTGGCGCTGGCCGGCACCCAGGATTTCGAAATTCACGATCTCTATTTAATCCGCCGTGGTAGCGGCGAATTGGTCGCCCATTGGCCCGATAAGCCGGTGTCTGGCCGCGAGCAGACGATGAGTGGCGTACTCGCCGCCATCAACGAGTTTGCCAACGAGGCGTTTGCCGCTGACCAGTCGAGTTTGCGCCACATCGACCTCGGCGGCGAGGACGTCTACCTGCGCGGGTCGCCGCTCTATCTTCTGGCGGCACGCTGCGCGGGAACCGCGCCTCAGAGCATCGAACAAGTCATCGACGATACTTTTCTCAACGCCGTCGAAAAGCAGCATCAGATCGATCAGCATGCGCAGGGCGGCACCGATCAGTCTGGGCGCCGGGCGGCGGCTCTTGCTGGCGTCGGACAGGCGCTCGCGGCACAGATCTCTGAGGCGAAGGCAGAGTTGCAACGCCCCGTCGGGCGCGGCGGCGCCCTCAAATTCGTTACCGCCCTGATCTTGCTTCCGCTGCTGTCGTGGCTGGGCTGGGGGTTGTATTCGGAGTTTGCGGAGGCCAGGGTCCGCGACCACGCCAGTCGCGTCATAGCCTCGGTACCGGGCATGCAAGGCTACCCTGCCGAGTTGGACATCGGCCCGCGCGGCCGCAAGCTGATCATTTCGGGGCTCGCGCCCTCGCAAGACACAAAGTCTGAAATCGTCCGCCGGCTTGCGTCCGAATTGAGAGGCACTGTCGTTCAGGATCGCCTGACCGTTGTCGCGGGCAGCGGCATCGTGATTCCGGACACCTCGCCGGAATTCGCAAAAATTCGCCGCTCCGTAACGGATCTCGAGGGCGGCATCGCGCGGGCAGGGGTCACCCGCGCCAGCGACCGGGCGGAGCGCCGCCTGGGCCAGGCCGCAAGCGATCTCAAGCGTACGGCAGCACTAACCACAAACGGTGAGCACAACGAGGCGCTGAAGCGCAGCGCCGCCGCCATCGAAGCTGTGCTTTCTGACTTGAAGCCGCAACGCGCCAGCCTTGAAGCTCCAGACGCGAAGCTTGCTCCTGAAAAGCTGGCAACCGCCTACGCGCGCCTCGCTCAACAGCTTGAAAGCGCCAGCACCGGTATTATGGCATCGCCGGGCACGGCGCAGAGCCAGATCCCAGCGAAAACGGCGGCGGCTGCGGCGTCTGGCAAGCGTTCAGGCACGCTTGAGGCTGAGGTCGAAAACTTCGCCGCCGAAGCCGAGCGCATCGCCGCCCTATCCGCGACGGTATCCGTCGCCGAATCCTTGCGCCCGCCACCGCCGGCGCCACCCACGCCCGCGCCACCACCACCGCAGCCAACTGCCCGCGACCGGCTCGAGACTTTCGTCCGGACTAAGGCCATCTTCTTCGCCAACAACGCCGATTACCGGGACCCGCAAGCTGCAGGCCGCATCACAGGGGAACTCGCCACATTGGTCCGATCCGCCGGCGTGCTCGTGCGGATTGTCGGCTACACCGATGAAGCCGGCGGTCAGCTCCGCAATGGTCCCCTTGCACAACAACGCGCTGAAAAGGTCCGCGAGGATATTCTGGCTCTTGGAGCCCCGCCGTCGCTCCTGACCGCGGTCGGCCGCTCCGACGCCCTCGACGTCAGCGTCGCCAATGGCGTGTTCAGCCCAAACCGCCGTGTTGAATTCGAAATCGGTTTCGATGGCGAAGCACAGCCATGATGTCTCGCAAAGTCATGCTGCTCGGCGAGATCGGCGTCGGGAAGTCCTCGCTCGCCCGCCGTCTCGTCTTTGACAAATTCGAATTTGACTACAAGCCAACCATCGGTGTCGATATCTACCGCTATGAGGTTCCCGACAGTCCAGGGCGCCCGCGCATGACCTTGATCGTCTGGGATACGGACGGCAACTTCGGCGAAGCCATGTTCAAGCACATCTACATGAAGGAAGCCGCAGGCGCGCTGATTATCGGTGATATGAGCCGGCCGCCGACGCTCGAGACCATGTCAAAACTCGGTCAAGGGTTTTCGGAGAAGTTTCCTGGCCGTCATATCGGCTACATCGTCAACAAGACGGATCTTGTTCAAAATCCCGATATGCTGGCCTTGCCGCCTTTCCTGACTAGACCTGGTGCATCTCTCGCTCGCACCAGCGCAAAAACCGGGTCCCATGTTGCAGAAGCCTTCATCCATGCCGCTGACGCCATCGCTCGCCGCAGCGTCTGAGCACTTCACTGCCAGCGAACAGTCCGTGTACGAGGTCGGCGCCATTGCCGCGTCCTTCGGATTTTTTGGCGTTATTTGGCTTGATCGGCAGCTCCTTGTCTTGGACAGCTACGGCTGGCTTGTCGATTTTGTGCAACGCGGGCAGCCGGTCACCGACAGCATCCTGCCGGTCATCGGTCTCGAAGACGAGATCATCGCCCTGAGAAACAGTCCTGACCGCGTCATCGAGCTGCCCGCTGTTGCCGTTGCCGAAGCCGGCAGGACGGCGCACAAAATGAACTTCACGTTTTTTTGGAACAGCGCACAGGATGGCCCAATCGTGCTCGCCTATCGCAGTTCGTCGCAGACGGAACTCGAGATCGAACTCAGCAAGCAGATCCGGGCGCGCCTGATGGCGGAGGCCGAGGTCACGGCCAAATCAAAAGAGCTGGCCCGCGCCAATGCCGACCTCGAGTCCTTTGCAGCGATCGTCTCGCATGATCTCAAGGCACCGCTCCGCCATGTACGTTGTCTTGCCGAAGCGGCGGCGCAGGACCCGGCTGGTTCCAGTGACGCTGAACTTCTCCAAAAGTTGCACGATATCGAAGCCCAAGCCCAGCGCATGTCTCAGATGCTGACCGCGCTTTTTGATTATTCTGAATTAGGCCGGAAATACGAAGCTCTGGAAATCGTCGACACCCTGGCATTGATGGAGACCATTCGCCGTACTTTTTCTCGATCGTCCATGGCGATCAAAATTGATGGACAGTGGCCGGCGCTCTCAACACTCAAGGCGCTTCTTGATCTGGTTCTGAGGAATCTCATCAACAACGCTGCACAACATCACGACCGCGACAGCGGCGTGATTGTGGTCGCCTGCCGCGACAGTCAGCAGGCACTTGTTATGACTGTATCTGACGACGGGCCTGGCATCGCGGCCGAGCACCACGCAAGCATCTTTTTGCCGTTTCGAACTCTTGCGTGCGTGGATACGGCGCGTTCGACCGGCATGGGACTGGCGATGGTCAAAAAGGCGGTCGAGAGCGCCGGGGGCACGATCTCGGTCGCATCAAACCCAGCCCTGCAAAGGGGAACAACGTTTACGATCCATTGGCCAAAATATATCAGCCTTTAACCGACTCTTGCTCGAAGCTGGCCCTACGGCGCCAAATTGCGTGACATGGCCACAGGTTCCCCACTAGTGTGCGGCAACATTGGCTGGGACTGCGCTATAAATATATCGTCAGCCCTCATCTCAGAAACATCGGCGATGGCATCTTCTTCCGCGGGATCAGGCGGCGACTTCCTTTCTAAAAAGAGTGGCGTCATTCGCGCGAAGGCGGGCATGCCTCTCCTCAAGGACGTCGTCGTCGTTGAGGACGAGACCATTGACGCCGATCGCATGTTTGCGACGCTGCGCGTGATGTACGGCTATGATGTCGAAGTCCGCCGCGCATCGACCGCTGCGGGGGCGGCCGATCTGGTCATGGCACGTC
Organism: Hyphomicrobium sp.; assembly: GCA_031378895.1. Lineage (GTDB taxonomy): Bacteria > Pseudomonadota > Alphaproteobacteria > Rhizobiales > Hyphomicrobiaceae > Hyphomicrobium_B. The sequence goes on from JANNEP010000055.1 coordinate 77,471, forward strand.
GCCCCGAACTCGTGTTTCTCGACGACATCCTGAAACCGAGTGACGACGCATTGCATACGATTCCGTTTTTGCGGCGTGCCGGATACGATGGTCCCGTCATTGTCATCAGCGGGCAGGTCACGCGCTCGCGAAAGGCGATCTTGCTGGCAGCCGGCGCGACGGAAGTCATCCACAAGGACGACGTCGATAGCGTGCGCCTCACGGAAGCGATCCACCGGGTTTTTGGACCACCAAAGCAAGACTGAGTGAGACAGCCGCTTTACACCTAGGGTGTTCCGCGCCGGACCGCTTCAACACCCTAGTCCTGTGTTTTGCCGTGCCTCTGTCCGAAAAACCAAATTCCACTTTTTCCTGACGCGCTTTCAGGCTGCCGCAGCTTTGGCTGGTTTGGCGGTCTCGGCGAGATAGCTCATAGCCGCCGCCACGCCACCCTTCTTGTGCGGAACGCCTGCAAGATCGAAGCCCATCTCGACGCCGGACAAGGCACCCAAGATGGTGAGCTCGTTGGTATCGCCAAGATGGCCGATGCGGAACACTTTGCCTGCGATCTTATTCAGGCCCGTGCCGAGCGACATGTTGAAATTGTCGAGCACGATCTTGCGATAGGCGTCGGCGTTATGCCCGTCCGGCATGATGACTGCCGTTACGGCCGGCGAATAGTATTTCGGCTCGCGGCATTGGATATCGAGACCCCACGCCGTCACGGCGCGGCGCGTGGCTTCCGCCAAACGCTCATGCCGCGCAAATACGTTCTCGAGGCCTTCCTCGTTGATCATGTCGATGGCTTCAGCGAGGCCGTAGAGTAGGCCCGTCGCCGGCGTATACGGGAAATAGCCGGTTGCATTGCTCGCAATCATATCATCCCAGGAGAAGTAGGACCGGGTGAGCTTTGCGGTTTTCGTCGCCTCGAGCGCCTTGGCGCTGATTGCCGTGAACGACAATCCCGGCGGCAGCATCATGCCCTTCTGCGAGCCAGCAACGGTGACGTCGATACCCCATTCGTCGTGGCGCAAATCGGTGCAGGCGAGCGAAGATATGGTGTCGACCATCAGCAGCGCCGGGTGGCGCGCCGCATCCATTGCCTTGCGGACCTCATCGACCCGGGTGCGGCATCCGGTCGACGTCTCGTTGTGCACGACGCAGACGGCTTTGATCTCGTGGCCCTTGTCGGCGCGGAGCTTTTGCTCGATCAGGCTGGCGTCGGCCGCAATCCGCCAGTCGGTTGCGATGACTTCGGGTTCCAGACCAAGCTTGCGGGCCATTGCCGCCCACAATACCGCGAACTGACCGGTTTCGCACATCAACACCTTGTCGCCGGGCGACAGCGTATTGGTCAACCCGGCCTCCCAAGCGCCCGTCCCGGATGCTGGGTAAATGATCACATGGCTCTGAGTTTTGAACAGACCTTTGATGCCGCTCAAGACGCGTTTGCCGAGCTGCTGAAATTCCAAGCCACGGTGGTCGAGGATTTGCCGCGACATGGCCGCCAAGATACGTTCCGGCACGGGGGTCGGCCCCGGAATCTGCAGGAAGTGGCGGCCGGCGCGGCGCGTCTGGTTCGGCATCGTCATCCTCTCGGGTATCCCCTCGCAAAAGTCTCGTCGCAGGTGTCCTAATACGCCCATAGAGCTGGCACAATGCATCTTGCGGCCAACGGCGGCGGCAGGACCTATTTTAGGCTTACGCACCGCATCTAAAAAGCAGAAAGGGGCCGCGTCAACGCGACAAGACTTCCCGGCAACCTTGAATCTCAGCGATATGTGACGCATCACTGCGGCAGGCTTTTTGGCCGCGGCAGCACGAGGCTTCTCCTCCCATGGTTCACGATGATCCGGCGGCGCTCACCGCAAGTGCTGCGAAGTCGGCGATGGCAGCAGGCCAGCTGACGTCAGAAGCCCTCGTTGCCGCCTGCCTCGCGCGCATCAAACTCCGCGACGATGCGGTCGGGGCATGGGCTCATCTGGAGCCTCAAAAAGCGCTTGTTGCCGCGCGAGCTAGTGACGCCCAGCGCGCGAGCGGCGCCAATCTCGGTCCCCTCGCAGGCATCCCGGTCGGCATCAAGGACATCATCGACACAGGTGACTATCCCACGGAATACGGCTCACCGGTTTTTGCCGGACGGCGCCCGGCAACAGACGCCAGCGTCGTTGCCCAGCTGAAGGCCGCGGGCGCCATCATTCTCGGCAAGACGGTGACGACGGAACTCGCCTTCTTCGGTCCTGGCAAAACCAAAAATCCGCGCAACCCCGCGCACACGCCCGGCGGCTCATCGTCAGGCTCGGCGGCGGCCGTTGCCGACTGGCAGGTGCCGCTGGCGCTTGGCACACAGACGGCTGGGTCGATCATCCGCCCGGCGTCCTATTGCGGCAGCATAGGTTTCAAGCCGACCTTCGGCACCGTGTCGCGCACCGGCGTTCTCGCCCAATCGGCGCCGCTCGACACCATCGGCGGATATGCGCGGACCATAGCTGATATCGCACTGCTCATAGATGCAATCAGTGGTTTTGACCTCGCCGACCACGATATGATCTCTGGCGCAAAACAATCACTCGCGGACCTGCTGGCCGAGCCGTTCGGCCGGGCGCCGCGATTTGCCTTCGTAAAATCACCGGCCTGGCCGAACGCGGATGCTGAGGCCAAGGCCATTTTCGAGGCCTACGCCAACAGTTTTGGGGCCAGCGCCGAAGTCGTTGAGACGCCGTTGCCGGCGGAGTTCGATGGCAGCCTGAAACTGCAGCAGATCGTGCAGTTTTCCGACATCGCCAAGACCTACGGCCCAATTGCCGATGCCAACCCCAGCTTGGTTTCGGCCAAGCTCAAAGACATCATTGCCGAGGGCCGGACGTTCACGCCCGCCGACTACGCAGCTGCCTGTGCCGAACGTGAACCGCTCTATGACGCGCTGCGTCCGATCCTGGTCAATTACGACGCCATCTTGACGCCAGCGGCTCCGGGCCCGGCGCTGCTCGGTCTCGGTGCCACCGGCAGTCCCATGTTCAATGCGCTCTGGACCTATCTCGGAATGCCATGCATTTCGCTGCCACTTCTTGCCGTCAACGGCTTGCCACTCGGCGTTCAAGTGACCGGCGCCCGCGGCCATGATGCCGCCCTCCTTAAGGCGGCGCACTGGCTGATGCGGGCTGCCGCCTAATTCCTAACACGGCGTTAACTCAAATTTATCCTTTCTCAACCATGTTCTGGACAACGGACGGCGCGACAACCCTCGACGCGGTCCGGTGTGGTGTTGCGTCAACCGAGGGATAAAGGGTCATGAGTACGCGTCCGCGCGGCGCTCAAGCGGCTTTGCTGCTGGCGCTCGCATCGATCCCGCTTTCCATCCCACTTTCCATTTCTCTTTCTGGCCTGCTTCCCGGCCCGCTCCGCGCTATGTTCTTAAGCGAAGCCCGTGCTGACAACGTCCTGGCGCCCATCTGGAGCGGGGTCTATCTCGGCTTCCACGGCGGCGCCAACTGGTCGGATGTCGACACCGATTTCAGCTCAAACTTTTCAGCGACCGACGCGACGGGCGGCGGCCATGCCGGCATCAATTTTGGTCTCGGCGGCATCGTGATCGGGCTCGAAGCCGACGCCAATCTTGACGGCGTCGAGGCGACCTTTGCGACGGCGGGCGGTGGCACCGGAGCGCTGAGCACGGACTGGAATGGCACCATCCGCGGCCGCGTCGGTGTCCCTCTTGGCCCTGTCTTGCTCTATGCCACGGCTGGCTACGCTTGGACCGAAACATCGCTCAGCGAAACGTCGGCAGCGGGCGGTTCATTCAGTTCCAGCCACACCTTCAGCGGTGTCGTCTATGGCGCTGGATTAGAGTCCTACGTCCTGCCGAACCTGTCGCTGCGTCTCGAAGCGCTCCGCTACGACTACAGCGCCGACAAACTGTCGATCTCAGGCGCGGCCAATTCGATTCAGGAAATCGACCCGAGCGATACCGTCGTTCGCGCCGGCATCACGTTTCATTTGAATTAATGCGCCGGGCCAACAAACAGCCCCAAAGCGATGACCGCTCCGGGGCTGCTGATTTTTGCGTTCCTCAGCCCAGCTACGCCAGCTTGAACGGCAGTTCCTTGCCCGCAAAGAACGCGTCGATGTTGTCGAGCGCCTCATAGCCCATCTGGTTGCGGGCTTCGATCGCCGCGGAGCCGAGATGCGGAAACAGGAATGTATTCGGCAAGTCGTAGTAGCCTTCGTTGATCTTCGGCTCGCCGGCGTACACGTCGAGGCCTGCATAAGAAAGGCGCCCTGACTTCAAAGCTGCAATCATATCCTCGTCTTTGACGAGATCGCCACGCGCGGTATTCACAACAATGGCGCCGTGAGGCAGCTTCTCGATGACGGCCTTATTGAAGAAGTAGCGCGTCTCGGGCGTCGAGGGCGCGTTGATCGAAAAGAACTGCGAGACCTTCAACAGGCTATCGAGGCTGTCGTGATAGATCGCGCCTTTTTCCTTCTCCGGCGGCTGGCGGTAGATGTCGTAGTAGTGAATTGCCATATCGAAGCCGCGGGCCCGCTGCGCTAAGGCCTGGCCGATCTTGCCGAAACCGTAGATGCCAAGAACCTTGTTATCGAGTCTCTGGCCGACGAGCTGCAGCGGTGACCAGCCGGGCCAGGAGCGCGTGCGGATCATCTTCTCGCCTTCACCAGCGCGCCGGGCCGAACCCAGCAGCAGCAACATCGCAATCTCGGCAGTCGCAACGGTGACGCCGTGCGGTGCGTTGCCGACCGTGATGCCCCGGGCCTTGCAGGCGTCGAGATCGAGGTGGTCGAAGCCGATCGAAAACGTGGAGATACATTTGATGTTCTCCGGCAGCCGGTCGATCACGTCCTTGCGGCACTTTTCATTCAATGTGATCAGCAGGGCATCGACCGTCTTGGCGGCCGCCACGAGTTCGTCGAGGCTCATCTGCCGGTCATCGGCGTGCTGCGTCACGTCGTAGGCAGCGCGCGCCCTGGCTTCGACGGCGTCCGGCAGGCGGCGGGTAATCAGGATGCGTTTCTTGGACATTTGGTTCGGGCTCCCCGGCGTACGACTTTGGTCGTGGTTTTCGCTTTTGCCCCAGGGCAGCGTCCGTGACAAGCCTGTTGCATCGGGTCTAGCCGGGCATGGGCGCAGCTGGGGCCGGACTTCACCCCAGCCAACACCAGAAACTCTTTTTTCACCATACCGGCGCAGTGTTTGCTTTCGCACAGTCCCCGAATAGCCAGGACTGTTGCAAGAGGGGGCCTGTCGCAAGAGGGCCAAGCCCGATGCGGATCATCGTTCTCGGCTTTGCCGTGCTCGCCTGCTTGAAAGTGTGGACCCAGGACCGGCTCTACCGCACGGTCATGAGTGACGTCCTCATTCAGGCCTACCGTGAGCGCGCCCAGCAGGTCTGCCAAAAGGAAGTCACAAAACCTGCAAAGTCGCCATCCACCTCTTGGGCCGCCGTGCCTGCTGCGGAAATCGTGATCGGCAACCCCCACGCCAGCGTCGCCATCTGGGATGTCGACAACCCGCTGTGGGACGTGCGCTACCGCCATCCCCACATTGTTCTGACGGCGGCGGGAAATGCCAAGACGACGTGCGCCTACGACCTTGTTGTGGGGCTGGTCAGCTTCAGCACACGCTAGTGTATGTCCGCTTTTCGTTGAACCGCTCCAACACCCTAGCTTTTTGTTTTGTCGTGCTGCTTTTCGGAAAACCGGTTCCCACTTTTCCGGAAGCACTCTAGCGCTTGGTGGCGACGACCGCGATCTGAGTCATGAACAGGTGGTCGAAGCGGCCGCCGGTCAGCTTGGAAATCAGCTCGGTCTTGGGGCTGAAAGCCGTCACTGGTCCAATTTCCTCGACGGCAAATCCTGCCTCCTCGATGAGGCCAGAAAATGTGTCTGGCGTGAACCAGCGCAAGTGCGTGCGATCGAACACGCCTTGGTCTTGCAGATGGAACTGGCCCCTGATGAGCTCGCGAATGACGCGCCAGTGCGAAATATTCGGCGAACTCGCGAGCAGCATGCCGCCCGGCCGCACAAAGCGGGCGAGCTTCTTCAACACTTCGCCGGGTTCGACGAGGTGTTCGAGAACTTCCGAAAAGATGATCGCGTCGAACGATGCCGGCTGCCAGTCGAAGGTCAACGTTTCGACGTTGCCGGTCACAACTTCGCTCAAAACGTCACGCGCTTCCGCCGCGGCAGTGTCGAAGAGTTCGACGCCGACATAGCGGCCGCAGCACCCCTCGCTCAAGGCGAGCGCGCCGGTCGCGCCGGTGCCACAGCCAACTTCCAGAATTGACGCCAAGGGGTCACGGGCCAAGCGGTCGACAAAGTCTGTTCGCGCCTTGGAAAAATAGCTCGCCGGCTTGACAGCATAAAATTCGCTGAAGCTATCGGCTGTTCCGGCAGTTCCGCGTGGCACGCCCATACTCCCAACCCGTTCCCCAGAACAACTCTTATCACCGCAACCCTGAAGGCCAGGATAATGCCCTTGTATCGCGCTGGCCTTAGCGCGACCCGGAAAAATAGCTCGATTTCGTTCATCCAAATTTTACCCTGGCGGGTGATCTCTAGAGGGTGATGCGCACGGATGTGTGCGCAGCTCTGCGTCTTTTGTGGTCGAGCCATGGTTCTGCGTCGTCTGCTCGATATACCCATTCACGTTGTGGCAGCCGCCCTGATGGCTGGCGCCATAGCCGTTGCATGCACAAGCCCGGTTACGATGAGCGGTCCTCAATTCGCAACTCGCGAAGGCAAGAAGCCCCTGCAGCGCGTCTACCGGCTGGGCATTGGCGACAAACTCAAAGTCAGCGTCTTTGGCGAAGACAACCTCTCAGGCCAATTCGAAGTCAATGCGCTCGGGCAGGTGTCGCTGCCGCTCATCGGAGAGTCCCCCGCCAAGGGGCTCGCATTGCATGAATTCCGCGATCAGATCGCGCGCCGCTTGTCGGACGGCTATCTAAAAAACCCTAAAGTGAACGTTGAGATGCTGAACTACCGGCCGATTTACGTCCATGGCGAGGTCAAGAACGGCGGCGAATTCCAATACAAGAACGGCCTGTCGCTCCGCGATGCCGTAGCCATTGCCGGCGGCTACACCTACCGCGCCGATCAATCCTATCTCTACATCGGCCGCGAAGGCGAACCCGACGCTGCCGTCAGAATGCCGACGGACGTGCCGGTCCTGCCCGGAGACAACATTCGAATCCCAGAAAGGTTCTTCTGATCCGGGAGGGACCCCCGGCCGCGAAGTCCAACATGCGTATGCGTAAGCCTTTGCTCGTAACAAGTTTGCGCCGTCCCGCCGGGCTGAAATGCTCGTTGATGCGGACTGCGTCAGCGTTCGTGCTCGGATTTTCAATGGCCATCGCACGCGCTAACGCCCTCGACCTCGACGGCGTTGACGGCTTGAATACGGAAACAATTGCCACGCGAGATCGCTTGCGCGTTTGGGACAACATCAAGAAATATGGCGCTGAAACCGTCAACGATCGCGATCGCAACTCCGATAAACCCGACGGGCTGCGGCGTGGTAACTATCTGATCTATCCCTCCGTTGGCGCTGCCGTGGTCTTCGACGACAATATTTTTGCCCGCGACATTGAAAAAAAATCAGATGTGCGGACCGAACTGACCCCAGGGATCAAGCTACAGTCGCAGTTGCCGCGCCACGTCCTCGATTTTTCGCTCGATGGCAAGATCGTCAACTATCTCGAGCATACGGACCAGGACTATGCCAGCGTCAAAGCCAAGCTCGATGCCGCACTCCACTTTGATGCAGCGCACACAATTGCGGCCAGCCTGTCGTCGGCGCTTGAGCATGAAGAGCGGGACGACCCGTCTTTCCCGCTAACAGCCCGGGGCCCTGTACCCGTTTTTCACAACAAGGCGTCAGTTGGCATCACCCGCGACGTGGGCCGGCTGTACGGTACGGCTTTGGCAACCGTAGAGTCCTGGAATTTTCAGGACGTCAAGGCCGTCAATGGCTCGACGCTCGATCAGGACGCTAGAGACACCGGAATTTTAAGCTCACAGCTCAAGTTCGGCTATCGCTTCTCGCCCGGCTACGAGTTCGTCGGCAAGGTCCGCGGTCTCAGAGAAGCGAACGCAGGCACGCCCACCCAGGACCGGGACGCCTGGGGCTTTGAAGCCCTCGCAGGTTTGGCCTTCGAGACCAACCCCTTGCTGCGGTGGCGGATCCTCGGCGGCTACGGGATCCGCGACTACGAGCAGGCGAACCTCGCGTCTCTCAAAACCACGCTCCTCGAAGCCGATGTTCAATGGTTGCCGACGCAACGGCTGACCATTTACGGCACCCTTTACCGGCAAATCCTGGAAGCCGCCGATATCGCCAGCAGCGGCGTCGTACAAACCGGCGGCAAAGTCCGGGCCGAATACGAAATCTTTCACAACCTCATCATGACCGGCGGCATCGAGGTCCGGGAGGACGATTTTCAAGGCTTAGATCGCGCCGACAACATTTACCAGGTCCGCGCCGGCCTTGATTACTACTTCACTAAAAACTGGCTGTTCACCTTTGGGTACGAACATCAGATCCGCGACTCGTCAGATGATTCGCTCGACATGCACCGCAACCGGTTCATGGCTGGCGCGAAATTGCGTTTTTAGGTCCCAGGGAGAATGCACGTCAGCGACCAGCAGCTTGAGGACAACGATGAGGGCGGAGGCGCATTGAGCCTTGACCGCGCGATTTCGGCTGTCCGCAAGCGGGCGAAGCTCGTCGTTGCCCTGCCGATCGTTGCATCAACACTGGTCGCAGCCCTCGTTTGGATGATGCCGAACCGGTATGACGCGTCAGCGATCATCCAAATTGATCCGCGTCACAAATCGATCACTAACATCGACACGGTGGTGTCAGATCTCAAGGGTGACCAGCCGACGATCGAGAGTGAGGTCGAGATCGTCCGCTCAAGGCCGATCATTCTGCAGGTCATCGAGACGCTCGGATTAAGGGATGATCCGGAATTCTCATCACCCCCCTTGTCGGCGCGGCTCTTGAGCACACTTGGCGTTTCGGCGGCGCCAGCTGCCATCACGAGACCGGCACGGCCGCTAGCCAAACCCCACGACCAAATCGCCGACATCATCAGTCTCGATGAGCCGGGATCGTCCAGGCCCGAACGCGATGAAGTCGCCGTCGCCTTCACCAACAAACTCAAAGTCATGCGCGTGCGCAACACGCTGCTGATCGATATTCGCTATTCAGCCAGCGATGCCGTCAAGGCGGCACGCATCGCCAACACCATTGCCGAGACCTACCTCAAGGATCAGCTAGATTCCAAAACCCGTGCGGCCGCGACGGCGGCAGGGCTTTTGGAAACTAAAATCGATGAGATGCGGATCAAGGTTGCTGACGCCGAGCGCAAGGTCGAGCAGTGGAAAGCCGCCAACGGCTACTTCGATACAGAAGGTCAAGTCCTGTCCGAAAAGCAGCTGGCACGCTTGATGGAACAAACCGTCGTTGCCCGCAACGCCACGTCGGAAGCCCAGGCAAAATACCTTCAGGCCCAAAAGCTGGCAAAGGCAGGCGATGGCGGCACGGCGATCGTCGAAGTTCTACAAAGCCACACGGTCCGCCTGTTCAAAGAGCAGCTGGCGACGGTCACGCGCAAGTCTGCCGAGCTCAAGACGAAATACGGCCCCCGGCATCCGGAAATATTAAAAATTGAAGCCGAAAGGGCGGAAGCAGAATCGCAGGTGCAGGGCGAAATTGCGCGCCTCATCATCAATTTAAAGAACGAGGCTGAAGTCGCTGAAGCGCGCGAACGCCAGCTCACGCAAAGCCTGACGCAACTCAAAGATCAGCAGATCGTCTCGAAGGATGCCGGCGTCGGCCTCAAAGATCTGGAGCGCGAAGCAACGACCTCGAAGCAATTGTTCGAAGCCTTGCTGACCCGCTACAAGCAGACAGCTGAGACGCAAGGTTTTCAACTGCCAGACGTGCGCATCATTGAAAAAGCTGATGCACCGCTGTATCCGGCATCCCCCAAGCGCCGGCAGCTGGTTCTGATGGCTGCGGCGGGAGGCCTGGTACTCGCCATCGCGCTTGCCCTTCTCCTTGAGCTGATGGCGCCTGGCATCAGCCGCTTAGAAGATGTCGAGCGCGTTCTCGACGTTCCCCACTTGTCTTCCGTACCCGCCATTCCTGCTGATGACGCCCGCCACGCACCGAACAAAGCCGTGCGCCTGATCGTTGCCGAGCCCTCGAGCGTCTACGCCGATGCCATCCGCAGCGCGCGCCGCGAGTTGGATGTGCGACGGCCTTCCCCCGGACCTCGCATCATTCTGGTTACATCAAGCATGCCAGGGGAAGGCGCGGAGCTGATCGCATCAAACCTCGCCCATCACTATGCGATGACGGGGAGCCGTCCGTTGTTGATCGACGGCGATGCCCGGCTCCAACCTTTGACACGGCAGCTTGCGGCCCAGCGCCAGCGCGGATTGTTCGATCAAATCCTGGCGTCTCAGCCCGTCGAAAACGCCATTTTGCGCGATGGATTGACCGGCTTGCACTTTCTGCCGGCAGTGGGCCAAGCGCCGCCTCTCGGATCAATCCCTGAGGCGCTGAGTTCTCAGGCCATGGCGGACGCCATGCTTGGACTCAAATCCCGCTTCGACACCATCATTCTTTCGGTCCCGCCGCTGTTGCCAGTTCTCGATGGCCGGATTTTCGCTGACCACGCCGACCAAGTGGTGTTTGTCATGACATGGCAGAAAACACCGAAGCTGCTCGCTAAAAAGGCCCTTAAGACTCTCGGGTACAACGAGAAAAAGGTGGCTGGCGTGGTGCTGAACGGCGTCTCTGAAGAAGCCTTCGACGAGGCCCGCGGTTTCGCTCTCCCCTTCCGCGCTAGCACGTCTCACGCAGCCGGTTTTTCTGGCCCGCGCCAAGCCGCGTAAATCGCCCGGTGGGGCCTTATTAGAGTTAACAGCAGACCGGATAATTCTTACCGCGTTCAATAAAAATTTAGAGAAGTCGCGTTAGATGATCATTCGCGCCTTGTTCTCATAGGGGTGTGCCATCGCCGGTAATTTGCGTCAGCGTTAGGTTGAACCATGTCAGTCGGACTAGCCGCTGCCCCCACTCATGAGCCCGCTTCGAAGCTGGCAGGAGCGCAGCATCTGCCAAAACGCCGCCTGTCGCGCCAGGTTGCAGCTGACACTGTCGCAATAGGTGATTTGGCTGCCGTGGTCTTTGGCGGCCTTCTGCCAGCCCTTATTTATGCCGTTGCCGGCAACGTTCAACTCGATCAGATCCTGTTGCTCCAGTCGACGCTACTGGCAGGTTTCATATCGCACCTGTGCCTGCGCTTCCGCGGCATGTACGACACCGCCCGCATGGATGCGTTTCCTCAGGCTCCGTTCGAGTTGCTGATTGGCGTGTGCTGCGGCCTTGTTGGCGTTCTCGGCATTGGCCTGCCGCTGGCTTTACGCAACATTCATCTTGTCGTTTGGTATTCGGCGTGGCTGTCCGCGAGCTTCACGCTCGTTCTGCTCAACCGCATCGTTGCGCGCAAAATTCTTGCTGAGTTCGCTGCCGCCGGCCGGTACGATCAGCGCATTGCCGTGTTTGGAGCAGGCCAGATCGCCCGCCGCGTCCACGACTATCTCAAGTCTCCAAACCTTGGCGTCTTTTTTACCGGCGTCTATGATGATCGTTCTGGCCAGGATCGCCTCAATCCCGAGGGCATGATCGTCTCTGGAAAGCTCGATGATCTTATCAACGAATGCCGTGAAGGCAAAGTCGACCGCATCATCATCGCTCTGCCTCAGGCGGCAAATGAGCGCCTCGCAGGCATTGTCGAGAAATTCGACCGCCTTCCGGTATCGACCCACATCGTTACGCACATCGCCTCTGATCTTCTCGACACCGACATCGCCTACAACGTCTCGAGCCTTGGCCCTGTCGGCTTACTCGACGTAAAAAAAAAGCGCTGATTGACTGGGCGCCGATCACGAAGCGGCTCGAAGATATTGTCATCGGCAGCCTTGTCGTGCTGCTCTGCGCGCCGCTATGGCCAGTCGTGGCCCTCGCGATCAAGCTTGAAAGTCCGGGACCGGTGCTGTTCCGCCAGCGCCGCCGCGGCCGCTACCAGACCGTCATCGAAATTCTCAAATTCCGCACTATGCATGTTATGGAGGATGGCGATGTCATTCGTCAGGCTACAGCCGGGGACGCTCGCGTGACCTTCGTCGGGCGCCTCCTCCGCCGCACCAGCCTCGATGAACTGCCGCAGCTCTTCAATGTCATCAAGGGCGAAATGTCGTTGGTTGGCCCCCGGCCGCATGCCCTCGCCCACGACGAAGAATTCTCACGCCTTCTCGATATGTATCCAGACCGCCATCAAATGCGGCCTGGCATGACTGGCCTAGCCCAGGTCACGGGTCTGAGGGGATCGACGGCCGCACCAGGTAGCATTGAAGCCCGTGTCGATGCCGACCTGGCCTACATTCGCTCGTGGTCGTTGTGGCTTGATTTCAAAATACTTGTGCGAACGTTTTACGCGGTTTTGACAGGCAAAAACGCCGACTAGCTGCAGCAAAAACCAAGTCCGTCGAAAAAGTTTGAAGTCATGGCCCAGGTCAAAACCAAAACCCCGCTGCCGGTCATCCTTCTGATCGCCTCGTTCCTGTGCCCAACGGAGTTCTCGCTCTATCTCGAAGGCCTGCGCCTGCCGCCGCACCGCGTCGTGTTGCTCCTCTTGTTACCGGTTGCCTTGTGGCGCATCCTCGGGCAGCGCGGCCTGAAATTTAGAACCTTCGACGCCGCATTCCTCCTGTTCAACGCCTGGACGGTAGGCATCTTCATGCATCACCTGGGCCAGCATGAAGGCCTCGTCTACGGCGGATCGCTGGCGCTTGAGAGCCTCGGCGCCTATCTTGTTGCCCGCATCTGGGTCCGCGATACCGCACTCTTCCACGCCACGCTGAGAACAATGGCCATCGCGATTGCTCTAGCCGCAGCCATCGCCTTGCCGGAAACGCTGCTGGGCCAGAATTTCACCCACGACCTTCTAAAGAGCGTCACCGGATACGTGCACCCGACCGCCGTCGAGACCCGCCTGCATTTGACACGCGCGTACGGCTCCTTCGATCACCCGATCCATTACGGAACCTTCTGCGCCGCTCTTCTGGCAATGTTTTGGTACGCTGCAAAATCCAGCTTCAGCCGCCGCAAGAGAGCCGCCCTGTTGTGCCTGGCGACAGTCTTGGGCCTATCATCGGCGCCGATCCTGTGTTTGCTTTTGCAGGGCGCCATGATCCTTTGGGAGTATCTGACGCGCGGCACCGCCAACCGCACCAGCCTGACGTTCGCACTCTTAACCGCCCTCTACATCGGCGCGGCGTGTGTCATGTCGCGGTCGCCCATAAACCTGATCGCGACAGGCATGACACTCGATGCTTGGACCGGATATTACCGCCTCCAGATCTGGGAACATGGTCTCAGCAACGTCTACGCCAATCCGTGGACCGGCATTGGCCTCACCGACTGGGAGCGCCCATGGTGGATGGCCTCCTCGACCATCGACGCCTTCTGGCTGGTCATCGCCATGCGCGAAGGTGTGCCCGCGGTTGTCTCTCTCGTCAGCGGCATCGTCTTCATCACACGGGCCGTGACCAAGCGCGGCCTGACACACCCCGATATTTCGGTGCGGCGCCTGTCGCGCGGATGGATCATGTCGCTCATCGCGCTATCCCTCGTCGGCACAACGGTGCACTTCTGGAACGTGCTCTATGCCTTCTTCTTCTTTTTCCTCGGACTCTCAGGGTGGATTGCCGACCCGAAGCGGGTCAAATCTGCCTCCCGGGTGACGTCGCCGGGCCAGCGCCCGGTTCATGCCAGCCGTCACGCTCCAACACAGACGCTTACCGAATTTGGTCCGTTCGGCGGCGGAGCGGCACCAGTGGGCTACCCCGCCTGACACTGCTCTGCTGCGCTCACGCCGCCGTGCGCGTCTTCAGCGCCGCCTGCTCACGGCCCTCAGCCATTTCATAGATCAGATCCACGAGGGCCTCGGCCAGATAGCTGGCTTTTGCATCCCAGCCCTCGGTGGCAACTATCTTGCGTGCCCGTTCGGCGTCGTAAGGCTCATCGAGCGCACTGCGAATGGCCGCGGCGAACGCCCGCGAGCCCTTGGCGACGCGCACGATCTCCCGGTATTTCCCAAGTGCCGGAAAATCGGTCGATACGACCGGACGGCCAACCGCGAGGTATTCCTTGAGCTTGATCGGATTGCAGGCCTTGATCCACTCGCTATCGTTCCAGGGCATGATCAGCACGTCCATCGCCGCCATGTAGCTCGCTACGAGATCATACGGTTTGCGCCCGAGCAGCTTGACGTTCGGCAGCGTACACCAGCCTTCCGGCAACGAGCAGCCTCCGATCAAAGCGAATTCGACATCGGGCATCCGGCTGGCCGCACCAAGGAACAGCTTCGGCCCGAACGTGTGCGCGTCGATGCCACCAATAAAGCCAACTCTCGGCCGCTTGAGCACAGCGACATCCGCCGGCCCCGGTGCGCGGGCCTTACCGGCCGCGATAAACATGTCGAGATCGACGCCGTGGGTGATGAGCAGCTGACGGCGCACTTCACCGCTTTCCTCCGCCATCATATTGGCGTTGCAATAGACGACGAGGTCGGCTGCTGCCTTCAGTGCCTTGATTTGCGCGCCAACGACTGCGGGATCGGCTTCGGGGAAGGCTTCGAAGCGGTCCGTGCGCTGCAGGACGAGCCCGACGTGCGGAATGTCTCCGATTAGCGCCGCGCCTGCCGGGCAATGCACCCACAGCAGCGGCCGCTTAATGCCGGCGCGGGCGGCAGCGAGTTTGATCTGCGGCGCTAAAGCCCAAGCCGAGAGTTTCTGTCCCGTCGGGCCCGGTACTGAAACCGGTGAGAACACCCAAAAGTTGTTTTCAACGCGCACCATCCCGCGCGACAGGCTTTTGAGCTTGCGGCCGACACGGGAAACAAATTGGCTCTTTTCCTTGAGCGACGGCATCCGCACGGCGAGCGAATTAACGAAGAGGACAGGCCAGTCCTTGGCCAACCGGCGCATGATCTGGAAATCGAAATGGCCGCGATTGTGATACCACCAATCTTCGCCGCCGATGCAGATGATGCCGTCGAAGGGCATCTGCTCCGCTATTCCCTGCTTAGTCATGCCGGCCACCCCGTCGCCTCATCTGAGCCCGATCATGCTGCGAACCGCGTTAAGCCTTCGTTAGCTGTTACAGGGCTTACGCGGTTATTAACGCCAGGTTAGCTGCCCGCCGGTACGCTAGACGAATCAGGCTTCGTTCCGGCGGATTATCTCATGGCCTCGCGCGCGCACATCGACGTCTCGATCATTGTCGTCAGTTACAACACCTGCGCTCTGACGCGTGCGGCCTTGGATTCAATCCTGGCCGAGACCCGCGAGACGTCCTACGAAGTGCTCGCGGTCGATAACGCCTCGCGCGACGGCTCAGCCGCCATGATCGCCGGGCATCCGTTGCAGCCCCGGCTCATCGCACTCAATGAAAACATTGGTTTTGCCCGCGCCAACAACCTTGCCGCCATGTCCGCTCGCGGGCGCTACATCCTGCTCCTCAACCCAGACACCGTCGTTCTCGAAGGCGCCATCGACAAACTTGTTGCCTTCGCGCGCCAAACCCCAAAAGCCCGTATTTGGGGCGGCCGCACGCTTTTTCCCGACAAGCAGCTCAATCCGGCGTCGTGCTGGGGCCGCATGACGCCGTGGAACCTCGTCTGCCGGGCCACAGGACTGACGGGTCTGTTTCCGGACTCAGAGCTGTTCAACGGCGAAGCCCTCGGCGGCTGGCAGCGCGATCACGTGCGCCACGTCGATATAGTTTCGGGCTGCTTTTTCCTGACCGAACGCGAACTCTGGGACGGCCTCGGCGGCTTCGATCCCGTCTTCTTCATGTATGGCGAAGAAGCCGATCTGTGCCTCAGAGCCCACGCATTCTCCGCCCGGCCGCTTCTGACGCCTGACGCGACGATCATCCACTATGGCGGCGCTTCCGAGCCCGCCCGGGCCGACAAAATGGTCCGCCTTCTCGCCGCCAAGGCAACACTTATCGACCGCCACTGGACACCGGCGCTCGCGCCACTTGGCCGCGCCCTGCTCGCCTCATGGCCGCTATCGCGCGCCATCGCGACGAGCGCTCTTGCAGCACTGTCATTGGCGCAATCGCGGCATGAAACAGCGGCCGCCTGGCGCCAGATCTGGTCGCGCCGCCGCGAATGGCGCCATGGCTACGCTGTGCTCGACACCGGTCCCCGGACACAGCCCGCGTTTACGCCCTCAATGCCGCGAGCTTTATCATGACCGAGCAAGCCACCACTCAATGCAGTGTCGTCGCCCCGCCCCGCATCCTCCGCCCGGACACGCTGGCGCCGCTGGCGGCTGAGCCGCGCTATTCAATCGCCACTCTCGTGACCGGCCCGGCCCACTACGCAGCCCTCCTTGCCTCGTTCCGGGCTGGCGGTTTTAGCGACCACGATTGCGAATACCTGTTTGTCGACAATACCGGCCCCATACAGACCGATGCCTATAGCGGACTGAATGCACTGCTCAACGCCGCGCGGGGCACAATCGTCATTCTGTGCCATCAGGATGTGCGGTTATTGACCGACAATCGCCAGACACTCGATCAACGCCTCGCCGACCTCGCACGCCGCGATCCCACTTGGGCCGTCGCCGGTAATGCTGGCGGCGTCGCGCCGGGCCGTCTCGCCTTGCGCATCACCGATCCCCACGGCCGCGATCAGCGCGTTGGCACATTCCCCGAGCGCGTCGCATCGCTGGACGAAAATTTCATCGTCGTCCGCCGCGACGCCCGGCTCGGCTTCTCCCACGACCTGACGGGCTTCCACTTCTACGGTGCCGACATTTGCCTGCACGCGGGCCAGATGGGATTGACGTCCTACGTCATCGATTTCCATCTCGAACACCTCTCGCCGGGGCATAAGAGCCGCGATTTCGACATCGCCGAACGTGCGTTTCGCGATAAGTGGTCGCGCGCGCTTTCACCCCGCTGGGTTCAAACCACCTGCGCCCTCGTGCGTCTCTCGGGCGGATCCATCAGAAATTCGCTTGGCCGTGCCGTCGATGCTCCGCTCGCGCGTCTTGCCCGGCGGCTGCCCGGAGCACGCGGCTGGAATAAGCCAGCGCCGAAGTCCGCATGACCGCGAAAACAACCGCCATGTCCGATGCTTCAACCACACCGCGCCGCATCGCCGGTCAGGGCGCTTTGCTGTTCTCCGGCTATGCCACAGCGCAGGCGTTATCGTTTGCGCGCAATGCCCTCATCGGTCACGCCCTGTCGCGCGGCGATTTCGGCATCGCGGCGAGCATCGCGCTTCTGCTGCAACTGATCGAAACGCTCTCCGACCTCGGCGCCGACCGCTTGATCGTTCAAGCCAAGGACGGAGACCGCCCGGTCTTCGTCGCAACCGCCCACACCGTCCTGGCTTTACGCGGGCTGATCCTTGGCGTGCTGATGCTCTGTGGCGGCCCGCATCTCGCCCAATTCTTCGCCGTCGATCATGCCGCCCAAGCCTTTCAGCTCGCAGCCTTCGCGCCCCTGATCAAGGGCTTCATGCATCTCGATTGCAGGCGCGCCCAGCGACGCTTCGACAACCGGCCGCAACTGCTGGTCGAAGTCGTCCCGCAGGCGGTAGCCCTGGCGCTCACCTTGCCGGTCCTCGCCTTCGCTCATGACTACACGGCGGTGGTGTGGCTCGCACTCGTGCAGGCCTTTGCCAGCATTGCCATCTCGCATGCGTTGGCTGAACGGCCGTATCACTTGGCGTTCGACCGCGACGTGCTTGCGCGCCAAATCGCCTTTGGCTGGCCGATCCTCGCGAGCGCGCTGCCGCTGATTGCCGTCTATCAGGGCGACCGCATGATCATCGGCCGCCTTGCCGGCATGGAGGCGCTGGCTGGATTTACAGTCGCCTTTATGGTGACGATGGTTCCGGGACTTATCGCGGCCAAAGTCGGCCATTCGCTGATGCTGCCGCTGTTTTCCGAGACTTTGCGGCAGGGCCGGCGCTTGCATCGCCGCTTCACGGTGATGACCGAAGCGACCGTTGTTTTAGCCGCCGTTTTCCTGGCGTTTTTTGTGGTCACCGGCGATGCCCTGCTACCCCTCGTCTTTGGTGCGAGCTATCACGGCCTGGGTACGGTCACGGCATGGCTCGCCCTGATGTGGGCGCTGCGCATGATCCAGGCTGTCGCCGGCATGGCCTTGATGGCACATGGCACCACCAAGCCGTTCTTGGTCGCCGGCGTCCTTCGCGCCAACGCCCTGCCGTTTGTGCTCGCCGCCGCCTATCTCGGACATGGCTTGCCAATGATCGCCGCGATCGGCTGCGCCTTCGAGGTACTGTCGCTGGTCTACATCGCCCATCGCCTCGAAGCCAGCGAGCCCGGACTTGGCGCCGTTCTCGCGCAACGCGCGCTGTTCCTGATCCCCGCCGGGCTCACGGCTGCGCTCGTCGCTCACCTCGGGACTGGGACACGTCTTGAAATCGCGTACGCGACAATCGCAGTCTCAACAGCTGTGCTCTGCACCGGCGCAGCCGTCATGCCCATGCTGAGGGCCAACCTCCGCCGCTGGCTCTCCAAGCCGGATGCCATGGCACCTGCTCTCTAACCCCATTGTGGGGAAAGCGCTTACTTTGAAAGCGCAACAACGCTGGAGCTGTTCGCAGTCTCTGGTTCGCTGGCCAGTGCCAGATCATAGGCTGCCAGCAGCCGCGCCCGCTCATTTTCCCACTTGAGTAGCGCCTGGGCCCGCGACAAACCTTCTTCGCTGAGGGCGCCACGCAAATCCACATCATCGATGACGCGGGCCATGTTGGCCGCTAGCTGATGCGGACAATTATCTGATGCGTATAGCGCCGCGTCGCCCGATGCTCTGCGGCCCTCGACAAGGTCGAAGCCCACAAACGGGATGCCGAGGCTCATGTACTCGAACACCTTGTTCATCGAAATCTTGTCGTTGTAGGTGTTCTTCGGATCGGGAATGACGCCGATATCGAACGTCGAGAACGCCTGCAACAGCGGCTCACCCGACAGGAAGCCGGTAAACGTCACATAGCCGTCGAGACCCTTCGTCCGCGTCATGGCTTCAAGCCGCGGCAGTTCGGTGCCAGAGCCGATGATGGCGCACTGGATATCGTCCCGGCCCTGTACGTTGACGAGGTCGTCCATCGCCTCGATCAGCAGATCGACGCCATCCTGCGCACCCATGATGCCGACATAGCCGGCGAGATGCTTGCGGCCATTCTTGAGCGTGGGGCTCGGGGCGACACGCTTGAAGCGCGTCAGATCCGGCACCGAGCGAACGATGAACACCCGGTCAGGAGCCATACCGCCGCGCTTGATCGCGATGTCTTTGAACGTCTCGTTGGTCGCAATCGACACGTCTGCGGTCTTGAAGGTCAGCTTTTCGAGCCAGAGCAGAAGCGTGTGAAACCGCCCCTGCTTGCCAAATTTGGCTTCAAACAGTTCCGGATTGATGTCGTGGTGATCGAACACGAAGCGCTTGCCGAACAGAACTTTCCAAAAGCCGCCGATCAGGAACAACAAGTCCGGCGGATTGCACGCCTGCACAACGTCGAAGCCGACTTTCCAATAGGCTTTGACCGAGAGCGCGAACTCCCACGCCAGCGCCCAGGAATATTCGAGCCCGTACCCCAGCGCACCGTCAGCCTCAAAGGGTAGCGGATGGCGGAAGACGTGAATGCCTTCGAGCACCTCATAGGCTGCGGTGTAATTGCCGCCCTTCGGGCATACGACAGACACCGTATACCCGGCATCGCGCAGCGTGCGCGCTTCCTGCCAGACGCGGCGATCGAGCGGAACCGTCAGATTCTCGACGATGATCAGGATCCCAGGCGCGTTCTTCGACGCTTGCACCACAACCAAACTCCACTTCCAACCCTGAGACCGGAGTGTGCCTTCGAGAAGTAAAAGAAGACTGGAGTTAAATCCGCTAAATGCCGGATAATTCGTCCCAAAACGACACGTGTTGCCGGCCCGCAAGCATGGTGCAAGTGACTTGCCGGACGGCGTATTTTTTGCAACAGTGCAAAGGTTGATAAAGCCTTAAAGTTTTTGTTCGCGTTTGAGGTGTTTGCCGTGTTCGCAGTTGCCCGCCACCCGCAAAACAACGTCAGCATCGATCTCGAGAGCGTGCGTGACACGCTGCTCTATATTGAGAGCGATCTCACGCGGTTGCCGGAGTTCGCCAGGCTGGCGGGCTCTATCCGTGAAGCTCTCGCCGAAATCGCGCGCCTCGAAGCCGAGGCTGTCCCATTCGAAAAACAACCCGTCACGCCGGCGCACTTCGTGCCCGCGCGGTTCTAGAGCAGGTTCCGGCCATACGGCACCAGCGTCAGGATTTTCCTCTCCCCCAGGGAGAAGGACTCCGGCCGCGATTCGATGAGATAGGATTCTGCTCTAGGTCCCGTCCTCAACGGCCAGCTTGAATGTCAGGTGCGGGCTTTTCTAAGTCAGCGAACGGGCGGCGAAGGCCTTAAAACTCAAGCTCCGCCGACCACTTCAAGACCGCGTCCTGGGTGTCGTCGTTGAGCCCGAAGAGAACGCCGGCGCCCATGGTCAGCGAACCACCCTTGTCGTCGTCGTCATCGACGGCGCCGGTCTTGTCGTCGTCACCCTTGCCGGCCTTCATCATGCCAAGCGTGCTGCCGCCTGCGCCGTTGAGCGTATAGTAGAGGACCGGACCGATGAGGTGCTGGTCATGATCGCCAAAAAATGTCTTGGCGGTGCTGGTATCAGGGTTGCCGCTGCTGCCGAGACGTTCGAAGTCGTGATAGCCTTCGATGGCCAACGCCAGCTGAGTATTGACTTGGTACTGCACCTGCCAGGCGGCATAAAAGCCCCACTTCTCGTCGCGCTCGTCGCGTGCTCCGCCGGCGTTAAACGCTTTGGTCAATAAGGTGTTTGTGGTCACTGAGAATGCGCCGGACTCGAACTTCAGGATCGGCCCGAACGAGATTGAATTCGGCGCTTCCGGCTCCCTCGGCAGCTCGAGCTCAGCGAACACGGCGACGCCAAGGACGTTCTGCCGGGCCGGGATGACGACGCCCGTGAACTCGAACTCGATGCCGCTGAACTTCAGGTCACCGAATCCGTTGGCGGGCAAACCGTCATCCTCAACGCGCTCCGCCTCAAATCGCTCGGCTTCGAACTCGGCGAACACGCCCAATCGAAACCAATTGGTCAAACCGAAGTTCAACCCAATATTGTGACCTTGGCGGCGGAATTCGTTTTCGTCCGGATCATC
The DNA here is from genome assembly GCA_031378895.1 of Hyphomicrobium sp. Lineage (GTDB taxonomy): Bacteria > Pseudomonadota > Alphaproteobacteria > Rhizobiales > Hyphomicrobiaceae > Hyphomicrobium_B. The sequence goes on from JANNEP010000055.1 coordinate 98,799, forward strand.
GGGCGCTGCCGCCGGATCAACGAACCGGCGGCGCGGCGTGCCAAAGCCGTAATCACCTTGGTATTCGATCTCGAGCTCGCCCTGCTCGACTTCGGGACTTTCGACCTCATATTCGGCGCGGGCGGACGGCCCGCTTGTCAGCACCAAGGCGCAAACCGCCGCCGGCACCGCAAATCCTGTCAATCCTGCGAATCCAGTCACCAACCGCCGAACCGTCATCACAACCCCCATCTTATTGTATTAAAACGATAATCCTGACCACCCTCGAGGCCACCCGGCGGCAAACCGAAGTCCCATGCGGGCACCTGATTTACGTTACGTTATTACGTAAACAACGGCGCCCCCGCCGCACGCAACTCACGATTTTGTCAAATCGCAATTTCCAGCGCTCTTGATGCTGGTGCAGCACATTTACGCCTGATCAGCGACACCCGGTCAGCGCCATCGCAGGCGCTGCCTGCCCGCGCAGGACTTGACCAAGGCAAGATTGGCGGTGAACGACCACGGCCAAGTCCGGCAATCTGCAATCAGACCCATTAAAGGATTCGAGGCGCATTTCGCACCGCCCGAAATGAGGAAATCCTGCCGCGTGGCTGGCTTGCTATATCGGAAAAGCTTCGAGCCCCCATCGCCGCAGCCCCCCCAAAGCGAGCTTCGACGCGAAGCCGGAACTTCGACTTTTGGCGCACCAGTTAACCTTGAGTTAGCATCTCAGCCCTAATTTGAGCATTGGACTTAACGGCGTTTTGATCTGGACCGGCTGATGCTGCACGGGGCTTTCGGGAACACGAAGTCGAATTCCTTGATGAACGAATACGCGTCGCTTCTGGGCGATGCGGTTCTGCGTCATCGCGCCCGCATTGCCGAACATTCAGCCCGCATCGAGGCCGAACTCGCCAGCAAGGTCAAATCCGAATTCATCGCCAACATGAGCCATGAGCTCAGGACTCCCCTCAACACCGTTATCGGCTTTTCCAAGCTTCTCGCCGAGCACGAGCGCCGCAAGCTCCCCGACAGCGAAATTGTCGAGTACGCGACGCTGATCAATGATGCAGCCGGACATCTGCTGTCCGTCATCAACGACATCCTCGATATTTCCAAAATTCAGAGCGGCAAGTACACGCTCGATAGCCGGGAAATCAACATCGATGAGATCGTGCAGGCCAGCATCAACGGCTTCCGTCTCATGGCCAGCGAAGCCGGCGTCACAATTGTCCCGGCCATCGCCTACGATCTGCCGCTTGTTCGCGGCGACAGCGTCAAGCTGCGGCAGATCTTCACCAATATCATCTCCAACGCCATCAAGTTCACGCCGAGTGGCGGCACGATCACCGTCGAAGTCCTTCGCACAACCCCCGGCGGTGTCGCCATTCTGGTGCGCGACACCGGCGTCGGCATGACAGCTGAAGAAGTCGCAATCGCGCTGACGCCCTTCGGTCAAGTCGATGCCGGCAAGGCGCGCTGGCGCGAGGGTACGGGCCTCGGCCTGCCCATCGCCAAGGCGCTCATCGAACTTCACGGCGGTCAGATCGATGTTCGCTCGGCAAAGGGCTCAGGCACCGAAGTCGCAATCGTATTGCCGTCACGCAATAGCGTAACCGCCGTTCACCCATATGAAGCCAAGCAAATTCAATCCGCTTCCGTCTAGGAAAAATGCAATGCACCTATCTGGCCCGCTTCTCGGCAAATCACACGATGCCGACCGTTCCATCGGCCGAATTGTCTCGGTCACAGGCTCAAAGGCCATTGTCCTTCTCGACGGACAACAGGAGAACCGGGTCCGCTCGCTCAACGACCGGCCTGAAATGGGCACCCTGCTCGCCATTGATACGGCGAACACCATTGTCCTCGCCATTGTCTCAGCCTTGAGCGTGCCGGTGCCGGCCCAACGCGATGGCGACTCGGAAGTCTGGATCGCAGAACTCGGTCTCGTCGGCGAACTTTGGAAGAGCCAAGACGGCAAGTCCGCCAAGTTCAACCGCGGCGTGACCATCTATCCAGCCCTTGGCGATCGCGTCCGCGTCTCGTCGAAGCCCGAACTCGAATTTGCCTTCTGTGGCGATGGCGGTGCGGCCGTCCGCGTCGGCTGCATCCGCCAGGACAGCTCCATTCCGGCGATGGTCCGCGTCGACGATCTGCTCGGCAAGCACTTTGCAATCCTCGGCACCACCGGCACCGGCAAATCTTGCACCACGGCCCTCATTCTGCGTGCCATCCTCGAAAAGCACCCGGCTGCTCACATCGTCTTGCTTGACCCGCATAACGAGTACTCGACCGCCTTCGGCGAATGGGCCGAAGTCATGTCGCCACGCAATATGCAGCTGCCGTTCTGGCTGTTGAATTTCGAGGAAATCGTCGAGGTTTTGATCGGCGATGTGGAACGCAAAGCCGAAATCGAAGTTCTCCAGGAACTCATCCCCATAGCCAAGAGCCGCTACAGCACCGGCCGCACGGTTGAAAGCAACAAGCTGCGCCGCGGGGTCATCGATTCTGGCCGCTACACGGTCGATACCCCGGTTCCCTACCGCATCTCGGATCTGACGACGCTCATCGACGAGCGCATGGGCAAACTCGAGAACAAGAAAGATCTGGCGCCCTATCGCCAGCTCAAAAATCACATCGAGAACATCTCGCAGGACGGCCGCTACGCCTTCATGTTCGGCTCGCTCACCGTCTACGACGGCATGACCCAGGTCCTCAGCCGCATCTTCCGCGTGCCGGTCAACGACAAGCCGATCTCGATCCTGGAATTAACCGGCCTGCCGAGCGAGATCGTCAGCGTCGTTGTCTCCGTGATCTGCCGCATGACCTTCGATTTCGCGCTGTGGAGCGAAGGCCAGGTGCCGGTGACGCTGGTCTGCGAAGAAGCCCACCGCTATGTGCCGGCGAACGCCAGCCTCGGCTTCGAGCCCTGCAAGCGCGCCATTGCCAAGATCGCCAAGGAAGGCCGCAAATACGGCGCCTCGTTGTGCATTGTGACCCAGCGCCCGGCCGAAATCGATCCCACCATCCTGTCCCAGTGCAACACCGTCTTTGCGCTGCGCATGGCCAACGACAAGGACCAGGCAATCGTCCAATCCGCCGTGTCCGACACCGGGTCCGGCCTGCTTGAATTCCTGCCCTCGCTCGGCCAGCGTGAAGCCATCGCCTTTGGCGACGGCATGTCGCTCCCCGTACGCATCAAGTTCGATGAACTCCCCAAGCACTGCCTGCCGCGCTCCTCGACCGCCCGCTTCTCCGAAAAATGGCAGAAGTCGATGGGGGACGAAGGCTTCCTCGAGCAGGTCGTCGATCGCTGGCGCGCGTCCGGCATCGGCGCCGGTGGCGATATGAGCCAGCAGCTGGCCATGATGGCCGACGCCATGGGCATCACCAGCAACGCCGAGCCCGACTACGAAGAAGCCGCCGATGCAGTGATGATGTCTGAAACGGCCGCGCCTCGCGCCGCCGCTTCGCAGACTTCGTCGATGCAGCCGGCCGGATCGCGCAGCGGCGCGCCTCAGCTGCGCAAAGACTTTAGCACAACCCCCGCGCCTTCGAGCGGCTACAGCGCCCGCCCATCCGGGCTGGCATCGCCGGCGCCCGAGCGCCGTCCCATGGCATCGGCGGCATCGGCTTCGACCGCGGAACCGCAATCGGGCCTCGGGAGTGCAAACTCTCTGCGCTCTCTCCGCGAACGGCTGACACGGCAACCGGGCTAGACCTGCGTCCATCCCGCGTCTTGGGCTTAGAATGGGCGGCTTAGAATGGGCGGCTTAGATTGGGCGCGCGGATGCCTGCGTCCGTGCCAACTAACGACCTTTCGTCGCGTCTCTGGCACCGCCCTGGCACAAAGCCGTGAACAGTCATCAATTTGTTCTAGCCGCGATTCACGGCTAGCCTTAGAGCTAGTGCGCTATTGCGAGGAACCATAACGACGATGAGCGCTATTTTTCCTGTCATTCTATCCGGCGGCTCCGGCACCCGCCTTTGGCCGCTGTCGCGCTCGATGTATCCCAAACAGTTCATCCGCTTCTTTGCCGGACAGAACTCGAGTTTCCTGTCTGCTGCCTTGACGCGTCTGACACCCGACGCCGGGTTCGCAGCCCCCATACTCCTGTGCAACAACGACCACCGCTTTCTGGTCCGCGAAGAAATCGAGCGCGCTGGCATCAAACCGCGCGCCATTATTCTCGAGCCCGTCGGCCGTAATACCGCGCCAGCCATCGCCGTTGCTGCGCTGGCCGCGCTGCGTGAAAACCCCGGCGCCATCCTCGCCATCATGCCGTCGGACCACGTCATCAAGGACGAGGCCAAGTTCGTTGAGGGCGTCAAGCGCGCCGCCAAGGTCGCCGCAACGGGCAAGCTCGTGTTGTTCGGCATCAAGCCGGACGAACCCCACACCGGCTACGGCTACATCAAGCAGGGCGCACCGCTCGAAGGCTTTAATGGTGGCGCCTACACGGTCGAGAGCTTTACTGAAAAACCCAATCGCGAAACTGCTGAAAAGTATGTCGCCAGCGGCAATTACTACTGGAACAGCGGCATTTTCGTCCTCAACGCCCGCACCTATCTCGAAGAGATCGCGCGTCTTGAGCCACAAATCCTGGAGGCTGCGCGGGCAGCCCTCGCCAAAGCCACCGACGATCTCGGCTTCGTTCGCCTCGACAAGGCCAGTTTTGCCGCGTCGCCTAACATCTCAATCGACTACGCCGTCATGGAAAAAACCGTCACCGCCGCCATGCTGCCGCTCGACGTCGGCTGGAACGACGTTGGTTCGTGGGCGTCGCTGTGGGACATCGCACCGCGCGATGACAAGGGCAACTACATCCACGGCGAAGCCGTCCTCGAAGACACCAACGGCTGTTACGTCCACTCTGAGAAATCGATTATCTCGACCATTGGTGTCAAAGATCTCGTCATCATCGACACGCCCGACGCACTCCTCGTCGCCGACCGGAGCCGGACGCAAGATGTTGCTAAAATCGTCGCCCGCCTCAAACAGTCGAACCGCAAGGAGCAGGAGCAGCACCTTCGCAACTACCGGCCCTGGGGCTATTTCGAAACGCTGAACGTCGGCCCGCGCTTCCAGGTCAAGCTGCTGCACGTCAAACCCGGCGGCAAGCTCTCGATGCAGATGCACCACCACCGCTCGGAGCACTGGATCGTGGTCCAGGGCACCGCCAAGATCGTCATCGGCGAGATTGAAAAATTGGCGCGTGAAAACGAGAGCGTCTACATCTTCGCGACCCAATGGCACCGCCTTGAAAACCCGGGCAAGGTGCCGGTCGAGATCATCGAAGTCCAGATTGGCTCGTATCTCGGCGAAGACGACATCATGCGCACCGACGATATCTATCACCGCGCCCCCGAAGAGACGAAGTAAGGCCCTCCGATGCCACTACCTTGAGTACAAAAAGCCCCAAGCCAGTCTTCGGGCTTTTTTTGGCCTGGCGTCCGGCCAGCGACAGCCCCCGCGATTTCGCTCTACACTGCCGGGTCTGTCAGTCCGTGGAGCGCCCGCATGTTCACTCTCTCCGTACCCATTTGGGAAATCATCGTGCGCGGCATCGCCGTGTACGCCTTTCTGTTCGCGATGCTGCGCCTGACCGGCAAGCGCCAGGTCGGCCAGCTCGGCCCTTTCGATCTGATCCTGCTGCTGATCCTCAGCAACGCCGTACAGAATGCGATGAACGCGGGCGACAATTCCCTGGTCGGCGGCCTCATCAGCGCGACCACGCTCATCTTCATCAATTGGGCCGTCGCCTATGCCCTGTATCGCAGTCCTGCGGCCGAGAGGGTCGTCGAAGGCGATCCGCTCGTCCTTGTCCGCGATGGACAGGTCATGCAAGCCACCTTGACTGACGAGAATATTACGGCGGCGGAGCTTGATACCGCACTGCGCCTAGCAGGCAGCTTCTCGCTCGCAAGCGTGAAACTCGCGATGCTCGAGCCTAACGGGCAGGTCAGTGTCTGGACGCGCCAAGGCCCGGATGCGGACGACGCAAAGGCAGCATAAGGCCTACGTAAACAGCCCAGCCACATCAGCCAGCCGCGGCTGCATCTTGTCCTTGTCCGACACCAGCGCCGTCGCCCGCGTCACCGGCCACTTGATGCAGAGCCCCGGATCGTCCCACAAAATGCCTTTGTCGTGGGCGGGGGAATAATACTCTGTCACCTTGTAGATCACTTCGGTGTCCGCTTCGAGCGTGCAGTAGCCGTGCGCGAACCCCTTTGGCACCCATAGCTGACACCAGTTTGCAGCCGACAGCACGGCTGCAACATGCTGGCCAAACGTCACTGATGCCCGGCGCAGATCAACGGCGACATCCAGAATTGCGCCGCGCGTCACACGAATAAGCTTGTCCTGCGCCATCGGCGCGGTTTGGAAATGCAGGCCCCGCACAGTGCCTTTGGCGCCGGAATGGGCATGATTGTCTTGCATAAAACGCGCGGCGATGCCCGCCCCGGCAAACGCCTTCTCATTCCACGTTTCGGAAAAAAAACCGCGCTCGTCGCCGAACTTCTTCGGCGTGATCAGTTTGACGTCAGCGATGGCCAGGCTCTCGACCTTCATCGCGGCGGATCGCCCGGCCGCAGCGGAAAAACGCGCCCGGTTGCTTGGGGCGGCGCTTGCGGTTGTGCGAGTGGCGGCACTGGCGCAGCCGCTATAACAGGCGGCGCTGATGCTGGAACAGCATCCTCAGCGGCATGATCCGCCGACTCCTGCACCTTGTCCTGGAACCGCCGCCAGCTCAACGGAATGGCCGCAAGATAGGCCAGCGTCATGGCCGCAAGGGTCTCATAAGGGTACGTCAGCAGCATCGCCACGCCGCCAATGGCGACGATGAACATCGGCATCACCCACTCGCGCCCGACGCGTTCGCCGAGAAGCTTGCCGGAATACGTCGGGATCGTCGATACCATCATGAAGGCGACGAACAGTGTGTAGACCAGCACCAGCTTCAGCGCCCACGGCGATTTCAATTCCTCGATCCCGATATGATGCAAATACACCGGCAGCATCACCGCGATCGCTGCCGCTGGCGTTGGCATGCCGGTAAAATAGTTCGACTGCCATTTCGGCTTGTCATCATCAATCGCGGCGTTGAACCGCGCCAGCCGTAATGCCGAGGCCAGCGAGAACATCAGCACGCAGATCCACCCGGCACTCGGCATGCTGCCGAGCCCCCAGTTGAACACGAGGAACGCCGGCGCCACGCCGAAGTTGACGAAATCAGCGAGGCTGTCGAGTTCGGCGCCAAACCGCGACGAGGCCTTCAGCAGCCGCGCGATGCGCCCATCAATGCCGTCAAGGAAAGCCGCGAACACGATGGCCGCGAGCGCCAGATCATAGCGGCCCTCGATGCCCATGCGGATCGACGTCAATCCGGCACACAAGGCGAGCAGCGTGAAAAAATTCGGCACCAGCATGCGCACCGGTACGCGCCGGTGACGGAACAACGGCCGTCGCCGCCGCCGCGTCGTTTCTTCCTCGAGCGTTGGGACTACGGGGTCCATTGCACCCTCTCTTCCCTGTTCACTGGTCTGTTGCCGCCGCGACCAGCGATGCGGCCCATTAAAGTCACGTCCAGTAACCTCACGCCCGGCGCGCTTCCCGCTCCGGCTCGTCAGATTGCAAATCGGCCAGCACGGTTTCGCCGCCAATAGCCCGCTGACCAACTGACACCAGCGCAGCCTTGCCCGGCGGCAGATACACGTCGACGCGCGAGCCAAACCGGATCAGACCAAACCGCTGCCCTGCGCCAACAGTATCACCAACGCTGGAAAACGTCACAATGCGGCGTGCGACAAGGCCGGCGATTTGCACAACACCGACCTCAACCCCGTCCGGCATATCGATGACAAGCGCCCGGCGTTCATTATCCTCGCTCGCCTTATCCAGCGCAGCGTTCAAAAACGTGCCTGGAATATAGAGCGAACGCACGATCCGCCCGGCGACAGGGGCGCGGTTGATGTGCACATCGAACACCGACAGGAACGTCGAAATCCGCAAGCGCTCGGCCTCACCCAACCCGAGTTCAGCCGGTGGCTTCACTTTTTCAATCGATGAGATGCGCCCGTCGGCCGCGGACACCACGAGCCCGGCCCGCAGCGGCGTCACCCGTGCCGGATCGCGAAAAAAATACACAACCCACGCCGTCAACAGCGCCAGCAGCCATCCAACCGGCGGATACAGCAGGAAGAACAGCAGCGTCAGCCCAGCGCCGATGGCGATGAACTTATGGCCGTCGGGATGCACCGGCGCCAAGCTATCAAAAATGGTGTCGAGTAGACCGTGGCGTTCGGACACGTAGCCTCCAGAGGCAGTTGATCGATGCGGATGGTGGACCTAGCTTACTCAGACGTGCACAGAGTTACGGTGGGCTACGGTAACGGTACGGCGACGAATCTCAGATCACCCTTGCCGTCCTCGACGCGGAGCAGCACGGCTTTGCGGCCCGCCTTCTTGACCTTGTCGATGCTTTTGGCGACGTCGTCGGGCTTGCTCACGGCATCTTGCGCCGCTTCGACGATGACATCGCCAACCTTGATGCCCTTCTGCGCTGCCGGGCTCGCCGGATCGACGTCCTCGACGATGACGCCATTGATCTTGTCGTCGATACCGAACTTCTTGCGGGCTTCACTCGTCAGCGGCGCCAATTTCAAGCCGATGACGGACGATCCCGCCGGGCTGTCGCCTTGCGGCTTGCCGTCATCCGGTTTATCGGGACTGCTCAAGCCGTCCTCGTCTTCTTCGAGACGGCCAACCGCGACTTGCAGCGTCTTCTTCGCACCCTTGCGCAGGATCTCGACATCGATCGCCTTGCCGATCGGCGTTTGCGCCACGAGCTTCGGCAATCCGCGCATCGTCGTCACGTCCTTGCCGTCGAATTTCATAATCACATCGCCGGCTTCAAGACCGGATTTTTCGGCTGGACTGCCGGGCGTCACCGCCGAAATCAAGGCGCCGGCATTTTCCGGCACGCCGAGCGTCTCGGCGATGTCTTCCGTCACCGTCTGGATCTTGACGCCAAGCCAGCCGCGCCGCGTCTCGCCAAACTGCTTCAGCTGATCGACAACCGCCGCAACCGTATCCGACGGCACGGCGAAGCCAATGCCAATCGATCCGCCCGTCGGCGAGATGATCGCGGTGTTCACACCAACGACTTCGCCGGCCATGTTGAACAGTGGCCCGCCCGAATTGCCCTTGTTGATGGCCGCGTCGGTCTGCAGATAGTCGTCGTAGGGGCCGGAATTGATATCGCGGCTCTTGGCCGAGATGATACCGACGCTGACCGAGCCGCCGAGCCCGAACGGGTTGCCGATGGCCATCACCCAGTCACCGACCTCGATCGACGCCGACGACCCGAACTTGACGTCGACGAGGTCTTTCTTCGGCGACACTTTCAGCAATGCCAGATCGGCCTTTGTGTCCTTGCCGAGAACCTTGTCGACCTTCAGCTTGGTGCCATCGTGGAAATTTATGACGATCTCTTCGGCGCCTTCGATGACGTGGTTGTTGGTGACGATGAGGCCTTCCTTGCCGTCGATGACAAAACCTGAGCCGAGCGACGAAACCTTGCGATCAGACCGCGGTGCCCCGCCCCGCTTGTTGAAAAAGTCCTCGAAGAAATCCTCGAACGGCGAGCCCTTCGGCACCTTCGGCAAAGGCACGCCTTGCGGCCCCTTGATCGTCTGCGACGTCGAGATATTCACGACCGCGTCCGACAGCCGTTTCGCCAGCGGCGCGACCGACGCCGGCCCGGACTCGCCAAACGCAATTGCTCCAGTGACCGGCACAAGTGCCGTCATCAAGACTGATGCCAAACCGATCACCGAACCGATCACGCGCATGGAAAAACTCCTTAACGGCCCAGGTTCCTGGCAGCGGCCTTGCGAGCCAGTTCGCCAGAAGCGTTAACGGCCAGCCGGGCAGGCCGCAACATCGTGATCGTAGCATCGGCGCTCATCGCGGGGATAAGTCTGTCACTCTTTTTTGGGTTTTTTGGCCCTGCCCCGGAGTTATCCCCGGGCCAGCCAGACAAAGCCGACGCCGGCTGCAACAACCGCTAAAGCCACCATTTGAAGGCGGCCGTTGGCGACGCCCGAGAGTTGCGAGGCCATGCGGCGGGCGGCATCGGGCGCGAGCGCCCACAACAACCCCTCGAGCACCAGAGCGACACCGAGACCGGCGACGAGATCGCTCATCTCGGCGGCTGAGGCGGCCGCGCCGGTGCACCACCCAACGGGTCCTGGAAGTAGCGGAAAAACGCGCTATCAGGCGACAATAGCATGCGCGTATCCCCCGCCTTCAACGAAGTCTCGTAGGCCTGCATGGAGCGGTAGAAGCGGAAGAACTCTTCGTCGCGCCCGAAGGCTTCAGAGAAGATCCGGGCGCGGTTGCCTTCGCCTTCGCCGCGGATGGTATCGGATTTCCGCGTCGCTTCGGCCTTGATGATCGTCACTTCACGATCGGCGTTGGCGCGGATGCGGTTGTTCTCGGCTTCACCCTGGGCACGCAATTCGGTGGCTTCACGCACGCGGTCGGCTTTCATGCGGTCGAAGACCTTGACGAGATTTTCTTGCGGCAGGTCGGCACGCTTAATACGGACGTCGACGACCTCTAGACCGTAATCTCTGCCTTCCTTGTTCACCTGCACGGCGATCTGCTTCATCAGCATTTCGCGCTTGTCCTTGACGATCTCTTGAAGCGTCGATGAACCGAGCACGCGGCGGATTTCAGACTCAATCAGCGGACCGACCACGCTGCGGACGCGCTCTTCGCTGCGGATGTTTTGATAAAACTTCAGCGGGTCGGTGATGCGGTAGCGGGCATAGGCATCGACGATCAAACGCTGTTGATCCGCCGCCGACACTTCCTGCTCCGTCGTGTCGAGATCGAGGATACGCTTGTCGAAATAGTCGACCGTGTCGATGAACGGTACCTTCCACTTCAAGCCCGGTGTGGTGATGACTTGCTGCGGATTACCGAAGCGCAGCACCAGCGCCTGCTCGTTTTGATGCACAATGAAGGCCGAGGCATACAGCGCCAGAAGACCTAATCCGAGTAGGGAGAGGATGAAAGCCAGAAACGCGCGCATTATGGCTGCCCTCCCTCGGTCTTGCGTTTTTGCAATTGATCAAGGGGCAGGAACGGCACCACGCCCTGGCTTGAACCGTTCTTCTGGTCGAGAATGATCTTGTCGGTGCCAGACAACACCCGCTCCTGCATTTCCAGGAACAAGCGCTCGCGTGTCACGTCGGGAGCCTTCTTGTATTCCTCATAAACCTTCAAATACCGCGATGCCTGACCCGTGGCTTCGGCAACGGTCTGATCGCGATAGCCCTCGGCTCCGGCGACGATGCGGTCGGCTTCGCCCTTGGCGCGCGGCGTAATTTGATCGGCGTAGGTCTGGGCTTCCTTGATGAAGCGCTCCTTGTCCTGGCCGGCAGCCGCCACGTCGCGGAACGAGGCGATCACAGGCGCCGGCGGATCGACTTCCCTGAGCTGCACCTGGTCGATCTTGATGCCAGCGCGATAGAAATCGAGGATTTGCTGCATGAGTCTCTGCACGTCCTCCTGCGCCTTTTGGCGGCCACCCGTCAGCAACGGCTGCAGCGCCGATTGGCCGACGACTTCGCGCATGGCGCTTTCCGCGACTTCCTTCACCGTCGTCTCGGGCTGGGCGATGTTGAACAAATACTGCTCGACGCCGGTCTCGCCGGTCTTGGCGTCGGTATCAGGACTAATGCGCCAGAACACGACGAAGCGGACATCGACGACGCTGCCGTCACCGGTCAGCATCAGGCCGCTGTCGGGCCCGCCGGTGCCGCCACGCCCCGATCCGCCAGCACCAACTTCGATCGTGCGCTGTTGTGTGACCTTTGGCAGGCGGACTTCTTCGAACGGATACGGCCAGCGGAAATGCAGGCCCGCCGGTTCCCAGCGGTCGAACTTGCCGAAGCGCAGCACGATGCCCTGCTCATCCGGATTGACGCGGAAGAAGAAGCCGTAGAACGCCACACCCGCCAGCATCAGCATGCCGATCAGAAACATGAAAGGTTTGGGCACGCCGCCCTCGAAGCCGCCACCACCGCCACCGGATCCGCCGCCGCCGCGCATCACGCGCTTCATGCGATCCTGGCCGCGGCGCAGAATTTCATCGAGATCGGGCGGCTGGTTGCCGCCTTGGCCGCCACCTTGACCCCCACCTTGACCCCAAGGCCCGCCGCCGTTGCCGCCGCCGCTGCCTTTTTTGCCGCCGCCTTGATTACTCCAGGGCATTCGTCCGTGCCTCGTCTTTCGGTTGTTGCGTGCCGTGGACCCTGCGGCGTCGTCAATCCGCGTGTCCCGCACGTCTTAGGAAGCCTGTAAAAGGCATTGATTTGCCGCTGCTTATAGGCCAGGGGTCGGCCTCGCGCAAATTCTGTCTCGGTGGTGTGAGAGATTGGGGTGCAGAGGGGAACCGTCAAGGGTCTCGTCGACCCAGGCTTAAGACTTTGGCACCTGAGCTAAGACCCTGGCGCCATGCTTATGAAGCCCATACTTATGAATCCGAGGCTTAAGACCCTGGCGCGTCTGTCACCCGCTCGTAAACGATCAGCGTCGCGGCATAATCGTCGCGCGCGCCTTTAGGCAAATCCTCGCGCGAAACCTCGCCCCAGACCGATTTGTCCAGGCTTGGGAAATGCCGGTCGCCAGGGGGCGCCGCGTGTACCTGCGTGACATAGATCCGGTCCGCCACGGGCAGCACCGCGGCGTAAATCTGCGCCCCGCCGATGACCATGATCTCGTCGGCCCCGCGCGTCGCCGCCAGAACGCGGCCCAGCGTCACCGCCTCGGCGACGGTCGCGCACGCGGACACCCCGGCGACCTCGAAGAGCGGGTCACGCGTCACGACAATGTTGTCGCGGCCATCGAGCGGCTTGCCGATGGAATTAAACGTGCGCCGTCCCATGATCAGCGGCTTGCCCATGGTCAAGCGGCGAAAGGTTTTGAGATCCGACGACAACCGCCACGGCAATCCGCCATCGCGCCCGATAACGCCGTTTTCTGCCACGGCAACAATGAGGGAGAGTTTCATTGCTTGTCCCTATACCGCCACCGCCGCCTTGATGTGCGGATGCGGGTCGTAGCCCTCGAGCCTAAAGTCCTCGAATTTGAAATCGAAAATCGACTGGCCGCGATCTTTGATCTGCATCACCGGCAACGGGCGGGCAGCACGTGACAACTGCAAATCTGCCTGCTCGAGATGATTGGAATACAAATGCGCGTCGCCGAACGTATGCACGAAGTCGCCCGGCTTTAATCCCGTGACTTGCGCCATCATCATTGTGAGAAGCGCGTAACTCGCGATGTTGAACGGCACGCCGAGGAACACATCCGCCGATCGCTGGTACAGCTGGCAAGACAATTTTCCATCCGCGACATAAAACTGAAACAGGCAATGGCACGGCGCCAGCGCCATCTTCGGAATATCAGCCGGGTTCCAAGCCGAGACAATCAGACGCCGCGAATCCGGATCGCGTTTCAGCGTCGCCAGCACATCAGAAATCTGGTCGATCGTGCGGCCGTCACCACATGCCCAGCTGCGCCATTGCCGGCCATACACTGGCCCGAGATCACCGTTCGCGTCCGCCCAGGCGTCCCAGATACCGACCCCATGCTCGGTCAGATAGCGCGTGTTCGTATCGCCCGCCAAAAACCAGATCAGCTCGTGAATGATCGACTTGAGGTGCAGCTTCTTGGTCGTAACCAGCGGAAAGCCTTGTGCCAGATCAAAGCGCATCTGATGCCCGAACACGCTCAGCGTCCCGGTGCCGGTGCGATCGGTTTTCGTGGCGCCGTTAACGCGGACACGGCGCAGCAAATCCAAATACTGGTCCATGCTCGGGTTCTAGCCCGATTCCGCTGCCGCCATCAGCCCCAAAGCGGAGCGGACCGCGCCCCCTGAACCGCGGCTTTTGCGTCCCCGCCGCCTCACCCCGGCGACACAATTGACGCTCTGGCAACCTAAGGCAAAGGTGGTGCTTTTTTTTGAGCACATTGCCCCTTATATTGAGGTCGCCGGATTCGTCCGGCTATGGTGATAAACGCGGTCGTAATAAGCGGTTCGGACCCGGGGGCGGTACCCGGCGCCTCCACCAACCCTTTCCGCGCCTCACGGCCGGCTCCCCGCAGGGGAGCAGTGAGGCGCAACCAGAATGGGGGCGAACTAGGATCGACGGACGTCTAAAGGACTTTGCTTTTGCCCGGCATGATACCACCGTCATCGGGTCACACAGAGTAGTTGCAAATGACAACTATGCTGAGGTTCGTCTCGCTGCTTAATGCGGTGCGATTGACCTGAATACGAAGTCCTTGCCCTTAGCAGGGTAAGGCGCGGTCCGGAGGGCACCGGGCAACAGAAGCCCTCCACTTCTCTTCGCGCGCGGCCTATGCGCGTCGCGAAGCGGCACGGACGACACGCCAAAGACGTAACGCTAGAGACATAACGGCAATTACATAACGGCAGACACGAAGCGGCAAGACACGAAGCGCCTAGACACGAAGCGGCAGGCAGGCGAATGACCACAACGGGACCGGCGATCGACTACGAAGCGCTGCAGCAGGACGCCATGCGCGGCGTTGTTCGCGCTGTCCTCATCCAGATCAACAAGTCCGGTCTGCCGGGCGAGCATCACTTCTACATTTCCTTCCTGACGCAAGCGCCGGGCGTGATCCTGTCGAAGCGGCTCAAGGAAAAATATCCCCACGAAATGACCATCGTGCTGCAGCACCGCTTCTGGGACCTGATCGTCTCGGACGACCGCTTCGAAGTGAAGTTGACCTTCGACGGCATCCCCGAGCGCCTTGTTGTCCCGTACCAAGCCATTAAGGTCTTTATCGACCCGAGCGTGCGCTTCGGCTTGCAATTTGAGGATGCCGACGGCGGCAGCGGCGATGCACCCGCCCCGCGCCGGTCGATGACCTTGGACGCCGCCTACGATCAGGTTGGCGAAGCCCGCGCCGACAGCCCGCGCGCCACGCTCGCCAAAAAACCGCGTCCCGCGCGCAAACCAAAGCCTGAGAAGGACGCCGGCGAACCGGCCGCGACGCCGTCTGTAAGCCGCGCCGCGCCGCAGCCGCAACCGGCAGCCGCCGCAGCGGCTCCTCGCCTGGTTGAGCCCAAGGCCGATGCCGAAAAACCCGCAGGCACCGAGGCTGGCGCCAAAATCCTCAGCCTCGATCAGTTCCGCAAAAAGTAACGCCGCGCCCCAATGGCCGCGCGCGAGCAAACTCACCCCGTCGAGCCATCCATGGCGCTTTCCGGAATCTTGCGTTCCTGATCCGTGCGCTTGAAATTCAGTTGCAGCACACCGTTTAAAAGTTCTGAGCACTCGACCCCGGCGACGAACGGATCGCTAGCCTCGATCTGGGCTTCGACCTTACAGGTGTCGGCGTTGGCCATCGGCTTGACGCTGACGCTGCTGTCGCCGTTCGGCAAAGCCAGCGTCACGATCATGACGATGATTGTTGGCTCCATGGCGTGACCCTCTTTAAGAAGAGTTCCTTGGCCCGCGAAATCATGCCCGCGGGGCCACGCACACGCGAACGCACGAAAACTGAAATGAACTGATACTGAAACGGCCTGATACCGGAATAGCCTGAACGCATGCGTGGCTGACAGTGCGACTCAATACGCGAAAGCATAGACAGAAAGCATTCAAAAAACGGCTTTATTCTGATGGCCTTAGGCTCGAGACTCGCAAATGGATTTGCAACTTTCTCTTGTTTGCACTGACAAACATTCCCACTCCCTCTTGAGGGGGGAGCAAGATGCGTCCTCACACGCCGTCATCCCGGCGAAGGCCGGGACCCACGACAGGGTTGCTCCGGGCGCGGTGGTGGCCGGCTGTTCCGGCTGAGCCGTCTTTTGATCGTGGAGTTCTCAAATTTGCATTCGAGCGCGGCATG
>JANNEP010000017.1:0-30657 GCA_031378895.1 Hyphomicrobium sp.
TGAAGGCGATACTGGACGGGAAACAGCCCGCCGATCTGTCTGCGAAGAAGATCATGTACCGGACGGATCTGTCGGTAGAGTGGGCGAAGCAGACCAGTCAGCTCGGCTTCGCCGACTGATACAGGTCCGTGGCCTAGGAAACCCCCGCTTCCTCGGCTCAAACCACTGCCAAACTGCCAGCCCGAAATCGGGCCCTGGAGACGCGGGCTGCAATCACAGGAGAAAAGTGCCGGTGGGAGACGATGCGTTAGCCCGTCGGGCGAGCACAATCACGCTAACAGGCGGAACTCGCGAGGTAATTTGGCGCTTCTAAAACCCGCCAGCGGAGACGTCTCTCACCGGTAGACTGGGTGGCTGGGGAACTAGGATTCGAACCTAGACAGGCAGAGTCAGAGTCTGCAGTCCTACCATTAGACGATTCCCCAAAGCCGGGACCAAGAAGCCTCGCGACCGACGGTCGTTGGCGTCATAACAGGTGGTCCGAGCCGAGGCAAGCAAGCCCCCTCATCCCATCCTGTCAGAGTGCTTTTCCTGCTGCGGTCGCAGATCGGGCCGGTATTTTCCAGGTTTCGTCGCCTCTATTCAAAGTGCTCGTGTCGAAGTGATGCCAGCGCCCGGCAGGGATGAAATCGCGCCTTTTATAGTTCGCGTCAATCCAGCGCTCGATCCTCCGTAGGGGTCGAGGTCTTGTTGACGATCAGACCGCCCTGTCAACCTTCGCCACAACCACTCAGGGCCAGCTAAACTCTTATTCTCCGCTTGCCAGGAGCACCGGCTTTACGCCAGCACCCGACCTGCTAAGCTCGAAATCGAACTTGGTCCAGACAACGGCCTGAAGAGCACGGGTATTGCCGCACGGTGTCGTGTGCGGGTGCCCGTCATTCCAGGCCCTGGAGATGCGATTGAAGCCTGAAAAGACAGGCCCAGATGCGCCCAGCGGCGCCGGGGGGCCGCGCCAGCCGCAAAATTCGCCACGACATGGCCCTGGTGGTCCGGTGCACCCAGGTGGCGAGGCCCGCGTTGGTCGTGGCGGTGGCGATACTGCCGGGCATGGCTCGAGCGCCCATCACCTCGACGCCGTCTACGGCGCCCTCGATCTCGGCACCAACAACTGCCGCCTGCTTCTCGCGCGCCCGTCGCGCCGCGGTTTTCGGGTCATCGACGCGTTCTCTCGCATTATCCGGTTGGGGGAGGGGGTCGCCCAGACGGGCCAGCTTTCAGACCACGCCATGCTGCGCACGATGGACGCGCTCAGGGTCTGCGCCGGAAAGCTCGAGCGCCATCGTGTGACCCGCGCCCGGATGGTTGCAACGCAAGCCTGCCGAATTGCGGAAAACGGCGCATTGTTTATTCGCGATGTGAAAGATCAGTTCGGGCTCGACATTGAAATCCTAACGCCTGAGACGGAAGCCAAACTCGCAGTCGCGGGGTGTGCAACGCTGGTTGACCCCAACGCGGATTATGTTCTGGTGTTCGACATCGGCGGCGGGTCGTCAGAAATCATCTGGCTGGATCTGACCCGGCTTGGTGTGCGGCGCGGCGGGACTGCGGCGCGTATTGACGTCAATGAAGCGATCGTCGCCTGGACCTCGCTTCCTGTCGGCGTCGTCACGCTGTCCGAGCGCTTCGACGGCCGCCAGGTCACAGCGGAAAGTTTTGAAGCCATGGTGAGCGTCGTGCACGATTTGATTGCACCGTTCGAAGCCGAGCACCGGTTTGCCGAGCGATTGGCGGGTCGGACGGCGCATCTGCTTGGTACTTCGGGCACGGTGACCACGATCGCCGGTGTGCTACTCGGATTGCCGCGTTATGACCGCAATCAGGTCGACGGCATTTGGCTGCGCGTTCCAGATATCGAAAAGATCACCGCTCGCCTGCTCGGCCACACCTACGAACAGCGCATCGCCGAGCCGTGCATCGGCAGGGAGCGCGCAGATCTTGTGCTTGCGGGCTGCGCCATTCTGGACGCCATTCTGCGCATGTGGCCAGCCGAACGGCTACGCGTTGCAGATCGCGGACTGCGTGAGGGAATTTTGTCAACTTTGATGATCGAGGATGGCGTTTGGCGCGCTGGCCGCCGGCGCCGCAGGGGTGGGTCACGGCGCGATGGCTCGCGAGGCGCGCCATGACAAAAAAGGGGACTAAAGGCGGCAGCAAAGGCAGCGGAAACCTCATCGGTGGTCAGCGGCAGCTCAGAACCAATGTCAAAACGGCGCACAAGCGCTCGGCGTCGTCGGCGCGCTGGCTCGACCGGCAATTGAACGATCCCTACGTCGCAGCCTCCAAACGCGACGGCTATCGCTCGCGCGCGGCCTACAAACTGAAAGAGATCGACGCGCGCTATCACATTCTGAAATCGGGCCAGCGCGTGATTGACCTCGGCGCGGCTCCTGGCGGCTGGTCGCAGATCGCAGCCGATCGCGTCAAGTCGCTCGAAGGCAAGGGCCAGGTCGTGGCCATCGACTACCTGGGTATCGAGCCCATTCCTGGCGTCGACATTCTCGAACTCGACTTCACCGATGAGACCGCCGAAGGCGAACTCAAGTCCCGGCTTCGAAACGGCAGCGCCGACGTCGTACTCTCGGACATGGCTGCGCCGACGATCGGGCATACCCGGACCGATCACATCCGCATCATGGGCTTAGCCGAAACTGCGGCCGCATTCGCCGTCGATGTGCTGGCCCCTGGAGGGGTGTTCCTGTGCAAAGTTTTGCAGGGTGGCACAGAGCGCGAGCTCCTCGACATTCTAAAGCGCAACTTTACCAGCGTCCGTCATGTCAAACCACCGGCAAGCCGGGCCGATTCTGCCGAGCTTTATGTTCTCGCGACGGGTTTCCGGGGTTCCAATTGAGCAGCGTAATCGGTTAGAACCGCGCAGCGAATACGAATTGATTCAGCAAGCCGGCCTCAATGTCCGATTCCCGACAGCGCCTGATCGATGCCGCCACCCGTTTGTTTCTCGGGGGCAGCTTCCATAAGATCGGGATCGCCGAAATTTGTTCCGAGGCTGTTGTCAACAAGGGCACGTTCTATCACTTCTTTCCCTCGAAACTTGAACTGCTGCTTGAGGTGATTGAACTCTACGCCGCGGAAATGTTCGTCAAGCTGGATGACTTGGCGAAAAGTGATCTCAGCCCGCCGCAAAAGCTGCGCGGAATTTTCCTCGTCTCACAGCGCGACAATGAGACTTGGAAAGCGCAACATGGATCGGCGCCGGGATGCTTTCTCGGCAACGTCATCCTCGAACTTGGCGCCAATGAACCCGAGGTGCGCGCTAAAGCCAAAGCGGCACTGGCGCGGTGGAACACGGCAATCGTTCCAATCGTCGAGGAGTTTTTCAGGGCTGAGAAAATCTACAACCTCGACGCCAAGGATGCTGCTGAGGTTTTGATTGGCATTGCCCAGGGCGCCAACGTCATGGCCAAAGCCAAGAACGATCCAAAAGTGTTCAGAGCTTATGGCAAACTCGCCGTTGAGCTGATCCGGGCCGTCGCCAATCCGAGTTAAAGCCATGCAGACGCGTCAATGCGGCCTCTTCAGCAGCATTTTCCGTAGTTGACCGACCGGTCAACTTGTGCGATGACTGCCGCAATCAGCGAGGCAACAAAAGGAATAAACATCTATGAAAATCAAGGTGATGACAGCAGGGCTTGGTCTCTGTCTTTCAGCCGGTGCCGTAAACGCGCTCGAAGCCCACGTTGCTAAGGACACGGCCGGTTCGGCAGAAGCAGCCTGGGCCGCAGTCGGAGATTTCTGCGGCATCGCCAATTGGCACCCCGTCGTTGCAAAGTGTGAAATCTCGGTCAAGGACGGCGCAACCTTTCGCACCTTGACGCTGAAAGACGGCGCTAAAATTTACGAAAAGCAAACCGCCTTCGACAAAGCCAAGATGAGCTACAGCTATACCATCGAGGAGAGCCCGCTGCCGGTGGCCAACTACAAAGCCACACTCACGGTAAAACCCAAGGACAAAGGTGCGACGATCGATTGGTCCGCCTCATTCGACGCCAAAGGCGCGGCCGATGCCGATGCGGTCAAAACCATCAGCGGAATATTTGACGGCGGTGTCGATGCCCTCGTAGCCAAATCGAGCAAGTAGCGTGAGCCTGTGACCGCAACTCTCTGCCCTGCAACAGCCGGGGCAGAGACGTCATTTCGCTCTCGAGTTTGCGGCAGTGTCGTAGCGGGGGCTAGCGGGCGCTTGAACATTCTGATCTACGATCACTGACACGTCGCGGGACGCGGCCAACGCAGCTTTGCAAATGTCGCCTAAGCTGCGCCATGTGCGCCCGGCGTCGAAAGCCGCGGCAACCTCATACAGGATCTCTGATTGGGTTCGCGGCGTGCCGGGCCGGAGCATGAGCCTCGAATCGCAATTTGCCTGGGCCCACGCAAGCGCTGCGACCGGGTGCGCGACGATCCGATGCCGGGCCGCGCCTTCGGGTGCCGATCCCGCGCCCAGCCGTTTATCGACTGGCATTGCCCAGGCCACGCCAACAACAATGATGATGAGTGCTGTGCCGATGGCCGCCGTGCGCTCGAATGTTTTCAGCATCGCTTTTGAAACCTACGGGGTTTTACTACCCTTGCGATCTCATATGTCCGCGTTTGACGACACCCGTATGACAAGCCGCGCAGAGGTCACAACGCCTAGGGCGTTTCCGCTTTTTATATCGCTCCAAAACTCTAGATCGTTGCATTTACGTGCTTCCTTTTGGTAAAACCGGGTGCCACTTTTCCGGAAGCACTCTTGCCCTGCCTGGACCGCCAAAGCCTGCGAAAATTCACCCTTTTGACGCGGGGTTAACGGCTTTCAAGGCTGGGGTCTTGGTGCTATAGACCTCGCGACAATGTTCGCCCCCGGGGGCCGGAACGTGTCGCCCCCGCTCAAAATCCGGAGAAAACCGCATGGCCTCGGGCCCATCCGTTCTCGATTTGAGCGTCGCCCTCACCTTCGACGACGTACTTCTCGTACCCGGGCCATCCGACGTCATGCCGGGGCAGGTGGTGGTGGCCACCAGGCTCACGAAATCGATCAGCCTGAATATCCCGCTGCTGTCCTCCGCCATGGACACCGTGACGGAGGCCCGCCTCGCCATAGCCATGGCCCAGGAGGGCGGCATCGGCGTCATTCACCGCAATTTGTCGATTGATGAGCAGGCCCGCCACGTCGCTCTGGTTAAGCGCTACGAAAGCGGCATCGTGCTCGATCCGGTGACGATCGCTCCGTCGAAAACTTTGAAGGAAGCCCTCGATCTGATGGCCAAGAACGGCATCACCGGGGTGCCTGTGGTCGAAGGCGGGGCGAAGGGCAAGCCGGGCAAGCTCGTCGGCATATTGACCAACCGCGATGTCCGCTTTGCGACGCGTCTCGATCAGCCGGTCTCGGAATTGATGACGCGGGAAAAGCTCATCACCGTCAAGCGCTCGGTCACCCAGGACGGGGCCAAGAAACTGCTGCACCAGCACCGCATCGAAAAATTGATCGTGGTCGATGATGCCTACAACTGCATCGGGCTCATTACCGTCAAAGACATCGAGAAGGCGGCGAAGCATCCCAACGCCTCGAAGGATGCCCAGGGACGCCTGCGCGTCGCCGCGGCGACAACCGTCGGCGAGGATGGCTTCGAGCGCACCGAGCGGCTGATGGCTGCCGGCTGCGACGTCATCGTCGTCGATACGGCGCACGGACATTCAGCGAAGGTCATCGAGGCCGTCGCCCGCATCAAAAAACTTTCAAACAGCGTCCAGGTCATCGCTGGCAATGTGGCGACCGCCGACGCAACCAAGGCGCTGATCGATGTGGGGGCTGACGCCGTCAAAGTCGGGATTGGTCCGGGATCGATTTGTACGACGCGCATTGTTGCGGGCGTGGGCGTGCCACAACTGACGGCGGTGATGGATTGTGCCCGCGAGGCCAGCCGTTCGGGCGTGCCGGTCATCGCCGACGGCGGCATCCGCTATTCCGGCGACATCTCAAAAGCCATCGCAGCGGGCGCATCCTGCGTCATGGTCGGCTCGTTACTGGCCGGCACCGACGAAGCGCCGGGCGAAACATACCTGTATCAGGGCCGCACCTATAAATCCTACCGTGGTATGGGCTCGGTCGGCGCCATGGCGCGCGGCTCGGCCGATCGCTATTTCCAAGCCGAAGTGCGCGACACGCTGAAGCTCGTGCCGGAAGGTATCGAAGGCCAAGTTCCCTACAAGGGGCCTATGGAAGCCGTCGTGCATCAGTTGGTCGGCGGCTTGCGTGCCGGTATGGGCTATCTCGGCGCCAAGACGATTCCCGAGTTCCAGAAGCGCGCCAAATTTGTGCGCATTTCTCCGGCTGGGATTCGCGAAAGCCACGCCCACGGCGTTTTGATCACGCGCGAAAGCCCCAACTACCCTGGCACGGGCGATTAACCGGTCATCACTCTTTTTTCCCCTGGCATTGATGAGGTTACTATGACGGAAACTGCTTTCCTTTATCCCGTGTTCGTGCAAATCGCGCTGATGACTGTTCTGCACGTCATGATGGGCCGTGCCCGCATCGGCAGTCTCAAAAGCGGCGAGGTCAAGATCAAAGATATCGCGCTGCGCCAGCCGAACTGGACCCCGCGCGCGACGCAGATCGGCAACAGCTATCACAGCCAGCTCGAACTGCCGGTCGTGTTTTTCACGCTGATCGCCTTCATCCTGATCACCAAGACGGAGAGCACTTTGCTTCTCGGGCTTGCCTGGCTGTTCGTCATCGCGCGCATGGCGCATGCCTACATCCATACGACCAGCAACGATGTCAGCAAACGCTTCCCGGCCTTTGCGCTTGGCGGGGCGACGCTGCTCATCATGTGGATCGTGTTCGCGGCCAAGATCGTGTTGGGTGGTTGAGAGCCATGCGACCCGGTGCCCGCCTCGCGGCGGCTATTGAAGTTCTCGACATGATCCTTAACCGCTATCAGCCGGTGGCACTTGCACTTGCCGATTGGGGCAAGTCGCACCGCTTTGCAGGCTCTGGTGATCGCAACGCCATTGGTCATCTTGTCTACGACGCCTTGCGCCGCCGGACGTCGATCGCCTGGGCCATGGGCTCGGACACACCGCGGGCTTTGGCGCTTGGGGCCGCGCCCTCGGCACTCGGGCTGACATCCGACGCCGTTGCCGCCATGTGTGACGGCGCTGATCACACACCAGAGGCGCTGACGGCAACTGAGCAAGATGGTCTCTCACGCACGCTCGACGAGGCTCCATCACATCTCGGTGCCGATATTCCGGAGTGGTTGTGGCCGAGTTTCGTCAGGGCGTTTGGTGACACCGCAGTCCGCGAAGGCCGGGGATTATCGGAGCGGGCACCCGCTGATCTCCGCGTCAACACGCTGAAGGCGACGCGCGAGAAGGTTTTGAAAGCGCTCTCCGGCTTCGGGGCCGAGGCGTCGGCACTCGTCCCAAACGGCATCCGTATTCCGCCGCCGCGCGGGGCAGCCCGAACCCCAAATTTACAGTCCGAAGCGGCCTTTCAGGCTGGATGGTTCGAGATCCAGGACGAGGGCAGTCAGATTGCAGCGGCGCTGACGGGGGCCGGTCCGCGGATGCAGATCCTTGACCTGTGTGCGGGTGCGGGCGGCAAGTCGCTGGCTCTTGCCGCCACCATGCAGAACACCGGCCAGATCTATGCCTATGACAGCGACAAGTACCAGTTGAAGCCCATCTTCGAGCGCCTGAAGCGGGCGGGCGCCCGCAACGTGCAGGTGCTCAACGCCGGCGATCAGACAGCACTTGATGCCCTCGGCGCCCGCTTCGACGTCGTGCTCGCGGATGCGCCCTGCACAGGCTCCGGAACGTGGCGGCGGCGGCCCGATGCCAAGTGGCGCTTGAAGCCTGATGCCCTTGCCGAGAGGCTCAAGGATCAGCGCGCGGTGCTGGCGCAGGCGGCGAAATCGGTGAAGCCCGGCGGCCGCCTCGTCTATGTGACGTGCTCGGTGCTGCCGGAAGAAAACGGCGAACAGATCGCCGCATTCCTCACTGACAATCCAGCTTTTCGCAGCGTTGCCTTTGCAGATGTCTGGCGCACAGCGCTTCCTGGCGAGCCACCCCCGTCGGCCGATGGCGGGTCTGCCCACGTCCTGCTGACACCGGCTCAGCACGGCACGGACGGGTTCTTCATCGCCGTGCTGGAGCGCGGGACATAGCCAAATAATGATTGTGTTGATCGATGGCGCTGGGCGCGATCTTTGTTGTCACCATCTGTATGCCGGAACCATGCCGGACGGGCGCTGTTTGGCTTTTAACCGGCGTCGTGGTAGGCGGGTGATAATTGCCCGTGCTCGCGCACTTCTTCTATTGAACACCCGCTGGGAACACCTGCTGGTCTTCTCGTCATCGCGCTGAGAGTTCGCGGACATCTCGCCCCGGAGTATCCAGATCCATGAGCCGCTACGTGTCGCTTCTCCCCTTCATCGGGCTGGTCTTCGTGGCCGCGGCGTCGGGCGCGGTGTTCATGACGGGGCCATGGTATGAGGCCCTGAACAAGCCGTGGTGGACGCCCCCGAATTGGGTGTTCCCGGTCGCCTGGGCCGTCCTCTACACAGTGATCGCCATCGCGGGCTGGCTTGCCTGGCGCGCTGGCGGGATCGGTGCTGCCGTCCTGATCTGGGGGGCAGGCCTCGTCCTCAACGCGCTGTGGTCCTATTTCATGTTCGGCCGCCAGGATATCGCCGCGGCGCTAGTCGACGTCGCCGGGCTGTGGCTCGCAACCGGAGCGTTTGTGTTTGCGGCGTGGCCGCTCGACTACCGGGCCAGTCTGCTCTTTATGGTATATTGGGCGTGGGTCAGCTTCGCGGCGGCCCTTAATTTTGCCGTCTGGCGCTTGAACGGCTAAGCCGCATTTGACTTTGGCCGCCGCAGCTCCTTTTACTAGGTCTGAACGGGGCCAGAAAAAGTCCAAAAACGCATGACTTATTTGCCTTTTGTCGATGGGCTGCGCGCCGTCGCGATTGCGGCGGTCGTCGCGTTTCACGCCTTTCCCGCAGTGGCTCGGGGCGGCTTCGCCGGTGTCGATGTCTTCTTCGTCATTTCCGGATTTTTGATCACCCGTTTCATCGCCGCTGAAATCTCTGATGGCACATTCTCGCTTGGGCGCTTTTTCATACGCCGCGCGCGGCGGCTTTTGCCGGCATCCTTAGTCTGCTTCGCGGCCGTCACCGGGCTCGCGGCCTTGGTGCTGTTGCCAGATGCCTTCTTCAATTATGGCCGCAGCCTTCTGTCGTCGGTCCTGGCGTATGCCAACATCTACTTTTACAAGACAAGCGGATATTTCTCCGCGCCCTCGCTTGAAAAGCCGTTGCTGCACACCTGGTCGCTCGCGGTCGAAGATCAATTCTACCTGACGTGGCCGCTGCTTCTGATGCTGGCCATGCCGCGCATCTCAAAGCGGACCCTTCTGTCCATGACGGCGGGCCTCATCGCCGCATCACTTCTGCTTGCTGAGGTCATGCTCGCACGAAATCCAGATTTCGTTTTCTATATGCTGCCGGCCCGCGCCTGGGAGTTGCTGCTCGGCGCGTTTCTGGCTTTAGCTGCAACGCGCATCACGCTGTCGAAAGCGGCAGCAGAAGCGCTGAGTGTCATAGGCATGGCGGCCATCCTCGCAAGCGTCGCCGTGCTGACTTCGGGTTACACCTTCCCAGGTATCGCCGCGGTGCCAGCCTGTCTTGGCGCCGCTGCCGTGATCGCCTCCGGACTATCGCATCCGACCGTCATAACCCGGTTTCTCAGCCTCAGGCCTGTCGTCTTCGTGGGGCTAATTTCCTATTCACTCTATCTCTGGCATTGGCCGCTGATCTCGCTTCTGAACTACCGGCTTGAGCGGCCGCTGACGCCGGTGGAAGCCGCCGCCGTTGTCGCCGTCAGCGTGGCGCTGGCTTACCTGTCGTGGCGGTTTGTGGAACGCCCGTTCCGCGCCACCCATGAGCAGTTCTCAGGGCTCACATTGCGGGCAAAGGATCAGCACTTTGCGGTCCGGGGGCTTGCGGGTGTTGCGGGATTTGCAGTGCTGGCCGTTGGCATCATCGTCAGCAAGGGAGCGCCGGAGCGTTTTGGTCCATCCGTGCGGCCGATGCTGGTACACATGGTCTCCGGCAACCCGTTGCGCAGATTTTGCGACAACTTCGAGAATATTTTCGCCCGTGACGCGGTCTGTAACTTTGGCCGCAAGAAAGCGGCCGGCGAGTCCTACGACATCGCCGTGTTCGGCGACTCTATGGCCGATCATTGGGTGCCGCTGGTCACAAAATACGCGGAAGAAATGAAGCTCTCTGGGCGGCAGGTCACCAATGGTGGATGCGCCATGTTGCTTGGTGCGTTTATACCCGCAACGCCAGCAGCCAAGGCTGTTGAGTGCGCCAACTATCAGCAGCAAGCCCAGAAATTTGCCGATGCGAACCCGCACCTCAAGCTCGCCGTCATGTCTGGGTTTTGGGAAAAGTGGCTCGATATCTTCGAGGCAAAATCCAGCACGAGAGAACACCCCACTGAAGCTGAAGAAACAGGCTCACACGCGGTTGCGCCAGCCTTCGACAAGGTTTTGGCGGATACGGTTGAGGTTTTCACGCGCCGTGGCACAAAAGTACTGCTGATCGGCCAGATCCCGGTCTACACCCACCTGCCGGTCCGCTGCATCGTGGCAGCGCTGAAAGAGAGCGCTGATGCAGGCCGTTGCGGGCTCGCAACGCGCGACGTTGAACGCCAATTGAGTGATTCAAACGCCGCCTTGCTGCGTCTCGCGGCGCTCAATCCCAATGTCGCTGTATTTCTGCCCTCAGACGTCATGTGCGGACCTGAGCGCTGTCCGCCGGTCATTGACGGCGTGATGCTCTACAAAAACGAGGGTCACATCAATAAATTCGGTGCCGAATACCTGCGCCGCTTCGTGACGTTTCCGGTGACTGAAACGGCTGGCACAGCCAAGCCTTGACGGCACCTGGCCGCGATGATCTACCCGGCGAGACGAAATTCCCCGCGATAAAAATGGCCTCAGCTTCCTGCATGACAAATACCGTTCTCATCATCGATTTCGGCAGTCAGGTGACGCAGCTCATCGCGCGGCGTGTGCGTGAGACCGGCGTCTACTGTGAAATTCATCCGTTTCAAAATGCCGGTGCGGCGTTTGCGAAACTGTCGCCTAAAGCGGTCATTCTGTCGGGTGGGCCGGCGTCGGTCACGGAGGCCAATTCTCCGCGCGCCCCCGAGGCCGTGTTCACGTCGGACATTCCGGTCCTCGGCATTTGCTATGGGCAGCAGACCATGGCGGCCCAGCTGAGCGGTCAGGTTGAAAGTGGCCATCATCGCGAATTCGGACGGGCTATGATCTCGGTCAAGGAGCCGAGTCCGCTGTTCGATGGCGTGTGGGCTGCCGGTGAGCAGTATCAGGTTTGGATGAGCCACGGCGACCGCGTGACGCGTCTGCCTGACGGTTTCAAAGTGATCGCAACCAGCGAGAATGCGCCGTGCGCCGCGGTCGCCGATGAAGCCCGCCGCTTCTACGCAGTTCAATTCCATCCCGAGGTCGTTCACACGCCGGACGGCGCCAAGCTGATCTCAAACTTCGTGCACAAGATCGCCGGGCTCAAATCCGATTGGACGATGGCGGCTTACCGCCGCGAGATGATCGCCAAAATCCGCGCCCAGGTTGGCAAGGGGCGCGTGATCTGCGGCTTGTCCGGCGGCGTCGACAGCACGGTTGCGGCCGTCCTCATTCATGAGGCCATCGGCGATCAGCTGACTTGCGTGTTCGTCGATCACGGCTTGATGCGATTGGGCGAAGCCGGGCAGGTCGCCGGGCTATTCCGCGATCACTACAACATTCCGCTGGTGCATGTGGACGCGTCGAAGCAGTTCCTGGATGCACTTGCCGGTGTCTCCGATCCCGAAACAAAGCGCAAGATCATCGGCAAGCACTTCATCGAGGTGTTCGAGGCTGAGGCGAAAAAGACCGGCGGCGCGGAATTCCTCGCCCAAGGCACGCTTTATCCTGATGTTATCGAAAGCGTGTCGTTCACCGGCGGGCCGTCGGTCACGATCAAGTCGCATCATAACGTCGGCGGTTTGCCCGAGCGCATGAATATGAAACTCGTCGAGCCCTTGCGCGAGCTGTTCAAGGATGAAGTGCGGGCGCTGGGCCGCGAACTGGGATTGCCGGATGCGTTCGTCGGCCGCCACCCGTTCCCCGGTCCAGGGCTTGCGATCCGCATTCCGGGCGAGATTACTCCTGAGAAACTCGATATCCTGCGCCAGGCCGATGCCATCTACCTCGATGAGATCCGCAAGGCCGGGCTTTACGATGTGATCTGGCAGGCGTTCGCTGTGCTGCTGCCCGTGCGCACCGTCGGCGTCATGGGCGATGGGCGCACGTACGACCACGTGCTCGCCTTGCGCGCTGTCACGTCCGTCGATGGCATGACCGCCGACTTCTATGCCTTCGATATGAATTTCCTCGGCCGGGCTGCAACCCGCATCATCAACGAAGTGCGCGGCATCAACCGCGTCGTCTATGACGTGACGTCGAAGCCGCCCGGCACGATCGAGTGGGAATAGTGGCGCTCCCTTTGCCGTTTACTGCCTCGTCAACTGAATAAAGTCCCCGGGCGAGAGGCCCAGGGACCAGTTTTGACGTGACAGTGCAGGAAGCCTCTCATGAAGCCAAGCGTCTGGCTTACCACCAGCCTCTGCAGATGTAGTATTCGCGCTTCCAATAATAGCTGCCGGTGTACTGCCACTTTTTGTATTCGTAGCCGCATCCGCCGAGTGACAGATACAGTTGCGGGCCATGCTTGAAGTGATGGAAGTTGTGATGGAAGTTGTGGTGGCCGTGATGACCGCCGCCGGCATTGGCAACGCCTACGCCACCCAACATGGTGACGGCACTCGCGGCTGCGGCGAGCATGATGGTTCTGGTCGACATGAACTCTTCTCCTGAAAACGGGGGAACCGATGCGAAGCCAAAGCCTCGCGTCGCCGCAGGCGGACTATCCGGCTTGCGAAGGTTGAGACTGTCAGGAGCTGAGGAGCGGCGCTGTTCCGGCAGGAACACGGCGCTTGCTCGTTATACCGCCGCTATGTGCGTGTCTCAGACAGCAGCTTGGCGGCTTCTTCTCCAGAGACAATCGGCGGCAGCGCGTCGAAGCGGCCTTCGATCGTCAGAGCATTTTCAAGCTCGGTCTGGAACGCGCTGCGATCGAGTTCGACCGTTCCGAACTGGCGCAGGTGCTCGGTGACGAACTGGGTGTCGAGGAGTTTAAATCCGCCGTGGATCAAGCGGACGACCAGATGCACGAGCGCTATTTTTGACGCATCGCGCTCGGTCGAAAACATGCTCTCGCCAAAAAATGCGCCCTTAAGCGCCACGCCGTAAAGACCTCCTGCGAGCTTATCGCCGTTCCACACCTCGACTGTATGGCAGGCGCCGAGGTCAAAAAGATCACGGTAAAGGGTCCGGATGCGTTTGTTGATCCAGGTTGACGTCCGGTCCGGACGGACTGCGGCGCAGCCGTCAATGACGCCCTCGTAGTCTGTGTCGATCTTTACGGTGAAGTCCGTTGTGCGCACGGTGCGCAGCAGCCGGCGCGAGAAATGTGCGTCCTCAAGCGGAAGGATCCCACGATGTTGCGGCTCGATCCAGTAGAGCGCCGGGTCGTCAGCACTTTCAGCCATTGGAAAAATACCGCAGCTGTAGGCTTTCAGAAGCACCTGCGGGGTAATCTCAAAAATCGGATCGTCGCGCGACGCCATCGTGTTTGGTGCCAATCGAACTCTTGGACGCGCGCGGAAAAATTCGCGCAGAGGCACTTTTTTATTTCATCCCGAGATGTTTTTCGAGCCAATGAATATCATACAACCCGTCGACAATATCGGGCTGCTTGACGAGATCCTGGAACAGCGGGATCGTCGTTTCAATGCCGTCGATCACGAATTCGTTGAGGGCGCGGCGCAAGCGCATCAGGCAGTCGTTGCGGGTTTTTCCAGACACGATCAATTTGCCGATCAAGCTGTCATAGTAGGGCGGGACGCGGTAGCCCTGATAGACGCCGCTGTCGACGCGCACGCCAAGCCCGCCCGGGGGGTGCCAGTAGGTGATCTGCCCCGGCGACGGCCGGAAGGTCTTCGGGTTTTCGGCGTTGATGCGGCACTCGATGGCGTGGCCGCTCAGAACGACCTCGTCCTGGGTGACGCTGAGGGGCGCGCCCGAGGCGATGCGGATCTGCTCAAGCACGAGATCCATGCCGGTCACCATCTCGGTGACGGGAT
The DNA here is from genome assembly GCA_031378895.1 of Hyphomicrobium sp. Classification (GTDB taxonomy): domain Bacteria; phylum Pseudomonadota; class Alphaproteobacteria; order Rhizobiales; family Hyphomicrobiaceae; genus Hyphomicrobium_B. The sequence goes on from JANNEP010000017.1 coordinate 14,284, forward strand.
GCTCGACCTGCAGGCGGGTGTTCATTTCGATGAAATAGAACTCACCGTCCTCATACAGGAACTCGATGGTGCCGGCGCCGCGATACTTGATTTTGCGCATGGCGTCGGCGGCGATCTCGCCGATTTTCTTGCGCTGCGCAGCGTTCAGGGCGGGCGATGGGCTTTCTTCAAGCACCTTCTGGTGGCGGCGCTGCAGCGAGCAGTCGCGCTCGCCCAGATGAATGGCGTTGCCCTTGCCGTCACCGAACACTTGGATTTCGATGTGGCGGGGCTTCTGCAGATACTTTTCGATGTAGACGGCGTCGTCGTTGAAGGCGGCTTTCGCTTCCGACCGCGCGGTCGCGAGCGCCACGCCGATGTCGGCGGCGCTCGTCGCCACCTTCATGCCGCGGCCGCCGCCGCCGGCCGCCGCCTTGATGAGCACCGGAAAGCCCATCTCCTTGGCGACTTTCAGCGCCTCGGTTTCACTTGTGACGGCGCCAGCGGAGCCAGGCACCACCGGAATGCCAAGCTTCTTCGCGGTCTCCTTGGCTTCGATCTTGTCGCCCATGATCCGGATGTGTTCGGACGTCGGGCCGATAAACGTGATCTTGTGCTCTTCGAGGATTTCGGCGAAGCGCGCGCTTTCGGACAAAAATCCGTAGCCCGGGTGCACGGCGTCGGCGCCGGTGATTTCGCAGGCCGTCACGAGTGCCGGGATATTCAAATAGCTGTCGCGGGCCGCGGGTGGGCCGATGCACACGCTTTCGTCCGCGAGGCGTACATGCATCGCATCGGCGTCGGCGGTTGAATGCACGGCGACGGTCGCAATGCCGAGTTCCCGGCAGGCGCGCTGAATGCGCAGCGCGATCTCTCCGCGGTTGGCGATCAGAATTTTGTCGAACATATCGGCGGCACTCCCAGGCGCTGGTGTCGGTTTGGGCCGCTTACTCGATAACGATCAGAGGCTCGCCGTACTCGACCGGCTGGGCATTCTCGAACAGGATCGCGACGACCGTGCCGGACCGTGGTGCCGGGATCTGGTTCATCGTCTTCATGGCTTCAATGATCAGCAGCGTATCGCCTTGGGCGACCTTGGAGCCGATGTCGCAAAATAACGCTGCGCCGGGTTCGGGGGAGCGATAAGCGGTGCCGACCATCGGCGATTTGACGGCGCCGGGATGCTTGGCGGGGTCGTTTGCCCCGGTGGCGGCCTTGGGATCGGCGTGAGCTGCTTGAGGCGCGGCCACTGCCGGAGCATAGGCCGCCGGCTGTGCGGCCGTGACCGTAATGGTTTTGGCGACGCGGATCTTGAGGCCGCTTTTCTCGATCTCGATTTCCGTCAGGCCAGTATCGTTGAGAAGCTCCGCCAGTTCGCGGATCATCTGGCCTTCGGCGCTCGCCTTTGTGCCTTGATCTTTCGCCGTCATCAGTCGCGTGTCCCTTCGTGTGTGCATTCGTATGAGGCTAGGTGTTAAGTCCGCGGCGTCAAGCGCCACTCAGCTGTTTTTTCAAGATATCCGCCATTGCTTCAAGCGCTAGCTCGTAGCCCTTGGCTCCGAGCCCGCAGATCACGCCGGTCGCGGCGAGCGAGATATAGGAATGCTGGCGAAACTGGTCGCGGCGGAAAATGTTGGAGAGGTGGACTTCGATCACCGGCTTTTCGGCGGCCTGCAGGGCGTCCAGAAGGGCGACGGAGGTGTGGGTGTAACCGCCGGCGTTGAGGATAATTCCCTGCGCCTTGGTGCGCGCCTCTTGAACCCAATTGACCAGCTCGCCTTCGATGTTGGACTGGCGAAAATCGATCGTCAGGCCGAGCGGTTTGGCACGAGCCTCGGCGCGCACACGGATATCGTCCAGCGTGTCGCGGCCATAGATTTCAGGCTCGCGCAAGCCGAGCATATTCAGGTTCGGACCATTTAGAACGTAGACGAGGTGAGCCATTGGTCGGGTCTGGGTGGCCGGGTCTGGATGGATTAGGCAGCGATCGACCGCAGCCATGAGGAAACCCAGGGTTTATCAGCTTTCAAACCCGACCGAAAGTGCGCCCATCGGCGCGGGTGTTGAACATTCCGCCGCCGTTAACGCATTGACGCATATATGTATTATCTAGCAATTGAGCTCAGCAGGTGCTGCATCCCGCCTTGCGGAAATCGGCAACCAGGGCTTCCAGCTGACTATGCAAATCCTCCGGCGCGCCGGGGATCGATTTGTCGCCGACCAGAAAATGCGGCGTGCCATTGATGCCCATTTTCTTGGCTAGCGCCTTCATCGCCTCGAGCTCGTCCTTGACGGCGTCGCTGGCCATATCGGTCCTGAACTTGGCCATGTCGAGACCCAAACCGCCTGCGGCCTTGAGTGCCGCGGCCTCATTTGCCTGGCCCTTGACGCTGAGCATGGCCTGGTGAAACTCCCAGTATTTGCCCTGGCGTTTGGCGGCGAGCGCGGCCTTGGCCGACTCTTCCGATCCCTTGGACAAAATCGGCAACTCCTTGAAGACGACGCGGACCTTCTTGTCGCTCTGGATCAGCTTCTGAACGTCGGCAAGCCCGCGTTTGCAATAGCCGCAGTTGTAATCGAAGAACTCAACGACCGTGATGTCGCCATTCGGGTCACCGGCAACCGGGCTGTCGGGGTTGCGGAAAATGTCTTTGGCGTTTTCGGCCATGAAGGTTTTGAGCTTCTCGGACTGCTCTTTTTCGAGCTTGGCGTCGAGCGCGGTTTGAACGTCGACCATCACTTCCGGGTTGTTGACGAGGTAGTCCTTGACGATTTCCCCGATGGCCTTTTTTTGCTCGTCCGTGAAGACGGGGTCTGCCGCAAAAGCGGGCGCGCCGGGAACCAGCGCCGTGGCGCCTGCGACGAGCATCGAAACGGCAAGCCCGCGAGCGAGCTTCATAGAGACAAAAGAGGGACGGAGCATTGCGATCGCTTTCATGGAGGAGATTGGCCTAGAGGGGATTGGCTTGGATGAGCCTGGCTTGGATAAGCCTGGCTTCGAGATTTACGTTTGTGGCCGGAAGTTGATGATGTCGTCATTCTGAATCCACTCCGGCGAGCCTGCGCGCAGCTTCACTTGGGCGCGTTTGGCAAAAATTTGCGCCTGCTTCAAGTTACCTTCGAGAAAGTAAGCCTGAGCCGTCATGGCGTCGGCCTCGGGCCCTTTGCCGTCCTTGTAGTAGGCGTTCGCGAGCAAACGATAGGCCCGTGAATTCTGGTCTTCGATCAACGATTTGCGCAGTAACTCGACAGATTCAGCTGTTGCCCCTGGCGTTGAGTTGCTCTGCAGTGCGGTGGCTAACTGCACGCGCATGAGGGTGCTGTCGGGCGCCAGCTTCAAGGCTTGGCGCAGGCTCGGCATGGCCTCCACCATTTTACCCGATCGCATCAGCAAATCGCCCTTGACCTCGTAGAAATACGCATTTGCGGGGTTCTCCCGGATCAGACCGTCCAAGTCGGCGATGGCCGCTTCCAGGGCTCCAGGTCCGCCCTGGAAAAAACGCGCAATCGCCCGGCCATAGCGGGCCGGCAAGGACTTGTCGCCTGCGGGAAAACGATTGAAAACAACGCTGGGCCGCTCGAGATAACCCGATAGCTTGGCCTTCATCATATCGTGGCGCAGCTGCAGCGCGGGCAAGTCCTTTTGCGCGGCGTAGGGGCTTGCGGCCACGATATCGCGTAAGCGCGCAAGACGATCTGTCGCCACTGGATGGCTGCGCACAAACGGGTCTTTATATTGATCGGACACGTATTCCTGCTGCTGGAACCGCTCAAAAGTTTCGAGCATGCCCTGGCCCGACTGCTTGGTGGCGTTGAGGTATTGCAACCCGGCCTGATCGGCAGCCGATTCCTGCGAACGGCGCTCCGACAACAGTCCGCGCAAAATGACTTCGTTGCCGCCCTGAAGAACCGCTTGCCCCCCGGAGATGGCATCACGGCCGCCGTCGCCGCCAGCAACGCCACCCGCCACCATGGCGCCGATGCCAATGATCTGCGTCAGCAAGGCCCGCGTCTGATCTTTGGCAATGCGGGCGCGCAGCGCCGCCATGTGGCCGCCAGCAATGTGTCCGGCTTCGTGGGCGATCACCCCAATCACTTCGTTCGGGGATTTGGCCTGCAGCAGCGTGCCGGTGTGCACAAAGACGTTGCTGCCGTCGAGAACGAAGGCGTTGAAGGATTCGTTCCTGACAATGCGCACCGTGACCCGGCCGCTCCCGAGACCCGCTGCCCGGAACAGGGGCTTGGCGTAGTCGTTGAGCAGGGTCTCGATTTCACTGTCGCGGATGAGCGGCAGCCCTTGGGCGGCAAGCGGCGTGGCCAGGAGCACAGGCGCGCAGGCGGCGGTCAAAGCAAAACCTTCGCGCCAAAACCGCTGGAGCCTAATCATTCGCGAGCGTCGCGGGCTCAGCATCCGTTTGATCTCACCACCTGCGGGGGTTGTTGGGACGCCTTGGCAAGCCAAAGGTATTCGGGATGCCTCAACCGGTCAAACGCACCGGTCAAACACGCAGCTCATATATAGGGCCCCAAACTCACGGCAACCAAGCGTGACGCCTTACGGCGCAAAGCGCTAACAGCGGGTCACATTGGGGCATCAACAAGGCGCTGTGAGGAGAGCTTTAATGGGCACCAGCGCCTTAACCGGCGGTCAAGCCCGTCACGAGACGAACAGCTTATTGGCGAGGAGCGCTGCAAAATAGGCGACGAATGCACAGACCGGAAACGTAATGACCCATGCCAGCAGGATCCGGCGGAAGACGCCCCAGCGGACGTCGGACGCCCGGCGGCTCGCCGCCGCGCCGATAATACCGCTCGTGATCGTGTGCGTCGTCGATAGCGGAATGCCATAGGCAGAGGCTCCGAAGATCGTGAACCCCGCAGCAGTCTCCGCCGCAAAGCCCTGCCACGACTGGAGCTTGGTCATTTTCGAGCCGATTGTTTTGATGATGCGCCAGCCGCCGCACGCGGTCCCAAGACCCATGGTCACCGCACAGAGCAGGATGACCCAGATCGGGATCTCGAATTTCGAAATTGCCCCGCCGGCCAGCAGGGTCGTGGTGAACACGCCCATGAATTTCTGCCCGTCGTTCAGCCCGTGATTAAAGGCCATGAAGCAGGCGGACAGGATTTGCATACGATCAAAGAGACCCTTTGAACGGCCGGGCTTAGAGTCGCCCGCAAAGCGGATGATCAAGAGTCCGAGGAGTAGTGCTGCGAGGCCGCCGAGTCCGATCGACAAAGCCATGCCGATAGCGACCTTCTGCCAGCCGGCCACCTGCAGGGCGCCAAGTCCGCCGCCGGCGAAGGCGGCACCTGCAAGGCCCGCCAGCAGCGCGTGCGACTTGCTGACCGGCAGCCCAGCCCAGCCGGCAAAGCTGCCCCAGGCAATAACACTCAGCATCGCCGCCGTAATCGAGGGCAGCGTCAGGGCCAAGGGATCAACGATTCCCTTGCCGACCGTCGCGGCGACGGCGGTGCCGGACATGGCGCCGATCGTGTTTAGAACGACCGCCATGGGGATTGCCGTGCGCGGCGACATCACCCCGGTCGACACGACTGTCGCGATGGCATTGGGCGCGTCGGTCCAGCCATTGACGAATTCGGCGATCAAAACGGTTGCAAGTGCGAAGACGAGCGCAAGTGAAAGGGCGCTCATTCACGCCTCCTTGCGGGCGAGCGACACCACCAGCTTGCCGCAGCGCTTGGCGTCGTCGGTCATTTCCTCGAGCATCTGGTAAAGCTTGTCGAGGGCGATGAATTCGAGGCTGTTGGCGGTGATGGCTGAGAATTCCTGCACCAATCCGCGTTCGGCCTGGGCGATGATCCGGTCGGCTTCGGCTTCGGCGACGTTGATGAGGCGCGCCTTGTCGCGCGCGTCCTGCAAGGTGAGGCGCGGCGCCCGGAGCAGCGCAATCAGGTCTCGTAACGCCTGAATGGCCCGTTCGCCGGCAACGATCAGATCGGTGGCTTCCGGTCTCAGCTTGACGAGGAACGGTTTGTAGATATCGATGTGGGTGGCAGCGCGCCGCATGCCATCGATGACGTCGTCCAATTCATCCGTCAGGCGCATCGCATCGGGAATGTCGAAGCGCATGATGAAGGAATTGTCCAAGAGCTCGTGGATTTCGTCGACGATCTTGTCGGCCTTGCGCTCAAAAGCGACGATGCCGGGCACGTCCTGTCCGCTTGTCGCGCGGAAGTGGGCGGCGCATTCGACGCCGATGCCGGCCAATTGGCTGAGGAGGTCGGCATAGCGGTCATTGTGGGACGCGCCAAAGAGGCGCCCGAGCGTACCCGTTCCATTGCTCACGATTTTTTCCCCCGGAGGTCCGTCACGCGCTGCAACCGCGCGTTCAAGGACGCTTTTGCGACAGGCGCGTTATAGCTTGAGTCCGGGCGCCGTGAAGGGCTTGTATGGGCTTGATCCTGGCTCCGGGCCACCTGTCCACGGGAGTTGCCATTCACCATGGCTGTGCCGAAAGCCAAAGGGCCGGAGCTTGCGCTCCGGCCCTTCACTGTTACCGGCCATGTTACCGGCTTGGTGTGCCGTCATTCGCCGCTGAATGTGCGCTGCCACCAGCCTTTGCGCTGAGGCGCCGCCGTGGCGTCCCCGGGCGTAGCCGCGGCCTGATCTAGCTGCACGTCTGGCCGCACATCTGGCCCCACATCTGGCCGCACGACGACGCGTTCGATGCGCGGCTCGCTGGAGCCCGTTTCATGGCGCCGCCGTGCCGGGGCGGCGCCAGGTGTTACGATCGCCTCTGGCTGTACCCGCGGAGCTTCTGGCTCAGGGGTGCGCGTCGTCGCTGAGACGGGCGCTGCAGCATGTGCTGCAACTGGCGCCGCGGCCGATGCTGCCGACGGTACGTCCCAGATACGATCGGGGCGTTGGCGTTCAGAGTGGCGCTCAGAGTTGCGTTCTGCGTTGCGTTCTGGGCGACGTGCGGGACGCCGTTCGGAGCGGCCGCCGCCCTCGTTCCGGCTCTGTTCTGAGCCCTCGATACCGGGCTGCTGGCCGAACCCATTCGGTTCGCTCACATCACGTAATGCTTCGCCGTCAGCGCCGTTGCCGTCCCCGTCGGCCGCCGCATCCAGCGGGTCCTGCGTGCCATCTCTGTCACGGCCACGGCGGCCACCGCGGCGGCCGCGACGGCGTCTGCGGCCGGGGCGATCGTCATTGCCGTCCTTCGGCAGTGGTGTGCGTCCCTCAAGATCACGTGGCTCGCCACCGGCTGTTTCGGTGTCGCCCACGTCAATGTCGCCGGCATCGTTGCCGCCAATCCCGGTCCTGGGAGTGATGCTATCCGCAGCAAATCTGGCACCGTCGCCGCCGCTGTCACCAGCGGCTGCAGGCCCGCGGCTGGTGCGGAACTCGCCGCGCCGTCCGTCGCCCCGGCTCTCGCCACCGCGTTCCCGGCCTTCGCCACCACGATCCCGGCCGCCGCGTCCGCGGCCACGGCGCCGGCCGCCACTGCGACCACCGCGTCCGCCGTCGTCTTCGCCGTCGCCGCGTTCACGCAACTGTTCTGGTCCGCGGCTTTCGCGGCCGGGCGTTTCTTCGCCGTCCTCCGCGTCGCCGACGGTTTCGATTGTCGCGCCTTCAAAGTCCGGCGCTTCCTCGCCGCCTTCGCCCTCGAAGCCCCAATCCATATTGACGGCGGCACGTTCGGGCCGGCGAACGGGAATTGCCGATGCGGCGCCGCGCTCAACCGTGAAATTGGCGCCCTGAATACGATCGCTGCCGACAACGGTCACGGCATGGCCGTGGCGGACTTCCATTTCCGTGATGTAGGCACGCTTGGAGTTCAGGATGTACAGCGCCACGGCCGGTGTCGTGGTGGCGATCAGCGGCGCGTGGGCGCCGGCTGTGATCGCATCTTCGAGCCCTCGCAGCACAGCCAGCGCGACGCTTTCGGTCGAGCGGATGATGCCGGTGCCCTGGCAATGCGCACACTGCGTCGTCGAGCCCTCGAGCACGCCGGTGCGCAGGCGCTGGCGCGACATTTCCATCAGGCCGAAATGCGAGATGCGGCCAAGCTGAATGCGCGCCCTGTCAAAGCGCAGCGCGTCCTTCAACCGGCGTTCGACGGCGCGGTTGTTGCGATTTTCCTCCATGTCGATGAAGTCGATGACAATGAGACCGGCGAGATCGCGCAGCTTCAATTGACGGGCAATTTCGTCGGAGGCTTCAAGGTTGGTCGCCAGCGCGGTTTCTTCGATCGAAAATTCGCGCGTCGACTTACCGGAGTTGACGTCGATGGCAACGAGGGCTTCCGTCTGGTTGATGACGATGTACCCGCCCGAGCGCAGCGTCACCTGCGGCAGGAACATGGCGTTCAACTGCCGCTCGACGCCGTACTTCGTGAACAGCGGCGTCGGATCCTTGTAATCGACGACGTTCTTCGAGTGGCTCGGCATCAGCATGCGCATGAACGCCGCCGCTTCCTGATAGCCGGCGTCACCTGCCACCACGACTTCCTCGACATCCTTATTATAGAGGTCGCGGATCGAGCGCTTGATCAGATCGCCTTCCTCGTAGACGAGGGCAGGCGCCGTCGACTGCAGCGTCAGATCGCGGACGCTCTCCCACAGCCGCAGCAGATATTCGAAGTCGCGCTTGATTTCCTGCTTGGTGCGCGCTGCACCCGCCGTGCGGATAATGAGCCCCATGCCTTCCGGCACTTCAAGCTCGCTGGCGATGGATTTGAGGCGTTTCCTATCCTGAGGATTGGTGATCTTGCGGGAAATGCCGCCGCCGCGCGCCGTGTTCGGCATCAGCACGGTGTAGCGGCCAGCGAGCGACAAGTATGTCGTCAGCGCGGCGCCCTTGTTGCCGCGTTCTTCCTTGACGACTTGGACCAGAATGACCTGGCGGCGCTTGATGACTTCCTGGATTTTGTAGCTGCGCGGACGGCGGTGCTGGCGAGCCGGGGCTTCTTCCTGGAAATCGGCGCCGCGAGCCCGGTCAGAGCCGCGACTTTCAGAAGCTTCGGGAGCAGCGCGCCCATCTTCGGACACATCGGCTTCGGACGCATCTGCGTAAGCCGCGTCGCCTTCGCTATCGTCTACGGCCTCGGCGTCATCAGGCTCAGAGTCGTCATCTGCCTCGGCTTCGTCGTCCTCGGCTTCGTGGTGGTGCGGAGACAAGCTTTCGACTGCGGCATGTGAAGCTCGGGTGTCGCGATCATCGCTGTCATTGCCGTCCCCGTCGAGGCCGCGATGGGCCTGCTCAGACACAGTATCAGGGTCGCGTGCGACGGCCGCTGCGATGGATTTCGGCGCATCGCCGCCGCCGCCATCGCCGCCGACTTCCTCGATGTGCTCGTCTTCTTCGACGTCGATGATGTGCGAAATATCCGACGGCTCATCGCCGGAAGGCGCGTCGGTATCGCCTAGGTCGTCGCTACCGGCGGCGGGCGCCTGGTCATAGTCCTGACGGCGTCCGCTTGGTCCGCCTGAGCGGCGCGAGAGGGCTTCGGCGCGGCGGTCGGCTGCGGCTTCGAGTTCGGCTTCTGCGGCCGCCTCTTCGTCGATCAGCGCCTGCCGGTCGGCGACCGGGATCTGGTAATAGTCGGGGTGGATTTCGTTGAAGGCCAGGAAGCCGTGGCGGTTGCCGCCATAGTCAACGAAAGCTGCCTGGAGCGAGGGTTCAACGCGCGTGACTTTGGCGAGGTAAATGCTGCCGCGGAGCAGTTTGCGTGCCGCACTTTCGAAATCGAACTCCTCTACCCGGCCGTTGCGTTGCACCACGACCCGAGTTTCCTCGGGATGCGTGGCGTCGATAAGCATTTTGGTATTTGACATTGATCTTGTTCCTTCGCGCGCAGCAGCGGCGGATCGCACACACGGCCGGAATGTTCCGGTTTGGCGGCGAGCGGGGCGCGGCGGCGCGCGTTCATGGTTTGAGAAAAGGGAGAGCGCGACGCGTGCTGCGTCATCCCCGCTAGCAACGAGCCGCGTTGGCTTGCGCTGGCGATGCCGCCACTCTGCCGGCGCGAGGCCGGGGTGGCGAAGTCAGAGATGGTGCGATCCGTCGTCATGGCCCTGTCGAAACTGCCCGGCAAGACAACCGCAGCGTGCGGGCGCGCTAGCCTGGGAATGGAGTGGGCGGCGTCCTGAGACGCCGGCTACGGCTAAGTGTCCGGTGACCTGTCGTGCCACAAACCCTCTTTCTGCGGGCTGTTTGGGGCAGGTCTACGCAATTGGTGTGGTGCGGCGTCGCTCTTGCGACCAGCGGGCGCCTTGCACGAGAGGCGTCATATTGGCCGCGCATTCTAGATGCCGTGAGGTCGACGCAAACGCGCCCTCGGGGGCAGCAAAAATGCGTGTCCTAGCGAACCTAATTACCTGTGAACTCCGCGTTTTTTTAAAAAGCGCCGCAGCAGGCCGATCAGGGTTCGCATGCACCCACTGAACTTGCGCAACGCGCATCTCCAGCAGATACTTCCGGATACGACACAAAGTGTACGTGGTCGCCTGTGGCGAGGCAAGTGCTATAAGGCAAGCGCTGCGCCGGTTCACCGGCCGTTACCAAAGTAACGACATAGCACTATAACAGCAAACAAAAACAAAGCTTTAAAGGCCGTTTTGGCACAAAACTAGGACGGGACATAGACGCCGGTGATGGAGGGGGCTCTGAACCGAGTGCGATCGAAGGCCAGGGCCGGGCAGGGGCGCCGCACAGTCCGGATCGCCCTGTATGCAGCCGTTCTGGCGGCTCTGGCTTCCCCGGGAGCGGGTGTGGCGGCTCAGTTGGGTGCCGTCTCGCGCGCCACAGAAGCACGCGTGACGGGGGATCGCCAGTCAACCACCTTCGAGCTCGACCTGAGCGCCGGCATCACCGCCGAGGTCTTCACGCTCGCCAATCCCTACCGTGTCATTGTCGACCTTCCCGACGTTGCTTTCGTGCTCAAACCCGGCACCGGGCAGCGCGGCCAAGGTCTCGTCTCGGCCTTCCGTTATGGCCTTTTCGCGGAACGCAAGGCCCGGATCGTCATTGACACCGCCGGTCCGGTCAAAATCACCAGCGCTCAAATGCGCCGGGCGCACGCGGGCGCAGGCGTCGTCCTCACAATCGGGCTCGAAGCCATGGACGCCGCTGCCTTTGGGTCCGGCACGGGGGCTCAGCGGGGCTCAAGCCCAGCGGCGGCCGACGCGCCGGCTGCCGTCCAAGATGACGTGGCGGCGAAACCCAAGGTCAAAACCAAACCCATGATCGTCATCGATCCCGGTCACGGCGGCATCGATCCTGGCGCCGTTGCAGCCAACAACATCGCCGAAAAGACCATCGTGCTTGCGGTGGCGCAGCAACTCAAGGCCGCGCTGGCAAAAAACGGCCGCTACGACGTCAGAATGACGCGATCGAGCGACGTATTCGTTTCTCTCGACCGGCGTTTGAAATTCTCAGCCGACAAAGGCGCCGATCTGTTCATCTCGCTACATGCCGACTCGATTGAAGAGAAGACGATCGCTGAGAACATTCGCGGCGCCACGATTTATACGCTTTCGGAACGCGCCTCAGACGAACAGGCCCGCGTCATGGCCGAAAAAGAAAACGCCTCCGACTTGATCGCAGGCCTCGAAATCTCGGACGCCGGCGGCAAGGATCAGGTAAAAAACATCCTGATCGATCTCCTGAAACGTGAGACGTCGAATTTCTCGACCGACATCTCAAATGTGCTGGCTGCCAAACTCGGCAAGGCAATCACCATGTCGCGGGACCCGCAACGCGCCGCAGCCTTCAAGGTCTTGAAGCAGACGCATGCACCCTCGGTGCTGATCGAACTCGGCTACGTCAGCAATGTGCTCGATCAGCAGCAAATGACGACAGACGCGTGGCAGAAGCAGGTGGCAGCTGCAATCACCGCCGCTGTCACTGCCTATTTTACCAAGAGAACGGCAGAACACCCTTGAAAAATCAGGGCAATGGCTGACGACGTGCTGCCACATTCCATGCTAATGTGCGGCCTCCACGACGCGTTCTTGCTGCGCTGCGGCAAACGGGCTAGACCAACGCCTCAACAGACGGATTTTCGGGACTGATGCGAGCGCCAACGCTACCGCCACCGGCGGCGCCTAGAAGGAAGAAGCGGCGCAAGAGCCTGCTCCTCAGTTTCCTGGGGTTTGGGTTCGCGAGCTTTGTGCTTGTGTTCGTGGCGGTTTCGGCGGGCGCCGGCTATCTGCTGTGGCAGGCGTCGAAGGACCTTCCCGACTACGAGCGTCTGGCCAAATACGAGCCGGCCGTGATGACGCGCATCCACGCCAACGACGGCTTGCTGATTTCCGAGTTCGCCCGCGAGCGGCGCATTTTCGTGCCGATCAACACAATTCCAAAGCGCGTTCTGAACGCGTTCCTGTCGGCCGAAGACAAGCGTTTCTACGAGCACGGCGGCCTCGATTTCCAGGGCATCGGCCGGGCGGTATTCGCCGCCGTCGAATCAAAGATCCGCGGCGCCAACAAGCGGGCCCAGGGTGCATCGACCATCACCCAGCAGGTCGCGAAAAACTTTTTGCTGACCAATGAACGCTCGGTCGAGCGCAAGATCAAAGAGGCCATCCTCGCCATCCGCATCGAGCGGGCATATTCGAAGGACAAGATTCTCGAACTCTATCTCAACGAGATTTATCTCGGGCTGAACTCTTACGGCGTTGCGGCGGCGGGACTGACCTACTTCAACAAGGAACTCAAGGACCTCTCGATCGAAGAGGTGGCCTATCTGGCGGCGTTGCCGAAAGCACCGAACAATTACCACCCATTCCGGGCCAGGGAGAAAGCCACCGAACGGCGCGACTGGATCATCGGCCAGATGGCCGAGAACGGTTTTGTCACCGCTGAGGAAGCCCAAGCCGCCAAGAAAAAACCGCTGACCGTCAACCTGCGCCAAACCGGCGCGCACATCTCGACGGCGGAATTCTTCGCCGAGGAAGTCCGCCGCTCGCTGCTCACGCAATACGGCGAAGACAAGCTCTACGGCGGCGGTCTCTCCGTCAGAACCACGCTCGACCCCAAGCTGCAGAAAATCGCCCGGCGAGCATTGATCGACGGCCTTGTAAAGTTCGACCGCCAGCAGGGTTGGCGCGGACCGCTGTCGAAAATCGATATCTCCGGCGACTGGGGCGTGCCGCTCGGCGCCATCGATTCCCCGTCCGACATTCAGCCCTGGCGGCTCGGCGTCGTTCTTGAAGCTCAGAAAACCAAGGCCATCATCGGCTTGAAACCGGTGCGCCAGCAAGACACGACGCTCGTCAAAGAGCGCGAAGCCGTGGAAGTGCCGTTGGACGAGTTGAAGTGGGCGAAGGTGCCGGTCAAAAAGACTGAAGCCAAGGCCGCCAGCGATGTGCTCAGCCCGGGCGATGTTGTCTACGTCGCGCCGAAAGACCCGGCCAATATCGCTGGGACCTGGTCGCTGATGCAAATCCCCGAGATCGGCGGCGGTCTCGTTGCCATGGATCCAAACACGGGGCGCGTTTTGGCAGTCGCTGGCGGTTTTTCCTTCGCCATGAGCCAGTTTGATCGCGTTATACAGGCCAAACGCCAGCCCGGATCTTCCTTCAAGCCGTTCGTCTACGCGTCCGCGATCGACAACGGTTATAAGCCGACCTCGATCATTCTCGATGCCCCGATCGAGGTCGAGCAGGGCCCTGGCCAGGAAATCTGGAAGCCAGAAAACTACGACAACCAGAAAGCCGCCGGACCTTCGACATTGCGTTTCGGGATTGAAAAATCCAGGAACCAGATGACCGTGCGCCTGGCGCAGGATCTCGGTATGCCGATCATCATCGAATATGCCAAGCGCTTCGGCATCTACGACGATCTGCTGCCCGTGCTGTCGATGTCGCTCGGTGCCGGCGAAACGACTTTGATCAAGATGGCGACGGCCTACTGCATGCTGGCCAACGGCGGCAAAGAGGTGAAGTCGACGCTGATCGACCGCATCCAGGACCGCTGGGGCCGCACGGTGTGGCGCCACGATGAACGCCAGTGCATGGGCTGCACGGCGGACAAGTGGGCCGCTCAAGCCGAGCCCGAGCTGATCGACGATCGCCGCCAGATTGTCGATCCCCATACGGCGTATCAGATGACCTCGATCCTGGAGGGCGTCGTCCAGCGCGGCACGGCGACGTCGCTCAAATCGCTCAACCGGCCGCTGGCCGGCAAGACCGGGACGACGAACGAGGAAAAAGACACCTGGTTCATCGGCTACACGCCCGACATGGTCGTTGGCGTCTTCATCGGCTTCGATACGCCAAAGCCTATGGGCAAGGGCAACACCGGTGGCGCCATTGCGGCCCCCATCTTCGGCGATTTCCTGAAAGAGGCGCTGGGCGATACACCACCGGCGCCATTCCGGATTCCCCCGGGCATCAAGCTTGTCCGCGTCAACGCCAAGACTGGATTGCGGGCATCGGCGAACGAGCCCGACGCAATTCTGGAAGCCTTCAAGCCGAACGAAGAGCCCGACGATGCCTATTCGGTGATTGGGGTTGCCAACACGACCGCCGATGCGTCGGCGGCGACAGCCAGTCAAAGTGGCGGCTTGCCGCCGATACCAGGCGCGGGCGGCGAACGCGAACCGGGCCCGGGACAGAGACCCTGGTGAGGTGTCCTATGCGACGGCGGCCTCCCCGCGCAGGCGGGGATTGACGCAGGGGAGTCGCGACCACTTGCGACCAATTGGGAGTCCCCTTGCGGGAGAAGTCCCCTTGCGGGGCCGTCGCCAAGCAGAGTGAACTGCGGCAAACGATCCCGCATTTACAGTCATCTGACGCACCACTATACGTCGCGACCTGAATTTTGTGTTTTCGAACCGGAAGGGCTGCTCGACCAGCGCCGCCGGTGACGTAGTCCCGGAGGCTCCCATGCGCGCTGAAGCGCAAAAATTGTCGGACGCAATCAAGGAGGCGCTTGGCCTCCTGAGGAGGTCGCTTTGACTGGGATACCGCCGGCGACCGTCTCGCGTCGCTGAACGCCAAGGCCGAAGACCCCAGCCTCTGGAACGATCCCAAGGCGGCGCAAAAAATTATGCGCCAGCGCCAGTCACTGGAACGCGCGGTGACGGAGTTCCGCCGCTTGGAGCGCGACTATGACGACGCTCTGACGCTGATCGAACTCGGCGGCACCGAAGACGACGAAGCCAGCATCTCGGAAGGCGAAGCCGCTCTTAAACGCATCGGTCACGAGGCGCAGCGCCGCTCGGTCGAGGCCATGTTGTCGGGCGAAGCCGATACCATGAACACTTACGTCGAAGTCCATGCTGGCGCTGGCGGCACCGAAAGCCAGGACTGGGCCTCGATGCTGGCGCGCATGTACGTGCGCTGGGGCGAGCGGCGCGGCTACAAAGTCAAGCTCATCGATCAAAGCGACGGAGAAGAAGCCGGCATAAAATCGGCAACCTTTGAGATCGAGGGCGAAAACGCCTTTGGCTGGTTGAAGACCGAAGCCGGTGTGCACCGCCTGGTGCGCATAAGCCCATACGATTCCAATGCGCGCCGCCACACAAGTTTTGCCTCCGTCACGGTCTATCCGGTGATCGACGACACCATCGATGTCGAGATCAACCCGGCCGACGTCGAGATGTCGTTCGCGCGGTCATCCGGTGCCGGCGGCCAGTCCGTCAACCGCACCGAGTCCGCGGTCCGGCTGCATCACAAGCCGAGCGGCATCATGATTTTTGCCCAGGAGCAGCGCTCGCAGCACCAGAACAAAGACATCGCCTACAAGCGCTTGAAGGCGCGGCTGTATGAGATCGAATTGAAAAAGCGCGAAGCCAAGGCCAACGCCGATCAAGCCTCGAAGACCGATATCGGCTGGGGCCACCAGATCCGCTCGTACGTGCTGCAGCCGTATCAGCTGGTGAAAGATCTGCGCACCGGCGCAACCTCGACCAACCCCGCCGAAGTCCTCGACGGCGATATCGACATTTTCGTCGAAGCCGCATTGTCGCAACGCGTTAAAGGCGGGGCGCAGGCCGTGGTCGAGGATTTGGAGTAGGTGTTGGGCAGAGGTTCGTGAGGATGGCACAGTTGCGGCGGCGTCTTTGGGGCGTATTCTCGGCTATAA
This sequence comes from Hyphomicrobium sp., assembly GCA_031378895.1. Taxonomy (GTDB): domain Bacteria; phylum Pseudomonadota; class Alphaproteobacteria; order Rhizobiales; family Hyphomicrobiaceae; genus Hyphomicrobium_B. The sequence continues at coordinate 30,323 of JANNEP010000017.1, forward strand.
CGGACATGTTCTATCTCGTGGTGGCTCGACCCAGCGAGTGGATTGTCAAAATCATCAAATACTGACAGCTGAGTCCAAAGCAGGTGCGCCTTTAGAAACGTAGGTTGCGTCGAGACTGCCTCGCCGCTTTCGAGGTCAATCAACGCTATGCGGCCAAAACCCAACTCAGTTTCTCCCCCCCTCGAGGGCGGAGGAAGATGCGTCCTCACACGCCGTCATCCCGGCGAAGGCCGGGACCCACGACAGGGTTGCTCCGGGCGCGGTGGTGGCCGGCTGTTCCGGCTGAGCCGTCTTTTGATCGTGGAGTTCTCAAATTTGCATTCGAGCGCGGCATG
>JANNEP010000019.1:0-1525 GCA_031378895.1 Hyphomicrobium sp.
GCAGCCCTTGCCGGGTTGGCGACTGGCGTCGGGACTGCACCCGCTTGGGCTGGCGCGAACGATTACGCGTTCGAGCCCGTCACTGCCGAGGTCCGCAACGGACCCGGAAGCGAGATCGCGGTCAAGCTCATCCACAAGCCAAGCGGCAAGCCAGTCGAGGGCGCGATCATAATCCGCACGCGCCTCGATATGTCACCCGATAGCATGGAAGCGATGACGACAACCGTCGAGCCGATGACGGAAACGACACCTGGCATTTACAAGTTCAAGGCCGATTTCACGATGGCTGGTGGCTGGGCATTAAAACTGCAAGCCAAGGTGCAAGGCGAACCTGAGACGATCGCCGGCACCGTCGTTTTCACAGCAAAGAAGTGAGGGCGCGTTCGTGAAAAAGCTGGCATTCGTCCTGGCCGGATTACTGGCGCTACTCGCACCGGCAGCAGTCGGCTACCGGTTCGGTACCGGTCACTGGCCATTCTCATCTCCAACGATGATGGCGGATGGCGTTTCTGTGGCCCAGCCAGACGCAACGCCACCGGCGAGCCGTCGGGTTCTTTATTGGAAAGATCCCGACGGTAAAGCCGCTTATTCGGCCAACTCCGCGAAGACCTCAGACGGGCGAGACTTCGTTGCCGTGTACGACAATGAAGAGCCCTCGCTTGCGGGCGAACCTCCGGCTGCTTTTGAAACGGCGATGAGCGAGGCCAAGCCGGGTGGCGAACGCAAAGTCAAATACTACCGCAATCCGATGGGCCTTCCCGACACCTCGCCCGTGCCGAAGAAGGACTGGATGAACATGGACTACATCCCCGTCTATGACGGCGAGGATGAGGATGGCTCAAGCGTCAAGGTGAGCCTCGACAAAGTGCAGCGGGCAGGCGTGAAGTCTGAGCCCGCTGAAATGCGCAAGCTGGTGCGGCCGGTGAGTGCTCCGGGCATAGCCAAGATCGACGAGCGAACAATTCGCGAAATCACGTTGCGCGCCGACGCCTACGTCGAAAAACTCTACGTCGCCGAAATGGGCAAGCACGTGAGGGCGGGCGAACCGCTGTTCCGCATCTATAGCCCGGACATCGTCAAGGCCGAAGTCGACTACAAGATCGCCAGGGCCGCGACCGCTGGCCAGTCGCGCGGTGACGCCGCGAAAGATCTCGCAGGGGCCGTGACGCGGCTTGAAAACCTCGGTGTCCCCGACAGCGTGATCAAATCGCTCGACGCTGACAAGAACGCGACGCCGATGAAAATAGACTGGGCGTCGCCGGTCAGTGGCGTCGTCATCGACAAGAAGGTGGTCGAGGGCCAGAAGGTCAGCGCGGGAGCCATGCTCTACCAGATCGCCGACTTGAGCAGCATCTGGGTCGTGGCCGATGTCGCCGAGCAAGACATCGGCGCAATCAAAGGTGGCGCGCCAGCCACCGCCATATTCCGGGCGGTCCCCGGTGAGCGCTTTGAAGGCTAGGTCACCTTTATCCTGCACGAACTCGCCATGCAGACCCGAACCGCCAAGGTCCGCATCGAGATCGCC
>JANNEP010000024.1:0-71621 GCA_031378895.1 Hyphomicrobium sp.
CCCCCACCACCCCAACTGCCCCGCCCCCCCTGGGTTTGGGTTTCGGGGGTGGGGGTCTGCCGGTGCAGTCGTAACTCCGACCCCCTCATCCGGCCCTCCGGGCCACCTTCTCCCCAAGGGGAGAAGGAACCGCTGAAGCGCAGAGCCAATGACCGAAAACCGCCTGAAGTTTGAAACCAGCCCGTACCTGCTCCAGCACCAGGACAACCCGGTTCACTGGTGGGCCTGGGGGCCGGAGGCATTGGCTGAGGCTAAGCGCACCAACAAGCCGATCCTGCTTTCGGTCGGCTACGCCGCCTGCCACTGGTGCCACGTCATGGCGCATGAAAGTTTCGAGGACGAGCCAACGGCCCAGGTCATGAACGAGCTGTTCGTCAACATCAAAGTCGATCGCGAGGAGCGCCCCGACATCGACGCCATCTACATGGGGGCGCTGCACCGCTTGGGCGAACAAGGCGGCTGGCCGCTGACCATGTTTCTCGACAGCCAAGCCCGGCCATTCTGGGGCGGTACGTATTTCCCGAAGGACCAGCGCTATGGCCGCCCGGCGTTCGTCACCGTGCTGCTGCGCCTTGCCGAAGCCTATCAAAGCCAGCCCGATCAGGTGCGCGCCAACGCTGAGAAAATCACCGCCGCCCTGCACGAGCCCAGCGAAGGCCGTTCGTCATTTGTCGCCAGCGACGCGATCGTCAAAGACCTCGTGACGCGCATCGCCCGCGCCGTCGATGCCAAGCATGGCGGGCTATCCGGCGCGCCGAAATTTCCGCAGTGGAACGTCTTCTGGCTCTTATGGCGCGGGGCCATGCGCTTCGACGATGCGAGCGCCCGGCAGGCCGTCGTCACCACGCTGACCCACATTTGCCAGGGCGGCATCTACGATCACGTCGGCGGCGGCTTCGCGCGCTATTCGGTCGATGAAGTCTGGCTTGTCCCGCATTTCGAAAAAATGCTCTACGACAATGCCCTGCTCATCGACCTGCTGACCGAGGTCTGGCGCGAGACGCAAAATCCGTTGTTCGCTGCGCGCATCGTCGAGACGGTCGCCTGGCTGGAGCGCGAAATGATCGCCGAGTGCGGCGGCTTTGCTGCTTCTCTCGACGCCGACAGCGAGGGTGAGGAAGGCAAATTCTACGTCTGGACGGCGGCTGAAATTCTCGACGTGCTCGGGCCACAAGACGCGGCATTTTTCGGCCAAGTCTACAACGTCACGCACGACGGCAACTTCGAGGGTCACACCATCCTCAACCGGCTCGATAGCTTAGCGCTGCTCTCAGCCGAAGACGAATACCGCCTGTCCGAGATGCGCTGCAAACTGTTCGCCCGCCGCGCCCCGCGCATCCGTCCCGGTTGGGACGACAAAGTTCTCGCCGACTGGAACGGCTTGATGATCGCGGCGCTGTCGCGTGCCGCGATCGTGTTCGACAAATCCGATTGGCTGGCGATGGCCGAGCGCGCGTTCGCCTGCATCGTCGAAAAACTCTCGAACAAAGCGGGGCGCTTGCTGCATTCGTTCCGGGCCGGCAAGGCCAAAGCCCCCGCCACCGCCTCCGACTACGCCAACATGACCTGGGCGGCGCTGCGTTTGCATCAGGCGACTTCGAAACCCGAGTACCTGGCGCATGCGATAGCCTGGACCGGCGTCCTCGACGCCCACTACTGGGACGCCGAAGGCGGCGGTTATTTCACGGCGGCTGATGATACAACCGACGTCATCGTGCGGCTCAAATCAGCTCACGACGATGCCGTGCCCAGCGCCAACGCCATTCACCTGTCGAACCTGATCGCACTCGCCGCCGTCACCGGCGACATGGCCTACGACGAGCGGGCCCGCGCCATCATCCAGGCCTTTGCCGCAGCCACGGGCGCCGGTCCTGTCGGCCACTGCGGGCTCATAGCGGCGGGCCTCGATCTCGACAGTCTCGTTCAAATTGCGGTGAGCGACACCACTGGCTCTGACCTGCGCCAGGCTCTGAATTGTATCTCCATCCCGGGCGGTCTAGAGTTCATGTTAGCCGAAGACGGCACCGGCCAGCTGCCCCTGGGTCTCTTGGGAAAGATTGCTTTGTCCGGCAAATCAACAGCTTACGTCTGTTGTGGCCCGGTTTGTGGGGCCCCGGTCCATGAACCGCAACCGCTGCGCCAGCGACTAACTGAAGCCCGGCTGCGTGATTCAAAGTCCACCTGACGCTTTACCGCGTTGAAAGGTCTCAGGGTTCAAACAGTGGCGATGTTTGTTATGCAGTGATTTGATAGACGTCCCGGAGGTTGTGGAATGCCGTTGCTGCGAACCGTTGTGCGTTATGGATACGTCCCGTTCATGCTGCTCGGGCTGACCGGCGCCGCCTACGCTGTTGTCGCTGGCGGATACGCCTACCTGTGGGTCGCGCCCATTCTGGCTCTGGCCTTCGCGGCGTCGTTCGCCGCTGAACGCATTGCACCATTTTTCGCCGAATGGAACGATCACGACGAGCACCACGACACCGGCACCAATGTCGCGCACACCATCGCTTATGAATGGTCGAGCGTGAATGGCGTGCTGCTGATCCCTATCATCACCTGGCTGTTTCCATTCCAGGGCCTTTGGCCGGTGGCTTGGCCACTCTGGGGCCAAGTTCTGCTCGCATTCCTGGTCGCCGACTTTGTCTTCATGATGATGCACTACGTCAGCCACCGCTACGCGCCGCTGTGGCGGCTGCACGCTGTGCATCACGGCGTCGGGCGGCTGTACGGCTTCAACGGCATCGTCCGCCATCCGCTGCACCAAACGATCGACATGGTCATCGGCACCGCACCGCTGGTCATTATGGGTATGACCCAGGATGTCGCCGTGATGCTCGGGTTTTTGATTTCGGTGACGCTGATCGTGCAGCATTCCAACGTCGACACCGAGATTGGCCCATTCGACGGCCACATCTCGATCGGCCGCCTGCATCACCTGCATCACGTCAACTGGGGCACCGAGGGCGATTGCAACTTCGGGCTTTTGCTGACGGTCTGGGACAAGATGCTCGGCACCTTCAACCAGACGCCGTCGCGCCCCATAACATCAAAAGATATGGGTCTCGATGAGGTTCCAAATTTCCCCAAGGGGTTCGTCGAGCAGATGATCTTCCCGTTCGTCTACAAGCCGGGCGCCGGCGAACCTGAGCGTTATCGCGCGGCCAAAACACCGGCGCAGAACGCCAAGGCGCAAATTCTGCACGCGGCGGAGTAGTAACCTTCGCCACTTTGAATTGAAAAAGAGCCGCTTCGTTGCAGCGGCCCTTTGTCTGTTTTACGTATTCATGCTCTGGAAAAATTCGCCGTTGGTCTTCGTCGAGCGCAACTTGTCGATCAGGAACTCGATGCCGTCTTGCGTGCCCATCGGGTTGAGGATACGGCGCAGCACGTACATCTTCTTGAGCTGATCCTTCGGCACCAGCAGTTCTTCCTTGCGCGTGCCGGACTTGCCGATATCGATCGCCGGAAACACGCGCTTATCAGAAACCTTGCGATCGAGCACGACTTCCGAATTGCCGGTGCCCTTGAATTCTTCGAAAATAACCTCGTCCATGCGCGAGCCGGTATCAATCAGTGCCGTCGCGATAATGGTCAGCGACCCGCCTTCTTCGATATTGCGCGCGGCACCGAAAAACCGCTTCGGCCGCTGCAAGGCGTTACTGTCGACGCCGCCGGTCAGCACCTTGCCGGAAGACGGCACGACGGTGTTGTAGGCGCGGCCGAGACGCGTGATGGAATCGAGCAAAATGACGACGTCGCGCTTGTGCTCGACGAGGCGTTTGGCCTTCTCAATGACCATTTCCGAGACCTGCACGTGGCGAGACGGCGGCTCGTCGAAGGTCGAGGAAATGACTTCGCCCTTCACCGAGCGCTGCATGTCGGTGACTTCCTCGGGGCGCTCGTCGATGAGCAGCACGATCAGATAGCACTCAGGATGATTGGTTGTGATCGAGTGGGCGATGTTCTGCAGCAGCACGGTCTTGCCGGTGCGCGGTTGCGCGACAATCAAGGCGCGCTGGCCTTTGCCCATCGGCGCGACGATGTCGATAACGCGCGGCGACAGATCTTTGATGGTCGGGTCTTCAATTTCGAGCTTCAACCACTGGGTCGGATAGAGCGGCGTCAGGTTGTCGAAATGGCTCTTGTGCTTGGTCGCCTCGGGATCTTCGAAGTTGATCTGCGAAACCTTGAGCAGGGCAAAATATCGTTCGCCGTCCTTGGGTGAGCGGATCTGACCTTCGACCGTGTCACCTGTTCTCAAGGCAAAACGCCGGATCTGCGACGGCGAGACGTAGATGTCGTCGGGGCCGGGCAAATAATTAGCTTCGGGCGAGCGCAGGAAGCCAAAGCCGTCCTGCAGCACTTCGACGACGCCAGTAGCGGTGATCTCGGTTTCCTGTGCCGCGAGCTGTTTCAGCGTCGTGAACATCAGTTCTTGCTTGCGCATGGTCGAGGCATTCTCGACGCCGGCCTCTTCGGCAAACGTCACGAGTTCAGCGGGAGATTTCCGCTTCAAATCCTCGAGCTTCATTTCCTTCATAGAAAACTCCGGCGGGGTGCCGCGATTTCGCGGTCAAATGAGGTGGGGTGGGTGTGCGAATGGACGGCGTGGGGATGGTAACCCGGCAGCGGGCAAGGCAGGGCGCTTTGCTGGATGGCTGACGAAAAGATCTGGGATTGCCAGCCGGTGACGGAGCAACCGTCGAGCCAGACACCGGTCTCTGAATTACGCTTATAGCAGATTTGGCGATCTGCGCAACGGTCTCAGAATGGCTTCACAATCACCAGGATAACGATCCCGATCATCAGCAGGGTTGGGACTTCGTTCACGATCCGCCAATGCCGCGGCGGCTTGTCATTTTTGTCCTCGGCAAAGCGCCGGGCCGCGCCCGAGAAATACCCATGCACAGCAGAAAGCCCGATAACCAGGGCAAACTTGGCCAAAAACCACGCCGAGGCCAGGTGCCCGCCACTCCAGGCGAGCCAAAGCCCCAAGACCCAGGCAATGACCATCGCCGGTGTCATGATGATGCCGAGCAGGCGCTGTTCCATGACCTTGAAGGTTTCAGACTGCACTGACCCCGGCGCCGCGTCGCAATGATAGATAAAAAGCCGCGGCAGGTAGAGCAGCCCGGCCATCCACGCGATGATGGCGATGACGTGCACGGCCTTGATCCACGGATAGGCACGATCTCCGAGTCCCAAGACGGCCGCCGCCGCCGCGATGACGGTGACCGCCAGAGCCATACCGGCGCGATTACCGGCGGATGCCGCGTCGCTCGCATCAGCCATGGCTCAGACTTTCCTGCGCACGCGTTGAACCAGCTGGCCCACATGCTCTGGCGGCGTTTCCGGTACAATGCCGTGGCCGAGATTGAAAATAAACGGCAGGCCTTTCATGGCGCGAACGATCTCGTCGGCGCGGCGGTCAAGGGCGGCCCCGCCCGCCACAAGCAACAATGGATCCAAGTTGCCTTGCACGACCTTGCCGCTCTCGGCGACGCTGCGCATCACCGACAGCGGACAGGACGTATCGCAGCTAACCCCATCAACGCCGGTTTTCTCGGCAAAGTGTTTGAGCATCGACGCCGCGCCTTTGGGAAAGCCCATAATCGGCACGCGCGGATGCCGCTCTTGAAGGGTCCGCACAATCCGCGCCGTCGGTTTTACGACCCATTTCTCAAATTCGTCTTCCGCAAGACTGCCGGCCCAGCTGTCGAAGATTTGCAGCACGTCGGCGCCGGCTTCCGCCTGGCCGCTCAAGTAGGCAATCGACGTGTCAGTCAGAATGTCGATCAGACGGCTAAACCCTGCCGGATCCCTGTAAGCCCACCCCCGCGCTTGCGCCTGATCCGCCGACCCCCGTCCCTCGACCATGTACGTCGCGACCGTCCATGGCGCGCCGCAAAACCCAATCAACGCCGTCTCTTTCGGCAACCCCTCGCGGAGCCGCGCCACGGTCTCCCACACCAGCGCGAATTTTTCCCCCGTCCTCGATAGAGCGAGTCGGCTGAGGCCTGCAACATCGCGAATGGGATCGAGCCGCGGGCCCTCGCCTTCGGCGAAGCGCACGCTTTGGCCAAGTGCATCCGGCACCACGAGAATATCGGAAAACAAAATCGCCGCATCCAAGCCGTAACGGCGGATCGGCTGCAAGGTCACCTCGGTGGCGAGGGCTGGATTGTAACACAGGTCGAGAAAGCTGCCGGCTTCCTTCCGGGTCGCCAAGTACTCGGGCAAATAGCGCCCGGCTTGCCGCATCAGCCACACCGGCGGCGGGCTCAACGCGGCTCCGTGGAAGGGCTGAAGAAACCGCCGTCCGGCTGTCATGGTATCGAGGTTTTGCACAGCGGCGCTCTCCTGCACTTCAACTACGAAGAAGTTTATTGAATCTTACTGTTATGACTCTTAGGGCAGTGGCTATCGGGGATTATCACGTCGTGCCCGTCAAACCCCCAGACCGTCAACAGCTGCTGTTGTCAGATACGATGTCTAGGCCGTGGCGTTGTCTTTGAGCAATAGAGCCTCAAGACGGTTTTTGATCAAGGACTTGCGTTTGTGCTGCTGAACCAACCCGGGTGAACACCCTGTTGAGAAGCCCGGTGCAAGCGCAGGACAAGGTCATTATCCTGCCAGATATGTGATCCGCGTAAAAAACTCTTCGCTTCAGGTCAAATGTGGGTATCACGGTGCACGACACGGCGGTTGCTCTCTCAACCTACAATCGCGCCGCCGCGTCCTGGGATAACCCCGGACTTTTGAACACGCAGACCTCGGGTTAGCGGCCGGCCATGACAGCGTCTCTTCCCAGTCTCTTTCATATGCATCTCGTGTCGGATTCGACCGGCGAGACGCTGGCGGCGATCGCCAAAGCGGCGGCCGTTCAATATCCGCTCGTGCGCGCCACCGAACATATGCACGCGCTGGTGCGCACCCAGCGGCAGCTCAAGCGGGTGCTGGATGACATCGAACGCGAACCCGGCATCGTGCTCTATACGATCGTCAACAAGACACTCGGCGACGAACTCGAACAGCACTGCCGCAACCTCAAGGTGCCGTGCCTCGCCGTGCTCGCTCCGATCATGCAGGTGTTTGAAAGTTATCTCGGCTCGCCGCAGACGCCGACGGTCGCCGGCCAGCACGTCCTCGACGCTGATTATTTCCGCCGCATCGACGCCATGAATTTTACCATGGCGCATGACGATGGACGCCTGCCGGACAATCTGAGCGACGCCGAAATCGTCGTGCTCGGCATCTCGCGGACGTCAAAAACGCCGACGAGCCTGTATTTGGCGCAGCGCGGCTATAAGACAACAAATCTGCCGCTCGTGCCGCAAGTGGCGTTGCCTGAACAGTTGTTGACACCGCATTCAGCTTTCGTCGTCTGCCTCGTCGCTCATGTCGATCGCATAACTGACGTGCGCCGCAATCGTGCGGCGTTGATGTCGGACCGCGATCTCGATTCCTATGTCGATCGCGAAACCATCACCGCTGAGATCGCCTACACGCGTAAAATCGCGGCCCAGTATGGCTGGCCTATCATTGACGTGACGCGGCGCTCAATCGAAGAAACGGCAACGATGATTTTGAAGCTGCTCCAGGATCGCAAGTCTGGCGTCCGGCCGGAATCAGAGACCAGTCATGGCTGAGGCGCTGCGGCTGATCCTGGCGTCGGGGAGTGCGGCGCGCCGGTTGATGCTGGAGGCCGCTGGACTGACTTTTGAGATTATTCCGGCCGGGATCGACGAAGCCGCCATTCGCGCCACCATGATGGCTGATAATGCCTGCGTCGAAGCCAGCGACATCGCGGCGGTGCTGGCCGCGGAAAAGGCAGTGAGCATAGCCCGCCGCCATCCCGATGCCCTCGTCATTGGCTCTGACCAGGTGCTGGCGCTAGGCAGCAGATTTTTTTCGAAAGCGGGCTCGATGTCAGACGCCCGCGACACGTTGGATCGATTGCGAGGCCGCACGCACGAGCTTGTCTCGGCGGTGGCCCTGGCCCAGGGCGAAGATGTTGTTTGGCATGCACTCGATACGGCGCGGATGACGATGCGGCGTTTCTCGGATGAATTCCTCGGCGCCTATTTGACCCGCATGGGCGCGCGTGCCCTGGGCTCTGCCGGCGGCTACGAACTGGAAGGTCTCGGCGTGCAGCTGTTCGAGCGAATCGAAGGCGATTACTTCACGATCCTCGGTATGCCGCTGCTGCCTCTGCTCGGCGAATTGCGTCAGCGCGGCATGGTGACGGCATGAAACGCGCGTGCGTCATTGGCTGGCCGGTTGAGCACTCGCGCTCGCCGCTGATCCATGGCTATTGGCTGAAAAAATACCGCATCGACGGTAGTTACTCGAAAGAGGCCGTTAAACCGGAGGATTTGGGATCCTTCTTGGCGTCGCTCATTGAACGGGGCATGGCTGGGTGCAACATCACGGTGCCGCACAAGGAAGCAGCCTTCGCCCTTGCCGATGTGAATGATGTGTCTGCCATCGCTGTTGGTGCTGCCAATACGCTGTGGCTAGAGAGCGGACGTCTGCACGCCGCCAACACCGACACCTATGGCTTCATGGCACATCTTGCGCAGTCGGCGCCTGGTTGGCAGCGGCATAACCGGCCGGTTGCGATCCTCGGCGCGGGCGGCGCGGCGCGGGCCATTGTTCATGGCTTCCTCGAGCACGGCGTCAGCGAGGTCCGCGTATTCAACCGTTCGCCAGATCGCGCGAGACAGCTGGCCGCGCACTTCGGCCCGAAGGTGACAGTGTGTGCCTGGGATCGCCGAGCGGACTTGTCTCGCGATGCCGCAGTGCTCGTCAACACGACGACACTCGGAATGGCCGGCGCCGGTGATCCCGGCATTGATTTCGCGGGCTTTGAGGACAGCGTCGTCGCCGACATCGTATACGTACCGCTCGAAACCCAATTTCTTGCAGCAGCACGCCAGCGCGGCCTCAAGACCGTCGACGGCCTCGGCATGCTGTTGCACCAGGCTGTCCCCGGTTTTGAAAAATGGTTCGGCGTGCGCCCCGAGGTGACGCCCGGCCTCTACGATCTCATCGCCGCCGGCATCGCGAGGGCATGATGCTGATCATCGGCCTTACAGGGTCCATCGGCATGGGCAAATCAACCGCGGCGGCCCAGTTTCGCGCCCGCGGCATTGCGGTGTTCGATGCCGACGCCGCCGTACACGGGCTTTACGATGGGCCATTGGCCGCCGCGATCAACGCCGCGTTTCCGGGTACGGCAATCGCTGGCAAAGTTGATCGCGCCAAACTCTCAGGCGCACTTGTCGCCGCGCCGCAGCGGTTCAAGGAGCTTGAAGCCATCGTGCACCCGCGCGTAAGAGCCCTTGAACAGGCATTTCTGCAAGCTGAATTCGCGCGCGGCGCTAAGGCCGCCGTTCTCGAAATTCCGCTGCTCTTCGAAAGCGGCGCTGACACAGCCGTGGACGCCACCGTAGTCGTCAGCGCGCCAAGTGAAACGCAGCGTGCCCGCGTCCTGGCCCGGCCGGGTATGACGGCTGAGAAACTCGATGCCCTTCTCAGCCGCCAGCTTCCGGATGCCGAAAAGCGCCGCCGCGCCGATTTCGTTGTGGACACCAACGGCCCGGTTCAATCGTGCCACGCCCAAGTCGATGCGATTGTGTCTAAACTCGCGGGACGTGATGGAGCGGCGTTCGCTCAGGTCTGGCGCTAAACCACAATCGCAAAAAGGTGTTCGGGTGCGCGAAATCATTCTCGATACCGAGACGACGGGGCTTGATCCCAAGCGCGGCGACCGCCTGATCGAGATCGGCTGCGTCGAGATTTTCAACCGCATCCCGACGGGGCGCGAGTATCACTGCTTCATCAATCCTGAGCGCGACGTGCCGGCCGAAGCCCAGGCGGTACACGGCTTGAGCACGGATTTTCTCAAGGACAAGCCGCTGTTTGCTAAGGTAGCCGCGGCGTTCCTTGATTTCATCGGCAATGACACGCTCGTTATTCACAACGCCCAGTTCGATATTGGCTTTCTGAATTTCGAACTTGACCGTACTGGGCTGCCAGCGCTCGCCATGAATCGTGTGGTCGACACGCTCGGGTTGGCGCGGCGCAAGCATCCGGCGGGCCCGAATAGCCTGGACGCCTTGTGCAAGCGCTACGGCATAGATACCTCGAAACGCACCAAGCACGGCGCCCTCGTCGACAGTCTTTTGCTGGCCGAGGTCTATGTCGAACTCTTGGGCGAGCGGCAGTCCGCACTTGGGCTGCACAGCACAAGCGCCGTGGCCGATACCAACGCCCGATCCAAAAGCCGCCAGGCTCAGGCGCGCAAGGATCCCTTGCGGTCGCGGCTCTCGGTTGAAGATGCGGCGAGCCACCGGGCGTTCATCGAACAGCTCGGAGCGAAAGCTATTTGGCTCAAGTATTGGTCATCGTGAGGCTTAGGCGTTGGTCTTGGCGGCGTCGGCGCGCTCTTGCTGGCGGCGGAAATACAGCGCGGCGAAATCAATGGGGTCCAGCAACAACGGCGGAAACCCGCCCTCGCGCGTGACGTCAGCCACGAGGCGGCGCAGGAACGGAAACAGCGTCGTTGGACCCGAAATCAGTAGAAACGGTTCCAAGGCTTGTTCCGGCATGCTCTCGATCTTGAACAGCCCGGCATAGACCGTTTCCATGACGTAGACGGTACCGATATTGTTGGCCGCCGTGGCCTTAAATTCGATGGCGCTTTCAAACAGGTCGCCTTCGACCCTCTCGGCGTTGACGTTGACCTCGACCTTGAGATTGGGCGAGTCACCGGGTCCGGTCAAAAGTTTGCGGATGTTCGGGTTTTCGAACGATAAATCTTTGATGTACTGGCTCACCACCTTGGCCTGGATGGGCACGGGTGCCCCAGTTTTTACATCAGTTTTTACTTCGATTTTGGCGTCGGTCGAGGCGCCGTTTTTGCCGTTTGACTTGTCTGTCATGGAGCCCTTGCCGTGAAGTTTTTACGAAGCGTCTGCCTTTGCGCTGGGTCGCTATCATGCCGGATCGAAGGGTGCAATCGCGCTTCACACGCAGTGCGCCTGCGCCGGTTATTTTGTAGCCCGGCGGGGCCTCAGCGCCGTTTCCGGCGGTACGTCTTTCTCTCCTAGGCGCTCGTATTCGCCCTCGATCGTCACGCCTTCAGCGGTGCGCGCCGGCCCTGCGCCGCCTGCGCCTGCATGTCCAGACCCGCCAGGTGTTGATCGCGTTTCATAACGTGCGGTCCGGAACAGCCGGGGAAGCACGCGTTGCGTCAGGCGCTGGCGGAGTTGGGGCACAAGCAGGCAGATGCCCAGAAAATCGGAAATCAGGCCTGGGAAAATGAGCAGCAACCCTGCCGTGACCTGCAACAGGCCATCGAGCAGCGGCTCCAAGCCGCCGTGCCCGGCCTCGATTTCGGCCCGCGCCCGGGTAAAAACAGCGAGACCAATCCGGCGGATGGCGACACTGCCAAGAATTGCGGTTAAGACCACGATGAGCGCAAGGCGCCAAAAGCCCAACGCCTGTCCAGCCCGGATCAGAAGGCCGATCTCCAGGAGCGGGAAGGCCACAAGGGCCAGAAGGGACGCTAGTCTCAGGGGCTGTGACATGCGTATCCGTTACATGATCTTCACTCTATCCGGATGCGGCTGGCGCGCCAATTCTCTATTCGTGTTGGCGGCGGGCTTGTGGCGTCCTAGTGTAGGATGCAACACGGCGCGGCGCCCGGGCAGGTTCAAGAACATGGCTAAGGCTTAAAATTTGGCCTGGGTAGCCCTAAATACAGCTCGGGCATGATATGCGGGCGGCGTCGCGGCTCGCCGGGCCGCCATAAGGAAACACAGACGGATGAATGGCCAGTTCGATCTCATTACCCTTATTTCACTGATCGTTGCGGCGGTCGCTATCCTGAAGCTCCGAAGCGTGCTCGGGCATCGGACCGACGACGATGATCAGCGGGTCGAACGTCTCAAGACGCGCGACCGTGAAGCCCAGAAGGGCCAGAGCGGCGGGCCCACGGGTGAGGTCATCACGATGCCGCGCCGGGATCGCGATGACAAAGCCGTTGCGACGCCGGACGATGCCGCCGCAAGTGACCGTGCAGCGCAGATCCGCGCCTATCCAGCGATCGATGCATCAGTGACCAACGGCCTGCTGGCGGTCGTGAAATCTGATCCTGACTTTGATCCTGAAGCATTCGTATCGGGTTCGGGCCGGGCTTACGAGATGATCGTCTCGTCCTTTGCCGATGGCGATCGCAAGGCTTTGAAAAATCTCTTGAGCCGCGATGTCTACGAGGGCTTTGTGGCGGCGATCGGAGAACGCGAAAAACAGGGCGAAAAGATCGATCAGCAGTTCGTTGGCATCAAAAAGGCCGACATCGTCGATGCCGAGATGAAAGGTGGCGTCGCCTATGTCACGGTGCGCTTCGTCAGCGAGTTGATCACCGCCAAGCACGACAAAACCGGTGCCGTCGTTGACGGTGATCCGCAGAAGATCAAAGAGGTCACGGATATCTGGACCTTCAGCCGCGATGTCTCGACGGCGCGAGCCCGCAGCAACCTGAATTGGCGATTGGAAGAGACACAGGCGCCGAATTAGTTCACATTCTGCGCTGTGGTTTCGCGGCTGCAGAGTGGCGCTGCGGCTGCTTTGATGCTGGGCTCCGGGGGGATGCCTGTGACGACGCCGGATGGGATACTCCGCACGTGGCGGCTTGGCGGCGCTTGGGCTGCTGGGCTGCTTTTTGCGGCCGTGCTTGCGCCCGAGGTCCTCGCCGGGTCATCCTACGGCACCGCTGCTAAGCCTGCCGCTCAAGGTTCTTCCGCTCAAGGTTCTGCCGCTTCGGGTACAGCCACCCCAGGCAAGTCCATGATCTCATCTTCTATGACCCAGTCTTCTATGACATTGACACCGGCGAGCTACGCCGATCTCCCAGGCTGGGAAACGGACGATCATCTGGCCGCCTGGAAAGCCTTTGTGACGTCGTGCAAGCCGGTACTGGCTGCCGCAAAGTCTGGCGCTATATCCGGCTCAACGCACACCTCCCGCGGCCTTCTCGATGTCTGTGAGCTGGCGCTTTTGACGGCCGGACGCGGCCCTAGCCAAACGCGTAGCCTGGCGCGGGCATTTTTCGAAACCTATTTCAGGCCGCACAGCGTCACGCAGTCCGGCGAAGGCCTCCTGACGGGCTACTACGAGCCGCTGATCAAGGGCACACGCGTTGCCAGCGCGGCCTACCAGACCCCAGTTTACAAGCGCCCGCCCGATCTCGTGAACGTGGTGGCTGAGAGCGAGCGCGGTGCCAAAAGCCACCAGCTGACTCACATGCTGCAGACGGACAAGGGGCTCGTTCCTTATCTGACGCGCGCGGAGATCGAGCAGGGTGGCCTCAAGGGCAAAAATCTCGAACTCATGTATTTCCGCGATCCCGTCGATGTCTTCTTTATGCAAATCCAGGGGTCGGGGCGGGTCGAACTTCCGGACGGGACAAAGGTGCGCGTCACCTACGACGGCAAGAACGGATACCCGTACACGTCGATTGGCCGGCATCTGATCGAACAGGGGCATTTGGCGCCCGAGAGCATGTCGCTAAAGTCGCTTTCGGCCTGGCTCAAAGCCGACCGCAGCCGAGCCCAACAGGTCATGTGGAAGAACCAATCATACGTGTTCTTTCGCGAACTCAAGGGCGAGGAAGCCGAGAGTGCGATGGGCGTTCTTGGCATTGCCTTGCAGCCGGGACGCAGCCTCGCCGTCGATACCGCATTCCACGCAATCGGGACGCCGGTTTACGTGTCGGCGCCGGCTCTCACGCATGCGGCCAAAACCGGCGGCTTTGAGCGTCTGATGGTGGCGCACGACGTCGGCTCGGCGATCAAGGGGGCGGAGCGCGGCGATATTTATTTCGGATCAGGGGATGCCGCCGGGCGAACTGCCGGCACCACCAAACATCCAGGCCAGTTTTTTATCTTGGTTGCAGCAGGCGATGGCCTCGTCGCGCAAGCAGCCCCGGGGCGGCGGCCGTGAAAAAGCCGGCCGGAAAGGGCGGGCGCAAAAACCTCGAGCCTGACGAAGAAAGTCTCTGGGATCATACGGCGCGCACTGTTGTACCTCTGAAGCGGGCGAAGCCGCGCGTGCATACCTCCGCTGAAACGGAGGACGACCCCTCGACGCTGCGGCCAACCCTCAAAGCCGAGGCGCCAAAGGCTGCTGCGTCGCAAGCAAAGCCGAAGCCTGCTGTCGCAGCGCCGCCGCCGCCGCCAAAAAAGCCCGCGCCGCCGATTGCCGAGTTCGATCGCAAAAAGGCGCGCAAGATCCGCTCTGGCCAGGTCGAGATCGAGGCCCGCATCGATCTCCACGGCATGCGGCAGGACGAAGCCCATGTGGCGCTCGTTGGTTTCTTGCGCCGCTGCCTCGGCAAAGGCCAGCGCTGGGTGCTGGTCATCACCGGCAAGGGAAAGGTTTCAGACGAGGATCGCGACGCGCCTTTCGATATGACGCGTAACCGCGATCGCGGTGTCTTAAAGCGCAACGTTCCGCGCTGGCTCGAAGAGCCTGATGTGCGGCCGATGATCGTGAGCTTTACGACGGCTGCCATTCAGCACGGCGGCGAAGGCGCGCTTTACGTACATCTGAGAACCAAGCGTTAAAGCAGCTCAAAAGCAAACCTCTTGCAGCTTCTGCAGCGCCTGCCCGAGACCCGACAGCGAGTAGGTGTCGGTCACAGCCGTACCGCGCTCGGACGTGACTTCGATGGTCAAAGTCGCGCCTTTCTTCATGGCCTCGACGAGTTTGAGTTCTTGCGTCGGGTCCTGCATGTAGGCGCGGTCGTCAGCGGCGAACAGTTTGAACGTCGCCGGGCTGACTGTTACGCTCGCGTCGCTGGCTTTCTTGATCGGAAAGCCCATCCGGAAACTAACCTCGGCTTTGACGCCGTCCTTCGGCCACGCCGAAATATAGGCCCGCGGGGCTTCCCTTGATGCGCCCGCTGGTAGGCTCGTTTTCGGCTCGCTGGTGACGAAGCAGAACAGATGTTTGGCGGTGTCGTCGGCAAAGAGCTGCCAGTCCATGAACGCCTCGACCTTTGTCACGGCTTCAGCATACGCGCCGCTGCCTGTGCCGAGCAGTGCGAGCGTCACGAGGATGGCGGTCCGGTGCAGCAACAGCATTCAAGGTCCCCCTTCCCGGATTGGTCTATCGGCGAAACGCGCCAGTGATTTGACGCGGTCATACATGACGATGGCCCCCGCCATCGCCACATTGACGCAAAAGCTGGTCGGGATCTTGACCACATAGTCGCAGCGCGCCAGCAGCGGTTCCGACAGCGACCCCATTTCGGGCCCGAGCACATAAGCCGCGCGCAGCGGATGGCGGAAACTCGGCAGATCGATGGCCGTCTCCAGCAGCTCGACGCCGACGAGCTTGCAGCCGTTCGGCAACGCCATATCCTCAAGCGAAGCCCAGTTGTAGTGCGGCATGTGCAGCTGGCTCTTGGACGTGTCGGCGTGGGCTTCAAGCGCCTTGTAGGTGGCGCCAACCGTAAACGTGAAACTGGCGCCAAAGCCGTGCGCCGAGCGCATCAGGTTGCCGAGGTTCAACGATTTCGACATGCGTTCGGCGCCGATGGCGAAATAGCCTTTCGCATCCGGTGGCCAATTTTCGTTCGGGTTCGTCCTCGTCATCTCGTCGCACTCTTTGCTCAAGGCGGTTGGCGTTGCGGGCGGCGGCGAGTACATGTTCGCTCGCCAACGCACGCCCTGGGAGGTCTCACATGAAGGCAGCTCTTTGCAAGAGCCTCGACGGGCCAGGCGGTCTCGTGATCGCGGATGTGCCGGAGCCGGTTGCCGGGCCGGGGCAAGTGATCGTTCGGGTGGCGGCGGTGGCTTTGAACTTCGCCGATACGCTGATCACGCGCGGCACCTACCAGGTCAAGCCCGATCTGCCGTTCTCGCCGGGAGCCGAGATCGCCGGTGTGGTTGAGACGTTAGGGCCGGGAGTGAGCGGCGTGTCGCCGGGCGGCCGCGTGCTGGCGTACGTCAATTGGGGTGGTGCCGCCGAGAAAATAGCCGTCGATGCGCCGTCGCTGATTGCCGTTCCCTCTGGCGTTGCGGACAGCGTGGCAGCGGGACTGTCTGTGACCTACGGTACGGCCATGCACGGACTTAAAGATCGCGCCCGCCTCGCCGCTGGCGAAACCGTGGTCGTGACGGGGGCGGCGGGCGGTGCCGGCCAGGCGGCCGTCGAAATCGCCAAGCTCATGGGCGCGCGAGTCATCGCCGTCGCGTCATCGCCGGAAAAGCTGGCCACGGCGCGCGCGAGCGGGGCTCATGAGACGATCCTTTTTACAGGCACTGATCTTAAGCTCGCGGTCAGGGCGCTGACAGGCGGGCACGGCGCCGATGTCGTCTACGATTGCGTCGGCGGCGATGCCACGGAACCTCTGATCCGGGCGCTGGCCTGGAAGGGCCGCTTCCTCGTGGTCGGGTTTGCCTCCGGCGACATCCCCAAAATTCCGCTCAATCTGCTGCTGCTCAAAGGTGCGGACGTTGCCGGCGTGTTCTGGGGCGAGGCGGTGCGGCGCCAACCCGAAGCCCACAAGGCCAACATGCTCCAGGTGCTCGCCTGGGTCGTGGAAGGCCGCCTGAAGCCGCGCACCCACGCGGTTTACCCGTTGGAGAGAATTGCCGACGCCATGGGCGTGCTCGACCGCCGCGAGGCCCAGGGCAAGGTTGTGCTGACACTTTGAGGGCTGACACCTAGAGGGCTGGCACCTTGAGCGCGGGCACTTTCAACTCGACACGAATTTGGCTTACGCGTCGCAGCTCCTCTTCAGCGAAAATTTGTGAAGTTCTGGGCAAGGTTGCGCTCATTCCGTCGCGTTGAGTACCGAGTAACTTGTCATGCGTACCCCGAAGGCGTTCGCCGCGTGTCTCGCGGCCGTCATGGCTGCCGGTTTGCTGGCCGGCGCCGCGCATGCCCAGAGCTTCATTCAGAAAGTCTTTGGATTTGGCGGAACCCAAACGGCGGCGCCTGCATCTCCGCGGGCTCAATCTCAAACCATCCCCGCCTCACGCTTCTATGGCCGCAGCCCCCGGCGGTCCTATCAATTGCAGTCCACACCTGCGCGCGAGGACGATGCCGGCATCGGGCCGCCTGACAGCGGCGGACCCTACCGGACCGTGTGCGTGCGCACCTGTGACGGCTTCTATTTCCCGCTGCGCCACAACGCAGTGCGTAAGAATTTTGCCAGCGACGTGAAATCCTGCCGGGCGGCGTGCGGTTCGGACGCGCGCCTTTTCTACTTTTCCGTCAACGGCGGCAGCGCCGATACCATGACTGACCTTGCTGGGCGATCATACGCCGGGCTGCCGCACGCATTCGCCTATCGCAAGGCGCTCATGCAAGGATGTTCCTGCAAACCCACGCCGTGGAGCCAAGAGGAGGCTATGCGGCATCAGGGGTATGAGGCCATCGAAGCCACTGAGCTGGCAAAGGACCAAGTCTTTTTAGAAGCCAGGGCAGCTCAGAAGCCGAATGAAACCCAGTCTCACGAGACCCAAGCTCACGAGACCCATACGGACGTTTCACAAGATGCAACCGTGGTCGCGAGCCGGGAGGCCGAGGCCCCGGCGGCAGCTGTGACAGCGCCAGCCGCGCCTGATGCCGGCGCTGTCATCGTGGCACCCGCCCCCGAACGGTCTGCGATCCGTAAACGCTTTGCCTATTCCTCGCGCCCCGCAACGCATAAAGCGCAGTTCAAGCCGGCGTCGTGGTCGCCGTTCTCAGGCAGCTCGAAGAGCAAGTACGTCTGGCCCGGCGACGCGCGTTAGCGACCCACGAATACATCACAAATTCACGTTGTCAGCTTCGGTCATGTATCCGCCGCCGCGCAGCGGAAAAGCGTCCTCGATGACATAAGGTCCGCCGCCGGTGAGGGGCTTCGACGACATCAAAACGGTTCGTGCGGCCAAAATGGGCTCCGAGCGATAACCGCTATAAAGGCTGAGAAATCGCGCCACGGCTTCGGCATTCGAGTTTTTCAAACGTGCGAGCGTGACGTGCGGCCGGTACGTGCGTTTCTCAGCCGCTAGACCAGCGTTACGTGCGGCTTTTTCATGCGCCCGCGCGAGCGCCTCTAGCTGCGGTGACGGTTCGATACCGGCCCACACCGTGCGGGGGTCGTTGCCGCCGAAGACGCCAAGACCACTGATGCGAAATTCGAAGGCGCCGGCGTCGATTTCAGAGAGATTGGTGACGAGTTCGCGGGCGATGCCATTGTCGATATCGCCGAAAAATCTCAGTGTCAGATGATAGCCATCGGGCTTGATCCACCGTGCTCCAGGCAGCGGCGCGTTTAAACCATAGAGTTCAGCACCGGCGTCGGCCGGCAGCTCGATGGCAGTGAAGAGGCGCGGCATGGCACGTCCCTTGTCAAAGACTAGTCTCTTGCTTGGTCGCATTTTCTACGACGAACCGGTACCCACTTCGCCGGAAAATGCTCTAGTTCTTGATCACCGCCAGCCGCGTCGCCGCGCGCGAGACCAGCGCCTCGGCGTCGGGGAGGATGCGTTTGACGATTTCAGCGACGCCCGCAGCCGTCGGATGCAAGCCGTCGGACAAAATCAGCGATGGTTTGAGCGCGACGCCCTCGAGGAAGAACGGGTACAGCGGCGCTGAATATTTTGCCGCGAGTTCCGGGAAAATTGCGTCGAAGGTCTTGGCGTAATCGCCGCCCCAGTTGCCGGGCGCCCGCATGCCCGCGATGAGGACGTCCGCGCCCTTGGCCTGGATCACCGACAGCATCTTGTCGAGGTTGGTACGCGTTTGTTCCGGATCGATGCCGCGCAGCGCATCGTTGGCACCGAGTTCGAGAATGACGGCGTCGGCAGTTTCCGAAAGGGTCCATTCGAGACGCTCGAGGCCGGCGGCGGTTGTATCGCCTGAAACGCCGGCGTTGACGATCTTGACCTTGTGTCCCTTGGCTTGAAGGGCCATCTCAAGCTGGGCCGCGAAAGACTCGCTGGATTTCAGCAGGTATCCGGCGGTCAGGCTGTCGCCAAAGGCGATAACGGTGATCGGGCGGCCAGAGCTGTGAGGGCTGTCAGCGCGGCTGACAACGGGATGGGTCATGACCGATAATAATGCGAAGTAAAAGCTGGCAATGCTTCCAACCCCGCGCGCGCTACGAGCAGCCTTCATGTTTTCGCCTCACGCATCACCCAAATCTGCAGCCCGTGACGTAGATGGCCTTAGGCGTCCAAACAAGCCCCGAAGCCGTTAACCCCCGACCCCCGCTACGACGCGACACAACAGAAGGACGCGACGGCACCGTGCCCGGACCAATCATTGATCTCGAAGATGTTCATTTGACGCTGACCAGCCGCGCTGGACCCGTCGATATTCTGCGCGGCGTCTCACTCAAGGTCGCCGCCGGGCAATCGACGGCGATCGTCGGTCCGTCGGGTTCCGGCAAAACGTCGCTATTGATGGTCATGGCCGGTCTTGAGCGGGCGACACGCGGCAAAATCGCAATCAGTGGCCGGGAGCTCGGGGGGCTGAGCGAGGACGAGCTTGCGGTGTTTCGCGGCGGCGAGATCGGCATCGTCTTTCAGTCGTTCCATCTGGTGCCGACGATGACGGCATTGGAAAATGTGGCCTTGCCGCTTGAGCTGGCTGGCGCTGGCGAGCCTTTCGCCACCGCGCGCGATCTCCTCGGCGAGGTTGGTCTTGCCGCCCGCGTCGATCATTTTCCAGCTGAACTCTCCGGCGGCGAGCAGCAGCGTGTGGCCATTGCCCGGGCGCTGAGCCGCAAGCCCCGGCTAATCTTTGCCGACGAGCCGACAGGCAATCTCGACGGCAAGACCGGACGTCAGATCGTCGACATTTTGTTCGGTATGCGTGAGCGCAGCAACGCGACGCTGGTGCTCGTGACGCATGACGAGCGCCTCGCCGCCATGACCGATCGCATCATTCGTATGGCTGATGGAAAAATTGCGTCCGACGAGACGGCAAAAGTGCCGATCCGGGCGGTGTCTCAATGACAATCTCAGCCGCTGCAGGGCCAGGATCCGCGGGTTGGCGCACCATCGTGCGCATCGGCACACGCGAGCTGCGCGGCGGCCTCAAGGGCTTCCAGGTTTTCATTGCGTGCTTGGCGCTCGGGGTCATGGTCATCGCCGCGGTTGGCGCCTTGGCGGACGCGATGCGCGCCGGGTTTTCCAAGCAGGGTGAAAGTATCCTCGGTGGCGACGTGACGTTTGCGCGGATGCACGCGCGGGCGATGACGGCTGAACGCAGCGTTTTTGAAGCGGCTGGCGCGGTCAGCGAAACCGCGACCATGCGGACCATGGCACGGCGGCTTGATGGATCGGATCAGGCGCTTGCCGAACTCAAAGCTGTCGATGATCGCTATCCGCTCAGCGGTGCCGTTCTGCTCGAAGGCGGCAAGCCCTTCGCCAGTGCCTTACAGGGCACCGGCACGGTGGCGGACGGCATGCTGCTCGAGCGCCTGGGCTTGAAAGTGGGCGATCGCTTCAAGCTTGGCGAGGCCGAGGTTGAAATTAGCGGCGTGCTCAAGTCTGAACCCGACGCGGTCGCGGATCGCCTGACCTACGGGCCGCGCATCTTCGTGTCGCTGGCAACGCTGGAGCAAACGGGGCTGGCCAAACCCGGCACGCTCATTCGCTGGCGCTATGCCATCAAACGGCCAGTTGATGCGCCGGGCGATCGCGAAGCTTTGAAAGCCTTGCGCCAGTCGGTTCAAAAGCAGCTTCCTGAAGCGGGTTTCACGGGTCTCGATCGCAACGACCCCTCGCCGCAGATCACGCGGACGCTGGAGCGCATGCGCCAGTTTCTCATTTTGATTGGCTTAGCTTCGCTGCTGGTCGGTGGTGTCGGCATCGCCAACGCCGTCTCGACCTTTATCGACAAGCGCGTGAAAGTCATCGCAACGCTGCGTAGTCTCGGCGCTACGGGTAGCCAAGTCATGGGCATTTTTCTCGTGCAGATCCTGGCCATGAGCGCCATCGGCATCGGTCTCGGGCTGGCGCTCGGTATGCTCATTCCGGGCCTCATCGATTGGCTTTACGGCGACGCCCTGCCAATCCGCGCCGAATTCAGCGTCTCGCCGCGGAGCTTGTTGGTCGCGGGGTTGTATGGCGTGCTGGTCGCCTTGCTGTTTGCGCTTTGGCCGCTGGGTCGCGCCGAGCATGTGCGCGCGAGTGTGCTGTTCCGCAATTCCATTCAAACCGCCGGCGGACGCCCGCGTGGGCCCGTGATCGCCGTCGTCGTGGTGCTGATGGCGCTGTTGCTTGGCCTTGCTCTCGCGACATCCGAGCCGCGTTACGTCGCGCTCTATGTTGCGGGCGGGCTCATTCTGATGCTCGCAGTTTTCAGCGGACTAGGGACGCTGGTGACGCGGCTGGCGCGCAGGGTCCCGCGTCCGGCGTCGCCATCTCTCGCGCTCGCCATTCGCAATATTGGTGCGCCCGACGGATTGACGCGATCGGTGGTGCTGTCGCTCGGCACAGGCCTGTCGCTCCTCGTTGCCGTGGCGCTGACTAACGCCTCGCTGGTCGATGAGTTGAAAGGCCGCTTGCCGGACCAATCGCCCGATTATTTTCTGCTCGACGTGCCGAAGCAGGACTTTGCTGCGCTGTCGGCCCGCATCCTCGAACGGGTGCCGGGCACGGTTTTCACGGAAGCGCCGATGCTGCGCGGCCGTCTGATCAAACTCAAAGACAAACCCGTCGAAGACATCAAGGCGCCGCCCGAGGCGCAATGGGTGCTGAACGGCGATCGCGGGTTGAGTTACACAGCGACGGTGCCTGATGGCTCAACTGTCGTCGAAGGCGAATGGTGGACTACGGACTACAGCGGCCCGCCGCTCGTCTCCTTCGAGGCCGAGCTTGCGAAAAAGCTTGGACTGGCGATTGGTGATCGCGTGACGGTCAGCGTGCTTGGCCGCAATATCGACGCGACGATCTCGAACCTGCGCGACGTCAAGTGGGAGAGCCTAGCGATCAACTTCGTCATGGTGTTTTCACCCAACACGCTTCAGTCGGCCCCGCACAATCTGCTGGCGACAGTGCAACTGCCAAAAGCGACGGGGCGAAGCGCCGAAGCCGATCTCATCCGTGACCTCGGCAAAACGTACCCATCGGTCAGCGCCATCCGTGTCCGCGATGCCATCGACCAGTTCAACAAGGTGTTCTCGAAGGTCATGACCGCGGTGCAGGTGGCGGGCAGCGTCACACTCGCGGCCGGCGCCTTAGTTCTTGCAGGCGCCTTGGCGACCGCACAGCGCCGCCGCATTCTCGAAGCTGTTATTTTGAAAACCATCGGCGCCCGGCGGCGGCAAATTCTGGCGGCCCATGCCTTCGAATATGCCCTGCTGGCCTCAATCGCGGCCCTGGTGGCGATTGCACTCGGGAGTTTGACGGCTTGGGTCGCCGTCACCCAGCTCATGGATATCGGCTTCGTGTTCTCAATGAACGCCGTTCTTCAAACCCTGGCGGTGGCGGCTGTGCTCATTGCCACCTTCGGCGGCATCGGCACCTGGGCCGTCCTCCGGGCGCCGGCGGTGCCATATCTCCGATCAGAGTAAATATCACCCATTCCACGGGGTGTAGTCTCTTGAAACCGAGAGGCGACACACTCATATTCTCAAAGTAATTCCGGCGATCTCCGCCGCTACGACAGAGGAACTTGACACCATGGCTGAAGTCTTTTCGCGACCCGCTGTAGCACAGGGTGGCACCCGCTCCGCCGGGGCCGTCGATCAGGGCCTGCGCTCGTTCATGCTCGGCACCTACAACTACATGGCTCTTGGCGTCGCCGGTACCGCCGCCGTCGTCATGCTTTTGATGGCAAACCCTGAGGTTCTCGCGCTCATCGCCTCCGGCCCGCTGAAGTGGGTTCTGTTCGCCGGCGTTCTGGGTCTTGGGTTCTTTGCCCAGAAACTATTCTACTCCGGCAGTACGGCCCTCGCGCACGGCGCCTACTGGCTTTACTGCGCCATGTGGGGCGCGATGATCGCGCCAATGGTCTACGTGTTCGTGTCTAAGGGCATGGCGGGCCTCGTCGGCCAGGCGTTCTTTGTTGCAGCCGCGACCTTCGCTGCCACCAGCGTCATTGGCTACACGACCAAGAAAGACATGACCGGCTGGGGCGGTTTCCTGTCGATGGCGTCCATCGGCATGATCATCGCCATGCTGGTAAGCTTCTTCTTCATCACTGACCCAGGCACGAGCAAGATGGTCAGCCTCGGCATCTCGGCCGTCGTCGTGCTGCTGTTCTCGGTGATCACCGTCTGGGAAACGCAGCAGATCAAGACCATGTACATTGACGGCGTGAATCAGGGCGGCGACGCCTACTTGAAGCGCTCGTCGATCTTCGGCGCCTTCATGCTCTACGGCAGCTTCATCACGCTGTTCGTGCACTTGCTGAACATCCTCGGTATCATGAACACCGAAAACTAAGCCGGAATTTCTTCGAAACACGAAAAGGCCCTGGGAAACCGGGGCTTTTTTGCGTGTGCTGTTCTTCAAGCCGCGCGGCGCAGCTTGGTGTTACGTCCCGACGACCTCGAAGCGCGGCTCGAGCACGCCCAGCACGCGGGCCAGGTCGTGGCCGCGCTTCATGACGAGGCCACCCGCTGCGATGACGCTGTAAGCCCCCTGTTTGCGGGCCAGTTGCGGAGTTTTTTCGATTCTGTATAGCGGAAACTCGCTGGCTTTCCGGAATACGGAGAACACGGCTTTGTCGCGCAGCATGTCGATGGCGTAGTCCCGCCAATCGCCGGAGGCGACCTTGCGGCCATAAAGGTCGAGGATGGTTTTGAGTTCGCTTCGATCGAACGTTGTTTTGCCGAACGGCGTGCGTGACGCACTTGCGGCGCCGCCAGCCGCGACCGGGGTGTTGTTATGGCCCGCAGGACGCGGGCCGAAGGCTATCGGTTCAAGGTCGCTCAACAGCGCGCCTCCCTTCACACACCCATAAGAATGCCCCAAGCGCATGGGATTGCAAGTGGCGCGACGGCCCGAACGCAGCTCAGCATTATGAAAATTCTACATCGAAATACCCCGAGCCTGACAAAATCGCGACCCGTCGGCGACCTCAATCTGCCGTAATAAAACGTGATCTTGCTCAGCGTTGCCTGAGGCCCGGTTTCGAAGAACGGCTCTGGATACTCAGCCCCCCAGCCCCCCGGGGTCACTACCGAGAAGCTGGGCCTTCGGGCAACTCTCCCTGATTGTTCCCCCGGTCTTGGTTCCCCAGCCAAGACCGGAACGTCCTAAAAAACCGTCGTGTCTCGTGAAGGGCCGGTTCCCCAGCCGGCCCTTCAGCTTTTTTTGTATTCCATAGTGATTTTGTGAGCCTCGAAAGCCCCCCGCCGCGTATACCTCGTAGCGGAGGTATCAATGACGCAAACCAAGACGGCCGTGACCCGGTCCGGTAAAACCAAGACCACAAAGCCACGCGCTGCTGCCGCTTCCAGCAACAATCCGCTGATATGTCCATGGTCCGGGACCTTCGCCATGCCGCCGTTCGCGCGCATCGAGGCCAAGCATTTCAAGCCTGCGCTTGAAGCGGCGTTTCGGGAACACAAGGCCGAAATCGAGAAAATCGCCGCAAATCCAGCCCGTCCGGCGTTTGCCAATACGATTTTGGCACTTGAGAAAAGCGGCCGCCAGCTGTCACGCGTCGCCTCCGTGTTCAGCAATCTTGAGGCGACCGATTCGACACCCGAGTTGCAAGATATAGCCCGCGTGATGTCACCGCGCTTTGCCGCCCACGAAACCCTGATCTTGCTCGATCAGCGCTTGTTCAAGCGTATCGACGCTCTCTACCTGCGCCGCGACGCCCTCAAACTCAGCGATGAAGACCGCCGCGTCCTGGAGCGCCACCATCTGACGTTCACGCGGGCCGGGGCGCGATTGCCGGCCGCCGCCAAATCCCGCATCAAGTGCATCAATGCGCGGCTCGCCAGTCTTGTGACGCAGTTCATGCAAAACGTGCTCAAAGACGAGCAGTCTTGGCGCCTCGTACTGGATGGTGAGCGCGATTTGGCCGGCCTGCCAGAAGCTTCACGGGCGAGCGCCGCCCGGGCAGCGTCCGACGCGGGGCACCACGGCAAGGCGGTCATCACACTTGCCCGGTCCAGTGTCGAAGGATTTTTGACCTTTTCAGGCCGCCGCGATCTGCGCGAGCAGGCGTTCAAAGCGTGGATCGCGCGCGGCGCTGGCGGCGGAGACACCGACAATCGCCAGATCGTCGCTGAAGTCGTGGCGTTGCGCGGCGAATATGCGCGGCTGATGGGCTTCAAGTCGTTCGCGGAGTTCAACCTCGAAGACACGATGGCTAAAACACCTGCGGCTGCGCACGACCTGATGCATGCCGTATGGACAAAAGCTGTTCAGCGCGCTGGTGAAGAGCGTGATGACTTGGCGGCCTATGCGCGTAAGAGCGGAGAAAACTTCGAAATCGCTCCCTGGGATTGGCGGTATTATTCGGAGAAAGTGCGTAAAGCCAAATACGATCTCGATGAGGCAGAGCTGCGCCCCTACCTCCAGCTCGACAACATGATCAATGCCGCGTTCGATTGCGCGACGCGGTTGTTTGGGCTGCAGTTCAAAGAGCTCAAAGAGGCTCCCCGCTACCATTGCGAAGTGAAAGTCTGGGAGGTCCTCGACAAGTCCGGGGCGCACGTCGGCGTCTTCATGGGCGACTATTTCGCCCGGCCGTCGAAGCGTTCGGGGGCCTGGATGTCGAGTTTCAGGACGCAGCATGGCCTTGGCAAGGGTCAGCGTCCGGTCATCATCAATGTGCTGAACTTCGCCAAGGGCGCGGATAATGCGCCAGCACTGTTGTCGTTCGACGACGCGCGTACGCTGTTTCACGAGTTCGGGCATGGCCTGCACGGGCTGCTTTCGAACGTTACCTTCCCGTCGCTGGCCGGGACCGCCGTTTCGACGGATTTTGTCGAACTTCCCTCGCAACTTTACGAGCATTGGCTGTCAACGCCGGACGTGCTGATGCGCTACGCGGTTCACTACAAAACCGGCAAAGCGATGCCTGCGGCATTGCAGCAGCGGCTCATGGCGGCGCGGAATTTCAACCAGGGCTTTGCGACGGTGGAATACACGGCGTCTGCGCTCGTCGATATGGCACTCTATGCGTCAGACAAAGACGCTATCGCCGATGTCGAAAAATTTGAGATCGAGACGCTGAAGCGGCTCGGCATGCCGCGCGAAATCGTCATGCGCCATCGCCTGCCGCACTTCATGCATATCATCGGCGGATATGCGGCGGGCTATTATAGCTATCTTTGGTCCGAGGTCATGGATGCCGATGCCTTCGCCGCCTTCGAGGAAGCTGGCGACGTGTTCCATGCTCCGACGGCGCAAAAGCTCAAGGAATTCATTTATTCAGCGGGTAATCGACGCGATCCGCACGAGGCCTACGTCGCCTTTCGCGGGCGGCCGCCGCAGATTGATGGGCTGTTGAAAAAACGCGGGCTCGCTGCCTAAACCAACCGCTGTCGTGGGCTCACCAAAGCCCGGCCCACGCAGCGCCGACGATGGGCCCCGACCGGCCTTCCTGGATCAAAACCACGGACTTCTGCGTCTCGGCCAGCATCACAGCACCGCGTGCAATCTGGATCTTGAGGGCTTGACCCTTCCACAGGCCGATCGGCGTCAAGTCGCGCACGATATTGGTGTAGACGAGGCTTTTGCCCGAGTTCTCGCCGCGTTTGATGTCGACGGTTCCCGACGTCTGGACGACGCCCAGCCAGATCGTCGCCTCGCGTACGACGCGTCCACTTTCGGCGGCACCGACGGCGATGTTCATGGTGTTGCGTTCTTGCCAAAACCGTATCGGAACCCGGTTTAGGGACGCAGTGTTGGAGGTTTGGTCAATGGCGCTCTCGATGTCGGATTTGACGCTGCCATTGACGTGCATCGCGCCGTTGACGACGGCCTGAGGCGTATAGATGGCGCCGTCGCCGCGGGCCTTGGCATAACCGCGCTGACGCTCGCTGTTGCGTGGAGAACTGAATGTGTCCTTCCAGCCAAGATAGTCCCAATAATCGACCGGGAATGACAGCGCGATGATCGACGGATCTCGTGCGTAGGTCTGAAGCAGGGCATCTGCTGGCGGGCACGATGAGCACCCTTGGCTGGTGAACAATTCGATCACGGCCCGGATCGGCGCCGGCTCCTGGTCGCCTGGAAGGCCGGCCGGCGGCACCGCCTGCGCCCAAGCAGGGGTCACGGCGGCGGTGAGCCCCAGAAGACATCCGATTGCCACATTGCGCCAACGCATCGCTGCCATTCCTCAATGCCATCCCTCAAGGCCATGGCGCACAGTGCGCCAGTTGAACCGATACTACCCTCCCGAACCGGACCCCAATAGTTAAAGACCGGTCACGAACGAGTGAGTTTCAAGAACTCATACGGTCGCAAGCGGTCAAACCTTACAGTGAAATTGGCGTGTTAGAGCCCGTATCATAGAATGAAGCCGCCATACCCCGATGCAAAGCGGCGGGTTCCAGGTCAGACGCGCACTGGCTCGTGGTTTCGCAAGGCCTAAGCTGCCCGTTTTAGGCCGCCGCGAGATTACGCAGCACGTAGTGCAGAATGCCGCCGTTCTTGAAGTATTCGAGCTCGTCGAGCGTATCGATGCGGCACAGGATCGGGATCGATCTGGTCGCACCGTCTGCCGCCGTGATCGACACCGACATCTTCTGCCGCGGCTTGATCGTCGCCAACCCGTTGATCGTGACGTGCTCGTCTCCCTTGAGACCGAGCGACGGCCACGTCGTGCCGTCTTGGAAGGTAAATGGCACGATGCCCATGCCGACCAGGTTCGAGCGGTGAATGCGCTCGAACGACTGGGCGATGACGGCCTTGACGCCGAGCAGGTTGGTGCCCTTGGCGGCCCAATCGCGCGATGACCCGTTGCCATATTCGATGCCTGCGAAGACGACCAGCGGCACGCCGTCTTTTTCGTATTGCATGGCGGCATCGTAAATCGGCATTTCTTTGCCCGACGGATAGTGGATCGTCAGCCCGCCTTCCTTCACGTTGCCGTTGGCGTCCGTCACCATATGGTTCTTGATGCGGATATTGGCGAACGTGCCGCGCATCATGACCTCGTGATTGCCGCGCCGGGTGCCGTACTGGTTGAAGTCTGCTGGAGCTACGCCATTGTCCGTCAGATAGCGTCCCGCCGGGCTTGCGGTCTTGATCGAGCCCGCAGGCGAGATGTGATCGGTCGTGATTTTATCGCCGAACAAGCCGAGAATGCGGGCGTTGACGATGTCGGCTACGGGCTTAGGCGTCTTTTTGATCGTCTGGAAGTACGGCGGGTTCTGGACATAGGTCGACGTGCCGTCCCATCCATACGTCAAGCCCGTGCCCGAGCGGATCGCTTGCCAGTTCGTGTCGCCCTTGAACACGTCGGCGTAGCGCGACGTGAACATGTCGCGCGTGATGTTTTCAGTCACGAACTTTTGAATTTCGTGCGAGGTCGGCCAGATATCCTTGAGAAAAACAGGTTTGCCGTTTGTGCCCGTTGCCAAAGGCTCGGTCGTCAAATCCTTTTGCACGGTACCTGCCAGCGCGTAGGCGACGACGAGGGGCGGCGACGCGAGATAGTTCGCCTGCACATCGGCGCTGACGCGGCCCTCGAAGTTGCGGTTGCCGGAGAGCACGGCCGCGGCGATGAGACCGTTGTCGTTGATGGCTTTGGATATCGGTGCGCTGAGCGGACCCGAATTCCCGATGCAGGTCGTGCAGCCGAAGCCGACGAGGTTGAACCCCAATTGATTGAGGGAGGCCTGCAGGCCTGATTTTTCGAGATAGGCCGCGACCACCTGCGATCCCGGCGCCAGCGAGGTCTTGACCCAGGGTTTCGACGCGAGACCGCTCGCGATCGCGTTGCGCGCCAGCAGACCAGCCGCGATCAAAACGCTCGGGTTCGAGGTATTCGTGCAGCTCGTGATCGCGGCGATGACCACGTCGCCGTGGCCGAGATCGAAGCCCTTGCCTTCGACTGGGACACGCTTGGCTAATTCACCCGGCTTTTTATATTCGCTGTCGAGCGCCTCCGCGAAGCCGTTTTTGATGCCGGTCAGCGCGATGCGGCCCTCGGGCCGTTTCGGGCCGGCCATCGACGGCACCACGTCTTTGAGGTCGAGCGCCAGCGTGTCTGTGAATACCGGGTCGCTTGCGGTTTTTTCGCGGAAAAGGCCCTGCGCCTTGCTGTAGGCTGCGACGAGAGCGATACGATGCGCGTCCCGGCCGGTGATCGTCAAATAGTTAAGGGTCTCGCTGTCGATCGGGAAGAACCCGCACGTGGCGCCATATTCGGGCGCCATATTTGCGACCGTCGCCCGGTCGGCCAGCGTTAGCTGTTCGAGCCCTGGCCCGTAAAACTCAACGAATTTGTTGACGACGCCCTTCTTGCGCAGCATCTGCGTGACGGTCAATACGAGGTCTGTCGCGGTTACGCCTTCGCTGAGCTTGCCGGTCAGCTTGAAGCCGATGACTTCCGGGATCAGCATCGATTGCGGCTGGCCGAGCATGGCCGCTTCGGCTTCGATACCACCGACGCCCCAGCCCAACACAGCGAGACCGTTGACCATGGTCGTGTGGCTGTCGGTGCCAACGAGCGTGTCTGGATAGGCGACGGTTGTGCCGTCGGCCATGGCGTTGATCCACACCGTCTGCGCCAGATACTCGAGGTTGACCTGGTGGCAGATACCGGTGCCGGGCGGCACGACACGGAAGTTTTCGAACGCCCCTTGTCCCCATTTCAAAAAGTTGTAGCGCTCGCCGTTGCGGGCGTACTCGAGCGCGACGTTGTGCGTGAGAGCCTTGGGTGTGCCGAATTCATCGACGATGACCGAGTGGTCGATGACCAGATCGACGGGGACCAGCGGGTTGATTTTTTTCGGATCACCGCCGAGTTTGGTCATGCCGTCGCGCATCGCCGCGAGGTCGACGACGGCGGGCACGCCGGTGAAATCCTGCATCAACACACGCGCCGGGCGAAAGCCGATTTCTTTTTCGGTTTTGCCCTTGTTGGCCAGCCACTCGGCCATCGCCGCGATGTCGGCCTTGGTGACCGAGCGGCCGTCTTCGTGGCGCAGCAGATTTTCGAGCAGCACCTTCATGGAAAAGGGCAGCTTCGAGATGCCTTCAAGGCCGTTGGCCTCGGCGTCGGGCAGGGAATAGTAAACGTAGCTCTTGCCATCGACCAAGAGGGTCTTGCGGCATTTGAAGCTGTCTGCGGATAGGGGTGTTACGGCGCTCAAGGTCAGGCCTCCTCAGAGATCGACAAAGAGCTGCGCCGCCGGAGTGCCGGCGGATCGGGGGGCTACCGCGCGACCGCACTAAGCGGTCTCGACGATCAGGGCCCCTCGCTTTTGCGCTAGCGAAGGATACTTTAGAACTTCTATATAATCTCATCGAAAAGAGGAACACGCGAGTGCAGTTGCAGCGCCCGTTGCGCTCAATTGCCACCCTCGGTGCAAGCCTTGCCGCCAGGGATCGCCCATTCCGTGCAGCTTGTCGTCAAAAAATTGGTCGTCCTGCGCGGATCACGCGCCGTCATTGACGAGCTATCGTTCGTGGTTCGAGGTGGCGAATCCATGATCCTCGCGGGCGCAAATGGATCGGGCAAGACGACGCTGCTGCGGGCGCTGGCCGGTTTTCTGCTACCGCTTGAAGGAACAATCCGGTTCGACGGCGGCGATCCAGAGAAATCTCTTGCCGAGCAGGCCCACGCCGTTGGTCATGCCAATGCTGTCAAATCAAATTTGACGGTTCGAGAAAACGTCACGTTCTGGGCAGATTACTTCGGAGATGCCAAGTCGTCTCCTGATTGCGGCGCGCGGGCGCTGGCCCACTTTGGACTGTCGGCGCTTGCGGATTTTCCGGCTGGGTACTTGTCGGCTGGGCAAAAGCGCCGGTTGGGCCTGTGCCGCATTTTGGTTTGCAATCGTCCCATTTGGCTGCTCGATGAACCAACCGTCTCCCTCGACGCGGCGTCTACGAAACTTTTGGCGGCTGCCGTGAATACGCATACGGCCTCCGGCGGCATCGCGATCGCGGCGACGCATTTACCACTCGGGCTGGAGCGAGCCCGCGAGCTGCGGCTTGACGCACAGGGGAGTGCGGCGTGAGCGCATTTTGGACCCTCGTTGCCCGCGATTTGAGGCTCGCTGTCCGCGACGGCGGCGCCATTGGCACGGCGCTCGGGTTCTTTCTAGTCGTCGTCGCACTCATGCCGCTCGGTCTCGGGCCAGACCTCAATCTGCTGGGGCGTATCGCTGCCGGCATCCTGTGGATTGCACTCTTACTTGCGGCGCTGCTGTCGCTCGGGCGCATTTTCGAGACCGACTATGACGACGGCACGCTCGAAGTTCTGGCCACCGGCTCCCTGCCGCTCGAGCTCGTCGCCGCCGCGAAGGCCCTGGCGCATTGGCTTTCGACCGGCATTCCCTTGGCTCTTTTGGCTCCGGTTCTTGGAATTCTGTTGAACCTGGATCTGAAAGCATACCCCGTTCTGATCGCGACGATGCTGGCCGGCACGCCGGCCGTCAGCTTTCTCGGTTCCATCGGCGCGGCCCTGACACTGAAAGCCCGCCGCGGCGGCCTGTTGCTGGCGCTGGTGGTGCTGCCGTTTTACATTCCGACGCTGATATTCGGCATTTCGGCGGTCGGCGCCGCGGCTGGGCCCGGCGGCTTTGGCGCGTCATTCCTCATTCTGCTCGCGATTTCGCTGGCGAGCCTCGTCCTCGGACCGCTAGCCGCCGCCGCGGCGCTACGCATCCAACTGCAATGACACTGCCGTATTAGCGTTCATTGCGCGCTCATCTCGAAAGGCTTACATCGAAGCCATGCAAACTCTGACGCAACGCATGGCCAATCCGACCCGGTTCATGCAGCTTTCAGGCACTCTACTGCCGTGGCTTGCCGGCGCGGCGGCGGTAATTATTTTCTACGGCCTCTATCTCGCATTTTTCGTCGCACCCCCCGACTATCAGCAGGGTGAGACCGTCAAGATCATGTACATCCATGTGCCGAGCGCCTGGCTGGCGATGATGGCGTATGGCCTCGTTGCCGTGTCGAGCTTCGGGCTTCTCGTCTTCCGGCATCCTCTCGCCGATGTCTCTGCCAAGGCCGCAGTGCCGATTGGCGCCGCGTTTACGTTTCTGGCGCTGTTCACCGGCTCGCTGTGGGGTAAGCCGATGTGGGGAACCTATTGGGTTTGGGATGCCCGTCTGACGTCGGTGCTGATCTTGTTCTTTCTCTATCTCGGCCTGATGGCGTTGCGCTCGTCCCTCGAAGACGAGTCGGCGGCCGCGAAGCTGACCGCCGTGCTGGCGCTGGCAGGCGTTGCGATCCTGCCGATTATCAAGTTTTCGGTCAACTGGTGGAATACGCTGCATCAGCCATCGACGGGGTTTACCTCGACGGTTGATCCGAGTATGCGCTGGCCATTGCTGGTCATGGCGCTGGGGTTTACGGTCTTGTTTTTTGCGCTCCACATGAAAGCCATGCGCAACGAGGTTCTGCGCCGCCGCGTCAAGGCCATGCGCGTCGCCGAAATTTCTCGCACAGACAGCCTCGCGAACGCTGTCGTAGCGGAGTAAGCGCCATGGATCTCGGACAGCACGCAGCGTTCATTTGGGCCAGCTATGCCGCCGTCGCGCTGACGCTGGCCGGATTGATCGGCTGGTTGGTGATGGACGGCCGCCGCCAAATGGCAGCGCTGAAGGACCTTGAGGCCCGTGGCGTCAAGCGGCGCACATGAAGCAAGCACTGCGATCAAAAAAATGAGTAACAGCCGGCCCACCCTACTTCGGCTTCTGCCCGTCGCCATGTTTGCGGTTGTTGCGGTATTTTTTGCACTTGGGTTGAGGTCAGGCGATCCCTCGAAATTGCCTTCGACGCTCATCGGCAAAGCCGTGCCGCAAACGCAGTTTCCGCCACTTGATGGGCTATTGGCCGATAGCAAGACCGTCCCCGGCTTCACAAGCGCAGACCTCGCGAAAGGCAAAGTCACAGTCGTCAATTTCTGGGCGTCGTGGTGTGGCCCCTGCGTCGAGGAACACCCCCTCCTCGCCGATCTCAAAATCGCGGCAGGCGTTGACGTGTTCGGCGTTAATTACAAAGACCAGGCTGCGTCCGCCCGCCGGTTCCTCGGACGCTTTGGCAATCCCTTCGCCGCTGTTGGCAGCGATGAAAACGGCCGCAACGCCATTGAGTGGGGTGTCTACGGTATGCCTGAAACCTTCGTCATCAATGGCAAAGGCGAGATCATTTACAAACACGTCGGGCCGCTGTCGCCGGAATGGATCAAGGGTAAACTGGTTCCCGTGATTGCCAATGCCAAGGCCGCCACCTCGGCCCCCTAACGCGGTGAGGCGTGACGGCCGTCATAGTGGGTAGAACACCCCGCGCGAGTGATTGAGCACCGACAGCGTGCCGCTCTTGATGTCAAAGTAGGCGCCGTGCAGCGATAGCTTGCCCTTTTCCTCGAGATCGCTGACGAACGGAAACGTCCGCAAGTTCTTGATCGAGGTCTTGACGCCTTCCATCTCGAGGGCTGCCAGCTTTTCGGCCTGCGATTTCATCTGGTGCGAGGCGAGCACCGACAGCCGCGCTTCATCCAGCATCGACATCCATTTGGAGATGAATTGGGCTTCGGTTTGGATCGCCGCGTTCTGATCCAGCGCCGCTTTGACGCCGCCGCAGCCCGAATGCCCCATGACGACGAGGTGCTTGACGCGGATGTTCATCACCGCGAATTCGATGGCTGTGCTGACGCCGTGATAGCGCCCGCCTGTCTCGTAGGGCGGAACAAGATTTGCGACGTTGCGGACGACGAACAATTCTCCCGGAAGAGCGCTGAAAATCGTCTCCGGATCGACGCGGCTGTCGCAGCACGAGACCAGCATCGTCTCCGGGCTCTGCCCGTAAGTCGCGAGTTCCTCGTAATGGTCGGCATTCGGTACAAAGTGCCGGTGCTTGAAGCGGCGGAACCGGTCGGTCAGCGATTCGGGAAAGCTGCTCATGCGCTCTTGCTCCTTGATAGAATGAGATATCCGGTTACGGCCGAAACAAGTGAACCGGCCAGCACGCCGATCCTCAGATCAGCGGATGAAGACGGATCTGGGAAAGCCAGCGTGCCGATGAATAGGCTCATCGTAAAGCCAATGCCGCCGAGGATGGCGGTTCCGAACAGTTGAGCCCGCGTAGAGCCTGCGGGCATGTCGGCTAGCCCGCTGCGAATCGCGGCGGCTGCAAAGCCATAAATCCCAACAGTCTTGCCAACGAACAGTCCGAGCCCGATGCCAAGTGGTATGGGACCTAACATTTGCACCAATGATACGCCACCAAGCGATACGCCGGCATTGGCAAAGGCGAACAGCGGTAAAATTGCGAAACTCACCCACGGTGCCAAAGCGTGTTCGAGCTTTTCGAGCGGACTTTCATTTTCGCTGGCGCTACCCGCGATTGGAACCGCAAGAGCCGTCGCCACACCAGCGAGCGTCGCGTGCACACCGGACTTCAAGACGCACAACCAAACGAACAAGCCTGCGAGAATGTACGGCCAGATGCGAACCACATTGGCGCGATTGAGAGCCGCCAGAACGCCAATGCCGGCTAGTGCCAATCCGAGCGCCACAATCGATAGATTGCTCGTATAAAAAATGGCGATGATGATGATGGCACCGAGGTCGTCGATGATCGCCAGCGCCAGCAGAAAAATCTTCAAGGCTGGCGGCACGCG
Organism: Hyphomicrobium sp.; assembly: GCA_031378895.1. Taxonomy (GTDB): domain Bacteria; phylum Pseudomonadota; class Alphaproteobacteria; order Rhizobiales; family Hyphomicrobiaceae; genus Hyphomicrobium_B. The sequence continues at coordinate 34,792 of JANNEP010000024.1, forward strand.
CGATCCGAGTAGCGCTAAGACACCGACCGCAAAGGCAATGTCGGTCGCTGCCGGGATGGCCCAGCCTCTGAGCGCATCGGCATCATTCCAGTTGATGGCGGTATAGATCAGCGCTGGAACCACCATGCCGCCGAGGGCTGCCACCGCTGGCAACGTCGCGCTCTTAGCGTTGGAGAGTGCGCCCGTCAGCAGCTCGCGCTTAATCTCGAGACCAACGAGAAAGAAGAACACTGCCATCAGGCCGTCGTTGACCCAGTGCAGGATTGTTTTCGTCAGGGCCAGCGGCGCGATGCCTAACGAGACGGGATACTCAAGGAGATCGAAATACGACTGCTGGAGGGGAGAGTTCGCGACCACCAGCGCGAACATAGCCGCCGCGACAAGCACGAGCCCCGCCGCCGCTTCGCGATTAAGTCCGTTGGTGCCCGTTGCTCCGCTCGTCGTCACGGCAATCCCCCTAGTGCTGGCCCCACTATTGCCGTCTGCGGGTATGTAGGGCGTTCGGTGTTCGGCACAAGCCGGTTTTCCCAGCCTTAGCCCCAAATCTCCATACGCAGACCCCTGCCGTCGCACAGTGGCGTATCAGGCACCCGATGCGCCGTTCCCAAAACCATGTCTGCTGCCGCGGTTGCGTTGGCGAAGGCATCGATGACATCGTCGGCGCCTGCTGCCGATTTGGGGATAGATTGGCGCGAGAAAATTGCATTCGGGTAGCCAGCTTGTACGAGTAAGCGCCGCCGCAGTGCCAGTCCGTCATTGACTTTCTTCGGCAGCTCCAATGGGCGCTGGCCGTTGAGACGCCAAAACACCAACTCCGGATGGCATTCACGGACTCGGTCTTGAAGCGCAGGCGTCATCAGCGCATCGACCTCGCGGATTTTCGCAAAAAGATTGAAGGTCTGCTTGGAGATTTTGCGCGGCGGGTCCGAATGGCGCTGCGCTGCCCGGCACGCGGCGCCATAGTCCAGTTCCGCGACGGCAGCCCGCGCAGGCACCGCGAAGACACTCGATTTACGTGCCCCCAAAGGCCGCCGGGCTTCGATATCGCAGCGTCGGCCGCCAAGTCCCGAGATATCGGGAAGTCCAATCGGAATATCGATGGCGATCATGATAGGCGCTTCCGGCAACTCCAGTACGTCGCGGAACTGCGGTACGAGGCGCACCAGCGCCTTGGCAGGGTCGCCGGCGGGCCGCAGCACGACGATCCAACCGCCCCGGCAGCCGTCGACACCCGCAACCCAGGCGTTGTGGTTCATGTCTGCCATGCCACCACGTCGGCAGGCACAAAAGCGTCCGCCGTCCAACGCAATCCTGAGAGCGCCAAGTCCGGGGCGCCGCCACCGCAGTTGAGGGCGTAGGCGACGCCGCCGGTGGCATGAGCAAGGGTTGCATCATCGGCTTCGGCATCGAGCAGGCTGGCTAACAGCAACCCGGCAAACAGGTCGCCGGTGCCATGGGGAACGTCAGGCATTTGCGTTACGGAGCATTTCCAGATCACCGAGGGCGTAATCAGAAGGTTCGCCAGCGTCTCGTCTGCATCGGGAATGGATGTGGCGGCCGTTCGCGTGCAGCCAAGTGCGCGAGCCGCCGCGACGGCGCTTTTGGGATCGGTTACGTCGATGCCGCTGAGCCACGACAATTCGAACCGGTTGGGCGTGATGATGCCGGCAACGGGCACAAGGTCGTCACGCACGGCTTCGGCGGCGGCCAGGCTGACATAAAGCCCACCCGGATCATCGCCGAGCACCGGGTCGCAGACGTAGCCCACTTTGGCGTTGAGCGTCCGCACCCGGTCGACTGTTCGCCGGGCCCATGCGACGTGCTCAGCTGACGGCAGATACCCTGTCAGGATTGCCCCAACGCCCGCCAGCCATCCGTTGGCGTCCAGCGCGGCGGTCATAGCGTCAAGCAGCTCCGGCGCGACAGGAGCACCTGCAAAACGCGCGTAACCGGGATGGCTCGAGAGCAGAATGGTCGGCAGCGCGATGATGTCCAAGCCCGGGCGCTGCAGCGGCGGCAGCGTCGCCTGCAGCCCGACGGCACCGTGGGTGACATACGATGACATGACCAGAACCCGCTGCATCAGGCTTTCTCCCGCAGATCTTGCGTCCTATCCGCGTCCTAGCCGTGACCCAGAGCCCGTGAAGCGGCCCCGATTGGCGGCAGGCTCAAGGTTCAACAGGTTTTGTGCCGCGTTGCCAGAAGGCACTACTGGAATAACTCGGGCCAGGCGCTAGTGTGCACCGCAATAAAAATCTGGAACCACAGAAATCGCCATGAGACCCCGCCGCAGCGTCCTCTATATCCCCGGCGACAATGAGCGCGCGCTTGAAAAGTCGCGGTCGCTGGCGGCCGACTCGATCATCATCGATCTCGAAGATTCTGTGGCGCCGGGAAACAAGGAGTCGGCGCGTGTCCGCGCTATTGCTACCATCCGCGAGGGCGATTTCGGCTCCCGCGAGATCGTGCTCCGCATCAACCCGCTGGAGACGCCTTGGGGCATGGCCGACCTGCAGGCGGCACTGGCCGCTAGCCCGCACGCGATCCTGGTGCCGAAAGTCTCGCACCCCGGCGACATCATCGGCACGGCTAAAATCGTCAAGGCGGCCGAGGCCCCGCCGAGTATCCGCCTGTGGGCCATGATCGAGACACCCATGGGGGTCATCAATGCTCGCGAGATTGCAGCTTGCGCACCCGATCCCGACAACCGCTTGTCCTGTTTCGTGCTCGGCACCAACGATTTGCTCAAAGAGAGCCGGGCGCGGGCCAGCAATAACCGGTTCGCGGTGGTCCCGTGGCTGGCGATGACGCTGGTCGCCGCCCGCGCCTATGGGCTCGATGTCGTCGACGGCGTCTACAATGATTTCCGCGACGATGCCGGCTTCCGCGCCGAATGCGAGCATGGCCGCACCCTCGGGATGGACGGCAAGACCTTGATCCACCCATCCCAGGTGGCGCCGTGCAATGAGGTCTTTTCACCGACCGACGACGAAGTGGCCTGGGCTCAGAAGATCATCCACGCCTTCGAGCTGCCCGAGAATGCCCGCAAGGGCGTTATCACGGTCGATGGCAGAATGGTCGAGCGCCTGCATCTCGTCATGGCCCGCCGGGTCGCGGCCATCGCTCAGGCGATTAATTCCCGCACCCGCTCGGAAGAGCCTTGGTTCTGATTGGCCTAACGCCGTCGCAAAAATGTCCAGAAATGAGACGCTAGGTCACCGGGGGTTAAGCGCCGGGTAATCGCTTTGGCGCAGGTTGGGGCTCGACCAAAAGGGCCAAACTTTCCATGACAGCGAACCGTCTGACCGTCCCCGCCGTTGCAGCGCTTTTACTCGCCGGATGCGCCACCCTGGCGCCGGAAACTAGCCAAAACGCGACAACTTTGCGCTGCGATGAGGCTGTCGGCCAAGGACTGTCGGCCGGAGCCGGCTACGCCCGAGCCATCGCCGAGAGCGGTGTCCGCTACCAAGTTGGCGACGTCCGCGGCTATCTTCTGAGCGCCGGCCTCCATCGTGTCCGTCCGGTAGGTAAAACGGTGACATGTAAGCCTTATCTCCTTGGGGGCGGATTGACGCAGTGTACGGTTGTCGCCCGCTTCTGCGGCCGCTGAACTTGCCGCAGAGAAAAGGGTTGCGGTCCCGCCCCGGCACCCGGACAAAGACGCCAAGCGCTTTGGACGGCGGCCGTACCGGCCAGCACTGCCGTTCAGCAAATTCGCAAGGCAGAGCAGCATAAGGGCGGCCAGAATGTCGGGCACAAAAACAAACTCGGGCAATTTTTTCGAGGATTTCCGCTACGGCCAGATCATCACGCATGCAACCCCGCGCACCGTGAGTGATGGCGACGTCGCGATCTACACGGCGCTCTATGGGTCGCGATTTGCCGTCCAGTCGTCGGATGTATTCGCCAAGGGCCTCGGCTATCCGCGTGCGCCACTCGACGATTTGCTGACATTCCATGTTGTGTTCGGAAAAACCACGCCGGATATTTCGCTGAACGCCATCGCCAACCTCGGCTATGCCGAATGCCGCTTTATGAAGCCGGTCTATGCCGGCGATACGCTGAGCTCAGTCTCGGAAGTGATCGGCCTAAAGGAAAATTCGAACAAAGAAACCGGAACAGTTTACGTTCGCTCCACGGGCCGCAATCAGGCTGGTGATGTGGTGCTCGAGTACTGCCGCTGGGTCATGGTGCGTAAGCGCGATAAGGCATCACCAGCGCCCGAAGCTATTGTGCCAAAGCTCGCCGATCGCGTCGATCCTGCAAGCCTTGCGACCGCGATCCCGCTGCTTGACGTATCGAACTACGATTGTGCGCTGTCAGGCTCGCCGCATCGCTGGAGCGACTATGAGCCAGGTGAAAAAATCGATCACGTCGATGGCATGACACTTGAGGAAGCCGAGCATCAGACCGCGACGCGCCTCTATCAGAACACGGCCAAGGTGCATTTTAACCAGCACACGGAATCCAAGGGCCGCTTCGGCAAACGCATTGTCTATGGCGGTGTTGTGATTTCGCTGGTGCGCGCGCTATCGTACAACGGGTTGGGTAACGCCTTTCACTTTGCGGCGATCAATGGTGGCCGCCACGTCGCGCCGGCGTTCGCGGGTGACACCATTTATGCCTGGTCGGAAATCCTCGAAAAGAGCGAAATTTCCGGACGAAAGGACGTCGGCGCGCTGCGGGTCCGGATGGTCGGGGTCAAAAACATGGACTGTTCGGCCCTGCCGCTGAAAACCTCATCCGGTGACTATGCCGAGGGCGTAGTGCTCGATCTCGACACGTGGCTGGTCCTGCCGCGATAATCCTGTCGCGCGGTGTTCGCCAGGCTCTAGTCTCTCCACAAAGCTCAGATATAGTCCCGCCACGGAATGAGGGAGCTTGCCTATGAAGGCCATGAGTTTGGCGTTGGCCGTGTCTGTCACGGTTGCGGCGCTTGTGCTGCAAAATGCACCGGCCGGGGCGGCCGGTGAAACGGCGTCCGCCACCGTAAAGTTAGCCAACGGCACGGATGCGGGAAGCGTCAGCTTCACCGAGGCAACGGCCGGCGTCTTGATCAAGTTCGATCTCAAGGGGCTGGCGCCCGGACCTCACGCCGTCAAAATCCATGACGGCGGCAAGTGCGACGGAGATCTCAGCAGCGCTGGGGCCATTTACAATCCGCTTGGAGCCAAGCACGGCTTTTTGCACGATGAAGGGCCGATGGCGGGCGACCTGCCCAACATTCACGCAGGGCCCGACGGTAGCGTTATCGCAGAGGTTCTCAGCCCCTTCCTGACACTCAGCACCGAAGCCGAAGAGACCCTATTTGATGCCGATGGCAGTGCGATCGTACTTTTTGAGAAAGCCGATGACTACCAGACCGAACCCGAAGGTGGGGCGGGTACTCGGCTAGCCTGCGGCAAGATCGTAATAAAATAACGGCTCCCTCCACCGCAATAGCGAAAAGCTACCGGAATCCGCCGTCAGGTGCCGGATTGGTTACCCCTTGCTAACCAATTCGTCCTAATGGTTAACGGTTGGAATATAATCCAGCGGCGGACTTAATCGCGTCCCTTCAAAAGGCAACGCCGCCGGTACTCCCTCCTCACATGCGCTACTCAGGACCAAGTGACAAAAAGAGCGGCAGTGATTGGCGCTGGTCTAGCAGGGCTCTCGTGCGCCCGGACGCTGAGGCGTGCCGGCTTCTTTGTCGAAGTCTTCGAGCAGGACCGCATTATCGGTGGCCGCATGGCGACCACCCGCCTTGGTACCGAGACGTTTGATCACGGTGCCCAGTACGTTACGGCGCGATCCAAGGGATTTAAATCTTACCTCGAAGAAGTCGCCGCCCTCGGCTACGCCAGCCGCTGGAACCCGCGCGCAAGTCTCAACGGCGAGGAGGGCGGCGGGCAAATGCTGCCGTGGTACGTCGGTACGCCTGGCATGGCGTCGATCGTCCGCCCGCTTGCTGAAAGCGTGCGCATACATAACGGCCGCAAAGTCCACACCCTCGATCGTCACGACAAGGGCTGGCACGTATGGTTCGAAGACGAGACGTCCGTTGGGCCGTTTCACGCGGTCGCCGTGACCGTTCCCGCACCCCAGGCACGCCTGCTCCTCGGCCGTCTCGATGATTTGGCGCAGCCGTTGTCGCGAGTGAGAATGATGCCCTGCTGGGCGCTGATGGTGCGGCTCGACGACAAGATCCTCCCTGATCAGGACGTGTTTTCCGACATGTCTGAAGTCATTCGCTGGATTGCGCGCAACAATACCAAGCCTGGCCGGACGTCGCGTGGCGAGAGTATCGTCGTGCACGCATCGCCCTCGTGGAGCCGCGAGACTGAAGACATGGACCCAGAGGTCGTCGCCGAAGAGCTTTGGGGCGAAGTCAGTCACGTGCTTGGCCTTCCGCCCGTGCGGCCGACACGCATGACGGCGCACCTTTGGACCTATGGCCTCGTCGATCAGTCGCTCGGGGAAACCTATATTTTCTCTACCGAACACATGGTCGGCGTTGCTGGTGACTGGTGCTTGGGCCGTCTCGCCGAGCACGCCTTCGAGAGTGGCGACAGGCTAGGCACGGCCATTGTCAATGCTTTGAGCTGACGGTCACGAGGCTTCAGCGGCGGCGCTGTGGCAATTGGCGAATTGCAGCCGTTCGCGCGAGACGCTAAAACTTGAGCTTGGTTTACGACAAGGAAACTCCCATGGCTGACGCCGGCTCCGGGCGGGGTGCGCGGCCACAAAGGCCGCTGTCACCGCACCTGCAAATCTATTCGCCCCAGATCAACATGGTGATGTCGATTTTCCATCGCATCACTGGAACAGCGCTTTACTTCGGCACACTGCTGCTGGCTTGGTGGCTGATTGCCGCCGCTACGAGCCCGCAGTACTTTAATTACGTTTCGAGCTGGTTCGCCACCTGGCCCGGAAAGATTGTGATGCTGGGCTATACTTGGGCCCTGCTGCACCACATGCTCGGCGGCATCCGTCACTTCATTTGGGATCTCGGCAAAGGCTACGATCTTCAGACGATCGACCGGCTGTCCTGGGGTTCTTTGTTTCTGTCGCTGATCCTGACCGGCTCGATTTGGGTCACGGTGGCGATGCCGGCGGGAGGCGTGTGAGCCATGGCGATGCGCACACCGCTTAAAAACGTCCGCCATCTCGGCTCTGCCAAGGAAGGCGCAGATCATTTCTGGAAACAGCGTGTCACCGCCGTTGCCAATGTTTTCCTAGGACTTTTTCTGGTTTGGCTGATCGCGTCTCTGGTCGGTGCCGACCACGCGACGGTCAAGACGAAGCTCTCAAACCCGATTGTAGCGCTGGCCCTGCTGGCTCTCATTGTCTCAGGCACCGTGCACATGCGGCTCGGTATGCAGACGATTATCGAGGACTATGTGAACGGCGAAGGCACCAAGATCGTATTATTGATGCTCAATACGTTCTTTGCGGCGTTCATCGCGCTGGCAAGCGTATTTGCGATCCTGAAACTGAGCTTCGGAGCCTAAAATTTATGCCGGCATCACCCGTTAAGGCCGAGGCACCTCGCATCAACAGCAAGGCCTATGAGATTGTCGATCACACTTATGATGTGATCGTGGTGGGTGCCGGTGGCGCCGGGTTGCGGGCGACGCTCGGCTGCGCCGAAGCCGGGCTGACGACAGCCTGCATCAGCAAGGTGTTTCCGACCCGCTCGCATACAGTCGCGGCCCAAGGCGGGGTCGCCGCAGCGCTCGGTAATATGGGCCCCGACAACTGGCGCTGGCACATGTACGACACCGTCAAGGGGTCAGACTGGCTGGGTGACCAGGATTCGATTGAATATCTGTGCCGCAACGCGCCTGCGGCGGTCTACGAGCTTGAGCACTACGGCGTGCCGTTCTCGCGCACCGAAGACGGCAAGATTTACCAGCGCCCGTTCGGCGGTATGACAACCGACTTCGGCGAAGGCCCGCCAGCCCAACGCACCTGCGCCGCCGCTGACCGCACCGGTCACGCCATGCTGCACACGCTCTACGGCCAGTCGCTGCGCCATTCAGCTGAATTTTTCATCGAATACTTCGCCCTCGATTTGATGATGGACCAGGATGGTGCCTGCCGCGGTGTCGTCGCCATGAACATTGAGGATGGCGCCATCCACCGCTTCCGTGCCAAGCGCACGATCCTGGCGACGGGAGGCTACGGCCGCGCCTATTTCTCCTGCACCTCGGCGCATACCTGCACGGGCGACGGCAACGCCATGGTGCTGCGTGCCGGACTGCCGCTGCAGGACATGGAGTTCGTCCAATTCCACCCGACCGGCATCTACGGCGCTGGCGTGTTGATTACCGAAGGTGCGCGTGGCGAAGGCGGGTATCTGACGAATTCAAAAGGCGAGCGCTTCATGGAGCGCTATGCCCCGCACGCCAAAGACCTTGCATCCCGCGACGTCGTCTCCCGCTCAATGACCGTTGAAATCCGCGAAGGACGTGGCGTCGGGGCCGACAGCGACCACATCTATCTGCATCTCGATCACCTAGACCCCAAAATCCTGGCCGAGCGCCTGCCGGGCATCACCGAGAGCGCTAAGGTTTTCGCCGGTGTCGATCTGCGCCGCCAAGCCATTCCGGTGTTGCCGACGGTGCACTACAACATGGGCGGTATTCCCACCAACTATCACGGCGAAGTTCTAACGCGCAAAGGCGCCGATCCCGATCATGTCGTGCCGGGGCTCATGGCCATTGGCGAAGCCGCCTGCGTTTCCGTGCACGGCGCCAACCGTCTTGGCTCGAACTCGCTGATCGATCTCGTGGTCTTCGGCCGGGCCGCGGCGCTCCGTTGTGCCGCAACGGTTGAGACTCAGACCTCGCAGCTCGAATTGCCGCGGGACGCGGACGAACCTGCGCTGACCCGTCTTGACCGGTTCCGGCATGCAAATGGCGGTACGCCAACATCGGCACTCCGTCTCAGAATGCAGAAGATCATGCAATCGAATTGCGCCGTTTTCCGCGACGGACCAGTGCTCAAGGAAGGTGTCGAAAAAATATCTCAGGTTTGGAAGGACGCAGACGACATTCGCGTCACCGACCGCTCGCTCGTCTGGAACTCTGATCTGATCGAAACGCTTGAGTTCGACAATCTGATTTCGCAGGCCGCTGTGACGGTTGTCGGCGCTGAAGCGCGCCGAGAAAGCCGGGGCGCGCATGCCCGGGAAGACTTTCCCAAGCGCGATGATATCAACTGGATGAAGCACACCCTGGCCTGGGCCGGCACGGACACCAGGACCGTCAAGCTTGACGACCGGCCGGTGCACAAAACCACGATGACTAACGAGGTCAAGTATATCGAGCCCAAGGCCCGCGTGTACTGACGAATACATCGCACGCGCATACTGGGTCAACACTGGGCCAACATTGGGCCCACACACTGGATTTGACGTTATCGTTCCAAAACGCGGTACACTGCCTCCTGTTGAGGGGTGACGCACGTGAGCAAAACCACTGACGACTTGGACGACGCCGATACCCGTATGCCGCCCGATCCGTTTGCGGCGGTGTTGCCGGCCTTAGCGGCGCTCGGCGCCATCGCCTCGATTGCCGCCATTAACTGGTCGGGGCAGGAAAAAACGGCGTCGCGCACGCGCACCAAGCGCAAGACGGGGGCGGCGTTGCGTGATCTCGAGACCTGCTGCTTGGGCCTGAGTGAAATCTTTCGCCGTTTCCAGAGCCATCCCAAGGTTTTTGCCGGCGAAGGCCCCGGCGCCTCCGCGCCGCTGAAATTCGGTGTCCATGGCAAACGTATCCGCGCTGACGCACAGCGGCTCTATCTTCGGCTCATGAACGACATTGCCTCGAATTTGGTGCTTGCTGCCCAGAACGCCTTCGACGTCATGACAGCCATTGAGGACGGCGACATAGATGCCCCAGAAGAGGTGTTTTTCGGCTTTGGCGAGCAGCAGGAGCGGCTCAATGTTCTCATCCAGACCCGGGCAACCTTGCGTATCAGTGTTGATACCGGTGCCGATATTGCCGAACAACTGACCTGGCTGGTTCGTGAACTGAGACGGCATCAGAAGCCGGCCTGAGTGCACTTCCGGAAAAGTGGGTACCGGTTTTCCGGATATAAGCGCGACAAAGGATGAGAAGCGCTAAAGAACCGCAGCACCCGGGCGTCCAGCCCGTTGACAGTCTAAGACGCTCAAGGTTCTGTGAGGACACGAGAAAACCACGTCTAAAAGTTGAAAGTCATCAATGGTTCAGCTGACACTGCCGAAGAACTCGAAGGTTTCCGAAGGCAAAACCTGGAACCAGCCCGAAGGCGCGGGTGAATTCAAAGAAGTCCGGGTTTACCGCTGGACTCCGGACGACGGCGCCAATCCCCGCATCGATACCTATTTCGTCGATCAGAAGTCGTGCGGGCCGATGGTCCTCGACGCGCTCATCAAGATCAAGAACGAGATCGATCCGACCCTAACCTTCCGACGCTCGTGTCGCGAGGGCATATGCGGTTCGTGTTCGATGAACATCGATGGCACCAACACGCTTGCCTGCCTCAAGGGCATGGACGAGGTGAGCGGCGCGGTGAAGGTCTATCCGCTTCCGCACATGCAGGTCATCAAGGACCTGGTGCCGGATATGACCAATTTCTACGCTCAGCACCGCTCGATAGAGCCATGGCTCAAGACCGACACGGCGACGCCGCCGAAGGAATGGAAGCAATCTCGCGACGACCGTGAAAAGCTCGACGGACTCTATGAGTGCATCCTGTGCGCCTGCTGCTCGGCCTCGTGCCCGAGTTATTGGTGGAATTCGGACCGCTATCTCGGTCCCGCCATTCTGCTGCAGGCCTACCGCTGGGTCATCGACAGCCGCGATGAAGCAACGGGGGAACGCCTCGACAATCTCGAAGACCCGTTCCGGCTGTATCGCTGCCATTCCATCATGAATTGCGCCAAGGCTTGCCCCAAAGGCTTGTCACCGGCCAAGGCAATCGCCGAATTGAAGAAGCTGATGGTCGAACGCCGGGTCTAAGAGGCGCCGAAGGGCGAGATGCTATGCAGGACATTCTCGACCATATCGGCTTTCCCATTGCCGATTATGCCCGGTCGCTGACCTTCTATAAGGCGGCTCTGGCGCCACTCGGCATCGTGTTGCTGAAAGAATACAAGCTTTCGGATGATGGCGAGGATGGTTATGCCGGCTTTGGGCGCACGCGGCCGCAATTCTGGATAGGCACCGGCGAAGCTCTTAAAGGCAGCTTGCACGTGGCATTTGCCGCCAAAAATCGCGGCGAAGTGGGTGCCTTTTATCAAGCGGCATTGGCTGCCGGTGCCCGCGATAACGGCGCGCCGGGGCTTAGGCCGCATTACCACGCTAATTATTACGGGGCGTTTGTACTCGACCCCGACGGCCACAATATCGAGGCTGTGACGCATTTGCCGGACTAAGCCGAAGGGTTTATTCAGCCAATTATCTCAAAAAAACGGCCGGTGGCGCATTTCGCAGCCACCGGCCAATTTGAATAGAGCAGGCGCTTTTTTTAGCGCCAGCACGCCTGAAGCGGGCCCCGCCGCCCGACTGCCCAGTCAAGGGCTGGCAGGGCCGCGCGTGAGTTAGGCGGCTTTCTTCTTAGCGGTCTTCTTAGCGGCCGGCTTGCGCACGGTCTTCTTCGCTGCCTTCTTGGCGGCGGGCTTCTTTCTCTTCGCTGCTGCTTTAGCCATTGGAATAGTCTCCCTCTAGAGTTCGAATCAGCTCGAACAAAAAAAATATGCTCAAGTTCGCGGAATTTGTTGACACCGAAAGTTCAATATGCCGCCGATTTTCATCTATTCGACTATTTCTGTTGCGCGAATGTCGCAATTTTTCTGTTTTTTGATTGCCCTATAGACTCGAATTGAGTTTCGGCATCAGCCCCGAAGGCATTTTCAACTTTTGAATTAAGCGAAACAACCAATGTGATGCTATTCGGATCGGCATTGTCTCATGCCGCGCGCCGCAATCGTATTCGCAAATCGAGAGCGGCATGGACATATGCCAACCGGTCTTCGAGAAATTCGGATGAAATTGAGAAATAGTCGGCCCGCTTGGGGCTAATGTCGCCGACGACCGATCCCTGCTCGATATGCAGTTCAGCGCCATATTTCGCCGCAATGGCCCGCATTTTCGCATTTTCGGCGAGACACGTCAGCACCAGATGTTTGACGCCGCGATTGCGCGCCGAGCGAATGACGCAGCCCATCAATTCGGTCGCAACCCCCTGATTAGCGTAGCCGCGCTCGACGGAAAACGCCGCTTCGGCGGTCCCGCGGCTGGCGCCAGCTGGATATTTCAATTCCGCCGCCGCACAGACATGGCCATCGACGACATAACCGAAGGTGACGGCGCCGATATCGGCGCTCTTGCGCGCATAGGCTTCGATAAAGCCATCGGAGACGTGATGCGCAAACCGGCGCGCCCGGGCGTCAGTGTCGAGACGCAGTAAGTGCTGTGCCAGGAGGCCCGTTTCAGTTTTGAGCAGTTTTCGGATTGCGCCGGGGCGTTGATCGCTCTCCGTCATTGGCTATCCTCCTACGGTTGGAGCTTGCAAACGAAGTATTAGGTTAGCGCTGAAATGTGCTCCCCTTGTGCGCTGCAAAACGAATGGCGCAGGGCAGCCCCGCGTTTTTGCTCTGTTGGGCGTTGAAACGCACAGTTCTGCGGCCCTGCCCATAACGCGGTGACAAACGGTCGCGCGCTTCAGCCCGGCCACCGGCACGACCTCGATTGCATTGGTTGAGGCTGGGCGGCTACCCATCAAGGCCACAAAGCACAGGTGGGGCGGCAATGGCGGGCACTGTTCTCGAGCGCTACGACGAGCGCCTGTCGCTGGGCGAGATCGAAACCGATGCGGCGCAGCATGCGGTTGCGGGGCGGCTCGAAGCCTTGCAAGATTTGCTCGCATCCCTCAACGCATCACGCGCGCGCTGGACCCGGCTGTTCGTCAAACCGGCAGCGCCTCCGCGCGGGCTTTATATCCATGGCGCCGTGGGGCGCGGCAAAACCATGCTGATGGACCTGTTTTTCGAGGACACGGCCTTCGAGCCCAAGCGCCGGGCCCATTTCCACGAATTCATGGCCGACGTCCACGATCGCATTGGCGCCGCACGCACGCACGTCGATGGCGACCCTATCCCGCACGTCGCCCAATCAATTGCGGACCAAGCCAAGCTGCTGTGCTTCGACGAACTCCATGTCACCGACATCGCCGACGCCATGATTCTTGGCCGCTTGTTTCAAGCGCTGTTTGCGGCCGGAACCGTCGTTGTCGCAACATCGAACGCTCACCCGTCGCAGCTTTATAAAAATGGCCTCAACCGTCAGCTGTTCCTGCCCTTCATCGAACTCATTGAGCAGCACATGGATGTGGTCGAGCTGGCCGCCGCCAAGGATTTCCGCCTCGATAAGATTTCCGGAGCCCAGCTTTATTTCGCCCCTGCCGATGATAAAGCGCGTCTTGCTTTGGATGCACACTGGGACCGCCTGACCGGTCGCCATCCCGGCAAGCCGGTGACGCTCGACGTCAAGGGCCGTAGTCTCAAAGTCCCCATTGTCTCCATGGGCGTTGCGCGCTTCGCTTTCGACGACCTCTGTGCAACCCCGCTCGGGGTCAACGACTACCTGCACATCGCCCACGCCTTCCATACCGTCATCATCGACGACATTCCCGTCATCGATCCCGACCGCCGCGACGTGGCGCGCCGCTTCATCAACCTGATCGACGCTCTTTATGATAGCCGGATCTGCCTGATTGCCTCCGCTGCGGCCGAGCCACATGGCCTCTATCCCAAGGGCGATGGCGCCGAGTTGTTCGAGCGGACGGCCTCCCGGCTCACTGAAATGCGTTCAGAGGCCTACCTCGCAGGCCATTCCGGCGGCCGGGTGTGGAGCTGAGGCCGCGCGGGCGGGTGCGGCTTTCCCGTCACGGCCCGCCGTCCGGCTTTCGCCCCCTGTCCCACTTTCGGATGATGCTTTCGGCTTGCGCTTGACGCGCCGAAGAATTTGACTACGCAGCAGGGAGACTTCAAATATCCCGCACTGCAACAACAGCCTTCATCCTCGGGGAGAGCATCAGCATGGCACGCACGAAGATCGCATTGATTGGGTCTGGCCAAATCGGCGGCACCCTGGCGCTTCTGGCGGGCATCAAACAGCTTGGCGATATTGTTCTAACCGACGTCATTGAGGGTGTTGCCAAGGGCAAGGCGCTGGATCTCGCACAAACCGCTGCGGTCGAGGGCTACAACGCCAAGCTTTCGGGCGCAGGTCCGGAAGGTTACGCCGCGATTGCCGGCGCTGACGTGTGCATTGTCACGGCGGGCGTGCCGCGCAAACCCGGCATGAGCCGCGACGATCTCCTCGGTATCAACTTGAAAGTGATGGAGCAGGTTGGCGTCGCCATCAAACAGCACGCGCCAAACGCCTTTGTCATCTGCATCACCAACCCGCTCGACGCCATGGTCTGGGCGCTGCAGAAATTTTCAGGTCTTCCAGCCAACAAAGTCGTCGGCATGGCCGGCGTGCTGGATTCGGCGCGCTTCTCGTGTTTCCTCGCCGAAGCCGCAGGCGTGTCGATCGAAGACGTGCGCGCCATGACGCTCGGCGGCCACGGCGACGATATGGTTCCCATGGTGCGCTATTCGACCATCGGCGGCGTACCGCTGCCGGATTGCATCAAGCTCGGCATGTTCACGCAAGACGCGCTTGACGCCATGATCAAGCGCACGCGCGGCGGCGGCGGCGAGATCGTCGCGCTTCTCGGCACCGGCTCGGCGTTTTACGCGCCCGCAGCTTCTGCCATCGCCATGGCCGAGAGCTATCTCAGAGACAAAAAACGCATGCTGCCGTGCGCCGCGCATCTGACCGGCCAGTACGGTCTCAAGGACATGTACGTCGGCGTGCCGGTCGTCATCGGCGCGGGCGGCGTTGAGCGGATTATTGAGCTGACCCTCGACGACGCAGAAAAGGCGATGTTCGAGAAATCGGTCGCGTCCGTCAAAGGCCTTGTCGATGCCTGCAAAACCATCCAGCCAAGCTTGGCATGATTTCCGTGCGCTACTCCGGTGTTGCATCGTTGCTCTATTCTCCCTCCCCCCTGCGGGGAGGGGTCAGGGGTGGGGGGACTCTCAGAGACCGGTGCCTAGCGAAATACCTGCGTAAACCCTTCACCCCACCCGGCGCGTGCCGCGCCACCCTCCCCGTCGAGGGGAGGGTGTTCTTGGCGTGGCCCATGCAAAGACATTCCAAGGATCGAGTCCTATGAACATTCACGAATATCAGGCCAAGCAGCTCTATCGCGAATATGGCATTCCGACACCCACCGGATATGCGGCGTTCTCAGTCGAGGAAGCCGTTGAAGCTGCAAAAAAGCTACCCGGTCCGGTCTGGGTCGTGAAGGCGCAAATTCATGCGGGCGGGCGCGGCAAGGGCACTTTCAAAGAGAAAGAGGCGGGCGAAAAAGGCGGCGTCCGCCTGGCGAAATCCATCGATGAAGTCAAAACGTTCGCCCAGCAAATGCTCGGCAAGACGCTCGTGACTGTACAAACCGGCCCGGCAGGCCGCGTCGCCAACCGGCTCTATGTCGAAGACGGCTCGCAGATTGACCGCGAACTGTATCTCTCGGCGCTGGTTGACCGCGCCACGTCGCGCATCGCCTTCATCGTCAGCCAGGCTGGCGGCATGAACATCGAAGACGTGGCCCACGACAGCCCTGAGAAAATCCACACCATCTCGATCGACCCGGCGACCGGCTATGAGCCCTTTCACGGCCGCAAAATTGCGTTTGCGCTCGGCCTCAAGGGTGAACAGGTCAAAGCCTGCAGCGCAATCGTCGAAAACCTGACGCGCATGTTCATGGAAAAAGACATGAGCATGTTGGAGATCAACCCGCTGGTCGTGACCAAAGACGGAAAGTTGATCTGCCTCGACGGTAAAATGGATTTCGACAGTAACGCGCTCTACCGCCACCCCGAGATCGTCGCCCTGCGTGATCTCGGCGAAGAAGACCCAACCGAAATCGAAGCCTCCAAGCACGACCTGGCGTTCGTCAAGCTCGACGGTAGCATCGGCTGCCTCGTCAACGGCGCCGGCCTTGCCATGGCGACGATGGACATCATCAAGCTCTACGGTTCTGAGCCCGCGAATTTCCTCGACGTCGGCGGCGGCGCGTCGAAAGAAAAGGTCCAGGAAGCCTTCAAGATCATCCTTGCGGACAAGAACGTGAAGGGCATCCTGGTCAACATTTTCGGCGGCATCATGCGCTGCGATATCATCGCCGAGGGCGTCATCGCGGCGGCGCGCGAGATGGCCATCACCGTACCGCTGGTCGTGCGCCTCGAGGGCACCAACGTCGAACTGGGCAAGCAGATGTTGAAATCATCGGGCTTGAAAATCATCCCCGCCGACGATCTCGCCGACGCCGCCAAAAAGATCACAGATGAGGTGAAGAAGGCGGCTTAAGCAACCGCTCGGATAGGCTCTGGTTCTTGAAATCCCGACATTTTGTCGGGAAAAATGTCGGACAAAACAACCTGCGACTGGTTAATTTCGGCTATCCCGACACTTTGTCGGGAAAAGTGTCGGGATTAGCCACGAACAACCTCATAAGCGGTTGACCTGCCAGATCCTACACGTCTCAACAAACCGAGAGCCATGAATTTCTTTAAGTGTCTCAGAGACTTACGTTCATCAAAGCCACGGCTCTTGGCGTACAAGGCCGTAGTAGTTGAAGAACCTGTGGAAAGAACCTCCCACCCTTTGCGCTCGTCTGCACTCAATGAATTGAGGATTTCGCTAGCCAATGTCAGACTGGCACCCTCAGGGGAGCGATACAAAGTCAGGGTCAAGTAAGGGTCGTTAAAACGATAAGTGGGCAGCGGTAAGCCGTACTTGCGCGGGACGTCTTTCAGCGTCCGCAACCCAAGCCCACGCTCCTCGGCAAGGCCCATCCGTGAAAAAACGTAGTGTAGCTCAGGGTTGCGGCTAAGCATTGGCGCGTCGAAGTCCTGTAACTGTTTCAGCGTGATCGGTGAAACTGGGCCACCAGGACTCTTAATGGTGATCGTGTCAGCAGATATGATCAGATGGCACTTTGCGCCCTTAACATCGTAATCCCGATGAACCAGAGCGTTTACGACAGCTTCACGCACCAGCTCAAAAGGCAGAGCGTCACTCGATCGCCGCTCCATGCTGCTGCGATCAATTACGTTCGGCAACTTGTCTTTTAGCCATAGTTCCAAAAGGCCAGGTATCAAAACCATGGCACCATCAAATTCCTTGGTCTCATCTTTTCCATCCGCATAGTGGATGGTTGCTAGGAGGCCCGCTTGACGAATGATGGCACGCGGTTCTTTGCCGAAAAGAACAATACCTAAACCAGTCGGCACTAACTTATCGGACACTTTTTTCAGAAGGCCGTGTTGCAACAGTCTCCGATTGAAGTCAGTTGAACCAATCGCTGCTTCGATCGCTGCCGCCGCGCGATATTTCTGCAATGCTTCTTGAGAAAAGTCTTCCAGCGCAGACTGTAGCTGCGCATTCTCAAGAGTTGACAACTGTACCGCCTTGGGAGCAGTTCGGGCGTCTACAGCGCGCTCTTTCGCTTGTTCAATGAACTGCTTGTTAGCCTCAATGATAGTCTGCTGAAGGTCGCGATCAAACATCCGTACTTGTACGCCATTGTCTTGGAGGTACTTGATTCCCTTCCGGTCAACACTAGGATCAGGGTCTTCAGTGCCAACCCAAACCTGTTTGATACGGGCTGCAACAATCCTCTCGGCACACCCAAGCTTCGGGGCCTTGCGGGCTTCTGGCGCACAAGGCTCTAGCGTCGCAAATAGGATTGCGCCGTCGAGTTTCTGATCTCGGTTTTTTCTCTCGATCAATGTGAATTCAGCATGATCTCCGTCGCGCAGTTCGCCTCGATAAGCGGTCGAGGTCGTGCCATCGGGCTTCCAAAGAACCGCACCTACCAGTGGGCATGCTTTTCCATCCAAGCGTGGTTCGTGGGTTGACTGCCGCATAACGTCGATAGCCTGTTCCATAAGCTTTCTCGAATCGAATTTTGCCATAGTATGCCTTCGACGTGCGGTCATTTGAGCGAGAAGATTCGGATGTTTAGCGCAAATTTAGCCTAAGCTACCCATTGGCCGGTGCAACAGCCTAACCGGCTTGTACGCAGGCGTAGTTTCCGACCCCACGCCCCTCCCTTCGTCGCCCTTGCTGCACTGCAAAAAACCCATTAACACTGGGTACCTCGAGGCAAACGGGGCGCGCATAGACGCATGGCAATTCTCGTCGACAAGAAGACCAAAGTTATCTGCCAGGGCATTACCGGCTCGCAGGGCACGTTTCACACGAAACAGGCCCGTGCCTACGGCACCCGTATCGTCGGCGGCGTGACGCCGGGCAAGGGCGGCACCAAGCACCCCGACGCTGAACTGGCCGACGTGCCGCTGTTCGATTCTGTCTCTGAAGCCGTCGCCAAAACCGGCGCCACCGCAACCTCGATCTACGTGCCTCCGCCGTTTGCAGCCGACGCCATCTTTGAGGCCATCGACGCGGGAGTCCCGCTGATCGTCTGCATCACCGAGGGCATACCGGTGCTGGATATGGTCCGCGTCAAACGGGCGCTGGAAGGCTCGGGCTCGCGCCTCGTCGGTCCGAACTGCCCCGGGCTGCTGACGCCGAACCAATGCAAGATCGGCATTATGCCAGGCAACATCTTCAAAGCTGGCAGCGTCGGGATTGTCTCGCGCTCGGGCACGTTGACCTATGAAGCCGTGAAGCAGACAACCGATGTCGGCCTCGGCCAGACGACGGCGGTCGGCATCGGCGGCGATCCGGTCAAGGGCACCGAGTTCATCGATATCCTCGACATGTTCCTGTCGGACAATCAGACGCAGTCCATCATCATGATCGGCGAAATTGGCGGCTCGGCCGAGGAAGACGCCGCAGACTTCCTGCGCCGTGAAGCCGCCAAGGGCCGCAAAAAGCCAATGGCTGGTTTCATCGCCGGCGTCACAGCCCCGCCAGGGCGCCGTATGGGCCACGCCGGTGCTATTATTTCGGGCGGCAAAGGCAAGGCCGAGGACAAGCTTGCCGCCATGAAAGCCGCCGGTATTGCGATCTCTCCGAGCCCCGCAGAGCTCGGGCGTACCTTAGTTGACATCTTGCGCAGGTGAGTACGCGTCACGAAGTTTTGTTTCGAGGCTGGTCACCGCAGCGTCGCGCCACTCGTATTACCTGACGAGGCCGGCCAGTGCTCGAGCCAGAGCCTGAAAAGGACACGACCATGTCGCGCCAAGCGCTGAACGAAGCTTTTCTCCGCACCTCGTTTTTGAGCGCCGCCAATGCGCCCTACATTGAGGACATGCAGGCCGAGTACGAGCGCAACCCCGGCGCCGTCAGCGACGAGTGGCGGCGCTTTTTCGAAAGCATGAAGGAACCTTCGCCGAACGGGTCCAATGGCCTTAGCGGAGCGTCATGGGCGGCGCCGCTGTCGCTGCTTCTCAACGACAACGCCACTGACAAAGACCTTGTCGGCGCCCTAACCGGCGATTACGGCGAAGCCGAGCGGGCTATCCGCAACAAGATCGAACAGCGGGCTCAAATAGCCGGGTTCGAGATGTCGCCGGTCGTTTCCCTGCGCGCGACGCAGGACTCGATTCGAGCTTTGATGCTCATTCGCGCCTATCGCGTGATTGGTCATCTTGCCGCCGATCTCGATCCCCTCGGCCTCGCCGACCGGCGCGTCCACCGCGAGCTTTTGCCCGAGACCTACGGATTTACCGATGCCGACCTCGACCGGCCAATCTTCATCGACCGCGTCATGGGTCTCGAGACCGCGACAATGCGGCAAATTCTCGCCATTCTGCGGCGCACGTATTGCCGCCAGATCGGCGTCCAGTTCACCCACATCACCGACCCGGCGCAAAAGGGCTGGATTCAGGAGCGCATTGAAGGCGCGGAAAAAGACATCCGCTTCACCACGGAAGGGCGCAAGGCGATACTGCGCAAGTTGATCGAAGCCGAAACCTTCGAGAAATTCTGCGACATCAAATATACCGGCACCAAGCGCTTCGGCCTCGATGGCGGAGAAGCCATGATCCCGGCGCTGGAACAAATCATCAAGCGCGGCGGTCATCTCGGCGTCAAAGAAATCATCATGGGCATGGCCCACCGCGGCCGTCTCAACGTGCTCGCCAACGTGCTGGCGAAACCGCTGCGCGCCATCTTCAAAGAGTTCAAGGGCGGCTCGTTCAAGCCTGACGATGTCGAGGGCTCGGGAGATGTGAAATACCACCTTGGCGCTTCGTCTGACCGCGCCTTTGACGGCAACACCGTGCATCTGTCGCTGACCGCCAACCCCTCGCACCTCGAAATCGTCGATCCCGTCGTGCTCGGCAAGGTCCGCGCCAAGCAGGATCAGCACGGCTGTGCACCCGGCGAGCGTACGCCAGTCATGCCGCTCTTGATCCACGGCGACGCCGCCTTCGCAGGCCAGGGTGTGGTGGCGGAGTGCTTCGGCCTCTCTGGTCTCCGCGGTCACCGTACCGGCGGTTCGATCCATTTCGTAATCAACAACCAGATCGGCTTCACCACCAGCCCGCATCACTCGCGCTCGTCGCCCTATTGTTCCGACGTCGCGCTGATGATCGAAGCGCCGATTTTCCACGTCAACGGCGACTATCCGGAAGCCGTGGTGCACGTTGCCAAGATCGCCACCGAATTCCGTCAGCGGTTCCAGAAGCCCGTCGTCATCGACATGTTCTGCTACCGCCGCTTCGGCCACAACGAGTCCGACGAGCCGATGTTCACACAACCGTCGATGTACAAGGCCATCAAGGGGCATCCCGGGGTCGTTGAAAAATACTCCAACTATCTCGTTGAGGAAGGCGTGTTGACTGCCGCCGACGTCGATGCGATGAAGGCCGATGTCCGCGCCACGCTTGACGGCGAGTTCGCGCAGTCCGACGGCTACAAGCCGAACAAGGCCGACTGGCTCGATGGCCGCTGGTCCGGCATCGCCCGTGCCGACAGCGATGATTGGCGCGGCGAAACCGGCGTCGCCCTTGAGTCCCTCAAGGATACCGGCCGCCGCTGTACGGCCATTCCGAAAGACCTCAACGTCCACAAGACTATCAGCAAACTTCTCGAACGCCGCCGCGAGATGGTCGAGAGCGGACAGGGCATCGATTGGTCGATGGCCGAACATTTGGCGTTTGGCACGCTGCTGATGGAAGGCTTTCCTGTTCGCTTCTCCGGGCAAGATTCCGAACGTGGCACGTTCTCGCAGCGTCACGCTGTTCTGATGGATCAAGACAGCGAGCGGCGTTTTGCTCCTCTCAAGCATTTGGCGCCGAACCAGGCGCGCTTCGAGATCGTCAACTCGATGCTGTCGGAGGAAGCGATCCTCGGCTTCGAATACGGCTACTCGCTCGCCGAACCTAATGCACTGGCACTCTGGGAAGCGCAGTTCGGCGATTTCGCCAACGGGGCTCAGGTCATCTTCGATCAGTTCTTGTCGTCGGGGGAGCGCAAGTGGCTGCGCATGTCGGGTCTCGTCTGCCTGCTACCTCACGGCTATGAGGGCCAGGGGCCGGAGCACTCGTCCGCGCGCCTCGAGCGTTTCCTGCAGCTCTCCGCTGAAGACAACTGGCAGGTGGCGAACTGCACGACGCCGGCCAATTACTTCCACGTGCTCCGCCGCCAGCTGCATCGCCAGTTCCGCAAGCCGCTTATTCTGATGACGCCAAAATCGCTGCTACGTCACAAGCGTGTCGTTTCCCGGCTAGAAGAGATGGGCCCTAAGACTGGGTTCCACAGGCTCTTGTGGGACGACGCGCAATTTGGCTCGTCGGCGATCAAGCTTAAGCCAGATAGCGAAATCCGCCGCGTCGTCGTCTGCTCGGGCAAGGTCTACTATGACCTGCTCGACGCCCGCGACGCGAGCGGCCGCGACGACGTCTACCTGCTGCGCGTCGAACAGCTCTATCCGTTCCCGGCGCGGGCGTTGATCCAGGAACTCGGCCGCTTCAAATTCGCCGAGATCGTCTGGTGCCAGGAAGAGCCCAAGAACATGGGGGCCTGGTCATTCATGGATAGCAATATCGAATGGGTTCTCACACACTTGGGCTATATTCACCGCCGCCCGCGCTATGCGGGCCGGGCGGCATCCGCATCGACCGCGACGGGGCTTTTGTCGCAACACATCAAAGAGCAGACGGCGCTCGTCGCCGACGCGCTCGGCACGTAAACGTGGCACGTAACAGGACTTGAGGCCGTTCATGTCGATTGAAATTCGGGTCCCAACGCTCGGCGAAAGCATCACCGAAGCGACGGTCGGTAAATGGTTCAAGAAGGCCGGCGATCCGGTCAAGGCCGATGAGCCTCTCGTCGAACTCGAGACCGACAAGGTCACGGTTGAGGTGCCGTCGCCTGCGTCCGGCATCATGGGCGAGATACTGGTCATGCCCGGATCGACCGTTGCGATCGGTGCCATTCTGGCCGCCTTGAAGGACGGCGCGGCACCTGCAGCGATTGCGGCCGCACCTGCAAAGCCTGCACCGCCTCAGGCTGCCGCCGCTGCCCCTGTGAAGCCAGCCGCCCCGCCTCCCGCTGCATCCCCCGCCATGCCGTCAAGCCCCGCGGCCCGCAAAGCCCTTAGCGAAGCCAGCATGGATGATATCGCCGTCGCCGGTACCGGCCGGCGCGGACAGATCCTCAAGGGCGATGTCATCGCCGCGAAAGGCGACGGCACGGCCCCGGCACCCCTCCGCGATGCCGCCCCACCAGCACAGCCCAAGCCCGCGCCGGTTCAGGCCGTCGCCGTGCAGCCGTTGGCACCAGTGTCTCCCGCGGTTGCGCTCAGAGAAATCCGCCTGCCCTCGCCCGCCAACGACGCGTCCCGCGAAGAGCGCGTGAAGATGACCCGCCTGCGCCAGACGATCGCCCGGCGCTTGAAGGACGCACAAAACAACGCCGCCATGCTGACGACGTTCAACGACGTCGATATGAGTGCGGTGATGGCGCTGCGTACGCAGTACAAGGATATTTTCGAAAAGCGCCATGGCGTCAAACTCGGCTTCATGGGCCTGTTCGTGAAGGCCTGCATCCAGGCGCTGCGCGACATCCCCGCCGTCAACGCCGAGATCGATGGCGACGAGATCGTCTACAAGAACTATTACCACGTCGGTGTCGCCGTCGGCACGGAGAAGGGTCTCGTCGTTCCCGTCGTGCGCGAGTGCGACCGTCTCAGCCTCGCTGAAATCGAACAGAAAATTTCCGATTTCGGCCGTCGTGCCCGCGATGGCAAACTCTCCATCGAGGACATGCAGGGCGGCACGTTCACGATCTCGAACGGCGGTGTCTATGGCTCGATGATGTCGACGCCGATTCTCAACGCCCCGCAGTCCGGTATACTCGGCATGCACCGCATAGAAGAGCGCGCGGTGGTGCGCGCCGGTCAGGTCGTCGCCCGGCCGATGATGTACCTAGCGCTGTCCTACGACCACCGCGTCGTCGACGGAAAAGAGGCCGTGACCTTCCTCGTCAGGGTCAAGGAATGCCTCGAAGACCCGCAGCGGTTCATCCTGGAGCTGTGAGGTTGGATACTGAGGCGCAAAGGCTAGCAGGGCTTTTTCGGAGTTGGTGCGAATCACGCCAGGAACTCACTCAACTATGGAGCTTCGGAAGTCGCGCCAAGGGAACGTTTTCGCAAAGCAGTGACATAGACCTTGGCTACGTGATGGCGGGCGTCACGCCAGGTGAGC
Organism: Hyphomicrobium sp.; assembly: GCA_031378895.1. Lineage (GTDB taxonomy): Bacteria > Pseudomonadota > Alphaproteobacteria > Rhizobiales > Hyphomicrobiaceae > Hyphomicrobium_B. The sequence continues at coordinate 58,562 of JANNEP010000024.1, forward strand.
GAGCCGGCAATTGGTGCGCATTGACGCAAAACTACAAGCTGGAGCTAGAAGCGGTGTCTATGGGCGTTCCCGTAAGTGCGTGTCATTGGGATCCAGAGACTTCGGAGGGAATAGTCGCTGATGCCATCCGCGAACACGGCATCTTGCTATTTGACCGGTCTATCAATTCTAATTCTGTCGTTTCCACAGCGCCCCCCTCCCCCTTGCGGGGAGGGGTTAGGGGTGGGGGGATGACGAACGACAGGTGACCGACTAATAATTCAGAATTAGGACTTTGCGTTCCGGCGATACACATCGGGCTCACCGCTAAATTCTTCACCCCACCCTTTACCCCTCCCCTCGACAGGGAGGGGAATTCCAGGTTTCAGTCATTGGCGCTCGGCGTGCAGCTCTAAAGGATGTAATCAATGGCCGGACCCTATGATCTGATCGTTATCGGCACAGGACCGGGCGGATACGTTTGCGCCATCCGCGCTAGCCAACTCGGCATGAAAGTCGCCGTCGTCGAAAAACGCGCCAGCCACGGCGGCACCTGTCTCAACGTCGGTTGCATCCCATCCAAAGCCTTGCTGCACGCGTCCGAAGCCTACGACGAAGCCCGGCACGGATTCGCTGGCATGGGTATCGACGTTTCACCAAAACTCGATCTCGCGAAAATGCAGGCCTTCAAGGCAGACGGCGTCAAAGGCAACGTCGACGGTGTTGCTTTTCTGTTGAAGAAAAACAAGATCGACAGCTTCCACGGCACCGGCAAAGTTCTCAGCTCCGGGAAAGTTCAGATTTCCTTTATCAACGCCGAGACGCAGACCCTTGAGTGCAAGCACATCGTCATCGCCACAGGATCGGACATCATTCGTCTGCCGGGCATCGAGATCGACGAGAAGACGATCGTCTCCTCCACCGGCGGTCTCGAACTCGCCAAAGTCCCGGGCAAAATGCTCATCATCGGTGCTGGTGTCATCGGCCTCGAACTCGGCTCGGTGTGGCGGCGTCTCGGCTCAGACGTCCTCGTCGTCGAATATCTCGACCGCATCCTTCCCGGTATGGACGCCGACGTCGCCAAGTCCTTTCAACGCATTCTCGCCAAACAGGGCATCGCCTTCCGCCTCTCAAGCAAGGTTACGGGCGTCGAGAAAACCAAAAATACTCTCGCGGCAAAGGTGGAACCAGCCTCAGGCGGTGCCGCGGAAACGATCGCCGCCGATGTCGTGCTCGTCGCTGTCGGCCGCGCGCCCTACACGGATGGCCTCGGCCTCGCCGAAGCCGGCATCGCGCTCGACGCCAAAAAACGCATTCTGGTCGATGGCCACTATCAGACCAACGTCTCCGGCGTCTACGCCATCGGCGACGTCATCACCGGTCCGATGCTCGCCCACAAAGCCGAGGACGAAGGCATAGCCGTTGCCGAACTGATTGCGGGACAAGCCGGCCACGTGAATTATGGCGTGATCCCGAACGTCATCTACACGCACCCCGAAGTCGCAAGCGTCGGCCAAACCGAAGACGAACTCAAAGCTGCGGGCGTCGCCTACACGGCCGGCAAGTTTCCGTTCACTGCCAACGGCCGCGCCAAGGTTAACCGCACCACCGACGGCTTCGTCAAAATTCTTGCCGACGCCACAACCGACCGCATCCTTGGCGTTCACATCATAGGCGCCCACGCGGGCGATATCATCGCTGAAGCGGCGGTCATCATGGAATTTGGCGGCTCGGCGGAGGATTTGGCTCGGACCTGCCACGCCCATCCGACGCTCACAGAAGCCGTCAAAGAAGCTGCTATGGCCGTCGCCAAGCGCGCTATTCACATGTAGCGGCGAACCAAACGCGGCCCAATTGCGTTAAGTCCGGTGTGGTTTCAATATCTGCATGACCCGACCCAACCGGAGTGCCTCGCCAATGAAAGTCCTCGCCACCTATCTCGCGATGCTCGCGGTTTTCCTGATTGTGGATTTGACGTGGCTCGGCCTTATCGCCAAGGATTACTATCGCGCGTCCATCGGCCATCTGATGGGCGACGGGTTCAACATCCCAGCAGCGGCCGTATTTTATCTGATCTACATTGTTGGCGTCATGATTTTTGCAGTTAACCCAGCGGTCGAAGCGGGTGATTGGCAAAAGGCGGCGCTGCTCGGCGCGGCGTTCGGGTTTTTCTGTTACGCCACTTACGACATGACCAATCTCGCAACCCTCAAGGATTGGCCGCTGGCAATGACGCTGGCCGACATGGCTTGGGGCACGGTTCTTACCAGCATTGTCGCGACGGCGGGCTATGCGGCCGCTACGCGGTTCTGAGGTTCACTCCAGCGCGGTGACCGTGTAGCCCTTGTCGCGCAAGAGTTTCACGAGCCCCGTCGCGCCCGGCAGATGCATCGCCCCCACAGCTACAAAAGCGTTGCCCTTGTCGATGATGGGCAAGGCCTTGTCGCGCATTTTCACGTTGCGGTCGACCAGCAAGATTTTGAGAAACCCATCGTACGCTGAGGCCGGTGCGCCGTGCTTGGCGGCAAGCGCAATGTTGAACGGCATTGCCGCTCCGGTCTGGCGCTTGAGATACATCTGCACCAGTGTTTCAAGCATATCCTGCGACCGGTCCGCGTACTTGAGCGCGACCTTGAGCATCTGAATTTGCTGCTCTTCCGGAATGCTCGTCATCGCCTCGAGCTGCTGCTGCGGCGTCTCTAGTCCAGCAAGTGCGATACCCTTCACTGCTGCGTCTTTCTCGATGAGAGTATCGAGTGCCGCCGCACCGGCCTCCATCTTTTTGCGTTCGCACTCCGAAATCGCCAGTAGCATGTTGACCAGCCAGGGGCGCATCACGCTCGCGACTTCGCCCGGCATCCCGGACTTCGTGATCAGGCCCTGAACCTGCTTAAATTCCTCTGGCGTCAGTTGGCTTTCGAGCGTCCGCCCGTCGGCGTAGATCAACATGCTGCCGGCGTTCGCCATCATCGAAGCCATGGCGGCATCAGTTCCGCCGACATATTCAAGCACGACCGTCTTGGCCTCACCGAAGGCCTGTTTGACCTTGTCAGACAGTGTCGTGACGCGTGGATCACTGATATGGATGGTGCCGAAAAGATGCGAAGGCGCGACGCCCGCTTTCTCGACTTTCCAGAGAATAGCTTCGGTGTTTTCAAGCTTTTTCGCTGCCTCCATCACGCTGCGATAGAGGTCAGGGTCTTTGGTCTCGGCTTCCGCCAGCATGTCGATGCCGGTGCAGGTTTGTTGTGCGGCGGCAGGCGCCTCAGCGCTGGCGCACAGAGGCATTATTGCTGCTGCGGCGGCGATGACCGAGCCAATAATCCAGCATCGAAACGTCATGCGTTGATCCTCGATCATGCCCGCACAGCCCGTGGATGCGCCTTGTCATAGACGGCGAGCAGGCGTTCGCGATCGACTTCGGTATAGATCTGTGTTGTCGACAGCGAGGCATGGCCCAGCAATTCCTGGATCTGGCGCAAATCCGCGCCCGCCGACAACAGATGCGTCGCGAATGAATGGCGCAACGCATGCGGCGTTGCTGTTTCGGGAAGTCCCAGATCATCGCGCAACTTTTCCATCGCGAGCTGGATCAGCCGCGGCGATAACGGTCCGCCGCGCGCACCACGAAACAGCGGGCCGTCTGCGTCGAGTGGGTACGGGCACAGGCTCATGTAACGTTCGATCGCGGCGCTGACGATGGGCAGCGCCGGCACCATGCGTTCGCGTCCGCCCTTGCCCATGATCATCATCACATCGCGGCCATTGAGCGGGGCTGTGCGCGGCGTCAGGCCAAGCGCTTCGCTAATGCGTAGCCCGCAGCCATAGAGCAGCAGCATGACAGCGTTATCGCGCGCCGCGATCCAATCATCGTCACCCGCATACTCAACGACCGACGCCGCCGCTACGACGTTCAAAGGTTTCGGCACAGAGTGCGGAATTTTTGGCAGCGCGATGCCGTGCACCGCGCGATTTTTCAGCGTCTCTTCGCGCTCCATCCAGCGGAAGAACATGCGCAAGCCCGACAGTGACCTTGAAAGGGAACGCGAAACAGCACCTGATTTCCGCCGTTGCGCCAGAAACGCGCGAAACGTCTTGGCATCGGCGCGCGCCAAATCCCCAAGGCACGGCGGGTGACCGAGATGAGATTTCAAAAAGCCGAGAAACTGGCGGACATCGCGTTCGTAGGCTGTGCGCGTCGCCTCGCTCTGACCGCGTTCTGCCGTTAGGTGCGCGAGCCATGCCGCAACCGCATCGCGCAAATCAGTGCCGAGCGGCAATTCCGCGTCGCCAGTCAGAATGTCGTCAAGCGTTTCGGTCAAATGTGCTGTGCCTCGTTTCGAGTTCGTATTAGTCCGGTGGAACGCGTTAACGCTTCGTTAACTCGGCTGTCCGAGCGCAGCTACAACACCTTCCCCGGGTTCAAAATGCCTTTGGGGTCCAGTGCCTTTTTAATCGCCCGCATCATATCGAGCTCGACGGGTGATTTGAATCGCACCAGCGCCTCGCGTTTCATCTGGCCGATTCCGTGCTCGGCTGAAATCGACCCGTCCATCTCAGCGACGAGGCCGTGAACTGCGTCCGACATGGCGTCCCAAAGTGCGAGGTATTGCGCGCGCTCCATGGCCTCGGGTTGCGTCACGTTATAATGCAAATTGCCGTCGCCGAAATGTCCGAATGGCACAGGCCGGGCGCCGGGGCACACACGCTCGACCACGGGAGCGGCGCGCGCCAGAAACTCGGGGATGCGCGCAACCGGCACGGAAATATCGTGCTTGATGCTGCCGCCTGCGCCCTTCTGCGCTTCCGACAAACTTTCGCGTAAGCGCCACAGGTCGCGCGCTTGGCTCAGCGATCCGGCGATGACGGCATCGCGGATCAAGCCCTGTTCGCTGGCTTTGACGAGCAGCGTTTCGAGCTGCTTCGCCGCCCGCCCACCGGATTCACCGCTGGAAATTTCGAGCAGCGCATACCAAGGATGTGGGCCCGCGAACGGATCGCGCGTATTGGGAATATGCGCCAGCGCAAAATCCATCACGCGCCGCACCCAGAACTCGAACGCTGTCAGCGTGCTGCCTGCGGTCTCTTCGGCCAGCCGGAACAGCTTCAGCGCATCTTCAGGCTTTTCCAGCGCGATAAGTGCCGTTGCCTGTTCCGCCGGACGCGGCAGCATTTTCAGCGCCGCTGCGGTGATGACGCCGAGCGTGCCCTCTGAGCTGATCAGCAGATCGCGCAAATCATAACCCGTGTTGTCTTTTTTCAGCGTTCTGAGACCATGCCACACGCGCCCGTCCGCCAGCACGGCCTCAAGCCCAAGCGTCAAATTGCGGGCGCTGCCGTAAGCGAGCACCGCGGTGCCGCCCGCATTCGTCGCCAGGAAGCCACCAACTCGCGCGCTGCCCTCGGATGCCATGCTGAGGGGAAATAGCCGGTTGGCGCCCTCTGCCGCCGATTGCACGGCGGCGAGTGTCACACCGGCTTCGGCAACCAGCGTTCCGCCGGCCGCATCGACGTCACGAATGCGGTTCAAACGCCCGACCGAGAGCACGATTTCATCGCCGCGCATCGACGGAATCTGCCCGCCGACAAGCCCGGTATTTCCTGCTTGCGGAACGACGCCGATGCCGTGTTCGTTGGCCAGCGCCAAAATGCGCGAAACGTCCTCCGTCGATCCTGGCCGCAGCACGGCGAGCGTCTTGCCGACGTAGCGATCGCGCCACTCGCGCAAATACGCCGCCTGATCTTCAGGCCGCGTGAGTGCGTTGGCCTCGCCGACGATCTCAGCAAAGCGAACGAGCAGACTGGGTATGAGGGTCTTCAACGTCACGTGCCGCAGCGCTCCTTAACCACACGGGACTCGACATGAGCCTCGAAGCCCAAGTGTGCCACGGCCACCGGAAACGGGGATAACTTTTGCTAAAAAAATGTTGGGTTAATGGGTAGCGGCTCGTTTGGTTGGAAATGCTAATCTGTCATCCCGGGATTTATTCCCGGGATCCATGGTGCCGCGAGTGCAATGCGGCTGCATTTCGGCGACTTTTCCCATGCTCCACCTAGCTGCGGGATGGATCCCGGTGACGAGCCCCGGGATGACATTCACCCCCCCTCACCCAATCTTCTGCCCGGTTTTTTTCCAATCGGAGACAAAGGTCGCCAAGCCTGAATCGGTCAGCGGGTGCTTGACGAGTTGCTTCAAAATCGACGGCGGCATCGTCGCCACGTCGGCGCCGATCATCGCTGCGTCTTTGACGTGGTTGACAGTGCGGATCGAGGCCGCGAGAATATCCGTCGAGAGATCGGGGTAGTTGTCGTAGATCACGCGAATTTCGCGGATGACGTCCATACCGTTCAAGCCGATGTCGTCCAGCCGCCCGATGAACGGCGACACGAACGTCGCGCCGGCCTTCGCCGCCAACAAGGCCTGGTTTGCGGAAAAGCACAGCGTCACGTTGACCATTGTGCCGTCACCGGTCAGCGCCTTACACGCCTTGAGACCATCCATGGTCAGCGGCACTTTGATCGTGACGTTCTTGGCGATCTTTCGCAGAATGTTGGCTTCGCGCATCATGCCTTCGTAATCTGTCGCCGCGACTTCGGCCGACACCGGACCCGGCACCACGGCACAGATTTCAGCGATAATGTCCTTGAAGTCGCGCCCGGCTTTGGCGACCAGCGTCGGGTTGGTCGTCACCCCGTCGAGCAGGCCCGTCGCCGCCAACTCCTTGATCTCGGCCACGTCCGCGGTATCGACGAAAAATTTCATGTCCTGCTCCTCGAGAAGTCCCCAGCCTGTGGGGCGGTTTGCCCTTAGCGCGCCGCAGAGGCAGGACTTAAGCTAAACCCTGTGATTCTGACTGAAGCTTCTAGCCTCGCCGAGAGCCCTTTGGATAGTCTCTTCCAACCTTTGGATAATGGCCCAGCCCATGGCCAACTGGCGGCGCGCGCCAGCGTGCCCGTGCTCATGCCGGTCGCCCTCGATCAGACCTACGATTACCTGGTGCCGGAAGGCCTTGAAGTCGCGCCGGGTCAGTTCGTGCTCGTGCCCTTCGGACCGCAATCCCGCATCGGTATCGTCTGGGACGAACCTCGCGGCGAGCAAAAGCCGGTCAAGCCTGAAAAGATGAAGCCGCTGACGTCGCGCCTCGACGTGCCGCCACTGCCCGTCATTTCGCTGCGCTTTGCCGAATGGATCGCCAAGTACACGCTGGGCCCCCTCGGCATGGTCGCGCGCATGATGATGAGCGCGGAACACGCCTTCGAAGCGCCGAAGCAGCGGTTCGGCGTCGCGATCGTCGATGGCGCACCCCCGCCCGCCAAAATGACAGCCGCCCGCATAAAAGCCCTCGACATCGCCAACGACGGCTTGATCCGCGCCAAATCCGAATTGGCCCACGCCGCCGGATGTTCGACGGGGGTCATCGACGGCCTCGTGCTCGCCGGCAGCCTCGTCGAGGTCGCGATTCCAGAGCGTGGGTTTCCGCGTCCCAACCCGCGTCACGATACAACGCAGTTCACGGACGACCAGACGCGCGCCGTTGCGACTCTGCGATCTGCAGTCGCTGGTGACAATTTTTCTGTCACACTGCTCGACGGCGTCACGGGCTCCGGCAAGACCGAAGTCTATTTCGAAGCCGTTGCGGCGACGCTAGCGAGCGGCCACCAGGCCCTGGTTATGCTGCCTGAGATCGCACTCACCAGCCAATTTCTCGACCGCTTCCAGCGCCGCTTCGGCGTCAAGCCAGTCGAATGGCATTCTGCGCTTTCAGGACCCGAACGCGGCCGCATCTGGAAGGGCGTTGCGCGCGGCGAAGTCCGCTGCGTCGTCGGCGCCCGCTCAGCCCTGTTCCTGCCCTTCCCCGAACTCGGCCTCATCGTCGTCGATGAAGAGCATGACCAGGGCTACAAGCAGGATGATCGCGTGCATTACCAAGGCCGCGACATGTGCGTGGTGCGCGGCAATCTCGGCAAGTTCCCGGTTGTCCTGGCGTCCGCCACGCCGTCGATCGAAAGCCACGTCAACGCCATGACGGGCCGCTATCGCCACGTCGTCCTGCCGGGCCGCTTTTCCGGCATCGAACTTCCCGAAGTCTCGATGATCGACTTAAGACGCGAAGCGCCCGAGCCCGGCAAATGGATCGCCCCGCGCCTTGTTGCTGCCATCACCGAGACGATGGCGAAAGGTCAGCAATCGCTATTGTTCCTGAACCGCCGCGGCTATGCGCCGTTGACATTGTGCCGGAGCTGCGGACATCGCTTCGAGTGTCCGCAGTGCTCGGCGTGGCTGGTCGAGCACCGCTTCAAGAAGCGCTTGAACTGCCACCACTGCGGCTTTGCGCTGGCGCTGCCGGAGAAGTGCCCGAAGTGCGCCGCGCCCGACAGCCTTGTCGCCTGCGGCCCGGGCGTCGAGCGTGTCGCCGAAGAAGTCGCCGAACGCTTTCCCGAGGCCCGCGTCGCGCTGCTGTCATCAGACCTCATTCCAAGTCTCGTCGAAATGCGCGAGATGATCCACACGATCGAGCGCGGCGAGGTCGACATCATCATCGGCACGCAAATTGTCGCCAAGGGCCACAACTTTCCAGGCCTCGCGCTCGTCGGTGTCGTCGACGGCGATCTCGGCCTGGCCCACGGCGCCGATCCGCGCGCGGCTGAGCGCACGTTTCAATTGCTGCATCAGGTCACAGGCCGTGCCGGGCGCACGCACATGGTTGGCCGCGGGTTGGTGCAAACCCATATGCCAGAGCACCCGGTCATGGCGGCCATCGTCGCGGGCGACCGCGAAGCGTTTTTGAACTACGAGATCAAGACCCGGCAATCAGGCGGGCTGCCGCCCTATGGCCGCCTCGCCGCTGTCATCGTCTCGGCGCGGGACAAGGAGCTGGCGGAGCGTACAGCACGCGATATTGCGCGCCGCGCGCCGCGATCGGAAAAAATCACCGTCCTCGGCCCGGCTGAAGCGCCCATCGCCATTGTACGTGGACGCTATCGCTGGCGGCTGCTCGTCAAGGCCCCGCGCGATGCCGACATGCAAGGCTATTTGCGCGCCTGGGCGTCGGCGATCCCGAAACTCAAAGGCGACATCCGCGTCACGCTCGACGTCGATCCGTACAGTTTCTTGTGATGAAATTTAGAACAGATCTTCGAAGTCGCGTGTCCTTAGCTGAAGCCTGTTTTTATCATCAACTCGGCCCCCGTAGATCGCTAGTGTCGTCCGGCGTAGAATTTCTGCCTGCCACTTCTTAAATTGCCCGAGGTACTGCTGATCATTTTCGCAGCTCGTTCGGCTCAGGTCATCCAGCACCAAGGCTGGCAGGAATACGAAAATTTCTGTTTCATTCCATCGAACTTTAAACGGGAGATTGTCTGAATCAAACGAGACGTGCGTTGGGCCTTTGATCATTTTGGCAGAATCCTTAGTCAATCGGACGCCAGGTCCGAGATTTTCATCTTCTGAGAGGAAACGCACAGCTCCAATAGCGGCCAGAGTCCTGACTATCGCTTGCAGGTTTTCACGCGCCGGATCGCGACGTCCGGATTCAAAATCTCGTATTGTCGATATGCTGACGCCAGACTCGTGTGCCAGCCGTTCTTGCGACCAATCGATCAATGCACGAGCGGAACGCACTTGAGACGGCAAAATTGGATGAGCCATGAGCACCTCATTTAGAGGTTACTACCACGTAAGTAGTCAGCAAGTCAACGAAAAAATGGCAACATGAAAAAAGTCAACCAAACTTCGCCATTGCCTCCAGGCGGTTCGACGTGAACAGCACGCCGACATTGACGCCGGTCTGATGCCGCACCTCGCACTCGGCTTCGAACATTTCCGAGTCAACGATCAGCTTGAACACCGGCGGCAGGCCCATCACGACGTTGAGCTGCAGCAGCGCCCCCATCGCCGACACGTTGATGACCTTGCAAGGGATCGGTGGTTCACCCGCAATTTTTATCCGCGCCTGAAACGAACAATCGCGGCGCTGGCTAGCGCGCCGGTCGGTCAGTGTTACGGGGCGCGGCGATGAAGCAAGATTTATCATGGCGGCAACCTGAGTTTTTGAAACGAACGCATCTGTCATAACGCGTTCGTGGTAAAAAACGTTAAGCGCGAGAGCTCAAACTTGATACGCAATTGCGAGGTTTTTTCGCAAGTCATCGGGCGTAACCGTCTTCTACGCTTGAAGCGTGAAACCCATGACGGCGCGTCAACTGTGCTATAGGTTAGAGGACTTCCCCGCCTAATCAACTCCGGAACCCCATGCCCCTTCGCATCGCCTGCCAGATGGATCCCATCGAGAAGATCGACATTCGCGGCGATAGCTCGTTCGCGATTTTGCTCGAAGCGCAAAAGCGCGGCCACGATATTTTCTACTACACGCCGCAAAACCTGGCGCTAGCCGGCGACAAGCTTTTGGCGCGCGGATCGACGCTGTCCGTAAAAGATAAATTTGGTGACCACTATGCGCTGTCGAACCCGCGCGTCGAAGACTTGTCTAAGCAAGATGTCGTCCTGCTGCGCCAGGACCCGCCGTTCGACATGGCCTACATCACCACGACGCATCTTTTGGAACGCATCCATCCGAAGACGCTGGTCGTCAATGATCCAGCCCACGTGCGCAATGCGCCGGAAAAACTTTTCGTCCTCGACTTTCTCGATCTGATGCCGCCGACGCTGGTCACGCGCCAGCTCGATGACGTTCTGGCGTTCCGTGCGCAATACAAGGATATCATCCTCAAGCCGCTGTATGGCAATGGCGGCGCCGCCGTGTTTCGCATCCGGCCCGAGGATGGCAACCTCTCGGCACTCGTCGAGCTGTTTCAAACCGTGTTCCGCGAAGCCTTTATGGTCCAGGAATTCCGCCCGGAAGTCCGCGACGGCGACAAGCGTATCATCCTCGTCGATGGCGAGGTCGCCGGCGCCATCAACCGCGTGCCGCAGGCGGGAGAGACGCGCTCGAACCTGCACGTTGGCGGCATTGCGGCGCCGGTGGAACTCACCAAGCGCGACTTTGAGATCTGCGAACGCTTGAAGCCGGAATTGAAGCGGCGCGGGCTGCTGTTCACCGGCATCGACGTCATCGGCCCGTATCTGACCGAGATCAACGTCACCTCGCCAACCGGCATTCGTCAGGTCAAGGCCTTCGGCGGCAACGACATCGCGGCGATGATCTGGGATGCGATTGAGACGCGCGTGAAAGTATCTAAGAAGGCCTGATACAAAACCCGCGAGGACCCATGTCACCGAATGCGATTTTGCTACCGATGTGCGTGCTGGCGCTCTGGACCTTCCTGGTCTTGAACCTGATCCCACTGACGCGCATCCGCGCCGCGCGCGCCGGCCTAGTCCACGTCAAAGATTTCCGCTACGGCGAAAGCGCCAATGTGCCGGGAGATGTCTCGCTGCCCAATCGTGACTATATGAACCTGCTGGAACTGCCGGTGCTGTTCTACGTCGCTTGTCTCGCGCTGATCGTGACACAGCGCGTCGATGATCTGTACGTCTGGCTCGCTTGGGGCTTCGTTACCGCCCGCCTCGCCCACAGCCTGCTACACATGACGACTAACAACGTGCTCTACCGGCTCGGTCTATTCGCGATCGGCGCGACCGTTCTGCTGATCATGTGGGTCCGGCTGACGTTGTCCGCAATCTAGCCCACAGTGTTCCACCTTTGTTCTTGACAGCCCTCCGCACCCGGACTAGCATCCGTAGCGTTGGAGGGGCGTCATGTACGGGCAAATTTCCACGCTTGCGTTCGTTGGCGTCGAGGCGCGCCCCGTTGAGGTCCAGGTGCGGATCACGCCGGGTCAGCCGACTTTTGCCATCGTCGGCCTGCCAGACAAAGCCGTGGCCGAAAGCCGCGAGCGGGTGCGCAACGCGCTCCATGCCGTCGGCCTCGGGCTTCCCTACAAACACATCACCGTCAACCTCGCCCCCGCCGACCTGCCGAAAGAAGGCAGCCACTTCGATCTTGCCATCGCTCTCGCCATGATGGCGGCGATGGAGGCCATCGCGCCGGACGCCATCGCTGGCTACGCGGCTATCGGCGAACTGGCGCTCGACGGCGCTATCCGCGGCGTGCCCGGCGCACTTCCCGCGGCGATCGGCGCCAACGCGGTCGGCAAGGGTTTGATCTGTCCGGCGGCATGCGGACCCGAAGCAGCTTGGGCCGGAGAAGACGTCGATATTCTCGCGGCCCCGCACCTCTTGTCGCTGGTCAACCACTTCAAGGGCCTGCAGACGCTCGCCCGGCCGAAACCGCACATCGCGACCGCGCAGGGTGTCCTACCGGATTTGCGTGACATCAAGGGCCAGGAAACCGCCAAGCGCGTGTTGGAGGTGGCAGCAGCAGGGGGCCACAATCTGTTGATGGTCGGACCGCCGGGGTCGGGTAAGTCCATGCTGGCGTCGCGGCTGCCGTCGATCCTGCCGCCGCTCGCCCCGGAAGAAATCCTCGGCATTGCGTAGCAAACGCACCAAGTCATAGAGGCTAGTGTTTTTGTTGCCTATGCCGAGAAAGGCTTGGAGTGTCAGCTTTTTCTCGCTTACGGTGTTGGCCTATCAGCCAATCGGCCGGAGCACTTCGTGGAAATCGTTCTTCCTCACAGAGTGGAATACGAGGTCCGCGATCACGTCTCTATAGAAGACGTAATTGGAACGCTTCGAGCGAACCAACGCCTAGCGCAAGAGTTGGGCCCATTTCTGGAGTCCCTATTCGAGGGGCTAACTGTCGAGCATTCGACACTCCGCGTCGAAGATATTTCGACCGGAAGTTTACGAGAATACTTTTTCCTGGCGTTGATCGTCGCGTTTCAGGAAGACCTCAAGCAAGAGGTGCCCGCCTTGCTTGAGAAGTGGCTGGGTATGCCAGTATCGACGGAATATGATTCCGTCGTCACCGTTTGCATAATGGTGATGCTTTTTTATGGCGCAGACTACGTTTACAGGCGCTGACCCTGCCCCCGCCAGGGTTCTCGATTTGAGGTAGAGTCCGTCACTCCAGAGAGGAGACGGACGATGCGTAAGAGCCGATTTTCAGACGAACAGGTGATTGCGATCCTGCGCGAGCAGGAGGCTGGACGGCCGACG
>JANNEP010000056.1:0-48896 GCA_031378895.1 Hyphomicrobium sp.
GGCCTGGGGGGTGGTGCCTTTGCTCTCGCTTTCATTTATTGTCTTGCCATAACCCCAACCTTATTTTTTGTTTAAAAACCCGCTCCGCGTGTTGTGGGTGGTTCCCACCCCGACCACTCGAACGTCACATAATCAACTCAAAAAACTAGGGAGATCCACACCATGGCACGAGTTGCCGTCGTTACCGGAGGCACGCGCGGCATCGGCCACGCCATTTCCGTCGCGCTGAAGAATGCCGGGTACCGCGTCGCCGCAAGCTACGCTGGCAATGATGCCGCCGCCCAGGCCTTCCAGATCGAGACCGGAATTCCAGTCTACAAGTTCAACGTCGCGAGCTTCGAGGAGAGCGAGAAAGCTTTAAAGCAGATCGAGAAGGACGTGGGTCCGGTCGACGTGATCGTGAACAACGCCGGCATTACGCGCGACGCCATGTTCCACAAGATGACGAAGCAGCATTGGGACGAAGTTATCGGGACCAATCTCAACGGTCTCTTCAACGTGACGCGTCCGGTCTGGGAAGGTATGCGCGCCCGCAAGTTTGGCCGCGTCATCAACATTTCGTCGATCAACGGCCAGAAGGGCCAGATGGGCCAAGTGAACTATTCGGCATCGAAAGCTGGCGATATCGGCTTCAGCAAGGCGCTTGCGCAGGAAGGCGCCCGCGCCGGCATTACGGTCAACGTCATTTGCCCGGGGTATATCGCAACCGAGATGGTCAAGGCCATCGCGCCTGACGTGCTCGAGAAGAACATACTGCCGCAAATTCCGGTCGGCCGCCTCGGCGAGCCCAGCGAAATCGCGCGCTGCGTTGTGTTCCTCGCCTCCGACGATGCGGGCTTCATCACCGGCTCGACCATCACCGCCAACGGCGGCCAGTATTTCGCTTAATAGTCAGCACATACGGCTCCACTTACGCGGAGCCGTATGTGCTCAACGAACGTGGAGATCATTTCACCGCCCATGACCCATCGTCCTCCCCGGAAACCTGGTTACGACAACTGTGATGGCGACGCTTGCAGCGTCCGCGCGGCAATGCTTTTGCCGAAATCACAGCGTTCGCACCAGGTCGTCCAATTTGGAGAGTCGTCATGGCATGCTACTCCCGCGAAATTTCGCCGAGCGTCTCGCTCGTCCTAGCAAGTGCATTTTGGGCCGTAGCAACGGTCATCAGCAAACAGCTGCTCTCGTCGGTTCCGCCAATCACGTTTTTGGTCATGCAGCTCGCGCCCAGTGTGTTGGCACTTTGGCTTTTTGTCATCGCAAAAGGGATGCAGCCGGTGCATTGGCGCGGAGTTCTGCCCCTGGCTCTGATCGGCCTATTGAATCCCGGTCTTTCCTACACGCTGAGCATGCTCGGGTTGACGCAAACAACCGCGAGCGTGGCGACTTTGCTCTGGGCGGCTGAACCAGCCCTCATCGTCTTCATGGCGTGGCTTGTGCTTCGGGAGGCCATCACGCCCCGCCTTGTGCTGCTTACGGCGACGGCGGCTTGCGGTGTCCTGCTCGTCAGTGGTCTTCTTAACAAGAGTGGGGCCGATACGGGCAGCCTCTATGGCGCAGCGCTCATCCTGGGAGGCGTGTTCTGCTGCGCGGTTTATACGGTATTGTCCCGAAAAATACCGCCGGCCGTAGATCCGTTGCTCACGGTTGCTATCCAACAGACCGTGGGACTCCTTTGGGCAATTGCCATTTGGCCTTTTGAGTTACAAGTCAGCGCCGTCGATGCCGTGCATGCGCTGACGCAGAGAGAGGTGTTCGGCGGAGCGGTATCTGGCCTGATGTACTACGCCGCCGCGTTCTGGTTCTACTTGAATGGGCTGCGGTCCGTTCCCGCGAGCACCGCGAGTATGTTTATCAATCTCACCCCGGTATTTGGTGTGGCAACGGCCTACGCGGTTCTCGGGGAGCGCCTAACGCAAGTCCAATGTGTGGGTGCGGTCATAATTCTTGTCTCGGTCGTTGCCCTCTTGAAGTCTCAAACGTCACCGAACCTCCCTGCTGCGATGCACTGAGTTTGGCGCCACCTATAGCGGTAACGTGTCCGCTGCCCCTTCCCTGGGCCCGCAGCCTTTTCTCCGCGACGCGGTGTTTTCGTCGCAAAAAAACGCCCCGGATCACTCCGGGGCGCTTTGATTTTGTCACGAGATTTGAGCCTCACCGCCTCAGGCTAGTCCGCACAATGCGCGGGAACTCGTCTTCTGGGTCGGCGTCGAGGCCGCCGTAGCTGCCTTGTGCCCGCTGCTCGGCGATGTGCTGGCGGCCTTCTTCGAGGCTCCACCAGCGCTCACCTGTCGGAGCTGCTGCTGCAGGTGGCAGCTGTTGCGAAACGGCGGGCGACCTTGCCTGTGGCTGCTGCTGCGCCGCCTGACCGTAGTTGACGGCCCGGGCCTGTTGCGGCGCCTGGGCCGAGAACCAGGCTTCGATCAGATCGAGTTCGTCCGCTGACAAGCTCAGGCCCTGGCTACGGCAGCGGGCGACGACGAAGTTGCGGAAGCGGCTGGCGAAGAGGTTGGCTGAGGCCCCTTGCTCGAACCACGGATCGCTTTCGCTGACGACTTCGAGAATGAAGCGAAGGTCGTCGCGCTTCAGATCAAGGCCAAATTCGCGGGCGCGCTGTGTCGTGTTAACGAGCGTTTGCACACCCTGAAGACCGTTGGCGGTAATTTCCTGTGCCAACACGTCGAACAGCACACGATACTCAGCCGGTGCCAAGGCCGGGGCCTGGCAGGCCTCATGAATGCGCGCGATCGACTCTTGGATTTGGGTCGCCTGTTCGGCTGTACGCGGGGCCGATGGGGCAGGCGCTGCGAGCGGTGCGTTTATGCGCGGCGCTTCGCGGCGCAGGTCCATCTGCGGTACGAGCGGCGGCATGGGCATGCTCGGTGGCCGCTGGGCCATTGGCTCGGCAGGCGCTGCCCGCGGCGGTGGTGTGGCGGGCTCAGCGCCACGCGGGTGTTGGACTTGACCCTGAACGGGGGCCTGTACTGGTGCCTGAACTGGCTGCATCGCTGGCGGCAACGGGTACTGCGACAGGCGCTGAGGCACGGCCGGCTGGAATGCGCGCGACGGCTGAGTTGCTGGTACCGGTTCAGAATAGATTTCAACCCGGCGGGCTTCCATCTGCGGCGGCGGCAACTGTGGTGACAACAAGCCCGCTGCCGAAATGTGCCGGTTGCCGTCAAACACGGTGTACGGCGCGGTATCGCTCAGGTGGATGTCTTCGGGCAGACCGGCGAGGAGCAGATCACGGAAGCTGCCGTAACCACCCCAATTCGTCCCAACGGTCTTGTCGCGCCCGACCATGCGCACGGCACGGTCTGCGAGCGTTTCAAGCGGCACGGCCTGTGGCGCGCTGCGCACAAAGCCCACGACTTCCGTCAGAATAGCGTGCCGGGCAGCCTCGACGTTGATCGCCGGAGATGCGGATTGCGGGCCTGCGAGTTCGCGCGCGCCAGTTTCCACAGAGACGGCGCGACCGCTGAGCAGAAGCGCGATCAAGCTTGATTCTCTAACCTCGCCGTCGCTGATTGCCGTGTAGGGCTGCGCCGTGTGATCATTCGCGAACACCACCGTGCGCCGGGCGTGGGCCCGTAGGCGATGCAGCAGCGGCGTGAAGTCGGCATCGCCCGACAGAATAATGAATTCGTCGAAGAAGGTGTCGTGGGTCAGGATATCGCGGATATCCATGACCATCTTGATATCGGCCGAGTTCTTGAGCTGCGCCGTTAGCGGCGGGCAGTCGATAACCTCGAAGCCTGAGCGCAGGAAGTGGTGGCGCACGAACGGAAACGAGTTCATGTCGGTCGAGTTGTCGTGCGCATTGCGGCGCGGCACCGGGTTTCCGTAGCAGCGGTTCATGGCGATGCGCCGGTCGCTGGCTGCTGCAAAGCTCGAGGTGGGCGTAATGAGCTCACCCGAAATGATACCTTGAAGCCAGAAGCTGCTGTCCTTGGCGAACCGCTTAGCCGCATCGTCGTTTTTGCGTTTCAGCGACAGGTAGATGTTGTCGTAGTCGACAAACACCGTCGATAGGATGGGTCCTGCGGACTCGCGCTTCATATGACGGCAACCCCCGTGAGCCGGAACTTCGATTCGCAATCACTGTTTACGAGTCGTCATCCCGCAGCAAGCGAGTGGCGCTCCCGGTCTGGGGAAGACAGAATTATCCCGTGGATTGAAGGCGTTCGTGCCATATCGAGATGTCACGAACCCGTGGAAGGAGCGGTACAGCCAGCGGAAATCGTTTTACCTGTGGCTGAGACGCCGCGCCAATCCGGTTTCGGTTCAGGCTTTTCGGGTCCGCTGTCAGGTTTTGTTCTTGAGGTCCCGCAAACGTCCGAAGATCTGCCAATCCGGTGCGCCATGCATCCCAAGGCGGGCGCGGATGTGACAGGATGCGGCGCGTAAAAACGGGTTTGTCCGCTTTTCGGCACCGATTGTAGTCGGCAGCGCAGGGCGACCCGCCGCGCGCAGCGACTCAATCTCCGCCATGCGCAGTTTCAAGGCGTCGTTTTCGGGTTCGACGGTCAGGGCAAAGCGGCCGTTCGCAAGCGTGTACTCGTGTCCGCAATAGATGATGGTGTCATCGGGCAGCGCGGCGATTTTTTGCAATGACGCCCACATCATCGTGGCATCACCTTCAAAGATGCGGCCACAACCCAAGGCAAAAAGGGTATCGCCGGTGAAGGCTGTTTTCAGGTCCGGCCAATAGTATGTGACGTGCCCAAGTGTGTGCCCAGGGGTCTCGATCACACGAACTGAATACCCGGCGAAGGTGAGGGGTGTCTTAGCGGAGACGGCCTGCGTCAGCCCCGGAATCCGTTCCGCCTCGGCCTCAGGGCCTGTGATCGCGCAGCCGGAATGGGCTTTGAGCGCCAGGTTGCCGTTCGTGTGGTCGGAATGGTGGTGCGTCGTGAAGATTTGGCTGAGGCGCCAGCCGCGCTGCTTGAGTGCCGCCGTGATGACCTCGTCGTCGGGGGCGTCGATTGCGGCCGTTTCGCCGGTATCGGGGGCGTGGACAAGGACGCAATAGTTGTCCGAGAGACAGGGGATTTGTACGATTTCTAGGGCCTGCATTCCGGCAATTTGGTCAACCCGGCAGCGCCTGTCAATTCGCCGGGGAAGCACCCGCGAAAATTGCAGCGGTTTGGACCAAAGTCGGAGTCAACTAGACTGGTTCTGAAGTTGATCAGCCACCTTTAGAGCGTTGGATTGCCTTTGTTTCTGGAAGTTCATCTTCACGAATTCATAGGCGTTACGGATCGGTCTGTTTACACTTTGTTAGAGAATGAAAGCTCCAATGGCACTTACTCACTTTAAGATTCGCGTAAGGCGTGCTGGGGCGACATAGGCGGTTTCAGGGGGGGTGTAGGCGATCCCAGTTGTGTTTGTTGCGTTGGTTGAAAAATCAGCATCAAGGCGAACACATCACATGCGGGCGCGCTACGTCGTTTCAATCGCAGGTCTTCTGGCGGCATCCGTACTCGGCGGATGCGCGATTTATCCGTCGCCGCTCACGGACGCTGAACTCGCGACCACAGCTGCGATCAACGTCACGGAAGTAACCGCAGACCAGGAACCTATTAAAGGCTCCATTACGCTCTATGAAGCGATGGCACGCGCCCTCAAGTACAACCTCGATCATCGCGTCGAGGAGGCCGAAGCCGCCGTTCGCATGTCGGAGCTTAATCTCGCCCACTACAGTCTTTTGCCAAATGTCGTCGCGAATAGCGGCTATGCCGGCCGCAATAACTTCAATGCCTCATCAAGCCTCAATCTGGTGAACAACGCGCCGAACTTTGGCGCATCGACCAGTCAGGACAAAGAAATTAGCTCAGCCGACATCGGCTTCAGCTGGAATATTCTCGATTTCGGCCTGTCTTACGTCCGGGCCAGGCAGGACGCCGACAAGGTTCTGGTTCAAGAGGAAATGCGCCGCAAAGTCATTCACCGCGTCGTCGAGGATGTGCGCTCGGCCTATTGGCGCGCCATCAGCGCCGAACGCCTGATGACCCGCCTGTCGGCGCTCGAAGGCGAGACCAAAAAAGCGCTCGAAGAGACGCGCACCTTGTACACCGATCGCCAAACGTCGCCGATCACAGCCCTGACATACGAACGCGAGCTCGTCGAAATCAAACAAAAGATTGGTGAAATTCAACGCGAGTTGAATACGGCAAAGGCTCAGCTTGCCGCGCTGATGAATTTGAAGCCTGGCACGCAATTCAAGCTCGTGCACGAAGGCCGCAAGGAAGGGTCGCTCAGCCTCAAGGCCGGTCTCGACGACATGATCTCGACCGCTGTCTACAATCGCCCGGAGCTTCGCGAAGTTGAGTACAGGAAACGCATTAACGTGCATGAGGCCGACGCGGCGCTGCTCGAAATGCTGCCCGGTATTCAGGCCTATGCTGGCGCCAACACGGACAGCAACAGCTTCATGCTCAACAACGAGTGGTTGAACTGGGGTGCTAAGGCGAGCTGGAACCTGCTGAAGGTATTCTCTTATCCGGCGCGCCTCGACGTCATTGAGCTTCAAGACAACATGCTGCACCAGCGCTCGCTGGCACTCACCATGGCCGTGATGACGCAGGTGCACGTTTCGCGCATCCGCTTCATGCACGCCAAGAAGGAGCTGCACACAGCCTCGGAATATCGTGATGTTCAGCGCCGCCTGCTTGAGCAGATGCAGGCTGAAGCCTCCGCCGACCGCATCAGCAATCAGACCCTGATCCGCGAAGAAATGAATACGCTGGTGGCCGAAGCCAAGTACGACATCGCCTACGCCCAGCTCCAGAACGCCTATGCCAATCTGTTCTCGTCCATGGGGCTCGATCCGTACGCATGGGAGATCGATCGCTCGCAGAGTGTGTCGTCCGTTACGGCTGCGCTGAAGCAATTGTGGTTCGAGCGCGGCGATCTCAATGCCGGTTGGTCGAAGCGGGTGGCGTCGGCCGAGTAGCCGGCAGGACGCAAATTCTTGATACGTTCTTAACGTCCCAGCAACCCGGACCGGAGGAAACTCCTCCGTCCATGCGATTCGTCGCGCAGATCTTGACCTTACGCCGGAGCGCTCATGCGCGAAGCCATACATATGTGCCTTTGCCTTGGATTTGCGGCGGCCATTGTTGGGGCGGCGGTTCAGGCCCGCGCCGGTGTGGAACCTGTTGGTGTCAGCGATGCCGCCGTTCCTGTGCGTGGCGTAATCCGGGCCATCGACCAAGCTGCACTTTCGACCGAGCTTGTGGCGCGCGTCTTAAAAATTGGGTTTCGCGAAGGCGAAGCCTTCAAAGCCGGTGATCTGCTGATCGCCTTCGATTGTGAGCGCTACCGGGCAGAAGCTCAGTCCGCGGACGCCGTGTATCGTGAAATGCAGCTTACGCTCGAAAGCAACCAGCATCTCGAGAAACTCCGCGCCGTCGGTAAGCACGATGTTGAAATCTCCAAAGCCCGCGTCGCCAAGGCGGAGGCCGAAGCCCGGTCGCTCACGAGCCGCCTGTCGCAGTGCGACGTCTCTGCCCCTTTCGACGGCCGGGTCGCTGAACTTTCGGTCAATCTTTACGAGCAGCCACAGCTGAACAAACCGTTTCTTGTCATCGTTGGACACGGGCGCCTGGAAATTGAATTGATCGTACCATCGCATTGGCTGAGCTGGATCAAGCCCGGCACGGCCTTCGCGTTTCAGGTCGATGAGACCAAACACGATTACCAGGCGCGCATCGTGCGGCTCGGCGCATCCGTGGATGCTGTCAGCCAGATGGTCAAAGTCATTGCTGTGTTTGAAGAGCCGGTCGACGGCGTCTTGCCGGGAATGAGCGGCGGCGCCAGCTTCACACATCCGAACGGGTGATACATGGCAGCGATACGGCCTGGCCGAAGTGGAGACGCAGGCAGTGGTGACCAACTTGGGTCTGAGCCTATGCAGCAGGCCAACACCGCCCAGACCAGGCCACAAACAAGAATGGACGTTCGACTATCGCCGGGCGCGCCTCAAGCAGCAGCCGCTATGCCAAAGCTCAAACCAGCGGACGGCCAGGCCGCACTCCTGGCCTTGCTAAAAGTTGAGGCCGAAGCCCGCGACGCGACGAACGCCCGCGATCTCGTGTTCATCATGGCAAACGAAACGCGGAAATTAACCCGGGCGCGGCAGATCTTTGTCCTGACACCTGGCCTCAGTGGTAAGCACGAGGTGAAGGGCGTTTCGAGTTTGCCGGCTGTTGATCGTCATGCGCCGCTCGTCGTGCTCATCGAGACCCTTGCCGAGGACGCCGCGAAAAAGGCCAGCCTTGATGCCATGCGGCCCATCGAGCTTCCGGGCCCCGGCCAGGATGGCACGGCGGATGCCTATCCGTTCCGGTCGCTCATTTGGGTTCCCCTTAAGCACGGCACTAAGCCCGCCGTTGGCGGACTTGTGTTTGCCCGCGAGGATGCCTGGGCCGACCAAGACCTTGTGATCGCACAGCGTCTCGCCGCGGCTTACGCGCATGCTTGGCTTGCACTCAAGGGCCAGCCCAAAAACTTTAAGAGCAAGCTCCTCCAGCTATCGCGTTGGCATACGGCAGCATGTGCCGCCACGTTCGCCGCGCTGTTTGTCATCCAGGTCCCGCTTTCAGCGGTCGCGCCTGTTGAGATTGTCGCCCGTGATCCCTTTGTGGTTGCTGCACCCATCGACGGTGTCATCGAGGCCGTCGCCGTTGAAGCCAACCAGAGTGTCAAGCCCGGTGATCTTTTGATCAAGCTCGCGGACACGACGCTGAGAAACCGCCTTCAGGTCGCCGAACGCGAAGCCCAGGTCGCCGAAGCCCGCTTGAAGCAGACCAATCAGCTCGCCTTTAGCGATCCCCGGGGCATGCATGACATGGGTATCGCACGCGCCGAACTGGCGTTGAAACTCGCCGAACGGGACTTTGCGCGTGACCTCCTCGCCAAAACGGAAATCCGTGCCAAACGCCACGGCATAGCCATCTACGCCGATAAGCGCGATCTCGTCGGCCGCCCGGTTGCCGTTGGAGAACGCATGTTGGAGGTGGCGGATGCGTCGCTCCTCGAAGCCCATATCGGCCTGCCGGTTGCCGATGCGATCGCCTTGACACCGGGCGCCCGCGTCAAACTCTTTCTCGACAGCGATCCCCTGACGCCGTGGGCCGCCACTGTGATGCGCGCAGACTACAAGGCCAAGATCGGCGAGAACGATGTCGTAGCGTTTCGTGTTACAGCAAATTTGAACGATGACGCTGGGCGGGCTTTGCCGCGTCTCGGCATCCGCGGTACGGCACAGGTTTCAGGCAGCAATGTGCGGCTTGGGTTTTATCTTTTTCGCCGTCCAATAACTGCGTTGCGGCAGTGGCTGGGGCTGTAGAGATGACCGAGACCCCGGCACCACAACCACCACCTCCACCACCGCAACTGCCCGAGCTCCGCCAAGAACTGAAGCTCGAGAGCGGCGCTGTCGGAGCGGATGGGGCACCAACGTGGCTGATCGTCGACACTGTTCAGCATCGCTATGTCCAAATTGACGAAACGTCCTATCAGCTCTTGTTGTTGTGGCGTGGTGGCGCCACATATTCAGATCTCAGACGTGACGCGGCGCGAGATTCCGGCCACGCCGTCACCGAAGACGACATCGCCGGGTTCGTCCGGTTTCTTGGTGACAACAGCTTGACGGTCGAGCCTGCCGCCGGTGGCTGGCGTCATTTCTCAGGGTTGGCAGACCGCGCTCAGCACGGTTGGCTGATGTGGATGGTGCACAACTATCTCTACATCAAGCTGCCCCTCGTCAGGCCCGAGGCGTTCCTTCAGCGCGCACTCCCTATTGTTGCGCCGCTCTATACGCGGGTCTTTGCGGCTCTCGTTGCGTTCACCGGGTTCTCTGGTCTGTATCTTGTCTCGCGCCAGTGGGACGCATTCTTCGCGACGTTCCAGCACTTTTTCTCGTGGCAGGGCGCGGCCACTTACGCCGTGGCACTGATCCTGGTCAAAAGCGCCCACGAACTTGGGCACGCCTTTACCGCAGTCCGCTTCGGATGCCGCGTCCCCAGTATGGGCGTCTGCTTTCTGGTGATGTTTCCAGTCCTCTACACCGACGTGACCGATGCGTGGCGGCTGCGCGACCGCCGTCAGCGGCTGATGATCGGCGGCGCGGGTGTCGCGGTCGAACTCGTCCTCGCCTGCGCTGCAACGTTTCTCTGGGCCTTCCTGCCTGAAGGCATCTTGAAGAGTTTGGCGTTTTCGATCGCAACCGTTGGCTGGATCCTTAGCCTTGCTATCAATCTCAATCCGCTCATGCGCTTCGATGGGTACTATCTCTTCGCCGATGCGCTCGGCGTCGACAATCTGCAATCGCGCGCCTTTGCCTTTGGTCAATGGCGAATGCGCGAAATCCTGTTTGGCCTCGGCAGGCCGCCGCCCGAGCGCCTTCCTGGACGAACGGTGCGCGTACTCACGGGCTATGCTTGGGCTGTTTGGGTGTACCGGCTTATCGTATTCACGGGCATCGCCGTGCTCGTCTATCACATGGCCTTCAAGCTTCTCGGCATTGTCCTCTTCCTCATCGAGATCATTTATTTTGTGCTGAGGCCGGTTGCTGGCGAAGTTCAGCGCTGGTGGACGGAGGCAGACGCCATTGCCGCCACACGCCGCAGCCGGATGACGGCGGCCGTCGCGTCACTGCTCCTTCTGCTCGCGTTGGTGCCTTGGTCAAAACAGGTTTATATACCTGCTGTTCTCGAAGCCTCTGAATTGGCCCGCGTCTACCCGCAGCGCGCCGGTCTCGTCGCTGAGGTCAGGGTTAAAGCCGGCGACAGCGTTCAGGCTGGAGATGTTCTCGTTGTTTTGCGGTCCGCCGAAACCGAGCACCAGATCGCGGTCACACATAAAAAGATCGCCGTGATCAAGATGCGATTGGCCCGGCGATCTGCGGACGCGGAAGACCGCGCCAACAGTTTGACCATGGAGCAGGAGCTTGATGCCCTAAACTCCGAACTCGCCGGTCTCGTCCGCGAAATGCAGGACCTGACGATTGTCGCGCCGGGTGCTGGAATTGTTGCCGAGTGGAACACGTCCATTCAGCCCGGCCGTCCGGTCTCCCGATCCGAATTTGTGGCCTTGATACGCGGCGGCGCCGCATTGGTCGCCCGGGGGTATATCGCCGAGCAGGATGTCGCGCGGCTTAGTCTGGGCAAGGCCGGGAGCTTTATTGCCGATTATCCGGGACTATCCCCTGTGAGTGTCCGGCTTCAGGACGTTGCCAAGGCTGGCGCGACACACATCGACATCCCGGAACTCGCGTCCCAGTACGGTGGGCCGGTTGCTGTCCGTCCTCAGACGGTTGGCGCGGAGCGTCGCCGGCTGGCTCCGGTCGAGGCGCAATACCTTGCAACCTTGACGGCTGACGCTGGCACGGAATCACCCGGCTACGCGGTGCGGGGTGTCGTTGCGTTGCCAGGAGAAGGCCGTAGCCTTGCAGGCCGTGCATGGCGTCAGGTCGCGGCGGTAATTGTCCGAGAAAGCGGCTTTTGACCGTTCACAAAGTGGCCAGCTGCTGCGGCCACGCCTGCTGCTTTGACTTCATCGTCAATCCGCTTGGCTCATTCATCAAAATGGAGATGAATTGGTAATATATATTTCGGGATAATTAAATTCATATTTCATTGTCCTTTCATTTTGCCGTTTGATGTAAAGTTATATGTCGTTATATGTGCATATATCCGCCAGGCGTAAAGGTCTCGCTCATATCTTTCAGCTCAAATGCAATCCTCCAGAGGTGCGCTCATTCGGGCGCGGTATCTTTGCACTGAAAGATAGTCATGAACACGCGCGTTCGTCCGGAAGACCTCGCCAAATTGCAGTCGCAGAAAAGCGTCGACCAGCTTTTGCGGGACCTGAAATCGACGATTTCATACCGGACGCTCGAGCCGCGCATCGCCTTTGACGGCGCAGCTGTGGCGACCGTGGTGGCAACTTCTGATCCGCAACAAACCGCCGCGGCTGACACACTGCCCGCCATGGGCGAGCCCGCAACAGCAACCACGGACACGACCGGTGCTGATGCGCAAGATGTTACCCCCGTCGCTTCTGAGAACGAGAATTCCGTCGCCCTTTTCGCGGCTGTTGTTGCCGCACCGGGAACTGAGAATTCCGGATCCCCCGCGTATTCCACAATCGTCTTCATCGACAGCGCCGTTAACAACGTTGATCAGCTCATAAAAGCGATTGATCCCAAAGCCGAGATCATCCTGATTGATCACAATACGAGTGGCGTCGAGCAGATCGCTTATGCCTTGTCAGGGCGAACCGGTATCACCAGCATCCACATTGTCTCGCACGGCAGTGAGGGCGAACTTTACCTGGGCAATGGTGTTCTCAATGCCGAATCCATGCAGGGCGAGTATCTCGACGAGTTGACCGTCATTCGTGACGCACTGACCTCCAGCGGCGATATCCTCATCTACGGATGCGACTTCACAGGTGGAGATAAAGGCCTTCAGGCCGCAATGATCCTGGGCTCGATTACCGAAGCGGATATTGCTGCGTCAGTAGACGCAACGGGCGCGGCTGACCTTGGTGGCGACTGGATTCTTGAATCTCATCTGGGCGGCATCGAAACCGTTGCTATCGATGCAGGGGCTTGGGAGGGCCTGCTGGCTCCGAGTACCGCGACGCTCGATTGGCATTTGGTCGGCAACCACACGTTTGGCGCCACCGGCACGACCTATACAATTGGCGCTTTGACGAATGCCGTCACCATCCGGACAACGGGAACAGGCAGTGTCACAAATGACGATACGTTTGCAACAAGCGGCACCGGCGATCCTGGTTTAGGGATGACAGCAACTACCACCAGCACGACGGTGGGACAAACAACGGAAATTATTTTCAACGCCAGTGCATTCCCGCTCGGCGTCATCACGGCCCAGTTTGACATTCGCAACATTGACGCCGGCACCTGGGACGATCGTGTGATCGTGCAGGCTTATGACGTCAACGGCGTCTTGCTTTTGGGAACGAACATCACTGCGACCCCACGACAGGTCGCAGGACAAACCTACTCAATTACCAATCTTGCAAACGGCAAGCAGTTTGACGGCAACATCGATGGAGCCAGCGATAACGCGCCCTATGACACCGTCGGCATTTCAATAACATCGACGACCGGCTCGGCGGTTG
Source organism: Hyphomicrobium sp. (assembly GCA_031378895.1). GTDB lineage: Bacteria > Pseudomonadota > Alphaproteobacteria > Rhizobiales > Hyphomicrobiaceae > Hyphomicrobium_B. The sequence goes on from JANNEP010000056.1 coordinate 13,159, forward strand.
GCCGTGTGACGATTCTGTACGTCTCGGGAACCGCGGGGACCCAAACAGGCAGACTTGTCATCAGCGATATAACGATGACGTACAATCTCCCACCAACCGCTGTGGCTGATAGTTTTACAACCGTTCACGACACGCCGTTGATCATCAACGTTCGTGCCAATGACACCGACCCCAACGGCGACACGTTGACGGTCACTCAAGTCAATGGAACAGCCATAATTGTGGGCGGACCGGGCGTTGCTGTGACGGGCGGCGTGGTCACGCTCAGCGTGGCCGGGAACCTCGTTTTTACGCCAAACGCCAACTACGCGGGTTCGCCCTCATTCAATTATACCGTTATCGATGGCAATGGAGGTACGGCGACCGCAATCGTGAACGGAACCGTGACCAATGCAGCTCCCGTCGTCGATCTCAACTCGGCGGGCTCCACGTCGTCGACTGGACCATCTGTTGTTACTGCGAATACCACCGCGAACCTTGTTGCGAACGGGACTTTCGCCGACAACTCAGCGACGCCCGCGAGCTGGACCGAAGAAGGCACGAATGGGACCGGCGTATCAGGCCGGTACATTTGGACAACTGCCGGGCAGACGCTGTTCCAAAATCTCGCTCTTCCGGCGGCAACCTCAGCTACATCGACATCCACGGTTGGAAACACGACCACAACCACCGTGGTGGAGAGCCGGGATCAACTTACATCGCTGTCGTTCGATCTCGCCTGGCAGAATGCAGATGTCACCCCACAGTCCGCACCGGGTGTTCCTCGCGGCACCGACCGGCTGACTGTCTCGTACAATGGCGTCATCTACGCAACATTCGATACTTTTCAGGCAGGAACAGTAAATGCCGCGGGGCTGGCGGGCACGTGGGCCTACTACAATGGTGCCTCCGGGCCAGCGACGACGAATTCGGTGGCGGACGAAGCGACCGGAGCGCTCTCCAACATCTCCATCACGCTACCCGTAGGCATCACTGCGTCAGGAGTTTTGAAGTTCTACATCGGTGACAATCTGACGGGTGCCGGATCTGACGACATCGCGATAGACAACATCGTCGCGACCAGCACAAAAACGACCACCACGACGACGTTATCTGTGACCAATGCCGATGACGTGAGCGGTTTGAACTATACTGCGACATACACGGAAAACGGAACTCCGGTTTCTATTTCCTCCGCCGCCGGGGGCATCCGCGATGTCGATGACACGAACATGGAGTCTGCGACCGTCACGCTGACGAACCAGCAGACGGGCGACCGGCTGCTCGTCAACGGGTCTGCGGCGGCATCGGGCACTCTTGCAAGCGGCATCACCTGGACACGTACAGATACCAGCGTCACGCTTTCGGGCACTTTCACCAAGGCGCAATACGCTGCAGCCATTCAGGCCATTCAGTTCGAAAATACAACCGACACGCCCTCGACCACGCCGCGGACGATCAACGTGACCGTCAACGATGGCGCGCTGAATTCGAACACCGCCGTTACGACGATCAACATCGACCTCGCGCCCGATCCAGTAAACGATGCCTTCTCGGGCAATGAGGATGCAACGGTAGGCGGCAACGTCCTGGCGAATGACGCCGACGTCGGCACAACGCCCAGCATCGCTAATCCGCTGAGCATCGTAACGGGGCCGGCAAACGGCGTCTTGACGTCCTTCAATACTGCGACTGGTGCCTTCGTTTATACGCCGGCGCCAAACTTCAACGGTACCGATAGTTTCGTCTATCGCTACACCGATGCAAACGGTGACAGCAAGACCGCCACGGTTATGTTGACGGTGAACCCAGTCAATGACGCACCGGTCAATACGGTGCCTAGCGCCCAGTCCACGCCCGAAGACACCCCGCTCACTATTTCCGGCGTTTCGGTCAACGATGTTGACGGTGCTGCAACTGTGCTGACCACCACACTTACGGTTCCCGCCGGTACCGGTGTTCTCAACATCGGATCCTCAGCCGGTGTGACCGTCAGCGGTGACGGGTCGCGCATGGTCACGATCACCGGAACCGCCGCCGCCATCAACGGCGCGATCGCAACGATCACGTATACGCCTATTGCCGACTACAACACAGGCACACCCGCGGCACCCATCAATCTGACAGTCGCGACGACGGACGGAACGTTAACAGATACAGACACGATCTCGATCACCATCACTCCGATTGCCGATATCGCCAACGATAGCGTGACGACGAACGAAGACACGCCTGTCACGTTTGCGCCGCTCGGCAATGACAGCTTTGAGAATAGCGGTCGCCTAATCACGGCCATCAATGGAACCGCGATCACAGCGGGCGGCGCGGGCGTCGTCATCGCTGGCGTTGGCACGGTGACGCTCGATGCCGCCGGCAATCTGACCTTCACTCCGAACGCCAATTACAACGGCACGCCGTCATTCACCTACACGGTGACATCTGGCGGCGTTACTGAGACGGCAACCGTCAACGTCACGGTCAATTCAGTCAACGATGCGCCGGTGAACACCGTGCCTGCCGCACAGATGACATCCGAGGATGGCGCCGCTATAGTTGTCACAGGCGTGAGCGTTGCCGACGCCGATGGTGGCGCATTGACGACGACGCTGACGATTCCAGCGGGCAGCGGAACGCTGTCGGTTGTTACCGGCGGCGGCGCCACGATCTCTGGCAACGGTACCGGCACAGTGACGCTGTCAGGCACGGCCGCGCAAATCAATGCCGCGATCGCGTCGATTACGTATGTCCCGACTGCTGACTTCAACGGTGCACCGTCCCTGACTGTTGTGACGTCTGATGGCTCGCTCTCGGATAGCGATGCGATTGCCATCACGGTCACGCCTGTCGCGGACATCACCAACGACGCCGTCTCGACGAACGAAGACACGGCGGCGACCTTCAATGTCTTGACCGGCACCAACGGCGCCACCGTAGACACGTTCGAAAACGCCGGTGCCGCCGTCACGAGTGTGACCCAGGGCGCCAACGGAACAGTTTCGTTCGCCGCCAATGGCGCCATCACATATACACCGAACGCCAGCTTCAACGGCACTGACAGCTTCACATACACGGTGACGTCGGGCGGCGTTACAGAGACCGCGACAGTCACTGTGACGGTGACGGCCGACAACGACGCGCCTATCAACACGGTTCCGCCAGCTCAGACCACGATCGAAGACACCAACGTCGTCTTCAGTGCTGCGAACGGCAATGCGATCACCGTCTCGGACGCCGACAGTGCGGTTTCGACGACGCTGACAATTGTCAATGGCACGCTGACGCTTGGATCCGTTTCCGGCGTCACCGTAACCGGCAACGGAACCGGCACGGTCACAGTGTCTGGTACGCCCGCAGCGATCACAGCGGCGCTCAACGGCTTGACCTTCGCTCCGGTTGCCGACTGGAACGGCACTACAACGCTCAACGTCACGACCTCCGATGGCGTGGCGGCTGCAGTCGCAAGCACAGTCTCCATCACGGCGGCGCCGGTCGTCGATATTGCACCCAATGGCGTGATCACGAACGAAGATACCGCCAGCACGTTCAATGTCCTGGCCAATGATACGTTTGAAAATCCTGGCCAGGTGATCTCGAGTGTCACTCAACCGGCGAACGGCACTGTCACGTTCCTTGCCAGCGGCGATGTCACGTACACGCCAAACGCCGACTACAACGGCACCGATAGCTTTACCTACACAGTCACCTCGGGCGGCGTGACCGAAACAACGACAGCGACGATGACGGTCACGGCTGTGAATGACGCGCCGGCAGCAACAACGCTTGTCGCCCAGTCGAACATAGACGGCAGCGCGGCGAGCTACGATACCGGTCCGTTCTTCTCCGATGCCGACGGCGATACGCTGACCTTTTCCGTCACGGGGCTACCCGCAGGTCTGAGCATTAATCCGGCGACGGGGCAGATTTCGGGAACGATCGACAGCCATGCATCGACTGGTGGCGCGGGCGGCGTCTACTCCGTCGCTGTTACCGCGACCGATCCTTTTGGCGCGCTGGTAACCCGCACCTTCAACTGGACGGTGACGAACCCGGCGCCGGTTGCCAGCAACGACGCCTATACCGGTAATGAAGATATTTCGATCACCGGCAATGTCCTGACAAACGATAGCGATCCGGACGGCGACGCGCTGACCGTGACGACGACGCCCGTGTCAGGCCCGTCAAACGGCACGCTCGTCCTGAACGGCAACGGCAGCTTCACCTATACACCGGCACTCAATTTTACCGGCACAGACAGCTTTACGTATGAGGTTGTTGACGCTGACGGCGCCACGCAAACCGCAACCGTCACGCTGTATGTCAACCCTGTGGACGACAGTCCCGTCAACTCTGTGCCGGGCAATCAGGCGACGCCGGAAGACACCCCGCTCGTCTTCAGTACAGCGAACGGCAATGCCATCACCGTGACGGATGTCGACAGTTTGTCCGTTACAACGACAGTGTCTGTCGCCCAGGGCACGTTGACGCTTGGCTCAACCCTCGGTGTCACGGTCACGGGCAATGGCACGGACGCGGTTACGCTGACAGGAACCCCAGCGGCAATTACAGCGGCATTAAACGGTTTGTCATATGTAAATTCGCCCGACTACAACGGCGCTGATACCTTGTCGATTGTTTCGACAGACGGGATTGCCACGACGATAGCCAACCTCGCACTGACAGTCTCCCCTGTCGCCGATATCACAGCGGATTCTGTCACGACGAACGAAGATACGAGCATTTCATTCAACGTTCTGACCGGCACTAACGGCGCCTCCGCCGACGCCTTCGAAGGTGTGCCGTCGGTGACGGGCTTCACTCAACCGGCCAATGGCGCCGTGACGGTCTTGGCCAACGGCAATGTCGTCTACACACCAAACATCAACTTCAACGGCACCGATAGTTTCACTTACACGGTAACGTCTGGCGGGGTCACCGAGACAACAACGGTCACGGTCAACGTCAACAGTGTCAATGATACGCCTGCGCAGGTTTTGCCGCCGGCGCAGACCGGCACGGAAGATACCAGCGTCGTGTTCGGCGGCGCCAATGGCAACCAGATCGTTATCAGTGACGTCGACGGTGGCGCCAATGTAGCAACCACGCTGTCGGTACCGGCCGGCACGCTTGCGGCCATCACGACACCCGGTGTGACCATCACTGGAAACGGTACCGGGACGGTGACGCTGTCGGGTTCGCCCACTGCCGTCACTGCGGCTTTGAATGGCCTGACCTACACGCCGGTCGCCGATGCCAACGGCACGGTGACGATGACCGTCTCGACCAGCGACGGCGTTGCCGCGCCGGTAAACGGCACGGTCGCCATGACGCTCGCGCCCGTCAGCGACATCACGGATGATACGGTGTCGACTTCGGAAGACACGCTCGCCGTCATCGCCGTACTTGGCAATGACACATTTGAGAATGCTGGCCGCACCGTATCGGCCGTCGACGGCTTGGCAATCACGGCCGGTGGTGCTGCCGTCGCGGTCGCCAACGGCACAGTGACGCTGGATGCCTTCGGCAACCTGACCTTCACGCCGGCGGCGAACTACAACGGCATCACGACGTTCTCCTATACCGTGACGTCCGGCGGCGTCACTGAAACCGCAACAGTGACGGTCGTCGTCAACGCCGTCAACGATGCCCCAACGCAAACCGCGCCTGCGGCGCAGACCACCACGGAAGACGCTGGCCTCACCTTCAGCGGCGCCAGCGGCAATGCCATCGTGGTCGCCGATCTTGATGGCGACGCATTGACGACGATCGTGACAGTGACCAACGGCACGATCGACCTCGGAACATTCACGGGCGTAACGGTCACCGGCAATGGGACCGGCACAGTCGTGATCTCCGGCAGCGCCGCCGCGATCAACGCCGCTCTCGATGGCCTGACGTACAACCCAGTCGCCGACTACAACGGCGCGGCTGTGATGAGCGTTACGACAACCGATGGCAGCGCCACGGTCAGCAATTCCGTGCCCATCACTGTCACATCTGTTGTGGACATTGCCGCCGACACGGCGACCACAAACGAGGATACGCCTGTCACGTTCAACGTGCTGTCGAACGACACGTTCGAGAATCCAGGTGCGGCCGTCACAAACGTCACGCAGGGCGTCAACGGCACCGTGACCATCGGTGCGGGCGGCGGCGTCACCTATACGCCAGATGCCAACACCAGCGGTCCGGACAGCTTCACCTACACCGTCACCTCGGGTGGGGTGACCGAAACCGTGACCGTGATGGTCAACGTCATTCCGGTCAACGATGCCGTCGTGACGGCTGTTCCCGGCGGCCAGAGCACAAATGAAGATGCAGCCCTCATCTTCTCGAGCGCCAACGGCAACGCCATCACGGTGTCCGATGTGGACGCCGGCGACACCATCACGATGACCCTGTCAGGCACAAACGGGGCTCTAACGCTCGGGTCTATCATCGGCGTCACGGTCAGCGGTAACGGCACCGGGACGGTCACGCTCTCCGGCTCTGCCGCGGCGGTCACCGCTGCGCTCAACGGTCTGTCGTTTGCGCCCACGGCTGACTACAACGGCACCGCGTCGATCAGCGTCATCACGAGCGATGGCACAGCCACGAGCAATGATAGCATCGATGTAACCGTCACGCCGGTTGTCGACATCGTCGCCGATACGGTGTCGACGGCTGAAGACGCCGCCGTCACGTTCAACGCCTTGACCAACGATAGCTTTGAATCACCTGGCCGTGCCGTCACCAGTGTCACACAGGGCGCCAGCGGTACAGTCAGCTTCCTGTCCAACGGCACGCTGGTTTACACGCCCGATACCAACTTCAACGGCAGCGACACGTTCACCTACACGGTCACTTCGGGGGGCGTGACGGAGACGACCACGGTCACGGTCAACGTCGGCGCTGTCAACGACGTGCCCACGACAACGGGCCTTGCCGATCGCAATAATCTCGATGGCCAGTTTGTGTCCGTCAACGTTTCGGCCTCGTTCGCGGATTCGGATGGCGATCCGCTGACGTACACGGCGACGGGACTCCCGGCCGGGCTCACCATCAATCCGGTAACGGGCATTATTTCCGGCACGATCGATATATCCGCGTCGCAGGCCGGGCCCTACACCGTCACTGTGACGGCCAGCGACGGTAACCCCGGCGGCACGGTGTCCACGGCTTTCAACTGGGCAATCGATAATCCAGCGCCGGCAGCAAACAATGACAGCGCATCGGCCGCCGAGGACACGCTGACGAACATCACCGTCCTCGCCAACGATACCGATCCCGACAGCGATCCGTTGACTGTGACCGGAGCGACAGCCGGCAACGGCACCGTGACGATCAAGCCAGATGGCACGATTGACTACACGCCAAACCTGAATTTCAACGGTACCGACACGATCGTCTACCAGATCAGCGATGGCAACGGCGGCATTTCGACAGCCACCGTGACAGTTACCGTGACGCCTGTGAATGACGCTCCGGTCGCCACCAGCCTCGGCGACCTCACGGACAGCGACAGCCAGAACGTCAGCATCGACGTGACACCAGCCTTCAGCGACGTCGACGGCGACACGCTGACGTATTCGGCCGATATCGTCCCACCGGGCCTCACTTTCAATCCGGTAACGGGCGTGTTTAGCGGAACCCTTGATCCGGGTGCGTCGGCGGGTGGACCCTACGTCATCACCGTCACGGCCGATGACGGTAACGGCGGCACAGCCTCGACCACGTTCACCTGGACGGTTCTCAACATTCCACCGTCGGCCGATGATGATAGTGTCACGACGCCGGAAGATACGCCTGTCGTCGCCACCGTTCTGGCCAACGACATCGATCCCGATAATGATCCGCTGATCATCACCGAGATCAACGGCACGCCGATCACGGCTGGTGGCCCGGCGGTTGCGACGCCAAACGGCAGTGTCGTGCTGACGACGGACAGCTTCGGCCAGCAGATCCTGATCTTCACGCCGACCGCGGACTGGAACGGCGTTGAGAGCCTCGTCTACACGACAGACGACGGCAACGGTGGTTCCGATACCGCGACGTTGACCATTACGGTCACGCCGGCGAACGATGCGCCAACGGCTGACCCGATCGCCAATTTGACCAACAACGACAGCGATGCCGTCAGCACGGGCATCGGCGCGTTTTTCCATGACATCGATACGCCCAACGGCGATACGCTGACGTTCTCGGCGCTTGGTTTGCCGCTAGGTCTCGCGATCAATCCGGTGACCGGCGTGATCTCGGGTACGATTGATCGAGGCGCATCGCAAGGTGGCCCCTATACGGTCGTTGTGACGGCAACGGATTCCGCTGGTGCCGCGGTTAGCCAGACCTTCACCTGGACCGTCAACAACCCGGCGCCCACAGCCGTCAATGACGCGCAGACCGTTGCCGAAGGAGCAAATCTGACGGTCAATGCCGCAACGGGTGTGCTCGTCAACGATACCGATCCCGACAATGATACGCTGACTGTCAGTGCGATCAACGGCGCCCCTGCCTCCGTTGGTCAATCTGTTGCTGGCTCTGCTGGAGGTCTGTTCACCGTCAACGCCGACGGGTCCTACACCTTCGACCAGAACGGCGCCTTCGAGGATCTGCAGAGCGGCGACACCCGCGTCACCACCGTGACCTACACGCTCTCAGATGGTAACGGCGGCATATCAACGGCGACGCTCTCGATTTCGGTGACAGGTGCCAATGATGCGCCGACTGCCGGCACACTTCCTAACCTGGCGACCGTCGACAACGCACCACTGACGCTCAATGCCGCGAGCGCCTTCAGCGACGTGGACGGCGATACCCTGACCTACAGCCTCGATCCCGGAACGCCTCTGCCGGCGGGCTTGATGCTGAACGCGGCCGGAATGATTACCGGCACGATTGACAAATCAGCATCGCAGGGCGGCGTTGGTGGCGTCTATACGATCACGGTCATCGCCAACGACGGCCAAGGCGGTCTGACGCCCGTGACGTTCACGATTACGGTCACGAACCCGGCTCCGGTCGCGGCGAACGACGTCGCGCCCGTCACCGAGGACACGCCCGCATCCGGCAACGTGCTCACCAATGATAGCGATCCCGATGGTGACCCGCTGCAGTTGACAGGCTTCACGATTGCAGGCGTCGCGGGCGCGTTCAACCCTGGCGACACGGCGGCGATCCCCGGCGTTGGCACACTGACCATGGACGCCACGGGGGCCTACACCTTCACGCCGGAGCCCAGCTACAACGGCGCTGTTCCAGAAATCACGTACACCCTCTCCGATGGCGATGGCGGAACCGGCACGGCGACCCTCAACCTCGGTCCGGTATTGCCGGTCAACGGCGCACCTGCGTCAACGCCGGTTGCACCGCAATCGAATAACGACAGCGACATGGTAGTGTTCAATGTCTCGCCGAGCTTCACAGATGTAGACGGCGATCCGCTGACGTTCTCCATCGACCCCGCGAACCCGCTGCCGCCGGGGCTAACGATTGATCCATCTACCGGTCTCATCACCGGCACGATTGACCACTTAGCGTCAGGGTCTGGACCGTATGCGGTCAGGATCATCGCCACAGATCCTTCAGGCTTGATGACGAGCCAGACCTTCACCTGGAACGTCGCCAATCCGGCACCAACCGGTCCGGTGATTGCGGACACCACGGGCACGGACGGCACCGCGGTCAATATTCCCGCTGGTACCGGCTTTGCCGATCCCGACGGCGACACGCTGACGTTCACGGCGTCGGGTTTGCCCAGCGGCCTATCGATCAATCCCGCGACAGGTCTCATCACCGGCACGCTCGGAAATGCCGCATCCGCAGGCGGGCCGTTGAGCGATGGCGTCTATTCGATCACCGTCACGGCGACCGACGAGCAGGGCCTGTCTGTCGCACGCACGTTCACCTATACGGTTGGCAATCCAGCGCCGACGGCAGGCAACGATTTCATCGACGGCACGGAAGATACGCCGCTCACCAGCACCGTCGCCGCCAACGATCAAGACCCTGACGGCGATGCAGCCACCTACGCGCTCGTCACCGGCCCGGCCTACGGTACGCTCATATTTAATGCGAACGGTACCTTCACCTATACGCCGGGCGCGAACTACAACGCCACCGACGGACGTGACACCTTCACCTACAAGATCATCGACGCCCAAGGTGCCGAAGCCACCGCCACGGTGACGCTAACCATCCAGCCGGTCAACGATCTGCCTGGTCCAACAACGGCTGCAATCACGACGCCGGAGGACACACCGGTTTCGGGCGCGCTGCCGTCGTCGGATGCCGATGGCGATATCGTCTCGTTCACACTCACCACTGGTCCCACAAACGGCACCGTGGCCGTCAATCCGAACGGCACCTACACCTATACACCGGCGCCGGACTTTACCGGCTCCGACACGTTTGTCGTTCGCCTCTCCGACGGCAATGGCGGCTTTACGTTGCAGACGGTGTCGGTCACCGTCACCCCGATCAACGATCCGCCGGTCGCGTCGAACACCACGATGACGACGCCGGAGGATACAACCTTCAACGGCAGCTTGCCGGGGGCGACGGACGCCGACGGCGATTTAATCACCTATACGCAGGCCACCGGCCCAAGCCAAGGGACGTTGACCGTCAACTTAGACGGAACGTACTCGTATGCTCCCAATCTGAACTACAACGGACCGGATAGCTTCACGTATACGGTGAGCGACGGCAACGGGGGCTCGAACACTTACACTGTCACCATCCAGGTCGGCCCCGGCAACGATCCGCCCGTCGCCTCGGATACAACTATTACGACCAACGAGGACACACCTGCTGTGGGCTCGCTGCCTGTGGCAACCGATATCGATGGCGACCCCATCACCTACGCCAAAGCCTCGGATCCGGCGCACGGCACGCTGACCGTCAGCCCCGGCGGCACGTATGTCTATACGCCGGTTGCCAACTACAACGGCCCCGACAGTTTCACCTACAGCGTCAGCGACGGTTTCGGCGGCACCAACACCTATACGGTGACTTTGACTGTCATCGGCGTCAGCGACGTGCCCGTCGCGGTCAATGATGCCTTTAACGCCGTCGAAGACACGCCGATGCTTGGCGACGTCACGCCGATGGTCCCCGGCCAGGACAGCGATCCTGACAACGACACGCTGTCGGTCGTCGATACCGATGGCAACCCGGCCAACGGCATCACGCCGGTCTCCGGCCCGGCGAACGGGTCGCTGGTGCTCAATGCGGACGGCACCTTCAGCTACACGCCGGATGCGAACTTCAACGGCACCGACAGCTTCACCTATCGCATCAGCGACGGCAACGGCGGCTTCTCCGAAGCGGTCGTGACCCTCACGATCAACCCCGTGAATGATCTACCGGTCGCGGGTCCTGATGCCTTGACGACACCTGAAGACCAGCCGTTCACAGGATCGCTGCCGCCTGCAACCGACATCGATGGCGACACAGTCACCTACAGCAAGGTCTCCAACCCTGCGTACGGAACGGTCGTGGTCAATCCGAACGGAACCTACACCTACACCCCCAACCCCAACTACAACGGCGCTGACACATTCACCTACACCGTCTCGGACGGCAACGGCGGCGTCGCGACCTACACGGTGACGGTGATGGTTTTGCCGGTCAGCGACGTGCCGGTGATAGCTGCCTTCACGCCACCGGCTTCGACGGATGGGTCTTCCGTCAGGTTCGATGTCTCGGTATTCACGAGTGACGCCGATGGCGATACCTTAACTTACACGGCGACCGGCTTGCCTCCAGGGCTGTCGATCGATCCAGCGACGGGTGTTGTCACCGGCACGCTGCCGAGAGATGCGTCGCAGGGCGGGCCATATACGGTGACACTGACCGTCTCCGACGGCAACGGCGGCGTTGTCACCAGGTCGTTTACTTGGCCGGTAACCAACCCAGTGCCAATCGCGACCGATGACAGCGCGATTGTGAAGTCCGGGAAGGACGTCCTAGTCCCGGTTCTCGCCAACGACTACGACCCGGATGGCGATCCACTGACCGTCACCACAGCTCAGGCCAGCAACGGCAGTGTCGTCATTCTGCCCGATGGGTCGATCCGCTACACGCCGCGTGTCAACTTTGCCGGTACCGATACGATCACCTACGTCGTCAGCGACGGTAACGGCGGCTTTGCCATCGCCTCGGTGACGATCACCGTGTTCGATGACGGATATACCGAAAAACCGACTATATTCGGCTTCAACGGTCCCGAGCGCGGCATCGAGCCGCCGTCGTTTGCTTCGAACGGTCCATATCAGGGCATCACTGCCGATGGCGCTGTGATCGACGCGGTGTTCAACATCGGCGAACTTCACAGTCTCGCCAATCAGCTCTCTGAAGACGGCGCCGTTCTCGCAGCAGCAAACGGAGTAAGGTCACTCGGCGGCATCGGCTCGCTCGGCGCGAACGGCGTCATTGTTGAAACCATCCGGGCGGAGAGGGCGCGCGAAATCGCTGATATGGCTGGCTTCGGGCGGTCCTTCCAGGACTACAAGCTCGATGGTTTGCCGGGCTTCTCGATGCGCCGCGATGTTCCGGGCAATCTCGGTGGTTTGAGCGCCCGTGAACAGATCATCATCGAAAGCATTGTCCGCGAGCGGACGCTGATCGTCCAGATCACCAATACGCTCGAGACCGGTTCGAAGCGTATCGTCGACTATCGCATTACCCAAGCCGATGGCACACCGCTACCGGATTGGCTCGATCGCGCCGGAACGAACTTGCTCATCGGCCGCCGTGCCGCCGATCTCGATACCCTGAAGCTGCGCGTCGAGGCCGTCTACTCCGACGGCTCGATCGTGGTCGAAGAAGTCAAGATCGACACCGCAACCGGGGAGATCCAGCCACTGAAGAATGGCCGCCAGGGCTCAGCCGCTCCGGCGCTGTTCAGCGACCAGTTCCGGTCAAAACCGATGCTGACACCGGATCAGGTGCAGGGTCTGGGCCGCGCCATCGCCCGCTAACACTATTCGGGGGTGGCTGACCGGCGTGATATGAGACGCCAGACCGGGGACCAAAATTCCAGGGACCAGGTTGCGGGGACCAAATTCCGGGGTCCAGGCTCCGGGGATCTGGTCCGGCGTCTTTTTATGCGGCGGCGGATCGCGTAAAGACGGTTTTGCGCTAACACCGAAGATAGCAATGCCCATCGACGCGACCCACTTGCGAGATTTCTACCGCACGCCGCTCGGTCAGGTGGTGCGCCGCCAGCTGGCATCGCGTGTCCGCTGCCGCTGGAAGAAGCTCAACGGCATGACGATCATGGGGGCAGGCTTTGCAGCGCCCTACCTCGGATCGTTTCGGGCCGAAGCCTTGCGGCTCGGCTGTTTGATGCCGGCCCGGCAAGGGGCTCTCGTCTGGCCGCACGCGTCGCGCTGTCATTCAGTCCTCGTGGAAGAGCATTTCTGGCCACTTCCCGACAACAGTGTTGACCGGCTTTTGGCCGTGCATTGCCTCGAACAGGCCGAGCGCGTCGGCCCGCTGTTACGCGAGATGTGGCGGGTGCTGGCGCCCGATGGCCGCCTGCTCCTGATCGTTCCCAATCGCCGTGGCGTCTGGTCGCGCATGGATGCAACGCCGTTCGGGCACGGATTGCCGTTCAGCCGCGGGCAGCTCGAAACCCAGCTGACGGACGCGCTCTTTACGCCCGTTGACTGGAGCGAAGCGCTGTACTTTCCGCCGTTCGGCCGGCGTGTACTGTTGCGCGCTGCTCCTGCGATCGAGCGTTTTGGATCCCGTCTTTCAATCGGCGTAGCCGGCGTCATTCTGGTCGAAGCCCGCAAGGAACTGATGGCGCCGATTGGTGGCGGGCTCATAGCCAGAGAGGTTCGCGTCTTGAAGCCCGTGCAAGCTGGATCTACGTCACGCTGGTAACAGTAAGCCGCATCAAACGCCGCGTTGCGCGCCCTTCATGAGAAACACGGCTTTCTCGCCAAACATGTTTTGCATCGACAGCGACCATTTGATCGGCAGGCGCTTGCCCGCAGCATTGAACGCGACAGCCTGTTCAACTTCGGCATTGATCACGGCGCAAAGGTCGGCGAAGTCGCGAACCGTACACAGATGTGCGTTGGGGCTGAGATACCAATTGTCCGGCAAGTTGTGCGTCACCGGCATGCGGCCATTGAGCAGCAGCGCAGTGCGGACGTGCCAATGGCCGAAATTTGGAAAGGACACGATCGCCCGGCGGCCGATGCGCAGAAGATTTTCAAGTACCGTTTTCGGGTTCCGCGTCGCCTGGATGGTGAGCGAGAGGATGGCGTAATCGAACGCTTGGTCGGGATAGTTCTCGAGGTCGCGGTCGGCGTCACCCTGGATCACGGAGAGCCCGCGGGCGACACAGGCGTTGACCTTGTCACGCGCCAGTTCAACGCCGCGGCCGTCGACGCCATTGCGCTCGGTCAACAGCTGCAGCAGCTCGCCATCGCCGCAGCCGACGTCGAGCACGCGCGATCCCGGTTCGACCATTTCCGCAATCAGATCGTGGTCGACGCGCGGGGTGTTGGGGCTATGGAGAACGAGCGGCGTCATGCCGGCACCTCGGGACCAGCGTCCAGCCCGCGTTTCACCGCAGCCGCATTCAGGAACCCGCGCACGGTTGCAAAAAATGTCGGCTCCTCGAGCAGGAAGGCGTCATGACCCTTGCCGCTTTCAATCTCGACAAAGGACACGTTGGCCGCGACCGCGTTGAGGGCCTGCACGATCTCGCGCGACTCTCGCGTCGGATACAGCCAGTCCGACGTAAAGGAGACGACGCAGAAGCGCGTTTTTGTGCCACGGAATGCGTTGGCGAGGACGTCGCCATGCTCGGCGCGGAGATCGAAGTAGTCCATCGCCCGGGTGATGTAGAGATAGCTGTTGGCGTCGAAACGGTCGACAAACGTCGAGCCTTGATGCCGCAAATAGCTCTCGACCTGGAAATCGGCGTTGAACGAGAACGTCACCTCTGACCGGTCCTGCAGGCTGCGGCCAAATTTCTGATGCAGCGCTTCTTCCGACAAGTAGGTGATGTGCGCCGCCATGCGGGCGACCGCGAGACCGTTGCGCGGCGTTTTTCCAGCGGCGTAGTAGTTGCCGCCTGCCCAGTCCGGGTCGGCCATCACGGCCTGGCGCCCAACCTCGTGGAAGGCGATGTTTTGCGAGGAATGCCACGCCGCCGTCGCGATTGGCACGGCTGCAAACACGCGGTCCGTATAGCGCGCTGCCCATTCGAGCACCTGCATGCCGCCCATCGATCCGCCGATGACGGCGAACAACTGGCCGATGCCGAGGTGGTCGATGAGGCGGGCCTGCGCTTCAACCATGTCACCGACAGTGATGACTGGAAAATCGAGGCCATAGGGCGCGCCGGTTTTGGGGTTGATCGATGCCGGCCCCGTCGAACCCATGCAGCCGCCGAGAATATTCGGGCAAATGACAAAAAAGCGGTTGCTATCGACCGGCTTGCCGGGGCCGACAAGCGTTTCCCACCAGCCGCCCTTGCCGGTCATGGGATGCACGTTGGCGACGTGCTGATCGCCAGTCAACGCGTGACATATCAGGATGGCGTTCGACTTGGCCGCGTTGAGGCTGCCGTAGGTCTGGTAGGCGATGGAAAACGGCGCCAGGATCTGCTGGCAGGCGAGTTTCAGCGGCGCGCGTTCATCGAAATGCACGATCGGGCTCGACGGGGCATGCACCTCGTTCAACCGCGGGTGCGCTAGAGCGGTCGTCTCAGGCGTCGCGGAGTTCATGCGGCTGGCCTTTTGCCCCAAAATGCGGGATTTCCCGTTAGCTAGGTCGTGCCCACCCAAAGTCAACTTTAATCTTTGATTTCAACAGGGCGAGCCCCTATCAATGCCCGCGCACAACTATACTTATCGATAAGGCCTTGAGACCCGACATGCCGCCATCCGGCCCGATAGCCAAACCTGGAATTCTCGCCATCGAGGCCTATGTGCCCGGCGAAAGCAAGGTGTCAGGCGGCATCAAGCCTGCAAAACTCTCGTCCAACGAGACGCCGCTTGGCGCCAGCCCCATGGCGATCGCGGCGTTCAAGGCTGCCGTTGCGGATCTGGAACGCTATCCCGATGGCCAGGCGACGGCACTGCGGCAGGCGATCGCGCGGCGCTACGGGCTTGACGCCGGACGCATCGTCTGCGGCTCGGGCTCGGACGAGCTCCTGGGGCTCATCGCCCGCGGCTACCTCGGGCCGGGCGATGAAGCAATCTACACGGCGCACGGATTTCTCGTCTACCGTATCGCCATTTTAACCAACGGGGCGACGCCCGTCATCGCGCCGGAAAAAAACCTGCACACCGACGTTGATGCCATCCTTGCTCGTGTCACTGCGCGCACAAAAATCGTGTTCGTCGCCAACCCCAACAACCCGACCGGCACCTATTGTCCGATCGATGAAGTCCGCCGCCTGCGCTCTCGCCTCAGGGACGGCATCCTGCTCGTGCTCGACGCCGCCTATGCCGAGTACGTCAGCCGTAACGACTATGAAGCCGGGCTCGAACTGGTGGCGACGACCAGCAACACGGTCATGACCCGGACGTTCTCGAAAATTCATGGTCTCGCGGCCCTGCGCATCGGCTGGGCCTACTGTCCGCAGCCCATCGCCGATGTGCTCAATCGCATCCGCGGGCCATTCAATCTGTCGGCGCCCGCAATCGCTTGCGGCGCGGTTGCGATGGACGATGCCGGCCACATGGACGCTGCCAAGCGCCACAATGATCAGTGGCTGCCTTGGGTCACAGCGGAAATCCAGGGTCTCGGATTAGTCGTGACGCCGAGTGTTGCCAATTTCGTGCTGTTTCATTTTGCCGAAGGCAGCGCCAAAAACGCATTCGATGCTGACGCGTATCTCAAATCCCAAGGCGTACTTCTCCGCAAGGTCGGCGCTTACGGTTTTCCCAACGCGCTGCGCATGACCATTGGCTCCGAAGCCGACAACAAACGCGCCATCGCGGCCCTCAATGCCTACATGAATGGAGCCGGCGCATGAGCTCCGCGACGGGTAACATCATGTTCGAGCGCATGGCGCTGATCGGCGTTGGCCTGATCGGATCGTCGATCAGTCACGCCGCTCGCCGCGCTGGTCTCGTGCGCGACATCGTTGGCTGCTCGTCGACGGCGGCAACGCGGACCAAGGCCGAGGCACTCGGGCTCGTCTCTCGCTGCCATGAGGCGGCGGCGGACGCCGTCGCCGGCGCCGATCTTGTCATTCTATGCACGCCGGTCGGCGTCTATGGTCAAATCGCCGAAGCCATCGGCCCGCACCTGAAGCCGGGAGCAATCGTCTCGGACGTGGGTTCGGTCAAAGCCGCCGCCGTCCGCGATATCGGTCCGCATATCCCCGAAGGCGTTCACTTCATCGCCGGGCACCCGATCGCCGGGACCGAACAATCGGGGCCGGAAGCCGGTTTCGCCGAGCTTTTCGATGGCCGCTGGTGCATCCTGACGCCCGAAGCCGATGCCGACCGGCTCGCCGTCGCCAAGCTTGAAGGCTTCTGGCAGAAGCTCGGCTCTCAGGTCGAAATCATGTCGCCGGAGCACCACGACATGGTGCTGGCAATTACCAGTCACGTGCCGCACCTCATCGCCTATAACATCGTCAATACGGCAGCCCACCTCGAGCGCGTGACGGATACCGAGGTCATCAAGTTCTCGGCCGGCGGCTTTCGCGATTTCACGCGCATTGCCGCGTCCGACCCGGTCATGTGGCGCGACGTGTTCTTGAACAACAAGGATGCGGTTCTCGAAATGCTCGGCCGTTTCTCGGAAGACCTGGTGACGCTGCAGCGGGCCATCCGCTTCGGCGACGGGGAAACGCTCGAGCGGCTGTTTGCGGAATCGCGCAGCGTCCGGCGCGGCATTATTCAGGCCGGCCAGGACACGGCCGTTCCGGATTTCGGGCGGCGGCCGAAGACATAAAAGGGCTCAGCCCGACAGCGCCGCGAACTGCGCCGTTTTGAGGTCGACTTCGACGGCTTGAGCTTCGCGCGGCGACGCCGCAAGAAGGTGGATGTGGACCTCGTCGGCGCCAAGCGTTGCGGCGCGCAGGCGGATCTCGGCGAGATTCAGAGAGGCCGCGTCGTTCGTCAAACGGCCAATTGCCAGCAGCGTGCGCTGGCCCTTGTTGACGCGGCGTACGAGCATGTAATTGGCGAGCCCGACGGGGGGGCAATCGAAGAGGCTGTAGACGGTGTGGACGTAGCGCTTGCCGGTAGCGCCTGTCCAGAAATGGAAGCGCGGGCTCTGATCGCTGGCGACGGCATTGGCATCGACGGCGGCGCGGACGCTCTGTACATCGCGGCGGCTGGTACGGACATCCGCCAGCTGAATGATCTCGGCACTCATACGCAACACCCCTGCTCGGCCATACGGGCCGCAACATGTTTTTTCTTATAGCAGTGTCATATCCCGCGAGGACTAAAGGATTGGCGAGCTTTGGAGCCAAATTTAGACTGTGAGAGCTGCATCTTCCGGCCATGGTCAACGAACTGTTGAGAACCGGCCACCTCTGCAACACTCAGCCAGAGCAGATGACGGATCAGCGATGGAATGTAAAGGCAGCGTAACCTTTTTGCCGCCGCTCGGGCATTCCTACAGCATCGGAGCTCGGCTCAAGCCACGACGTGTTTCGTGCAGCCTGCAGCTGCTGCCTTTTGCCTGACGTCTGACGTCTGACGTCTGACGTCTGACGCATGACGTCTGACGCATGGCGCCGCTTAGCCGCAGTGCGAATACTGGCAGGTGGTGCAGGTCCAGCAGCCTTCGATCCGGCGCAGGCTGCGGCTGCCGCAGCGCGGGCAGACCCGGGCCCCGGCAGGGGTGCTGTTTGTGTGCCGCCCGGCGCCGGCATCAGAAGCAGCACCGGCACCAGCCCCAACCCCGTCAGCATCACCAGCAAAGCGCCCGATCGCCGCCAAGCCGGTGGCACGGCTGGCCGCGGCCCGGTCTGCGGTCCGGTCTGCAGCCCGGTCTGCGGCCGTGCCGGACCCGCTCTCCGCTGCGGCTTTGGTCAGCATAGCGTCCGCCGGGACGGACGCCGCCTCTGCCGGGACAAGAAAGCCGATGCCGATCATGTGCTCTTCGATAACGTCGCCGATGGCAGCGAGCAGGCTTGGGACATAGCGCCCGTCCATCCAGCGCCCGCCTTCAGGGTCAAACACGGCTTTCAGCTCTTCGGCGACGAAGGTCACGTCCCCGCCACGCCGGAACACGGCACTGATCATCCGCGTCAGGGCGACGGTCCAGGCATAATGCTCGAGGTTCTTGGTGTTGATGAAAATCTCGAACGGCCGCCGCCGTCCATCGCGGACAATGTCGTTGAGGGTCACATACAGCGCGTGGGCGCTTGCCGGCCAATTGATCTTGTAGGTCATGCCTTCGAGCGCACGATCGCGTTCGAGCGGTTTGGTCATGTAGACGACGCCGCCGGATTTAGCCGGCTGAATTGGAGCCGCGGCCGTGACGGCGGCGCGATCTGGCGCACCTCGGGCTTCGGCTGGCCGCGACAGCACGGCGCCGGTCACGAGGTTTGGCCGGTAGGTCGTGCAGCCCTTGAGACCGCGGGCGTAGGCCTCCGCGTAGACGTCGCGGAACGCCGCGAAGGACAAATCTTCCGGGCAGTTGATGGTTTTCGAGATGGCGCTATCGACAAACGGCTGCAGGGCCGCCTGCATTGCCAGATGCTGGACCGGTGTCAGCGCCTCGGCCGTCACAAAGGCCGGTGGCCGCGCCACGCTGGCGCCAAAGCCCGCCCTGAACGCGCGGTGGGCGAAATCCTCGACCGTCGTCTCGTGCGGCTGCCCATCCTCACCCAACACCCGGCGGTTGTAGACAAAATCAAACACCGGCTCAATGCCGCTTGAGACGTTGCCCGCGAGCAGCGAGATCGTCCCCGTCGGCGCAATCGAGGTCAGGCAGCCGTTGCGCACCCCGTGTTTCGCGATCAGCGCCTGCACATCAGGATCGAGCCGCTGCACGTTGGGCCGGCCGCAAAACGCGGCGGCTTCGAACAGCGGAAATGCACTCCTGTCGCGGGCAAGCTCAGCGCTCGCACGGTAGGCCGCGTTCTGGATCGCGGCCATCCACAGCGCCGCCTGCCGGCTGGCGGCCTCAGAGCCGTAGCTGAGGCCAGCAAAAATCAAAGCGTCACCGAGCCCGGTAATGCCGAGCCCGATGCGGCGCTTGGCGCGGGCTTCCTCGGCCTGGCGGTCGAGCGGATAGCGCGACAGATCAATGACGTTATCCAACAGGCGCACCGCAACAGCGACGCGGGCCTCAAGTTTTTTGAGATCGATCGCGGCCGCGTCCGTGAACCGGTTTTCGACCAGTGCAGCAAGATTGATCGAGCCCAAAAGGCAGGCGCCATTCGGCGGCAAGGGTTGCTCGCCGCACGGGTTGGTTGCTGAAATCACTTCGCAATAGGCGAGGTTGTTGGCGGCGTTGATGCGGTCAATAAAAATTACGCCCGGTTCGGCATAATCGTAGGTCGCGCGCATCAGGGCATCCCACAATGCCCGGGCCTGAACGGTCTTGTAAACCGTGCCGCCGAAGACCAAATCCCACGCCGCATCGCACCGTACCGCCGCCATGAAGGCGTCCGTCACCAGCACCGACAGATTGAAATTGCGCAGCCGCGCCGGGTCTGCTTTCGCCGCGATGAAATCTTCGATATCCGGGTGGTCGCACCGCAGCGTTGCCATCATGGCCCCGCGGCGCTGACCCGCCGACATGATCGTGCGGCACATGGCGTCCCACACATCCATGAAGCTGACAGGCCCCGACGCATCGGCAGCGATACTTTTGACGGCAGCGCCTTTGGGTCTCAGCGTCGAGAAGTCGTGGCCGATGCCGCCGCCGGCCTGCATCGTCAGCGCCGCGTCTTTGACACTCTCAAAAATGCCGCTGAGGTCGTCGGGGATTGTGCCGAGCACGAAACAGTTGAACAGCGTCACGTCGCGCTCGGTTCCGGCCCCAGCGAGAATGCGTCCAGCGGGCAGAAAGCCGAAGTCGGCCATGGCCTCATAGAATGTTCGCGCCCACCGCTCCTGGACTTTGCTGCCGCCCGTCTCCACCGACGCCGCGGCCCGGGCGACGCGCCAGAAGGTGTCGCTGACTGAGGCGTCGCTGCCGCGCTTTTCGCTACCTGCAAAGCGATATTTGCGCCTCCAGATTTCATCTGAAATCGGCGGCAGGGATGGAAAAGTTTCGGCCATTGTGGTCTCGGGTCCTGAAATTCCGCAGTCCCTACAACATAAGCCTTTTACGACCGGGCGTCAACAAAAAGTTCTATTAATGTTCCTTATTTGTTTTATGCCTCCGAGAGCCCTTGCGGCTCCACGGCGAGCGGCGGCGGATTGGGGGCTGCGGCGGCTTCGGCGATGAGACGCGTGCTCGCGGCTTCGAGCGCCACCTCGATACAGCGGCGGAACTCGGCGCGCGGCAGGCCGGGCGCAATGGGATCAAGAAACTCGACGATGATCGTGCCGGGGTAGCGCAAAAAACTCCGCCGCGGCCAATACAGCCCGGAATTGAGCGCGACGGGAACAGCCGCCACGTCCAAGGCTTCGTAGAGAGCGACATATCCCGGTTTGTAATCCGGGGCAGCACCAGGCGCCGTGCGTGTGCCTTCCGGGAAGATCACCACTTCGCGGCCCGCGGCAACCCGCGCCCTGGCGTCCCGGATCAAGGCCTTGAGGGCGATCGATGCCTTGTCGCGCTTGACCAGGATATGGCCGAACTTGACGCAGAACCAGCCGTAGACCGGGATCCATTTGAGTTCGTCTTTCAGCACGATCGCCGGATCGCGAAACAGCGAAATCAGCGCGAACGTGTCCCAGGCCGATTGGTGTTTCGAAACCACAAGACACGCGGACTTGGGCAGCTTGTCGTGACCACGCACCTCGAGGCCGGTGCCGCAGATCAGTTTAAGCAGCGCAACGCAGGTGCGCCCGTGCAAGGCGAGCCCGGCCATGGCCCAGCGGCGCGGCGCCAGCAGCAGCCACGATCCGAGCAGCAGAAACACGGCTGTCGTCACATAGAATGCCAAGCCGTAGGCGAGCGAGCGCACGACGATCAGCGGCCCTGTTTTCGCCGGCTGTGGGTCAGCCATCGGCAGGCTTGGGCAAGGCGACAGCAACGGAATTATCGTCTCGCCACCCCATAAGGCGCTGGGTGGTCAGCCGCGCGATCGCGGGCAAATACTTGAGATATTCCGACAGTAAAACCCGCGTGGTTGCGACGTGCAGCCACCAGCCGCTGTCTGGGAAACTACGCGGGGTGACGGCGTGGGGTAGCAGCTGCACGCCGGGCATGGCCAGCGACAGCTCTGCGAGGCTGCGCGGCATGTGGTAGCTCGAGGTCACGACCAAGAGCCGCGTATAGCCGTTGCTGTTGGCCCAGGTCCGGGTCTCGTCGGCATTGCCGACCGTGTCGAGGGCTTCATAGCCGAGGTCGACGCAGCAGGTGAAACTCTTGATGTCGAGACCCGAGATGCGCTGGATATCTTCCCGCCGCGTGATGCGATTGACGCCCGAGATCAGCAGCCGCTTGCCACGGCCTTCGCTCAACAATTTGGCACCAGCGACGATGCGGTTGTCGCCGCCTGTCAGCACGACGATGCCGTCCGCCTTCGACCAATCGCCGATGGGATCGCGCGTGACTGATGTTGCGAACAAGACAAAGCCGAACGCCAGCACCCCGGCCGCGAGGGCCGTCAAGAACACAATCGTGCGCGACAAAGTCCTCATGGCCTGAAATGCTTATTCCATGGACGCAATACGCCGCCCGCTGCCCGTCGCTTTAGATTGAAGTCTAACCGGTTTGGCCCGTCTCATGACAGCTGATCGAACAAAGTTCATGAACGCCCGCTGGTCTGTGCATACCCCACCCCGGAATTGCCAGGACGTTCGGCTCAAAGCCGGCGTCCGGTGAAAAATTTGTCACCCGGTGAAAGGCTTAATGGCTGCTGTGGAGGATGCGATAGACGCCGACGCGTGACGTGATCATGCACAGCGCCGAGATCGTGACAACCACGAGACCTAGGAGAATATATCCGGCCGGATCGAGGGCGCCGGTACCCATCAGCCGTTGCATTTCAACAGCGCTCACGGCGCCGCCGCCCAGAAGCACCATAATTGCCGGCATCCCGGTGAAAACCAGCATCGCCAGCACGGCGCCGACAATCCCGGCCTTGATGCCAAGCCGCAGGAAATGCTTTTCGAATTCGCGGGCAATAAACTTGTCGGTCGCGCCGACAAAATGCAGAACCTCGACAATCTCGCGGTTCGAGGCCATGGCGCTTTTCGTGGCCGAGACGATGACGGCTGTGGTCGCCGCTGCAACGAGCCCGAGGATGGCGAGGCCGCCAAGCGCAAACGATCGCGTCACGGCCCTGATCTGCTGCTGCCAGCGGCGATGATCGTCGAGTGTTACGCCCTTGAAGTCACGGCTGAGGACGGTACTGATCTCGTTGAGGTCCGGGGGCGCGGCGCGATCGATCTCGATCGCGATCAGACGCGGCACAGGCAGCGACTTCAAAGCATCCGATGACCCCAGCCACGGCTCCAACAGCTCCGCCGACGCGTCCAAGCTCAGCGGCTTCGCACTCAGGATGCCGCGTTGCTTTTCAAGAAATGTCACAACTTCGGCGACCGATTTTTCAATGTCAGCCTTTTCTTTCGGCTCGACCTGTACCGTAACTTCACTGGCGATGTCCTTCAGCCAAGCGTCGGATGACTGCTTAATCATCCACACAGCGCCCGCTGTGAGACAGGCGAGAAAGCACATGATGGCGATGACGAGCGTCAACGACCGCCCGGTCACCGATCCCGGCGGCACCACCGCCGCAGTGGACTTCATTTTGCGCCCGCGATCGGTGTCGCGCGATGGCGCATAGAGATCACTGGCTCCGTCATCAACGGACTGCGGCGGCGCCGCAGCGGCCGCTGGCAGGGCGTAGGCCTGTCCATAGCCGGCGGCTCCAGATGGTGCCCCGGTGACGGGGTCGTCATAGGGGTCGTAGCTTTGCGACGGGGGCGCCTGGAGTGGCGGCGGCGGGCGACCGGAAAAGCGGTCAAATGATCCGGACATGGCCCTTGTGAACCTCGATGCGCGGCGCCTTGAACTGCCGCATGAGCTGATGATCGTGGGTCGCAATTACGACGGACGTTCCGAGCCGGTTGAGTTCTACGAACAAACGCAGAAGCCGCCGCGCCATTTGCGGATCGACGTTGCCCGTCGGCTCGTCCGCCAGCAGAACCTCCGGCTTGCCGATGACGGCCCGGGCGATGGCCGCACGCTGCTTCTCCCCACCCGACAGGACAGAAGGATTAGCATACATCCGGTCGCCGAGACCAACCCATTGCAACAGATCGGTGACGTCTTCGCGGTAATCGCTAGGCTTCTTGCCGATGACCTGCAGCGGCAGGGCCACGTTCTCCCAAATCGTCAGATGTTCGAGCAGGCGGAAATCCTGGAAGACGATGCCAATACGCCGGCGCAGCTGGGCCCGTTTCTGCGGCTTGACGCGGCTAACGTCCTCGCTGAACATTTGCAAATGCCCGCGGCTCGGGTGCAGCGACATGAACATCAGCCGCAGCAGCGACGTCTTACCGGCGCCCGACTCCCCATGCAGGAAATGAAACGAGCCGGGCCGCAAATGGAAATTGACGTCCGTGAGCACGTCTGGCCCGCGATCGTATTTCAATCCAACATTCGTCAAGCGAATCACTGGGTGTAGGCCTCAGCGTCAAAAGTTCGAGACTCGAACGGCGTCGCGTGCGTGTATAGACACGGGAACCCTGCGGCGATCAATCGATCACGATTGTGGCGGGGTCGTGTACACAACTTCCTCGCTCACCGGCCCACAGCGGGCCATGCAGGACCCCGGTTAGCCGCCCGTAAGGTGGGCCCTTGCCCGCCCCATAGACAGCACCATAGACCGCCTCATAGTCCGCCCCATAGTCCGCCCCATAGTCCGCCCCACAGACCGAAAGACCCATGCATGGCCGGAACGCGCTCTGAACATAGGATAGAGACGGTTTACACGGCTGATGAGATCCAGCTCCGGCTGGCCGCCCTCGCCGCCGAAATTGCCGTGCGAAAGCCGGTCAATCTGCTCGTTGTTCCCATACTCAAGGGCAGCTTCGTGTTTGCTGCCGACCTGCTACGGGCACTGAACCGCGTCGGCCTCGCTCCGGAGGTCGATTTCCTGACGCTGTCGAGCTACAAAAAGAGCCGGACCTCATCCGGCCAGGTGACGATTTTGCGCGACCTCGATCTTGATGTCGAGGGCCGTCACGTCATTCTGATCGACGACGTTTTGGACTCAGGGCGAACCTTGGCTTTCGCCAAGGATTTGATATCGGCCCGCGGCGCAATGGTCATCGAAACCTGCGTTCTCCTTGACAAGCAGGTGGCGCGCGCCGTCAACATCCAAGCCGACTATCACGCCTTCACCTGCCCCAACGTGTTTGTGGTCGGCTACGGCATGGATGTCGCGCATCGCTACCGCGAATTGCCCTATGTCGGGCGGATCGTCGACTGACCAACTTTGGCCTCGGGGAAACGACCGTATGGCGAACATTCTCTTAGCGGACGACGATGCGGCCGTGCGCGATCTTGTCCGCCGTGCGTTGACGTCTGAGGGGCATACGGTCCACGTCACGCAGGACGGCGCCGAGGCCCTCGAACACCTGACCGCACATGCCGCGAGCATTGATCTCCTCGTCACCGACGTCGACATGCCGCAGCTCGACGGCTTGTCGCTCGCGGCTGAGGCCTTGAAGCTGAAGCCTCTGCTCGGCATCGTTTTGATGTCCGGCTTTTCCGATCAGCTTGACCGCGCCCAGGCGCTGAAGGCCAAGCGCCTCGCCTCGATCTCGAAACCGTTCACGCTCGAACAGATCAAGGCGATGGTGCGATCGATTTTGACGTGAGCGGTGTGCGCCGCCTAGGCAATTAAAGCCCGCGGGCTAATCATCCGCGCGACCCACAGCGTCATCAGTGCAAACGCAACAAAGACCAGTGCAAACCAAGACTGAGCCGCGGCGAAGCCTGTCGCCGCCGCCCAGAAGATCGAAGAAAAAGCCTCAGCAAAGGTCGCGCCCTTGGACGCCGTCTGGCGGCGGCGGAACTGGCTCCGCGTTGCCGTCACCTTGAACCAGATCTGGATGGTGATGGCCGAGATGCTGGCGGCGGCGATACCGAACGCCGACACGCCTGCCCCCCACAGCGACGCAAATGCCAGTGCCAGCAGCAGGGGGGCCGCACTAACGGCGATGACGGCCAGCACAGCTTCATTCTTGGCCCGCAGCAGGGCCCGCGCCGGCAGCGGCGCCGTGGCGACGAGATCGGGCGCGTCTTCCCCGGATATTGCGAGCCACGACAGGCCGCCAGAAAGTTGCCCAAAGGCCATGACCAGCACCGGTGCCAGCACGATGTGAACTTGGGTGCCCGCTCCCATGTCGCGCCAGCACAGCAGCGCCGGGGGTATGAGATACAGCACCTGCATCAGCGTTTGCGACAGCAGCCACGGATCGCGGCGCAGCAGCATCCACTCTTTCGCCCGCAGGCTCTGCAGTGTGCTTCTGCTGCGGAAGGGCTCGGACGCAGCCGCCACCAAGGCCCCATGATCGTCAGCGCCTGCGGCGGCGATCGCGTGACTACTGAACTGCGGGGCATATTGGGCAATGACGATGGCGAGGACGGCAAATCCGGCGGCAACCAACGCCGTGACTGCAGAGAGTTCGCCGAGGACAGCCCGTGCGGGCAGCCAGAACAGGCTGGCGGCGTCAGGCGCGGCGTTCATGACCGCTGCCGAACGCAAAACCTCGAAGCGCGAGAGATTGCCGTAGTACAGCACGGCGACAATTTGAATGCCGATCAGCAGAGCCGCACCGACGATCGCGGCGATGATCTGGGCGATCAGCCGCGTCCGCTTGGCCCCTACGGCTTTGAACAACGCCACCGTGGCGATAACCGATAGTCCCGTTGCCAGCGCGCTCATGGCCGCGATCGCGGCATAGGCGGCGAGCCAGCGCGGACCATCGATGGCGGCGGCGGTGTTGATGAGGGGCGCTGCCAGCAGGCTGGTCATGGCCATGCCCGAAAGCGCGATTGCGCTGATGCGGACGGCGAACAGATGCCGCGCTTGAGCCGGCGACGACAAAATCAGATCGAGATCGGCGCGGGCATAGAACGAGCGTGTCACCTGTTCGATGGCCTGCGACAGCATCATCGAAAATGTGAACAGCAGGCAGGCGGTCAGCGTCACCAGCGCAGCCTTGCTGGGCTCAATCCCGGAGCGCAGCAGCGGCTCAAGGATCACGTAGGCCAGCCAATGCAAAAGCCCGACAAAGACCAGCGTGCCGCTGGTCACGGCGCGTTCCTGCGTCGTCCGCCCGCCTGCCATCATGGCGGCCCAGTCGCGCCAGGCGAGCGTCAGTTCGTGGCGCGCAAACCAGGTGAGTGTTGCTGTGCCGGTCATGCGGCGGCGCTCTGGTCCGCAACGAGGGACAGGAAAATCTCTTCGAGGCTGGTGCCGCCGCCGGATTGGGCGCTCAACTCGCTGAGCGTGCCTTCCGCAATTAAGCGGCCGTTGGCGATGACGCCGATGCGCTCGGCCATGCGTTCGGCGACTTCGAGAATGTGCGTGGTCATGATGACCGTCGCGCCGTTGGCGACGCGGTCTTTCAGTACGGCTTTAACTTGGCGCGCCGAACCGGCATCAAGCCCGGTCAGCGGTTCGTCGAGAATAATCAATTGCGGATCGTGGATTAATGCGCCCGCCAGCGCCACCTTCTGGCGCATGCCTTTGGACAGGCCCTGGCAGCGCGTCTTGGCTTGTGCGTCGAGACCAAGCAGCGCGATCAGCTCGCGGGCTTGGCGCTCGGCTTTAGCGGCGTCCATCGCCCACAACCCGGCGACAAATTCGAGATATTCCATCGGGTCGAGCTTGTCGTAGATCAACGGTTCGTCAGGCACCCAGGCCATGATGCTCTTGGCCGCGACCGGGTCTTTCAGTGCATCGATGCCGCAGATCGCGATTGCACCCGCATCTGGCCGAAGTAGTCCTGCGACCATGCGCAGCGTCGTTGTCTTGCCCGCGCCATTGGGTCCAAGGAGCGCATAAAACTCGCCGCGCTTGACCGTCAGCGACAGCCCATCGACGGCGGGACGGCTGTAGGTCTTGCGCAGATTTTCAATGTGAAGGGAGGGGGCATTCGGGCTCATGTGCAACACGCAATACTCATGACTGAACTGTAAAGATGCAGAATGGCACCCAAACGCTAGCCTAAGGGGGTTGAGTAAGCGTGAAGCCTTAGCCAGCGCCAAAGTTTGTCCCAAATCTTTAGTCGTCTTGAGCGCGGCCCGGTGCCTTGTGAGCCGATCATTAAGATTCTACGTTAGCGGCTAATGTTGCAGGCTTCGTTTGGGGAATTTTTTAATGGCCACACTTTTTCGCAGCCTTGCAGCGCTCGTGGGCTGGTTTGCGATCGGTCTGCAATATTGGCTCATGATGACCGGCGACATCGGACCCGATCCGCTCAATCGCACGATCAATTTTTTCAGCTTTTTCACAATCCTGACCAATATCCTCGCGGCCCTTGCAATGACCTTGCCCGTCATCGCGCCGCAATCGCCGCCCGGCGCATTTTTCAACCGGCCGGCGGTGCGCACGGCGATTGCGACCTACATCATTGTTGTTTGCGCGACCTATCACTTGATCCTTCGCCACCAGTGGAACCCGGAAGGCTGGGCTTGGATCGCCGACACGGCGCTGCATTATGCGACGCCCGCCCTGTTCGTGCTTGACTGGCTGCTCTTTGTGCCGAAGGGCAACGTGCCTTGGAAAAACGCGCTGATCGCTTTGGTCTTCCCGCTGGTCTACATGGCTTGGACGTTTGTGCACGGCTCGCAAACCGGGTTCTATCCGTATCCCTTCGTCGATGTCAGCGCGCTGGGTCTTGAAAAAGTTCTGATCAATGGCGCTGGCATGATTGCCGCCTTTGCCGTTCTCGGCCTCGTGCTGATTGCGATCGGACGCGTTACCGGACCGCGAACTGCCGCAGCCTAAAATCTCTGAGTGGCGATCTAGCGGGCGCGTGCGACCACCCTCTCCCGGTGGAACGTATAGATCCCCGCCGCCGTCAGGATGACGATGCCAAACATCTGAATGCTGTCGGGCAATTCGCCCCACACAAGCCAACCCGAGGCAATCGCAAACACGATCACGGCGTAGCGGAACGGCGACACGATCGCGACTTCGCCGTTGCGCATGGCGACGATGACAAACGCATATCCGAGCGTCAGGAACAGCGCGCATGCCATCATCAACCCGGTCTCGCGCGCTGACGGCAGCACCCAGGTCTCGAACGGCAGCAACACAGCGCCCGCAAGAATGCCGATGGCCGCTGACATCAGCGTCAACGTCAGCGTTGAAACCTCGTCAGAAATATATCGCGTCGTGAGATCGCGCAGGACGATCGTTGCGACTGCCGCAAGGATCAGCAACGCCGCGGGAGCGAACGCCGTGGTGCCCGGGCGCACGATCAGCAGCACGCCGATGAGGCCCACCAGAGCCGCGAGCCAGCGCCGCCAGCCCACGTGCTCTTTGAGAAAAATCGCTGCGGCCGCTGTAATCGCAAGGGGTGTGAACTGGCCGATCGCCGTTGCGTCGGCGATCGGCAGGGCGACAAGTCCCGACAGAAATAAAATCGTCGACAGCAGCTCACCGGTCAGCCGCCAGCCCAGCAGCCGTGTTTGCGGATTTTCCGGCCACGTCAGGCCTCCGAACAGCGCCGCGAACGCTAAGATATAGAGCGTCGAAACCGTGTTGCGCAGCACGATTATTTCGCCGAGCGGCACCGTTTCATGGATCAGCTTGAGGCACGTATCGTTGGCCACAAACGCCGCCATCGAGATCAGCATCGCGACAATGCCGGTGAGGTTGCCGCTGGCGCCTTTGGCCGAGAGATCACGCGCTGTCATGTGAGGCAGGTGCCAAGCGAAGCAAGGTGCAGGAGTGTTCGCAGGCTCTATTCCATGCTTCGCGCGGCGCGGGAAGGGCTATTGCGGCGGCGCTGATACGGCAGGTTCAGACGGCGCGGGCGCAGCTACCGGCACAGCGGCAGCCGGGGTTGGCTCCGGTGAGGCCGCCGCCGCTGGTGCCACGGCTTCCGGCGCTATGACAGGCGGGACAGGCTTCGGTGGCTCCATGCACGCAGCCTTGATGCGTGCTTCGGAGACCTCGCGCCCTTCCTTTCCAGCGTATTTGCCGAACGGCACGAACGACAGCTTGGACAATTTATAGAGTTCGTTGGTAAAGGTCGCGCCGCAATCGAGCACGAACTGATGCCGCTCGGCCATGTGGCATTGATCGAGGATGGGCATTGGCTCCTGGTTGGCGATGCGGGCGTCGTAGGCCTTGGTCAGACAGCGGTCGACGTCCGACATGGCGGCGACGAGACCATCCTGGAAGTGGCCTTCCAGCGACGAAATCATATGTTCGCCCGTGACCTCGCGGATGGCGAAAATATTCTGCATGATGTTCTTGTTCCACGCGACGTAGGCCTCGTCGTAGGCGCGCTTGCGGAAGCGGATCTCATCGAGGTCGGCGCCGCGCTTGAGCGCCGATGTCACCATGCCGGCACGCGTGCGCCGTTCGTAGACGAGCTGGACGATACTTTCGAGGGATTGGCGCCGTGCCTGATAGCGGGCGTAGGTCTGGCCGAGCCAAGCGCCGACCGACGCCGTGATAATGCCGTTCAGAGCCGCGGAGAGCAGCGCAAATCCAATAAGCTGCCGCCGGGGGAGGCGCGCCTGTTTGAGCAGTCCCACGCCGCGTTGTGTCACGGTGTATTCCCCCCGAGCATCCGGCCTAACCGCCGGTGACGCTCATGTGGCGTGCGACCGCTGGCTTCTTTGTCCGCCGGTCGATGATGAAATCATGACCCTTGGGCTTGCGCGAAATGGCTTCAAGAATAGCCGTGTCGAGCAAGGCGTCATCGGCGCTAGCGCGCAGCGGTTTGCGCAAGTCTGCGGCATCGTCCTGACCGAGACACATATACAGCGTTCCCGTGCAAGTCAGCCGCACGCGGTTACAGCTTTCGCAGAAATTATGCGTCATCGGGGTGATGAACCCGAGCCGCCCGCCGGTTTCCTTCACCGTCACATAGCGCGCCGGGCCGCCCGTGCGATGGGCGCTGTCTTCGAGCGTATGGCGGTCCATCAGCCGCGCCCGCACGATCGACAGCGGCAAATACTGATCCGTCCGGTCGCCGTCGATGTCGCCGAGAGGCATTGTTTCGATCAGCGTCAGATCAGCGCCGCGCCCATGTGCAAAGCCCAGGAGATCGTCGATCTCATCCTCGTTGACGCCCTTCAAAGCGACCGCGTTGATCTTGACCTTGAGCCCGGCCTTTTGCGCCGCGTCGATGCCATTCAGGACAACGCCGAGATCGCCCCAGCGGGTGATGGCCTTGAATTTATCCGCATCCAGCGTGTCGAGCGAGACGTTGATGCGCTCTACACCGGCGCTCTTAAGCTCGCTCGCGTACTTCGCCAGTTGACTGCCATTCGTCGTCAGCGTCAGCTCCTCGAGGGCTCCGGTTTCGAGATGGCGGCCAAGCGACCGGAACAGCGACATAATATTCTTGCGCACCAGCGGCTCGCCGCCAGTGATACGCAATTTCTTGACGCCGCGGCGGATGAACGCCGAACACATCCGGTCGAGTTCTTCCAGTGTCAGCAAGTCCTGCTTGGGCAGGAACGTCATATGCTCGGACATGCAATAAACACAGCGGAAGTCGCAGCGGTCCGTCACCGAGACGCGCAGGTATTCGATGGACCGGCCGAATGGGTCGATCAGCGGGGCGGTCGATGTCAGACTGGCGGCGGCGCCGGTCATGCGCACATACTCCGGTTGCACCTGTTTCCTTCTATATCGGGCCCGGAGCCGTCAAGGGCAAGGGCCTCGACATCTCCCTCTCCCCATTGCGTGCAGGAATGGGGAGAGGGCATTCCCCCTCACGCCCGCTGTCTCAACGTCGCAAACGGCCCGCAGGTTTCCTCAACCAGCGCCGCGATGCCCGCAATGTCATCCAACGACAGCACCGGTTTGCCGTGGCCATCCAACTCGTAGTCCGCTGCGATGGCGATGATAAACGGATCACTCGCCGCCAGCAGCCGTTCAGTCGCCACTGCGGCGCGCCGGACCTCGATTTTCGGGATCGCCGCCGACTTGAAGCCCTCGACAAAAATGATGTCGGCGGGTTTGAGACGCCGGGCAATGTCCTCCAGAGCCGGCTCACCACGTGTTTCGATCTCTTCTATCAAGGCGACGCGCGAGCCAGAAACTATCGCGGTCTCCGCGGCACCTGCCGCGCGATGCCGCGTCGTGTCACTGTCGGGTTTGTCGATCGAGAACTTGTGGTGCGTATGTTTGATCGTGGCGACACGAAGCCCGAGACCCGTAAAATGCCGCGTCAGCTTTTCGATCAGCGTCGTCTTGCCCGAGTTCGACCATCCAGCGACCCCCAGCATGGGCGTGACCGGAACTACGGCTTTGCTGCTTGGAGGCATTGGGGGCTCTCAGGGTTGGCCGGTGAGCAGCGCGCGGGCCGCTCGCATGTCGTCCGGCGTGTTGGCGTTGAAGAACGGGTCGACCACCCGCCCGCCAATGTCGCTGAACGGGAACGAGACTGCAATCGCGCCGTTGGCCTTGGCGAAGGCTTCCACACTCCTGCGTTCGTCCAACAGCGCCTGGCGGACGTGGTCTTTGAGCCCTAACGGCCAAAGCCCGATGCAGGCATGAAATCGGTCCGCCGAACTGGCGATGGCCAGGCTGCAGCAACCGCCGCCGCTGACGGCCGCCGCGCTGAGCCGGGCCACAAGGTCAGCTGGCAGAAACGGCACGTCGGTCGTGACCGTGGCGACGGCGGGATAGCCTTGCCCGAGCCGCTCCGCCCATTCTATCGCCGTCAGCACTCCGGCCAGCGGCCCCTGGTCCGCTGCGGCCCTGTCGGCGACGACTTCAAGCCCGAACGCGGTGAAGCGCTCCGGCGCGCCATTGGCGTTGAGTATCAGGCGGCTGACTTGCGGCCGGAAGCGGTCAATGACATGCGCCAGCATCGTCGTGCCGCCAAGGCCGGCCAGACCTTTGTCGCCGCCACCCATCCGCCGCGCCCCGCCGCCAGCCAGGATGACGCCAGGGATGTGAGGGTGAGGAGCCATGTGATGGGGTGTACGTCCCGGGATGGGGTGCAGGCAAGGTCGCAAAGGTGTTTGCAACGGCCGCAAAAATCCCCTCTCCCCATGACGCTGCACTTGTCATGGGGAAAGGGTTAGGGTGAGGGGCAGCCGCTTGTTCCGGAGCTTGTTACCGCCCCCCACACGTCATGTCGAAGACATGCCAGCGGCCCCCCTCTCCCCGTTCCGTCTACGGGACAGGCGGGCAGAGGGGGGGGGGACCGCGACTTGCAGGACCTTGCACTTGGTTCGCCGAAGCGTCATGTGGACTGGAAATGGAGAACGAACACAATGACGGTTGAGAAGACCGAAGTGCTGGCTGCCTTGCGCCGGGTCAAGGGCCCTGACCTGACGAGCAACCTCGTTGACTTGGGACTTGTTTCGGAAATTCTCATCAAGGACGCCCGCGTCTATTTCGCGATCACGGTTCCGGCCAGCCGCGCCGAGGAACTGGAACAGCTGCGCCAGGCCGCCGAAAAAGTCGTGTCCGATCTCAAGGGCGTCTCTGGCGTCACGGCAGTCCTGACCGCCGAAGTCAGCGGTGGCCTGCAACGCGCGCCCGCGCCGCCGCCGATGCGCCCGGCAGCGATCCCCGAAGCCACGGCCGCTGAAGCCAAAGCGCCCGAGCACCGCAGGGTCCAGGAAGCGCGCGCCAAGGGCGCAACCGGAGACGGCGCCGGGCCCCGGCAAGCCGCCGCGCCTGCAGCTCCGGGCCAGCGCCAGATGGAGGGCATCCCCGGCGTCAAGCACGTCATTGCCGTCGCCTCCGGCAAAGGCGGCGTTGGCAAATCGACAGTCGCCGTCAATCTCGCGCTCGGACTGCAGGCGATCGGCCTCAAGGTCGGCGTCGTCGACGCTGACATTTACGGTCCCTCGCAGCCGCGCCTGCTCGGCATTTCCGGCAAGCCGCAAGTCGCCCACGGCAAAGTCATCAAGCCGATGGAAGGCTGGGGCCTCAAGGTCATGTCGATGGGCTTCCTGGTGGATGAGGGTACACCCGTCGTCTGGCGCGGACCCATGGTCGTCTCGGCGCTGGGCCAGATGTTGCGCGAGACCGACTGGGCCGGTTCGACGGGCGACCTCGACGTGCTCGTCGTCGACATGCCGCCCGGCACCGGCGATATCCAGCTGACGATCTCGCAAAACGTACCGCTGTCGGGTGCGGTTATTGTTTCCACACCGCAAGACTTGGCGTTGATCGACGCCCGCAAGGGCATCGCCATGTTCAAGCGCGTCGAGGTGCCGATCCTCGGCATCGTCGAAAACATGAGCTATTTCCTGTGCCCGAGCTGCGGCACGCGTTCCGACATTTTCGGTCACGGCGGCGCCCGTCAGGAAGCCTTGAAGCTCGGTGTGCCGTTCCTCGGCGAGGTGCCGCTGCACATGGACATCCGCGAGACCTCCGACAGCGGCCAGCCCGTCACCGTCACAGCGCCCGAAAGCGTTCACGCTGGCATTTTCCGAGACCTCGCCGCCAAGGTGTGGACCGAGGTCGAGCGCGCCAAAGGCACGTTGACCCCGCCGCCCGTTCTCGACGTGTCCGGCGACGGCAAAACTCTCAACGCTGCATTCCCCGACGGCCGCACGTTCGAACTTTCCGCCGAGCTGCTGCGCGTCATGAGTCCGTCGGCGGAAGTCCAGGGCCATACCGCGGCACAGCGCGTCACGGTTCCACGCAAGAAAAACGTCAAGATCAAGGACCTCAAACCGGTTGGCAATTACGCCACCCGTATCGGCTTCGACGACGGCCACAACACCGGCCTTTTCACCTGGGGCTACCTGCATTTGCTTGGCCGCGAAAAAGATCAGCGCTGGAGCCAGTACCTCGAAGAACTGGCGAAGAAGGGACTGACGCGGGAGTAGTCGCGATTTTTCGTGGCGCCCGGCGACTCTCCTTCGTCGAGCCGGCCGCCGGGCGCGCCAATCGTACGACCACAGCGGTGCTTTCCTCTGCCGCGGTGTCGCGCGCACTTCCCCCTCGCCCCGTCATCCTCGCCCGAGCACGGCCCCTTGGCCGTGCCGATGGGCGGGGATCCAGCGCAAGACTCATAATTGCAAGATTCTATTTCGTGCCTTCGGCGCTTTTTCCGCTGGATCACCGGTCTGCGTGCGCGAAGTTAGGGCGCGCACTTGGCAGAGGATGACGAATGACTGCGCCGCGCGCTATCGCGCACCGAACCCGCCCCACAATGCCATCCCGGCATTTACCTGCCCCGGCACGTGTTGCCGGGGTTGCCGGGATCCATCGTGCAGCACATGCGGGTCCACGCGCGCGATGGATCCCGGGGACAAGCCCCGGGATGACATTTTTTTTGGCGCTTGGCGGCCGGCTCCGCGCGACTGTTTGGAAGTTCCCTTGCGGGGAAGCGCCATGCAAAGCACTTATCCCCGCCCTTAACCCTCCAACAAAAATTCTTCAAAAAATCTCACAAAAACTTATCCCCGCTCGGCGCGCCGCGCGCATGATGATCGCACGCGTGTCATGAAGGGGTTATGGGTACCCGCTGCTATCCGTCACGACG